>JBBQVL010000035.1:0-40716 GCA_038211615.1 Hyphomicrobiales bacterium
CTCTTCATCAGCCACGATCTCTCGGTGGTGCGCTATCTCGCCGACCGCATCGTCGTCATGTATCTCGGGCAGATCATGGAGCAGGGGACGACCGACGAGGTCTTCTCGCCGCCCTACCACCCCTACACCGAAGCTCTCCTCTCGGCCGTGCCGATCGCCGACACGCGGGTGAAGAAGCGCAAGGTGCTGCTCTCCGGGGAGATTCCCTCGCCCTCCAATCCCCCGCCGGGCTGCCCTTTCTCGACGCGCTGCCCCTACATGATCGCCGGCACCTGCGACGTGATCCCGCCGCCGGTCGTGGAGCCGACGCCCGGCCACGAGATCCTCTGCCACCTGCCGCTCGACACGCTGATGGCGATGCTGCCGGTCATCGAGATGGAGGAGAGTGGGGCCGCGCCGACGACACATTGACGTAACCGCGCCCGGTTCCCCTTGCGGCGGGCGGGTGGATGCTCTAGCGCCGCTGCGGCTGGCGCCTGCTGCGCCGGCATTGGAGATTTTGCATGAAGCTCTATTATCTCGCCGGAAGCTGCGCGATGGCGGCGCACATCGTCCTGAACGAAATTGATGCCGGCGCGGAGTTCGCCAAGGTCGACCGCGAGACGCGCAAGGCGCCCGATGGCGAGGACTTCTACTCGGTCAATCCGAACGGCTACGTTCCCGCGCTGCGCCTCGACGACGGCTCGGTGCTGCTGGAGAATTCTGCGATCCTTCCCTTCATCGGCGATCTGAAGCCGGAGGCCGGCTTCATGCCGAAGAGCGGCAAGGACCGCTACCGCGCGCTGGAATGGGTCGGTTTCGTCAACAGCGAGCTGCACGGCAGCTACCGGCCGCTGTTCGCCGGCGCCGAAGGCGCGTTGCGGGAGAATTTCGTGAAGCGGCTGACGACCCGCTACAAGACCGTGGACGATGCGCTCGGGAAGTCGCCCTACCTGATGGGCGACAAGCCGATCGTCGCCGATTCCTATCTTTACGTCGTGACGCGCTGGGCGGACCGCATGAAACTCGACCTCAGCGCCTTCAAGAATCTCGCGGCCTTCATGGCGCGGATGCGCGAGCGTCCTGCGGTGCAGAAGACGATTCTGGAAGAGGGACTGCCTGCCTGACGGCACGCCCGAAACGATCGAAGGCAAGAGCATCGGATGGCGTTTCACGACGTTCCCTACGGGCCGCGGACGATCTCGGGCGCCGGGCTTCTCGCCTCGCTTGGCGAGGAAGTGCGCAACCTCGCGGGCGAGGGTGCTTCCGTCCTGCTCGTCGCGGATTCCGGGCTGAAGCCGTTCGGGCTGGTCGATCGAACGGCGAAGGTCCTGGGCGAGGCGGGGTTTCCCGTTGTCGTCTATGCCGAGATCGCCGGCGAGCCGAAGGAGGCGCAGGTCGAGGCGGCCCGCCAGCTCGGGAAATCGGCGCGCGCCCGGGCCGTCGTCTGCCTCGGCGGCGGATCGGCGCTCGATGCCGGAAAGCTCGCCGCGGTCATGCTTGGCACCGACGCGCCGGTCTCCGACTTCCGGCTGGCGGCGCAGCCGCTGCCGGAGAAGTCGGTCCCGATCGTCTGCGTCCCGACGACCGCCGGCACGGGCTCGGAGATGACCGGCATCTCGGTCGTCTCCGACGCGGCGAAGACGAAATTCTGGTTCTGGGGAACGCCGCTCGAAGCGGATCTCGCGCTCCTCGATCCGGAGCTGACGCTCGGGCTGCCGCCGAAATTCACCGCGATGACCGGCATGGATGCGCTCGTCCACGCCATCGAGGCCGCGACCAACCGCAACGCCGGGCCGGAAAGCGATACGGCCGCGTATCACGCGATCCGGCTGGTCGTGCAGCACCTGCCGGCGGCGGTCGCGGAGCCGAAGAACATTTCTGCGCGGGCGGGGATGCTCGACGCCGCAGCGCTCGGCGGCCTCGCGATCCACAAGGCCGGCACGGCGCTCGCCCACAATATCGGCCACGCTCTCGGCAGCCTTGCGCCGGTGCCGCATGGTCTTGCGGTGACGCTCGCAATGGCGGCCACCGCGGAGTGGGTGGTGGAGGGGAACCGCGAGGCGTTCGCACGCGTCGCCGAGGCGATGGGAGAGGGGACGGACGCCGATCGCGTGCCGGACGCCTTCCGCAAGCTCGCGAAGGATGTCGGGCTCGACCTCGATACATCCGCCGCCGCGCCGGGCCTTACGGCGGACAAGCTCGCCGCCGCCATGGCAGCGCCGGAAAATGCCTCAATGCGGAAATCGACGAAGCGCACGATCGCGGATGCCGACCTTCTGCCGCTCGCTGGAATGACGCTGGCCCTTGCCTGACGCCGCCGACGCCAGAGCAAGGTTCTCAGAACTGTCGTCATTGCCGGGCTTGACCCGGCAATCCATTCCGTGGCCTCGAAATCTCCTGGACCCTCACGGAATGGATGCCCGGATCAAGTCCGGGCATGACGACAAATATTGAGGCTATCGCCCGTCATGAAGATCACCGCGATCGAAATCACCCACCACCGCCTGCCGCTCGATCCACCGTTCCGGCCGAGCTGGGATTTTCGCCCGCGTGAAAAATTCGAGGCGACCATCGTCCGCGTGAAGACCGACGAAGGCCTTGAGGGCATCGGCTCGGGCGACACCATGACCGGCTTTGCCGGCCACGAGCATCTCTTCGTCGGCCGCGACCCGCGCGACATCGAGCGGCATTACCGGATCCTCGACAACATCCAGTTCCACTATGGCCGCTGCTGGCCGCTCGACCTGGCGCTCTGGGACCTCGCCGGCAAGATCGCCGGCCAGCCCGTCTGGCGGCTCCTCGGCGGCCGCTCCGACCGCGTGCCCGCCTACGCCTCCTCGGCGACGCTCCGTGACGCCGGCGCGATGGCAGAGGCGGCGGAGGCGTATCTCGCGCGCGGCTTTCGCGGGCTCAAGCTGCGCTTCCATCGCGGCGACTGGCGCGATGATATCCGCGCCCTTGAGGCTGTGCGCGAGCGGGTCGGCGCGAAACTCGAGCTGATGGTCGACTGCAATCAGGGTTGGCGCATGAGCCATGACGACGAGCAGCCCTGGACACTGAAGGACGCGCTCCCCGTCGCGCGCGAGCTTGAGCGGCTCGGGGTCTACTGGATGGAGGAGCCGCTGCACCGCGGTGACCGCAAGGGGATGCGGGCGCTGCGTGAGATGGTCGACATCCGCGTCGCCGGCGGCGAGATGAACCGCGAGCTCTACGAATTCCGCGACCTGATCGAAGAGCGCTGCCTCGATGTGCTGCAGCCGGACGTGGCGCTGACCGGCGGCATCACGGGGCTGCGGCGCATCGCGACGATGGCGGAGGAGGCGGGCCTGATCTTCACCCCGCACACCTGGTCAAACGGGCTGTCGTACGTCGCCAACGCCCACTTCACCTGCGGCATCACCAACGCACCGTTTTTGGAGTTCCCCTACGATCCACCGGAATGGTCGCTGGAGCGGCGCGATTTCATGATGCGCGAGACGAGCGATATCGCGAAGGAGGGGATGGTGGTGCTCTCGGAGAAGCCGGGGTTCGGGGTGGAGCTGGATGAAGTGAAGCTGAAGTCCACGCGGATCGGTTAGCGCGCAGGAGCCTTCTCCCCTTGAGGGAGAAGGTGGCTGCGGAGCAGCCGGATGAGGGGGAGGTCTAAGGCCACCCTCGGCGGCAAATCGCAGACCTCCCCCTCTCCCGGCCGGCTCCGCCGACCCACCCTCTCCCTCAAGGGGAGAGGGCAGACGCGCCCTTCATCGCTGCGACAGCTTTTCCTGCCAGGTGATCTCCTTCAGCAGCTTCTTCTTGATTGCCGTCGCGAAGTTCGAATAGTTCGTCGCGGTCATCACAAAACTCCCCGGTCCCGCAATGACATTGTCGCGGTACCAGGTCTCGAGGCTCAGATCCTCCTCGTTGATGATCGCGAGGCCGTTGACCGTCACCCCGCGCGCCTCGGCGAGCGCGTGCGCCATCGGCATCAGCACGACGTTCTCGCGCGGCGGCGTCTCGCGCCCGTCGCCGGAGACATCGACCACCTCGCGCGGCGAGGTGAAGCCGTTGCGCTCCAGCTTGTGGATCGCGGCGGCGACGCCCATGCCGATGCCCGTGCCGCCCTCCGGGATGCGCGGCAAGTTCGCCATGAAATCGGAGAAGCGGTCGCTGTCGTCAGGCGACGTCAGCAGGAACCACGGGCCATCCCAGCGCGGCACGGTCGCGTCGGCCCAGACCACGACAGCGAGCGCGACGCGCTTGTTGGGGCCGGAGGCGATCGCCGCCTGGATGTCCGGATCGCGGAACGCCTCCGCATAGCCCTGCTGCTGAAGCGTCCACTCCGTCGGATCGACCGAGCTCGACGCGTCGATGGCGAGGACGAGCTCAAGATCGACGGGTTCGTCGGCGTGCGCGGGAGAGGCGAGGGCGAAAAGGGCTGCGACAGCGAATGCGCGGACCTTCTCCCCTTGCGGGAGAAGGTGGCTGCGGAGCAATGGATGAGGGGGAGTTTTGCGATTTGTCGCCCCGCCCGATCGTAGGCGTCCCTCTCTTCCGAGGTCCGGCCAAGGCCGGACCCCACCCTCTCCCTCAAGGGGAGAGGGCACCGCTTTCCCTAAGGTGCGATCGAACCGGTGATGACTTCCTTGCGCGTGAAGCCCATGGCCACCACCGGCATCTCGGCGGTGGAGTGCGGGTCCTTCAGGTAGATGATGACCTTCATCTCGTTCTTGCCGATCGTCTCGGCGGAGAGGCGACCCTGCGTCGAACCGCGGACAAGGCGGAGCGAGAAGCCTTCACCGGCGCGCGCGCCGACGAGATCCACGCCGTCGCCCTGTGAGCCGCCCATGAAGTCGCCGTAGAACTGCTTCGTATCGGCATTGTAGCGGATCGAGGCGTTGATCGGCGCCGACATGGTGCCCATGCGGCAGGTCCCCTTCATGCCGAAGGTGAGCTTCGTCTCGCTCGGATCGCCGTTAAGCTCGCAGGCGAATTCGATGTCGGTGCCGACCAGCATGTGCCCGGAGCCGATCCATGCTCCCGAAAAGCGCTGCATGAACGCCCCGGCGTCGTCGGCGCGGGCGGGAAGGGCAGCCATTGCGACGATGGCGCTGAGCAGAAAAACGAGGGCGCGGGGCATCCTGAGCTCCGAAATGCGGGGTTCTGTCCCGACCTTAGGAAACGAGACGTGAACGGATCATTAAGCCTAACGAATCGTGATCGGCCTGTCAGCCTCCCTCGCCAGGCGTCAGCAGATTACCGGCGAGATCCTTCAGACGCGGGCGTTCGGCCGCGAGGAAGGGGAGCGGACGGCAGACGTCCATCGCCGAGAGGCCGATTCGCGCCGTCATCAGCCCGTTGACGACACCCTCGCCGAGCTTCGCCGAGAGCCGGCCGGCGATTCCGTGCCCGACGAATTGCTGCAGGATGGTGTCGCCGATCGCGATCGAGCCGGTGACCGCAAGGTGGCTGAGGACTGCTTTCAGCAGCCGGAAGAGCCCGAGCGTTCCCGGCCGGCCGCCATAGATCGCGGCTATGCGGCGGATGAGCCGCACGCTTTCGAAGAGCACGAAGGCGACATCGAAGAAGGCGCGCGGGCTGACCGCCGTCACCACCGAGACGCGCCGCGCGGCGGCGGAGGCGAGTGCCCGGGCGCGTGCGTCGAGCGGCGCGACGAGATCGCGCTCCGCGAGGATCAGGAGGTCGCGCCCGTCCATGATCTCGCCGAGATGCGCGGCGACGCGACGGCGCGCCGCAGCCGTATCGGCGCGCCCGCCGTAGAGCGCGAGCACGCCGTGAAGCGCCGCCACGGAAGCGTCGCGATTGTTCGCGACCGCCGCCGCATCGCAGGCGAGCCGCAGCCGCGCCAGGTGCTTCAGGCGGAAGAGGCCGAGCACCTCACGCCCGACGATCCCGAGCAGCGCGACGACGAACAGCCCGATCAGCGCCAGCGCCGCCCAGCCGAGCCATTCGGCACGCGCGAAGAGATCGCGCACCAGCGTATCGAACCCCACGCCGACGGCGAGCGAGACGATGGCGCCGCCGGTCGCGGCTGCCAGCGCTCCCCATCGCACGCCGCGCCGATGCGGATGGACGATCGCTTCGACCGCCTGATGCGCGTCGGCCTCGACAGGCTCGAGCCCGGTCAGGATTTCCGCCTCCTCGACCGCTTCGACGGAAGGATGGTCGAGACGGAAAGCCTCGGGCCTGCGCTTCTCGGGAGTTCTCATGCGAGCTTGTCCCCGATCAGGAATTGCAGCGTCTGGTCAAGGCGGATGTGCGGCAGCGACAGGGTCATGCCCTCAGCCGTCTTCTCGAGCCGCGGCGGGCGGAAGCGGAGGAACCGGAGCGCCAAAGCCTCCGTGGCAAGTGCTGCCTCGACGGATCCGGGAGCCTCGAAGATCGATTCCGGATCGTCCGGCAAGTCGCCTGGAAACAAGGCGATCTCCGTTTCGCCGTCATAGACCTCGCCGCCCACTTTCTCGCCCGGCATCGGCACGCCGGAGATCGCCGGCAGCCGCTCGCCGCCGCGCTTGACGTTCGCCTCCTTGGTGGCGCGCACGGCGGCGAGCGGCACGATCCGCACCGTCGCGCCGGAAAAGGCCGCGCGCTCGGCGGCGCGCTTGGCGACCCGTTCGAGCAGGCGCGCGAGATTGTCGTGGTCGGAATGGTGGACGTGATCGGCCTTGGTCGCCGCGAACAGGATGCGGTCGATCCGGCGCGTGAGGAAGGAGGTCAGCCAGCTCGCCCTGCCGGGGCGGAAGGCGGAGAGCACGTCGGCGAGCGCTGTTTCCAGATCGCGGATGGCGGCCGGCCCGGCGTTCAGTGCGGCCAGCATGTCGACCAGCACGATCTGCCGGTCGAGCCGCGCGAAATGATCGCGGAAGAACGGCTTCACCACATGCGTCTTGTACGCCTCGTAGCGGCGCTCCATCATCGCGGCGAGCGTGCCTTCGACGGCGCTAGGGCCGGCGGGCGCGTCGAGCGGCGCGAAGGTCAGTGCCGGCGAGCCTTCGAGATCGCCGGGCATCAGGAAGCGGCCGGGCGGCAGCATGGAAAGCGCGTGCTCGTCGGCGCGCGCCGCGCGGAGATACCGGGTGAAAGCCTCGGCGAGGCGGCGGGCCGTCTCCTCGTCTTCAGGTGCTGAGGACTCGACGCCTTGCAGCGCCGCGTGCCAGCCGCGCGCCACGGAAGCCCGTTGTGTTTCGCGCGACAGGGCCAGCGCCTCGGCCGACCATTCCGCGTAGCTTTTCCGGAGCAGCGCGAGGTCGAGCAGCCACTCGCCGGGATAGTCCACGATGTCGAGGTTGAGCTTTCCGCGTCCGAGCCGGCGCTTCAGATAGTGCGCGGATTCGTATTCGATGACGATGCGGAGCTCGCTGATCCGCTTCGTCGACTGCGGCCAGATGCGGCGCTCCACCAGGTCCTTCACGTGCGCCTCGTAGTCGAAGCGCGGCACCGCGTCGTCGGGCTGCGGCATCAGCCGCGCCTCGGCGAGGCGACCCTCCTGGTAGGCGTCGAAGAGCGGCAGCCGGCCGCCATGCACGAGATTGTGGACGAGCGCCGTGATGAAGACGGTCTTGCCCGCGCGCGACAGTCCGGTCACCCCGAGCCGCACCGTGGGCACGCCGCCGCCGACGAGTGTCCCATAGAGATTGGCGGCGACGATCCGCGCCTCGTCGGTAATGGATGCGATGTCCGGCAAGGCTTACTCCCGGAAGCGAATATGGGAGGGTTTGCCCGCCATTCAAAGGGTAGAGACTGCAGTTCCGGCGAGCCTCGAAGCACGCAGCGCGCCTGCCGGGTCTCTATCCGTCCTCCGGTTCGATGAACGCCAGCAGCCGCATCTGACCGGGGCGGAGCGATTTCCACTCGCCGTCGAAATCGAATATTGCGAGCGCCGCCTTGGGAAAGCCGTGGCGGAGCTTTCCGCCGTCGCGCCCGGCGAGGCTGGAGGCGATCTCCACCGCCGTCCCGTGCATGGCAGGGTTATGCCCGATGAGCAGGATCGTGCCTGCCTTGCGCCCCTCGCTCTTGATGACCGGAAGGTAGTCGTTCGCCTCGAACATCGAACGCAGGAACTTGACTGCCGGCGTTCCGGCGATCTCGGGCGCCACACCTTCCCACGTCTGGCGTGTCCGGCGTGAATCGGAGGAGAGCACGAGATCGACCTTCTCCTCGCGCCCCGCGATCACACGGCCGGCCTCGGAGGCTTCCTTCCTGCCTCCCTTGGTCAGCGAGCGGTCGAAATCGGACTCGCCGGGACCGGCGCGCTCGGCGGTGGCGTGGCGAAGGAGGATCAGGCGGGGCATATGTCAGCGCGTTGTCGGAAGGAGGTGGGAATAAGCCTACGCCTACTGCGTGTCGATCAGGGCATCGTTCAAAAGCTGTTTCGTGAACGATACGTCCGGCAGCGCCAGGACATGCGATACGCCGGCGTCCACGCTGGAATACCAGGCGATCGCGAAGACCGTGCGCGGATAGCTGTCCCGGATGCGCGTAGCAAGTGTCCGCGCGTCCCAGGCACTGCCGCCCGGGCCTGTGCCGTTCTCCTCGTCATCAGTCTGGCCGAACTCCGGCAGCCCGAACGGCTTGCCCGTCCCGATCAGGGCCGCGTAATGCCGCAAACCGCGCTGCCCGCCGGCAAGATCCAGCTCGTCATCGTAGACGTCGATGCCGACCATGTCGGCCCACGCGGCGCCCGGATAGTAGGTGAGGGGCGGCACGACCCCGCCGTAGTTCACCTGGTTCGTGCCGAAGATGAAGAGCAGGTTCTTGAGGCTTTTCCGCACCGTCAGCTCGGTGACCATGTCGCGCCAGACGGCGGTCCATGCGGCCTGCCGCGCGCGCCGCGCCGCTCCGGTCGAGCCGTCATCGCCCCACCAGAAGAAGTCGCCGTTCTGCTCATGCAGCGGACGGAAGAGAACGGTCACGCCCTGCGCCTGAAACTTCTGCAGCACGGCGGCCGCGCGGTTCAGTTGCGTCTGCCATGCCCTGCCGACGCTGGTGCTGTCGTTGATCAGGTTGCGCAGGTTGGCGGTGCTGATCGGGGTGCCGAACAGGTTCTGGTTGCTCGGGTGATCCGGGTGCCAGACAAGTTCGACGATGTGCCCCGCCTTGCCGTGGCGGATGAGCTCGTTGAGGGCGTCCTGGTTCGGAGCGAAATTGGCATAGCTCATGAGGTCGCTGGTCTCGGCGCTCATGATCTCGGGCAGCGGAAAGCCCCCGTTCTCGAGCTGCAGCCAGTCGCCGTTCCAGGCGTTCGGGTTCGCCTTCGTCCCGTAGAGGTAGCTGATGAGCTGCTGGCCGATCGCGACCCGGTTGGTCGAACGGCCCGCCCTTGCATTGAATTCCGCCAGAAGGGTCCGCGCGGCCGCAGTGCCGCCGGCGGTGACCGGAGTCTGCTTCACGAACTCATCACGGATCAGCACCCGGAAGCGCCGGTAGTCGGCCACATAGATGCGGCCGGCGCGGTCTGCCGCGACGCCAAGCGGCTCGGGCCCCATGTTGTCGGCGAATGTCGAGGTTGGGGCGCTGGCGGTCGTCCAGACCGCGTCGCCGTAGCGCGCGATCCGCTTGTTCTGCTGGTCGGTGACGAGGAGTGAGCCATCCGGATGGACCGCGAGGTCGACCGGCGCGCCGACCCCCGTGAACGCGCCCGAAGCCACGTAGACCTGGCTCGGCGTCTTGAACGGCCCGGTGAAGCGCAGCACGCGATGCTTGGAATAATCGGCGACGAAGAGCGTGTCGCCGCTCATCGCAAGCGCCTTCGGACCGTCGAACCCGCCGTTCGAACTGGCCCCGATGCTGTCGGACGATTCCTTGCCGTTGGTGAACGGCGGGTCGAAGATCAGAACGCGGTTGTTGAAGTCGTCCGCGACGAAGAGACGCCCGCCGGGATCGACCGCAAGCCCGCGCGGGAAGTCGAAGCGGCTGGCGCTGCTGCCGGCGACATCCTGGGTGCCGAGCGTCACGAACTTCTGCCATGCGGCTCCGGATTTCCGGTAGCCCTTCACCGTATGGCTCAGCGTGTCGGCGACGAACACGGCGCCCGACTGCGGATCGACGGCGACCGATTCAGGCCCCGCGAGGTCTCCCGCGCCGATTATGCCGTCCGCCACTGCGCAGCTTTGCAGCGCTTCGAAATTCGGCCACGTCAGAACGCGTCGGCCGCCGTAGTCGGTGACGAAGATGCGTCCGCGCGGGTCGATTGCGATACCGGCCGGGCCGTACATCGGGTCGCCGTCATTGCGGAAGTTGAAGCGCGCGTTGGCCTGCGTGCAGCGGCTTGAGAGCGTCGTGCCCGCCAGGCTCGGCTGTCCGAGCACCCGGTAGGCTGGCGCCGCGCCGGCGGGATAGAAGCCGAAAAAAACAACTACGGCGGCTAACGATGAAATTCGCAGGTGGCGGAGACAATCCATCGGGAGGTTTCTCACGACTTGGCGGGCGGTGGCAGCCTTCCGTCGACCTGCGTCGCGAGTTTCAGCGCGACGAGCTCTTCGGGCGTGAAGAGATACAGTTTTTCCTTCGGCGTCGCCATCGCCCGAGTCCACACCAGCGGGTCGACGCCGAAGCTTTTCAAGAGGTCCTGCGCATCGGCGCTGACGACCTGCGCTTGCTCCATTCCATCGGCCAGCGAGCCGAAGGCCGTGGTCAGCGCGAATACCTGGTGCACCCCCAATCCACGACGTTACGTCGGCGAAGCGCTTCACGCCGCCGGCGAAGACCAGCGGGCAGGAGGAGGCGCAATAGCCGTCGGCGAGGATGCGGGTGTTCAGCCCGCTGTCGCGGATCGTGTGCGCCATGGCGGTGGCGTCGGTCACCGAGCCGCCGGGGGAGTGCAGCACGATCTCCGTCACGTCGCCGGGGTGCGCGGTCGCCAGAAATTCCGCCAGGGCGTCGGCGGTGCCGGGGGTAATCGTGCCCTCGGCGAAGGCGTCGCCGTGTGTGCCGAGACGGAAGGTCATCGGCGCCGCCTCGCTTTCCTCGTGCGGGCGCGTGCCGAGGCGCTTGCTTGTCTCGTCCGGCGCCACCGGTCTTGCCGCGGGGAGGTAGGGGCGGATCTGGTTGTCGTGCGTCGGCCGATCCATCTTCACCGGCGCCGTCGATGGGGCACCGAAAGGATCGATCCCCTGGGCCTCCATCTGCTGCCGGAGGTCGAGAAAGATCATCGTTCCCGAGACCACGAGCAGCGCGAAAAATACCTGCCGCAGGATAACGCCGTCGGGGAGAGCGGCCAGCCAGCGCGCAAGACTGCTTGCCACTGTCGGGTCAGCCGGCCTCGCCGCGGCCGCGTTGCGGTGAAAGCGGGGTCACGTTGGTGGGGTCGGTTCGCTCAGCCGCCACGATCGGCGGCGCCGGAGGTGAGGGCGCCGTCGCCGGGTCCCGTTCCGCCGGCGCGGGCGGCGCTGGCTCCGCGGCCGGTGCCGTCCGCGCCAGCCGCTCGGTCGCGAGCTCCTCGCGCCGCATCTGCTCGTAGAGCCGCATCGCCTGCATCATGTCGGCGGCGGTCATGGTGTTGTCGGCGACCTCGGGGCCTTCGTCGCGACGGATCGCCCCGTGCACAGCGACCAGGATCAGCACCAGCACCGCCGGCAGCAGGTCGATCGAGATGGCGCCCGCCCAGGAGGGAAGGAAATCGGCGGCGTAGCGGAGCACGGCGTCCGGCCGCGAGATCGGCACGAAGCGCTCGACGCGCACCGGTTCGGTGGCGAGGATCTGGTCCGCCGCCTGCGCCAGTTGCTTCGACTGCGCCGACACGGCGGCAGCGACGCTGCCCACGACCGTCTCCTGGCGGGTGCGAAGATCCTCCGACCCGCCGTCGGCGACCGGCGCGATGAAGCTCGATGCAAGATCGTCGGCGGCGCGCCGCACAGCCGGCGCGACGGAAGTCTGCTGCAGGCTGGTGATGACACCGGCAAGCGCCACCGCCTCCTCGCCGAAGGCATCGGCGCGGCTCGCGACCGGGCCCTGCGCGGAGACCAGCGCGCGCATCTTCGAGATGTGCTGGCTGCCCTCGTCGTAGAGCGTCTTCACCGTGTCGCGCGACGCGCTGATCTCGTCGCCGAGGCCCTTCAGGTCGTTCGACATCTGGGTGAGCAACTGGACGACGGTGCCAGATCCGGTCGTGCCGGTCAGCGCGCCCGATGTGCGCTCGTCGTCCGCGAGCCGCGCGAAGCGCTCGGAGGCAAGCTGGATGTCGGGGAGCAGCGATTGCGCGGCGAGCGCATTCGCATGCGCCCTGTCGAGTGTGTCGGCGTAGCCCTCGGCGGCGCGCGACAGGTGCTGTTCGATGGCCGCGGATCCGGCGAGCGCCGCGGCGTTCAGCCATGACGACATCGCGACGATCATCAGCGAGCCGAGGACGATCGCGGCGCTGAGCGCAATCCGATGCGGGCTGTGCCGGACATGCGGCATCAGCCGCATGAGGAAAGTCCAGAAGGCGTAGATGCCGACGGAGACCGCGGCGGAATAGATGAAGGCACCGAGGAAGACCACGGTCGCCGACCCGTCGAGCAGGTCGCGGACGCCAAGATAAGTGTAGACGCCGGAGGCGAGCGCCAGCACGGCGAGCGTGAATTTTGCAGTGAGTTCGAGGGCCTCGACCCCCTCGCGCAACGGCCGCGCCATGATGTTCTCCACGCGCGGTTTTCCCGCGTCACGCGCCCCCTCGCGCCGCATCATGGAGTTTTGCGTGTCCCAATGCAATTCAACGGGAGTTTGGGAAGAATGACTGCTTTGCCGGGTGACAATCGTCCGGTGATCTGCAGGAATAAGGTCTCGCGCCGAGAAGAATCTCCGCTCAGCCTGCCGCTCTGCGGCGCCGCGGTCCGGCGCGGAGTCCGGTGGCAACCGGCAGCCGGCGCTTCGCGTTGGCGGCGTAGCGAAGCTCGCTCGCGGCTGCGGCGCGCTCGGTCGCCAGAACGGCGAGCTCGATCTTGAGCAGCGCTCCGAAAGCCCGGCGGCATTCCTGCATCTCGCGATGCGTGCCGGGGAGGAGCTGCTCGATGGTCCAGATCGAAGCCCGCGCCGCGCGGCTCACATCGAGGTAGAGCTTGGCGGCGTCACGGAGGCGTAGACGGAGGGCGTTTGCGGCGAGCATGCGCCCGGCGCGAAGCGCCTCGCACTCCCGCTCGATCGTCGAGACGATGACGCCCTCGGCGGCCTCGATGGCCTGCAGCAGCTCTTTGGCCTGGGCCTCAGCCTGCGCCCGGAAACTCTGTACACTACCGCGCATCTCATGACCCTGACACGGCAAGGTTAAGGTTCGGCAAACGGCGCTGTTTAGCTAACGCATTAAACTTGCGGCTCTTTTCACAAATTCTTCAAACCAATCCGCTTGCCAGCGCCGCAGTTTGTCCCGTATATGCGCCCGCACGGGTGGGCTGAGGGGATCACGTCGACCATGCCGGTGCTGTTGGGTAAAAGGGTAAACGGCTACAGGCCGAGCGAGCGCGAGCCGTTCATGAATGAGCGGCAGCGCGAGTACTTCCGCAACAAGCTGCTGGACTGGAAAGAGGAGATTCTCGCGGAGAGCCGCGAGACGCTCGAGACGCTGCAGGCGGAAAGCCACAACCATCCGGATTATGCCGACCGCGCGTCCTCGGAGACGGATCGCTCGATCGAGCTCAGGGCGCGCGACCGCCAGCGCAAACTCATCTCCAAGATCGACTCCGCGCTGAAGCGGCTCGAGGAAGGCACGTACGGGTTCTGCGAGGAGACCGGCGAGCCGATCAGCCTGAAGCGGCTCGACGCTCGTCCGATAGCGACGCTGTCGATCGAGGCGCAGGAGCGCCACGAGCGACGCGAGCGGGTCTACCGCGACGAATAGGAGAGGGCGCCCGCGGGCGCCTTTTCATTGTCCATGAACCTCGGAAAATTCCCGCGCCACAAGCTCACCTTCGGACCGACGCCGATCGAGAAGCTCGAGCGGCTTTCCGGACATCTCGGCGGGGCGGTGGAGATCTACGCAAAGCGCGACGACTGCAATTCCGGCCTCGCCTTCGGCGGCAACAAGACCCGCAAGCTCGAATATCTCGTGCCCGATGCCCTGGCGGAGGGATGCGACACGCTGGTGACGATCGGCGGCATCCAGTCGAACCATACGCGGCAGGTGGCCGCGATCGCCGCGAAGCTCGGCCTGAAGTGCCGGCTCGTCCAGGAGAACTGGGTCGACTACCACGACGCCGTCTACGACCGCGTCGGCAACATCCTGATGAGCCGCCTCATGGGCGCGCATGTCGAGCTGGTCGATGTCGGGTTCGGCATCAATTTCAAGGAGAGCTGGGAGAAGGCGCTGGAGGATGTGCGTCGCGAGGGCGGCAAGCCCTACGCGATCCCCGCCGGCGCCTCCGACCACCGGCTCGGCGGGCTCGGCTATGTCGGCTTCGCGGAGGAAGTGCGGGCGCAGGAGGCGGCGCTCGGCTTCAAGTTCGACTACATCTTCGTCTGTTCGGTCACCGGCTCGACGCAGGCCGGCATGGTGGTCGGCTTCGCCGCCGACGGGCGCGCGCGCAATGTCATCGGCATCGACGCGTCGGCAAAGCCCGAAGCGACCTTCGCGCAGATCCTCCGGATCGCCGAGCGCACCGCCGACCTCGTCGACCTCGGCCGGCCGATCACGCGCGACGACGTGGTGCTCGACGCGCGCTACGGCGGCCCGGCCTACGGCCTCCCTTCCGCCGACACGAACGCGGCGATCAGGCTGAGCGCCCGGCTGGAAGGCATGATCACCGATCCGGTCTACGAGGGAAAATCCATGCAGGGCATGATCGACATGATCCAGCGTGAGGAAATTCCCGCCGGCTCGCGCGTGCTCTACGCGCATCTCGGTGGCGTGCCGGCGATCAACGCCTACAGCTTCCTCTACCGGAACGGCTAGCCTTATACGAAGCGTAGAATTTCCCTCCCGGTCGCGGGAGGGGCCAGTGGGGGGCCAGGACATGCCGACGGAAGCAGCGGATACCTACGCGGACACCATCCTCGCGGCGGCCGGCGCCCGTACGCCAATCGCTCCGATCACCGATGCGAATCCGGAGTTCGACCTTGCGGGCGCCTATGCCGTTTCCTCCCGGATCACCGGCCGGCGCGTCGCCCGCGGCGAAAAGCCGATCGGCTGGAAGATCGGCTTCACCAACGAGGCGACCTGGAAAGAGTTCGGCATGGACGGGCCCATATGGGCGCCGATGTACGACGCCACCGTCGAAGCGCTGGATTCCACGGCTGCCGTCTGCCGGATCGGCGACCTGCTGGAGCCGCGCATCGAGCCGGAGATCGGGCTCCGGCTCGCCCGGGTCCCGCATCCGGACATGGAAGAGCTGGAGCTGCTGGGCTGTGTCGATGCGATCACGCATGGATTTGAGATCGTCCAGTCCGTCTATCCCGGCTGGCGCCTTCGGCCGCCTGACGCGGTGGCCGCATTCGGCATGCACGGCCGCTACCGTTACGGACCGCTCGTCCCGGTCGCGTTGGCAGAGCGTGACCGCTGGCTCGGGATGCTTCGCGATTTCACCGTCACGCTCTTTCGTGACGGAGCCGAAGCTGACAGGGGTGTCGGGCGCAACGTGCTCGGAGGCCCGCTGAGCGCGCTCCGCTATTTCGTTCGCGGCGCGGCGGAGTTTCAAGGCTATGCCCTGAAACCGGGCGACCTCGTCACCACCGGGACACTGACCCGCGCGTTGCCGATCGCGATTGGCGAGCGCTGGGAGACGAAGCTGGAGGGCATTCCCCTCGCGGGAATTGCGCTCGCACTGACGGCCTGAAGCCTACCGCCCCTTGGTGTCGGTCGTAAGCTCGCCGAGCAACCGGGCCATCTCGTCCTCAAGCTGATCGGCAGACTCCCGGCGGCGGGAGTTGAGGCTGATCACCGGGGCTTCCTCGCGGCGCTCGGCAGGCGCCGACGGCTCGCGCTTCGCCTCGGGTTCAGGCGCGGACACGATGGCGGTGGGGCGTCCGGACTCGGGACGCTCGCGCTTCTCTGACCGCTCCTTCTGGACCGGCTTCGCGCGCTCAGGCTCGGGCGTCGGCGCTTCTGTCTCGAAGCCGAACTCATCCGCCGTGGTTTCTTCCGGCTGCGGCTGCCGCGCGGATTGAACCTCGCGCGCCAATGCCTCTTCCAGCCGGTCGGCCAGGTCGCCCAGAGTCGTGTGCGAGTCGTTGATGGCCTTGGCGCTCGGCGGCTCGCGGCGTGCGCCAGGCTGGTCGCTGCGCGTCTTCGGGTCGAAGCGGAGCGCGCGCACGATCTCGTTCTCGATGGAGTCGGGATCCGACCACGGGATCTGCGCGGCCGGCAACGCGGGTGACGGCTCCGGGCGGCTGCTCGACCGCGTCGACCGGGAGCCCCTATCGTTGAGCGTCGTGGACGGGGCGCGGAGCGGCTCGCTGGCGCGGCTGATCGGCGCCGGCAGGCTCTGTGACGAGCGGCGCGGCGGAGCAGGGTCGCGCCGGCCGCTTCTCGGCTCGAGCGCCTGCGGGCGCTGCACAAGCGCGCGCCCGGGCTCCTCGACGCGGGGCGCGGCGGGCGCAAAGGGCTCGCCTCTCGAAGCGCCGGCTCGGCCGGCCGGCGGTTGGATCGCCGGAACGGGCCGCGGCGGGGTCTGGCGTGGCTCCGGCACCGGCCGAGCAACGCCGCGCGGTTCGGCAGTCCGCGGAGCGGAAGCGATCGCCGGCTCCGGCGCGATCGCCGCCGAAGACGCAGGCCGCTGCACGGCGGGAGCGCGCTTCTCGGTCTCGAACCCCGGAATCTTCGCGGCAGGGGCGCCAGGCCCGCGCACCTTGCGGACGTCGTTCTCCACCACCAGATCGGCCGGTCCGCCGACCATGATCAGATGCTCGATACGGTCGCAACGGATCAGCACCAGACGCCGTTCCTCGTCGATGACCGTGCTCTCCAGCACCTCGACCCGGCTCTCGCTCAGCGCCCCGGCCTTGCCGCGGCCCTTGCCCTTGCGGCGGCGGAAGACGTGGAAGCCGAAGTGGAGGATGCCGAGGAGGATCACCAGAGCCGCAACGACCGCGATCACCGTCACGCCGAGCGGCCCGCCCACTTTGTCCATCAACAACTCCTTGCGCCCGCGGTGACGCGATCCGGCCGGACAATAAACGTAACTGGCTTGGCGTTCAAACGATCCCTGACCGAACGTTGCAGGCGGGTAGCGTTGAAAAGCGAATCGCAAGCATACAAGGTGAACGGCATTCGTCCCGGCGAATCGGCTAAAAGTGCCTCAGAGGCGGCGGTAATGCAGCATAATGGGGCGGCGCGAGAGGAGGCGATGCGATCGGCTCGCGCGCGGTTTGCGCTGGTGTCGGTTCTCATAATCGTGCTGCTGGCCGCGGCAAGCGGCTACCTCTTTCTTCCCGGACCGGCTGCGACGCTGGTGGTTCTCGCCTGCATCGGCGTCCTCTCGACGGTTGGCGTGGTCGCGCTGTTCGCAGCCGCGGCGGGCATTCTCGGCTGGAATGTCCCGCCGAGTCTGCCGGCGTCGAGCGGAGATCCTGCCCAGGCATTTGTCGAGAATATGGTCGAGGGCGTGCTGATGACGGCCGCCGACGGAACGCCGGTCTGGGCCAATGCGGCGTTCCTGAAGCTGAGCGGGGCCGCCAGCGATCGCGACCTCCACTCGATCGAGCGCCTCTTCTCCGGCAACCCCGACGCGGCGGAGGCCGTGCATCGCCTTGCGGTCGCCGCCGAGCGCGGGCGCAAGGCGAGCGAAGAGATCCGGATGCCCGGGGGGATCGGAGCCCGTGCGAGCACCGCGCGCTGGTACCGCGTGCGGGTCAGCCCGGCGGGCGGGACGGATGCCCGCATCGGATGGCTGATCGGCGACATCACGCGTGAGCGCGAGCATCAGGAGAACATCTTCCAGGAGCTGCAGAACGCCATCGACTATCTCGACCATGCCCCTGCCGGCTTCTTTTCGCTCGAGCCGGACGGGCGCATCCGCTACCTGAACGCCACGCTTGCCGAGTGGATCGGCATCGACCTCGCCGAGTTCGAGCCGGGCGCGGCGAACATCCGCGACTTCGTGACCGTGGAAGGGCTATCCGTCATCCAGGCTTCCAATCCGGGCCGGCGGGAAGCGGAATGGCTCGACGTGGATTTCGTCCGCACCGACGGCACGCGGCTGCCCGTCCGCCTGGTGCACCGGGTTCCCGTCAGTCCCGACGGAACCGTCGGCGCCTCGCGCACCCTCGTGCTCGACATGCGTGCCGGTGGCGACCGCGAGGCCGGACGCATCGCCGAGATGCGCTTTGCGCGCTTCTTCAACAACACGCCGATGGCCATCGCCTCGGTCGATCGCGAGGGACGGATCGCGCTCACCAATGCGCGCTTCGTGATGCTCTTCGGCAAGAAGGGCGCTGGCGGGCGGAAGCTCTCCGAGCTGGTGCAGGAATCGGATCGCCCGGGGCTCGCGACCGCGATCAGCGCGGCGATTGCCCGGCAGGGGGAGATACCCGCGGTCGATGCCGGCCTCGCCGATCAGCCAGAGCGTAGCGCGCGCTTTTTCGTAAGCCCGATCCTCGAAGCCGACGAGAGCGAGGACGCGGCGGTCATCTACGCGCTCGAGACAACCGAGCAGCGGGCGCTCGAGATGCAGTTCGCGCAGAGTCAGAAGATGCAGGCCGTGGGTCAGCTCGCCGGCGGCATCGCGCACGACTTCAACAACATGCTCACCGCCATCATCGGCTTCTCCGACCTGCTGCTCACGAACCACCGTCCGACCGATCCGTCCTTCCAGGACATCATGAACATCAAGCAGAACGCCAACCGCGCCGCCGGCCTCGTGCGGCAGCTGCTGGCGTTCTCGCGGCGGCAGACGCTGCGGCCGAAGGTGATCGAGCTCGACGAGGCGCTCTCCGACATCTCGGTGCTGCTCGCGCGCCTGCTCGGAGAAACGATCAAGCTCGAGGTAGCGCACGGGCGTCATGTCTGGCCGATCAAGGCGGACCTGAACCAGCTCGAGCAGGTGATCGTGAACCTCGCGGTCAACGCGCGCGACGCCATGCCGGACGGCGGAACGCTTTCGATCCGCACCTCCAACGTGACATCCGCCGAAAGCCTGAAATTCCGCGAGCAGGGATTCAAGCCCGGCGAGTACGTGCTGCTCGAGGTCGCCGACACCGGGACCGGCATGCCTCCCGAGGTGATGGAGAAGATCTTCGAGCCGTTCTTCACCACCAAGGGGGTCGGGCAGGGGACCGGCCTCGGCCTCTCCACGGTCTACGGCATCGTCAAGCAGACCGGCGGTTTCGTCTATGTCGATTCCAGGATCGGGAAGGGGACGACGTTCCGCATTCTGCTGCCGCGCCACGAGCCGTTGCCGAATGAACAGCCGGAAGTCGTGGAGAAGCAGCCGACAGGCCCCTCTGACCTGACCGGCAACGCCCGCATCCTGCTCGTCGAGGACGAGGAGGCGGTGCGCGCCTTTGCCGGCCGGGCGCTGGAGGCGCGTGGCTACAAGGTCTACCAGGCGGCGTCGGGACCCGAGGCGCTCGATATCATCTCGGGCATGAGCGAGCCGGTCGACCTGGTGATTTCCGACGTCGTGATGCCCGGCATGGACGGGCCGACCCTGATGCGTGAACTCCGCCGCCGCCAACCGGAGCTCAGGATCATCTTCGTTTCCGGCTACGCCGAGGATGCTTTCGAGCGGCATCTCGCGCCGGACGAGAAGAATTTCACGTTTCTGCCGAAACCCTTCTCGCTCAAGGAACTGGCGACGACGGTGAAGGCCACGCTGGAGGCATCCGGGTAACCGCGCCGCCTTTTGCAGCACGCCCTGGCACAAATACCGGGAGTAAAGACCGTGCAAGCAACAATGAGGAGCACGATGGCAGTGACGTTGGTTGATACGATTGTCAGGCGGGACGGTCTTTTTTCGACTGACGTCTCGGGCCGCCAGGTGATCCTCAATCCGCAGGGTGAATACTACGTCGGGCTGGACGCGATCGGATCGAAAATATGGGAACGGATCGAAAGCCCGATGCCGGTGGCAAGGCTTTGCGAAGAATTAGTTGCTGCTTATGAAGGGGAAAGAGCCAGCATAGAAGGTGATCTGCTTCGCTTCCTGGACGGGATCCTTGCACAGAAGCTGATTGTCCAGATTTAACCCGTCCCAGCAGAATGACAGATGGTTTCTTATGTGGCTGGCGGGTCGTATCGGAGATTGATCTGCCGGAGCTTGTTTCCTGGACCGGTGACGATCGAATTCCGGACGTCGCAGTCCGCGTGGCTGCCACCCCCCGGCAGCTTGACGACCTGGTTCATCACGACCAGTTCATCCAGGTCGCGCAAGACGGCGCCATTCTGCTGACCGTCGACGGAATCGCCACCTGTTTGGTGCGCAGCCCCAGCGAGGTAATTGTCACGCCTCATCCCGGATCCCATTCTGACGAAATCAAGCTGCTGCTGCTGGGATCGGTCCTCGGATTTCTGTGTCACCTTCGCGGATTGTTTCCGCTGCACGGCGCTTGCGTCGAGATTGACGGATGGGGGTTGGTGCTGGCTGGACCGTCAGGCGCCGGAAAATCGACACTTGCCGCACATCTGATCAACCACGGCTGCGGCCTGGTGGCCGACGACGTGAGCGCCATCGAAATCATCGATGGTGTCCCCCATGTATGGCCAGCCTTTCCGCGGCTGAAGCTGTGCCGGGACGCGGTTCATCTGGTCGATTTCGCAGGGATGGAACTTGGGCCCACTTCCCTGATCAGAGACAAATTCCATCACGTGCCGCGGGATCGGCCATTTTCCACGACGCCCGTGCCGCTCCGCGCAATTGCATTCCTGGAGCAGCCCGCCATCGACGAGACCGACTGGCTGGTTCAGATCGGCAGCGCACCAGCGATCATGGCAAAACTCGCCGCTGAAGTGTTTCGGCCCACGGTCGCAAAAGCTCTGGGCCGAACGCGGGACTTGTTCGTCATGCAAGGGGCGGTGGCGCGTTGCGTCCCGGTCTACCAATGGCGGAGAAAATTCGACCTAACCGCGATGTGCATGTGGACAGATCGGATCAAGGCTCTGGCGACGGAATAACGCCACGGCGGCCTCATGCAGAACGTGCCTCCATTCGGCGGATGAACCGCCCCGCGGCAAGGCCGCGAGATACGGCGAGCCGGTAGGCCGTGCGAATGGCGGCTTCCTCGCCGCCTCCCTCTACGCCCGGCCAGGCGTTCAGAAGCGTTCCGATCCGCTCCAAATCAAGCGCGCGAGACGCAAGCGGGCTGCCGCGAAGCCGGGCGAGTTCGGCCTTGAGCGCCGGGATCGCCTGATCGAAGCTCCAGCGCCAGTCCGCCGCCTGCAGCCCGCGGCGACGCTCGCTCAAGACCCTGTCGGGGACCAGTCCCCTCATCGCCCGCCGAATAAGGTTGCGCTGAATGCCATCACGGCAAAAGCGCTCGTCGGGAATTGCAAGGCAGAGCTCCACGAGGCGTCGATCGCCGGTGGGGTCGCGGACTTCAAGGCCGAACAGCCGACGCGTCGAGCCAAATTGCAGGCCAAGATGATCAGATCGCTGAAGCGCAAGGATCCTGAGGGCGCGGCTGTCGCGGCCGGTGATCGTGGAAAGTTCGCCGGCGGTCGTCCGGGCGCGCGCCTCCAGACCGGTCACCTTCAAGAAGTCAGGGTTGACGACCGAATAGTCGTAAAACGTTGGCTTTCGGTTGCTCCAACGTTGGCGCAGTGCTCGCGCCGCGCCCTCCGGCAGGAGGGCAGCCGCCGCCTCTCGAACCAATCCGATCCACGTCCGCCCGTCATGCCGGTGCAGAGCGCGTGCGGTGTGATACGCGGACGCGAAACGATGCTCGCGAACCTGCTGGGCATAGGCGGCGCGGCCGTGATGGCTGATTGTGTAATTGCCCGACGCCGCCACCAGCATCACGTCAAGTCCCCGATCATGCGCGGCGCGATCGATACCGTTCACCCAGATCGCGTTGACGGGGTTGAGCAATGGCCAGTCTTGAGAGATTTCGCGTTGCTCCATCGCCTCGACCAGGGGCATGGCATCGTTGGCGATGCGCACATGATCAATATTCGGATAGAGTGCAGCCAGCGAAGACGCGTGCTCCCATTCGTCAGCGAACCATCCGCGCCGCGCGGCAGTCGGATGCGTCGGCGCAGCAGTAAATGCCGTCAGACGACGACCTTGTTCGCCGAGCGCCCGCGCCGCCACGGCTACCATCGAACTGCTGTCCAGGCCGCCGCTCAGGTTCGATCCGATCGCCTCGTGCGCGCCCAGGCGGCATCGAACCGCCTGATCCAGCGTTTCTCGAAGCGCCTGCTCATAGTCGGCGTCGGCCGCCATCCTGAGCACCGGAAGCGCCTCCGGTTTCCACCACCGTTCGATATGTGTCCGGTCGCCTTGCCACACGACTACATGCCCGGGCGGCACGCGCTGGATTCCGGCAAAGAAACTCCGTTCGGCTTCACGCGGCAACAATGCGAGCCAGGCCGCCAGTTGATGCTCGTCGATCTCTCTAGGCACGCGTGGGTCGGCCAAGAGTCCGCGCTGCTCGGTCGCGAACAGGATCTCCTCGGGTCCTGTCCAGTAAAACAGCGGCCGGATGGCGCCGGGATCCGTAGCCATCACCAGTCGCCGACGCATGGCGTCCCAGATCGCGCAGGAATAGTCGCCGATGATATGATGGCAAAAATCCTCGCCCCATCTCCGGTACGCGAGGAGCGCCAGGTCAGCTGCCGTTCGTGGTGACGTCGCGCCGATATTCAGGGCGCGCGACAGGTCATCGGCATTGTCGATCCGGCCGTCAAAAGCGGCTGCGAATGCGGGCAGACTTGTAACTAGCGACGCACCGTCACAACTCGCAATTCGCGCGGCGCCGACAAGACATTCGAGGCTCGGTCCCGTCGAATCGATCTGCAGCGCGAGAAGCGTTCGGCTGATCGGAAGGGGAGGATCCGGAGACGGACCAACGCGCCCGCAAATTGCCATTTGCGGCTAACCTCCGTTCCACGCCGCAGGGCCAGCAGCCTGGAAACGCTTTCGATTTACGTCACGCTGTGAAGAGGGCTTCCCGCTCTGGATGCCAGCTCGTTGGCTGGTTTTGCGCTCAGCTAATGAGCCCGTCGCCCAAGCCGTCATCGCTAATTGTTGGATCTGCCGCGGTCGCCCTTACTGGGACCAGCTCTATTTCCGGGGCGGTCCACAACGGCCTTGCCTGATCGGTTTGATTGCGGGACCCAGCAATTTTCTCAATTTTTTCCATGTGCGCCTCGATGACCGCTGAGTCGTCGGATTCTACTGTACATCGAAAAGGACAACAAGTTGGGTTGCTGGGCGAGGAGGGGCGACGCTACCTCTTTCATCCATCGTCCCGAATACATTTTCCCGTTCCCTCCCGCGGATGAAGGATGCCAGCGCGGCTCCGAGGTCAGCCGGCCCCAGGGGCGTTAACGGTTGCTTCGCACGAAAGTCCGATTGTTAACCGGGGATAGTATTCGGACTTCGGGGATTTGCTGGTCGTGGGACTCGACGCTCAGACCTTGGCGATCGTGCTTCTGGTCGTGTGCACGGTCCTCACAGGCCTCCTTGCGATGAACTGGCTGCAGAATCGCAGCGTGCCGGAATTCGGCATGTGGACGATATCCTTCGCGCTTTGTGCCGTTGCCGCCGGGTTCTTCGTTGCTCGCGACTTCTTGCCCGGTCTCCTCGCTCTCGACATCGCCAACACGCTGCGGTTCCTGGCTTTTGGCATCGCCTGGCAGGCTGCCCGGAGATTCTCGGGCCGGACCGGCAATTGGGGCCTGGCGACCGCTCCCGCCGCCCTGTGGGCCGCTGCCCTCAGCCTGTCGGCGTTCGGCGATGACCTTCGCTTGCGCGTTCTCGTCGCCTCTCCGGTCGTTGTTGCTCTCGCCCTCGCGATCGCTTGGGAACTCTGGCGGGCTTCCCCTCGCGCCGCCTGGATCGCCCGGCTGGCGGCCGGGCTGCTCATCGTGCATGGCGCGGCTTTTGCCGCGCGCTTCCTCTACGTCGCAGTCGTGGCGACAGTCCCGCTTGCGCCCGCGTCAACCATCGCCGGACCTTTCCACCCTATCGCCATCCTGGAAGCGCTGGTCCTGGCGGTCGCGCTTGCCTTCCTGCTCCTCTCCGCCGCCAAGGACGAAGTCGGACGGCAGCATCGCGCCGCGGCCCTCGTCGATCCGCTGACCGGCGTCCTCAATCGCCGCGGGTTCGAGGCGGAGGCCGAGCGCATGCTGCTTCGCGCGGGGCGGGACGGATCGTCCACTGCGCTCCTCATGCTCGACCTCGACCACTTCAAGGCCGTGAACGACAGCTGGGGCCATCCGGTCGGCGATCTCGCGCTGCAGTCGGTTGCCAGAACGCTGACGGAGGAACTGCGCGGCGGCGACGTCCTTGGCCGGCTCGGCGGCGAGGAGTTCGCGATCGCGCTGGCCGGCAACAGGACCGATCAGGCCGCGGTGCTGGCGGAGCGCGCGCGGCGCGCCGTTGGCTCCCTTGCCATTCGCCACGGCGAGGCCCTGGTCCAGGTGACGGTGAGCGTGGGCGTTGCCGCGCATCGCGGCATGACCACGCTCGACAAGCTCATGGCGCACGCCGACGCGGCGCTCTACCGGGCGAAATCCGCCGGCCGCAACCGAGTGGAGCTTGCGCCAACGCTGATGATGGCGAGGGTGGAGCAGGGCCCGCCCTCGCCGCTGCCGAAGTCGCGGGCCGCCTGATCTGCTGCGGCGAGGGCACTCCTCAGCCTCCGGGAGGGGGCTAGGGGAGGCGTGGCGAGACGCTTATGATCCGCGATCCGGTGCATGCAGGCGCCGCCCCCTACGAATCTGGATCGGCCTGTGATGGAAGTCCGAGGTTGAGCGACGCCTCCCCCAGCCTCTCCCCGGAAGGGGGACACTCGCCGCCCGAGCGCATCGATCCGGCTACCCGCCGAGTCTCGCTGAATGCCACCGATCCCGGCTTCTTCCAGAGCCCCTACGCCGCCTTCGATCGCATCCGCGCCATCACCCCCGTCTTCTTCTGGGAAGAGCTCGGCATGTGGTGCCTCACCGAATACGAGGCAGTGAACGGCGTGTTCCGAGACCGCCGCTTCGGCCGCGAGATATTGCATGTCGCGACCCGCGCGGAGGCCGGGTTGCCGGAGCCTCCGGAGCATGTCCGCCCGTTTTACGCCATCGACGACCTCTCCATGCTGGCGCGCGAGCCGCCGGTGCACACGCGGCTCCGCACTCTGGTCAATCGCGCCTTCGTCTCGCGGCAGATTGAAAGGCTCCGGCCGCGCGTCGCCGCGCTCGCCAACGCATTGATCGACGGCTTCGAGCAGCGCGGATTCGCCGAACTCATCTCCGCCTATTGCACCCCGATCCCGGTGACCGTCATCGCAGAGCTTCTCGGCGTTCCGGTGGAGGAGGGGCCGCGGCTCGTCGAGTGGTCGCACCGCATGGTCGCCATGTACACGCCCGGCCGCAATCGTGCCGTCGAAGATGCGGCGGTCACGGCAACGGGGGAGTTCGCGGCATTTCTTCGTGACTATGTGGCGGCCCGCCGCAAGGCGCCGCGTGACGATCTCATCAGCCATCTGATCGCGGCCGAGGCGGC
This sequence comes from Hyphomicrobiales bacterium, assembly GCA_038211615.1. GTDB lineage: Bacteria > Pseudomonadota > Alphaproteobacteria > Rhizobiales > Afifellaceae > DASWJZ01. The sequence goes on from JBBQVL010000035.1 coordinate 25,533, forward strand.
GGGCGAGAAACTCTCCGAGGACGAGTTGATCGCCGGCACGATCCAGCTCCTTAACGCCGGCCACGAGGCGACGGTGCATTCGCTCGGCAACGCGCTGAAGGCGATTCTGGAATCGGAAGAATCGCCTGCGAGCCTTTTCGCATCCGATGAATCAACCGCGGCGGTTGCCGAGGAGGCGCTCCGCTTCGACCCGCCGCTGCACTTCTTCGACCGCTATGCGCTGGAGGATCTGGAGGTCGAGGGGGTGCGGCTCCGCAAGGGCGAGAAGATCGGCCTGATCCTCGCGGCCGCGAACCGCGATCCGTCGCGGTGGAAGGAGCCCGGGAGATTCGATCCGGCGCGACCGCCGCTCGCGCATGCGGCCTTTGGCGCAGGCATCCATTTCTGCATCGGCGCGCCGCTCGCGCGGCTGGAAATGCAGGTGGCGCTGCCGATCCTTTTCGCGCGCCTACCGGGGCTGCGCCTGGCGGAGACCCCGGCTTATCGCAACGCGTGGCATTTTCACGGGCTCGAAGCGCTGACGGCCGTGTGGTGATCCGCGTCCCCCTCCCCCTTGCGGGGAGGGCTTAGGGGAGGGGTAGCGCGGCGCTGCAAGTCTGACCTTCGGGGACACGCCACCGCAGCGAAAAGCCGAGGCCCTGAATGGCGACGTTGAGCCACCCCTCCCCCAAGCCCTCCCCGCAAGGGGGAGGGGGGAGCCTCCCGTTCGCATTTCGTTCTTGACAAAAGCGAGAACAAATCGAATACATGTGCACCACCGCCCGGTCCCAAGACCGCGCTTTCGAACCTGAATGGGGGATGCCATGGTAGCGCCGCTCCGAGTCGTCGATAACAGCAGGGAAACGATGGACAGGACGAAGGCGCTGGACGCCGCGCTCAGCCAGATCGAGCGCGCGTTCGGCAAGGGCTCCATCATGCGGCTCGGGCAGGACGGCAAGGTGGTGGAGATCGCCACCATTTCCACCGGCTCGATCGGCCTCGACCTGGCGCTCGGTGTCGGCGGCCTGCCGCGCGGCCGGGTGGTCGAGATTTACGGTCCGGAATCCTCCGGCAAGACCACGCTGGCGCTGCACACCATCGCCGAGGCGCAGAAGCGCGGCGGCATCTGCGCGTTCATCGTCGCGGAGCACGCGCTCGACCCGATCTACGCGCGAAAGCTCGGCGTCAACATCGACGACCTGCTGATCTCGCAGCCGGACGCCGGCGAGCAGGCGATGGAGATCGCCGACACGCTGGTGCGCTCCGGCGCGGTGGACGTGCTGGTGGTCGACTCCGTGGCGGCGCTGACGCCGCGTGCCGAGCTTGAGGGCGAGATGGGCGACCAGCTGCCGGGCAGCCAGGCGCGCCTCATGAGCCAGGCGCTCCGCAAGCTCACCGCGTCGATCTCCAAGTCGAACACGATGGTGATCTTCATCAACCAGATCCGCATGAAGATCGGCGTGATGTTCGGCAGCCCGGAGACGACGACGGGCGGCAACGCGCTGAAATTCTACGCGTCGGTGCGTCTCGACATCCGGCGTATTGGCGGGATCAAGGAACGCGAAGAGGCGGTTGGCAACCAGACGCGGGTCAAGGTGGTGAAGAACAAGCTCGCGCCGCCCTTCCGGCAGGTCGAGTTCGACATCATGTATGGCACCGGCATCTCCAAGACCGGCGAGCTGATCGACCTTGGCGTCAAGGCGGGCATCGTGGAGAAATCCGGCTCGTGGTTCTCCTATGACAGCCAGCGCCTCGGCCAGGGCCGCGAGAATGCGAAACTCTTCCTGAAAGACAATCCCGACGTCGCGAACGTGATCGAGGCGGCGATCCGGCAGAACGCCAGCAGCGTGGCGAATGCCCTGCAGGGCGATTCCGGCGAGGACGCGCCCGACGCGGCCGAAGCCTAGCCTCTCAACCGTTCCGGTGGTGCGCGTGCCGGGAGACCGGCGCGCGCATTTTGCATCTGGCGCGAAGGGCCCGGGAATCCGTGGGCGTCCGAAATCGCGCGTTATCGTGGAAACACGAAGAAACACAATTGGCGGCGCGGCGACGGCGGGTTGAAACCAATCTGTCCTAGATGGGTTGGCAACGCTTCGGCCGGCGTCTTCGCGCGCCGACAAGCCCCCGAGCCAAGGAGAGTCTGAAATGCCCGGCTTCCGTTTTTCCCCGTCCGCCCGGATCGCGTCGCTGGCAATCGCTGGCGTGATGCTATCGACGATCCCGTCGCTTGCGTCGGAACATCATCGTCATCACCGCCATCATGCGCATTCGAGCGTCACGATCTATTCCGACACCGGCGCCTACTACCGGAATGATTATGAAGCGGTGTTCCCGAACACCGAGGACCACTCCACCGAGTGCATCAACGGCTTCCGCTGGCAGCGGCACACCGGTGACTGGTTCAAGACCACGGCGCAGGATTCGATTCCGCTTCCGTGCCGGTAGGGCCGGCACCGGCATCAGCGTGCGTCGCGCTGAAATGGTTCCAGCCCCGCCGGTCGGGGCTGGTCTCGTTGATACGCATGGGTGAAGGGCGTCCCGCCGTGTTGCGGTCGGCGATGCGGCGCCTATCTGATCGTCATGGGGCGGTTGCGGTTCAGCCGGCCGTCAGAGCCGGCTGGGCCTCTGATCTTCATGGAGATTCAGATGTTCGGGTTTACCCTTCGTAGTTCCTCCAGCCTGATGCAGGCCACCGCCGTGGCTCTCATGCTGTCGGTGCTCGCTCCTGCTTCACACGCCGCGAGCATGAATCGGCACACCCCAGCAAACAGTGGGCCTGTCGCCGCCGAGCCCCACGCCCGCGCGCTCTACCCGAGCGCTGGCATCGATCGGGATAGCTCCGACGATCCCAACCGCTGTATCGGCGGCTATCGCTGGATCCAGCGTTTTGACGATGCCAATCAGACTCCGGCACAGTCCGAGGTACCGGTTCGCTGCCGCTGACCGCGGGTCTTATCCAGGGCCGCGCCGCCGAAGCCTAGGGTCTCTCCTGCAGGGCAGGAGTTTTCTGCTTTGTGCCGCGGCGGCGCGAGCCTAGATATCCCTGCCCGGCGGACCCATGAGCAGCGCGCGCTCGCTGAGGAACGGGTCGATGTCCACGGCCTTGCGGAGCGCCGCCTGTCCGGCGTCCATCTTTCCCTGGTGCATAAGGATGAGCGCCTGGCCTGAGAGCGCGCCAAAGTGCTTTGGCTCGAGCGCCAGCACGCGGTCGATGTCGGCAAGCGAGCCTTCCGCGTCGCGCAGCAGGTAGCGCATCGTGGCGCGCTGGTTCCAAGCTTCGGCCCAGTCCGGCGCGCTTTCGACAAGCTTGTCGAGGACAGCCGTGGCGCCGGCATAGTCTCTGGCTCCGCGCCGTTCGAGCGCCTGCTCCATCAGCGCCTTGGCGTCCGCGTTCGGAGCACGGAACCAGAGCGACCAGATATGCGCGGCGGTGGTCTGCGCTTCATCCGCGTTTGCGGCGGCGGCGAGCGTCGAGAAAAGCTTCTGGCGCTCGGCTGCCTCCGCCGCCGGGTCGCCGCGGAGCGTCACCATCCCGTCCTCGGCCAGCGCCGGCCGGGCGGTGAGAACGACGCCGGCGAGCGAGAGAATGCCGAGCGCAAGGGCAAGCGCCAGGGCTGCAGGGCGGGTGAAGGTGGCGGGATTTGAGCGGCGCACGGTCGGTCTCCACATGGGGCTGGGGACTATGGCGAAGGAATTCTACTGCCGAATCGCGGGCGCCAAGGACGAATCTCGTCACGCGCCGTTCAATCGTGCGTCATCGGTGATGTCAGGGAAGCGGGCCGACATCGGCCGGGAGGCGCGTCCCCGTGTTGCTGGACAGGTCTCGCGACCCCAGTCTAAATGCCCACGAATTCCGCCGCTTTGGCGGCCAGGCAAAGTGTTTCGATGGCAAGCGTCAACGACATCCGATCGGCATTTCTGAACTACTTCGCGCGCGAGGGGCACGAGATCGTGCCGTCGAGCCCGCTGGTGCCGCGCAACGATCCGACGCTGATGTTCACCAATGCCGGCATGGTGCAGTTCAAGGATTATTTCACCGGCAAGGCGCGGCCATCCTTCCCGCGCGCCGTGACCGCGCAGAAATGCGTGCGTGCCGGCGGCAAACACAACGATCTCGACAATGTCGGATACACGGCGCGCCACCACACCTTCTTCGAGATGCTCGGGAACTTCTCCTTCGGCGACTATTTCAAGGAGCGCGCCATCGAGCTTGCCTGGAACCTCGTCACCAGGGAGTTCGGGCTGGCGAAGGAAAAGCTGACCGCGACCGTCTATATCGACGACGACCAGGCGTTCGACCTCTGGAAGAAGATCGCCGGCCTGCCGGAATCGCGCATCATCCGGATTGCCGGCTCCGACAATTTCTGGGCGATGGGCGACACCGGTCCGTGCGGCCCGTGCTCGGAGATTTTCTACGATCACGGTGACAAGATTCCGGGCGGGCCTCCCGGCTCACCGGATGCGGACGGCGACCGCTTCATCGAGATCTGGAATCTCGTCTTCATGCAGTTCGAGCAGGTCTCGAAGGACGAGCGCATCGCCTTGCCGAAGCCGGCGGTCGATACCGGCATGGGGCTGGAGCGCACCGCTGCGGTCATGCAGGGCGTGCACGACAATTACGACATCGATCTCTTCAAGACGCTGATCGCGGCGATCCACGAGCATGTCGGGCGCCCTTCGAATGCAGTGAACCAGGCGAGCCCGCGCGTCATCGCCGATCATCTTCGCGCGACGAGCTTCCTGATTGCCGATGGCGTGCTGCCGTCGAACGAGGGGCGCGGTTACGTGCTCCGCCGCATCATGCGCCGGGCCATGCGCCACGCGCATCTTCTTGGCGCCGCCGAGCCGGCGATCTTCTCGCTCGTTCCGACGCTGGTGCACGAGATGGGCCAGGCCTACCCGGAGCTCGGCCGCGCCGAAGGGCTGATCACCGAGACGCTGCGGCTCGAGGAGGGGCGCTTCCTGAAAACGCTGTCGCGCGGCCTGTCGCTGCTTGAGGACGCCACGGGCTCACTCAGCAAGGGCGCCATCCTCGACGGCGAGACGGCCTTCAAGCTCTACGACACCTACGGCTTTCCGCTCGACCTGACGCAGGATGCATTGAAGGCGCGCGGCATCGGCGTCGATCTCTCCGGCTTCACTGACGCGATGGAGCGGCAGCGCGCGGAGGCGCGCGCCTCCTGGGTCGGATCGGGCGACGCGGCGACGGAGAACGTCTGGCTGAAGCTTCGCGACCGGCATGGCGCGACGGAGTTTCTCGGCTACAGCACCGAGGCCGCCGAGGGCTCGGTGCTGGCGCTGGTGAAGGACGGGTCGGAGGCGGATCAGCTCGGCGAAGGCGAGGAGGGGGCGATCGTCGTCAACCAGACGCCGTTCTACGGCGAGTCGGGCGGGCAGGTCGGCGATACCGGCACGATCGAGTCGGAGAACGGCGCGCGCTTCCGCGTCACCGATACGCAGAAGAAGGCCGACGGCCTCTTCGTGCATTCCGGCAAGGTGGAGCTTGGCGGCTTCGTGCCCGGGCAGGCGGTTCGCCTGAAGATCGATTCCGGCAGGCGCAGCGCCATCCGCGCCAACCATTCGGCGACGCATCTCCTGCACGAAGCGCTGCGCCAGACGCTCGGCGCGCACGTCGCGCAGAAGGGTTCGCTCGTGGCGCCCGACCGGATGCGCTTCGATTTCTCGCATCCGAAGCCGGTATCGGAGGACGAGATCGCGGCGGCCGAGGAGATCGCCAACAGTATCGTGCTGCAGGACGCGCCGGTGGAGACGCGCCTCATGGACCGCGACAGCGCCATCCAGTCCGGCGCGATGGCGCTCTTCGGCGAGAAATACGGCGACGAAGTGCGCGTCGTCTCGATGGGCAAGGCGACCGAAGGCGAGAAGGCCGGAAAGACCTATTCCGTCGAGCTCTGCGGCGGCACGCATGTCGGCCGGACCGGCGAGATCGGATTGATCACGCTCGTTGGCGAATCCGCGGTTGCCGCGGGCGTTCGCCGCGTCGAGGCGCTGACGGGCGCGGCGGCGCGCAGGCACCTGGCTGAGCAGGACAAGCGCGTGCGCGAGATGGCCGCCAAGTTGAAGGTCAGGCCCGACGAGGCGGTGGCGCGGCTCGACTCGTTGATCGAGGAGCGGCGCAAGCTGGAGCGCGAGCTCGCCGACGCGCGCAAGAAGATCGCCATGGGCGGAGGCGGCGCGAGCGAGCCGGCGGTCAGGAAGATCGGCTCGATCAACGTTCTGGCGCGCGCCGTCGAAGGGGTCGCGCCGAAGGACCTCCGCGGCATGGTCGACCAAGGCAAGAAGCAGGTCGGCTCGGGTGTGGTGGCGATCGTCGGCATCAGCGAAGGCAAGGCGGGCCTGGTGGTCGGGGTGACCGCGGACTTGGTCGACCGCATCAGCGCCGTCGATCTCGCGCGGATCGGCTCAGCGGCGCTTGGAGGAACCGGCGGCGGCGGCCGGCCCGACCTCGCTCAGGCGGGAGGCCCCGACGCGGGTGCAGCCGAAGCGGCGCTCGCGGCGATCACCGGACGGATCGAAGAGCTGGCCGCCTGAACTGCGGTTGTGAATTTTATCGCTGCGGTCAGATCGGAGCGCGCGGCGTGCTGTCCGGCGTGTCGACGCAGGGCTTCGCGACCGCCTGCATGTGAAGCGATTCCGGGTCCCCGGCGGAAATGAGCTGGCCGTTGTCGTCGAAAACGAGCACGACGGTCTTTGCGGCCTCGGTCGCGCCGCCCGGATAGTCCTCGACTTCCACAGCCACATCGTTGGCGCCGGAGCGCAGCGCGAAGGCGATGATGTGCGCGCCGGGCGCCTGGCCCCCGGGGCTCGCCGGGTCGGCGAAGATCAGCTTCGAAGCACAGGCCTCGCCGTCGAACGTCGCGGGCTGCAGCGTCGCGTCGTCCGTCGCGGCCATGATCATCGGCTCGCCGCGCGGACCGGTCACAAGGCCGGGACCGAAGAATGCGGCCGCGACCCCGAGCCCGAGAACCGGAAGCGCCGAACCGAGCAGGACACGAATCATCGAGATCCCCACGAAAAGCCAGCCGTCTGACTATGGATGAATAACGGCGGCGTTGTGGCCGGAGTTTCCGCCGCTTCCTATGTGGCTGAACCCATTGCAGTTTTCAAGTTTGAGTCGACCTTGTCGAGGAAGCCGGTGGTGGAAAGCCACGGCTGGTCGGGGCCGACGAGCAGCGCCAGGTCCTTGGTCATGGAGCCTGCCTCGATCGTGTCGACGGTGACCTTCTCCAGCGTCTCCGCGAACCGGATCAGTGCGTCGTTGCCGTCGAGCTTGCCGCGATGCGCCAGCCCGCGCGTCCAGGCGAAGATCGAGGCGGCGGAGTTGGTGGAGGTCTCCTTCCCCTCCTGGTGCAGGCGGTAGTGGCGCGTCACGGTGCCATGCGCGGCCTCCGCCTCGACCGTCTTGCCGTCCGGCGTCATCAGCACCGAGGTCATCAGCCCGAGCGAGCCAAAACCCTGCGCCACCGTGTCGGACTGCACGTCGCCATCATAGTTCTTGCAGGCCCAGACGTATCCGCCGGACCATTTCAGCGCCGAGGCCACCATGTCATCGATCAGCCGGTGCTCGTAGGTGAGCTTGCGCTTCGAAAACTCCGCCTTGAATTCCGCGTCGAACACCTCCTGGAAGAGGTCCTTGAAGCGTCCGTCATAGGCCTTGAGGATGGTGTTCTTGGTGGAGAGGTAGACCGGATAGTCGCGCGCCAGCCCGTAGTTCAGGGAGGCGCGGGCGAACTCGCGGATCGATTCGTCGAGGTTGTACATCGCCATCGCGACGCCCGAGCCCGGGGCGGAGAAGACCTCCCTCTCGATCGTCGCGCCGTCTTCGCCGACGAACTTGATGGTGAGCTTGCCCTTGCCGGGGAAGCGGAAGTCGGTGGCGCGGTACTGGTCGCCGAAGGCATGGCGGCCGATGATGATCGGTTTCGTCCAGCCGGGCACCAGCCGCGGCACGTTGCGGCAGATGATCGGCTCGCGGAAGATGACGCCGCCGAGGATGTTGCGGATGGTGCCGTTCGGCGACTTCCACATCTCCTTCAGGCCGAACTCCTTCACGCGCGCCTCGTCCGGCGTGATCGTGGCGCATTTCACGCCGACTCCGTGCTTCTTGATCGCCTCCGCCGCGTCGATCGTGACCTGGTCGCGGGTCTTGTCGCGGTTTTCCACGCCGAGGTCGTAGTAGAGGATATCGACGTCGAGGTAGGGGACGATCAGCTTGTCCTTGATCGCCTGCCAGATGATGCGGGTCATCTCGTCGCCATCGAGATCGACGACCGGATTGGCGACCTTGATCTTGGCCATCTGCGACGAGCCTTTCATGGGGCCGCGCCGGCGCGGCTTGAGGGAGAGGAACGGGAAGCCGGCCTATAGCAAAGCCGGCGCAGCGCGCCAACCTTGCGCAGCCTCTTCGGCGGCCGTCCTCAATTTTGCGGAGATCCCTTGCGTAAGCGCAGGTCGAACCGTCAAGAGATGGACACGCTTAGCGGGCAATGCTTCCTGTTGCCGTCGCCCGCTTCCGCCGCTTCAATCTTGTCGAGGTGCGCCTGTGTCCATCTCTCGCCGCGAAGCCATTTTGGGACTGGGGTCGTTCGTTGCCTCCCCGATTGTGTATGGCATCTCCTCAGAGGCCGCCGTCGTGTCTCCTATCGTCCCGGTGGGAGGTCCGATCGTCCTGACCGGAAAGAACAACGGCAGGCCGAACATCAGCGCCCGCGCGAACGGTGGATTTGTCGTTGCATGGAGGGAGTTGTACGGCCCGAAAGCCTTTGCCTACTTGAGGTCCTACAGTCCGGCGGGGGTATCGGTGGCTGGGCCGACACGAGTCGCCATCGGGCCCGTTGATTCGTTTGCGCCAATAGCAACCGATGGCGGGCAGACCTTGCTACTCGCTTCCATCCTGAAGAATTACGATGAGCGTCAGCGCGGCGAAATCTTCGCAACGCCGATCGATCGCTTTCTGGTGCCAACAGGCAAACCGCTGCTGATCTATCGCGACGCGCCGGTTCACATCTTCTCGGGCGTAAACGTTCAGGGATGCCGGCTGTCCGGGGGCAGCATACTAGTTGTGTGGTGTGAGCTTTCCGCTAGCACCTGGCTCGGGGCCGCGAAGATCTCCAGCGCCGGCGTGGTGAAGAGGCCGCGCTTCTCGCCAGCGCTCCAGGAGCCCGGATACAATCCGATTCCATACGCGGTGACGCCGTTGAGCAATGGAGGCTCGGCAATCGCCTTTTCCATAGAACGCGTGCTCTTTGGCCCGCGCGAGGTGGTTGTCCAACGCCTCAATCCAAACGGCGACGGCATCGGACGCTGGGTCGTTATTCGCGGGCCGTCTTTCGGGCTCGACAATGGGCGAGATTTCGGCCTTTCGGGATTGCCGGGGGGTGGATTTGTCACAGCCTGGGTGAAGAATAACCGGCTCTTCTGGCAAATCCACGCTTCGACGGGAGTTGTCACAGTGCCGATGCAATCTCGTCCGCTCGGCGGTCAAGGCTGGGCCAACGGTCCCATGGGATTGGCGACGGACTTCGACGGTCAGATTTTCGTAGTGACCCAACAGACGAACAGGATTTCAGCTTGGCTCATGAGTCCGACCGGCGCATTGCTGGCGGGCCCGACTGACATTGCAGCCGGATATGCAGTAGACAGGGTTGCTCGGCTCGCGCATCGACGCTTTGTGGTGGCGTTCGAGCCTGAAACTTGGCACTCGGTCCTTCAGATAGTGCGCACCGGGACCACGTGAAATGTTGGAATGATTGTCCTTGTGCGCGTTAGTTCCGACAGGACGAAGGCCGGGGAAATCCGGTGCCCTTCGCTTCCGGCTCCGCCCGCTCCCAGCCTTCACTATGCCAGAGCGGCGGTGAGCGCGGCGACAACCGCCCATTGCACGATCGTGAACGCCGTCTCGATTGCGATGAATTCTTTGATGGACCGCATGGGGCTCTTGGCGGCGACGGCGAGGGTGGTGAAGCTCCAGGAGAAAGCGGCGCCGAAGATGCCGTACTCGATGGCGCGGGCCGGAAAGCTCGCGATCGCCACGAAGAGCGCATTGTAGACGAGGGCGAAGCAGACCCCCTGGATGATCATCGAGAGCAGACCGAATTGCGGCTGTACCTTTTCGCGATAGATCGCGAGGGCGCGATACCGCACGCCGAAGAGATGGAGGTGCCAGACGAAGGCTATCGCGAAAGTGGCGATGACGTAGATCAGAAAAGGCGTGAGGAGCGCTGTCACTTCCGTTGATCCCTTACGTTCACGCTGCTTCGCGGCGGACGGGCCGCGTTGCTCTTTGCTGTCTGGCCGCCGCTGCGTTTGTCGGGTTTCGGGGGGAGCGTTTCGACGAACGCCTGGGCGAGCGACACCCACTTCTTCAGGGCGCCGGCCGTGCGGGTGCCCTCGGGCGCGACGAAGACGTAGCCCGCCATCGAACGGCCGCCCATCTCCATGCCGGTGGCGTGCGGGCGGGCGAGAGCGGCGGCATGCGCCTCCTTGCCGACGCGGACAAGGAGCCCGCGCTTCGACGCGCCGACCAGCATATTGCCGGAGAGCATGAAGCAGGTGCCGCCGAACATCCTCTGCTCGGTAACCGGCAGTCCCGCGAGCAACGCGCGCAGTCTCGCGGCCATGGGATCGTCCGCCATCCGCCCCTCCACGGGATCGCCATTTGCAAGAAGTCCCTGCGGAGCATAAATGCACTGACTTGCAATATGCAAGTGACGTAGAGAATTCTAGAGGATCTACTGTGGCGTTTTCCTACCGTTCCCCCTGTCCGGTCGCCTCCGCGCTCGATGTCGTCGGCGACCGGTGGAGTCTTGTCGTGCTCCGCACGATCTTCGCCGGATGCCGCACCTATGGCGACCTCGCCGGCATGTCGGAGGGCATCTCAACCAACATCCTGGCGGACAGGCTGGCGCGGCTGGAGGAGTTCGGCCTGGTGACGAAAACGCCATACCGCATGCATCCCGTGCGAAACGAATACCGGCTCACGCGGGCGGGCGCGGACATGCTGCCGATTCTGCAGGCTCTCGCCGACTGGTCGCTCAAGCACGTTCCGGGGCGCTGGGCGCAACCGGACTGGTTCGCCAGGGGAAGGCCGGCCGACTTCTACCCGGCGGACTAGGCGCTGCCTCCTCGTGCCGGCGCGGCGGCCACTGATGTGAATGTCCACGGGGCTACCGCATCGAAGCGGGGGACTAGAAATGCTGCTCGATCGCCATCGTGAGGCAAGCGAAATGCGCCCGGATGCGCTAAGGAGCGCCTTCCTTCTGCCGCCGGAAATGCCATGCCCGAGGAAATTCCGCAGGACACGCCTGGCGCCTCGCCCGCCATCATCCTCGTTGAGCCGCAGCTTGGCGAGAATATCGGCGCGGCGGCGCGCGCGATGGCGAATTTCCGCCTGACGGATCTGCGGCTCGTGGCGCCGCGCGATGGCTGGCCGAGCAAGAAGGCGCGGGCCGCGGCAAGCGGCGCGACCGGCATCATCGACGAGGTGCGCGTCTTCGATACGGCGGCGGCGGCAGTCGCCGACCTGAATTTCGTCTACGCCGCCACTGCCCGCATCCGCGACCTGCCGAAGCCGGTGGTCGGCCCGCGCGAGGCGGTGACGGAGCTGCGGAAGCGCACCTTGAGCGGGCAGGCGACGGGCATCATGTTCGGGCGCGAGCGCTGGGGGCTCACCAACGAGGAAGTGGCGCTCGCAGACGTGATCCTGACCTATCCGGTCAACCCGAAATTCGCCTCGCTGAACATTGCTCAGGCGGTGCTCCTCATCGCCTACGAATGGATGGCGGCGGGGCTCGACGGCGCGTTCTCCACGCGCACCGCGCCGCCCGAGCTCGACCATGCGCCGGCGGCGAAAGAACATCTCCTCGGCCTGATGCGGCATTTCGAGACGGCGCTCGATCCGACCGGCTACTTTCGCACCCCCGACATGAAGCCGACCATGGTGCAGAACCTTCGCGCCATTCTGCAGCGGGCCGGCTTCAGCAAGGACGAGATCGATGCCCTGCACGGCGTGATCGGGGCTTTCGAGCGTCTGCCGGAGAAGCCGGGAGGCGAGAGTTCCGGTGGGTGACGGCGGACCGATCCTCGTCTTCGACTCCGGCGTCGGTGGGCTGTCGGTGCTCGGCGCGGTGCGCGAAAGCCTGCCGGAGGCGCGTTTCGTCTATGTCGCCGATGACGCGGCCTTTCCCTATGGCGGCTGGGAGGAGGCCGCGCTCAGCCGGCATATCGTGGCGCTGATGGAGCGGCTCGTCGCGGAGCATCGGCCCGTGGCGGTCGTCGTCGCCTGCAATACCGCGTCGACGCTGGTGCTGCCGCCGCTTCGCGCGCGCTTCGACGTGCCGTTCATCGGCACCGTGCCCGCCATCAAGCCGGCGGCGGAGCAGACGAGGAGCGGGTTGGTGGCGGTGCTTGCCACGCCCGGCACCATGAAGCGCGACTACACCCGCGATCTGATCCGGAGCTTCGCGCAGTCCTGCCACGTGCGGCTCGTCGGTGCGCCGGAACTTGCCGCCATCGCCGAGGCGCGGATGCGGGGCGAAGCGGTCGACCGCGACAGGATCGCGAGCCAGATCGCGCCGTGCTTCGTCGAGGTGGAGGGGCGCCGCACCGACATCGTGGTGCTCGCCTGCACGCACTATCCGTTTCTCGCCGATGTCATGGGGGAGCTCGCTCCGTGGCCGGTCAGTTGGATCGATCCGGCGCCGGCGATAGCCCGGCGGGTGGCGACGGTGGTGGAGGGGAGAGCGGTTGCCGGAGGCGAGAGCGTCGCGCGCTTCACCAGCGGACGCGCGCCACCCGAGCCGCTTGCACGGGTGCTTGCGGCGAACGGGCTCGCCCTTGCGTAGAGAGTGTCGGGTGAGGGGCTATTCGGCGGAGCAGGCCTCTGCAGCGATCGAGCAGTCGGAGGCATATCGGGAGCAGTTGTTCATCGCGGTCTGGTCGGCCGATTCCTGGTCGGTGTCCCAGCCGCTTCCGTAGGCGTGGTCGCCCGCCGTGGCGAGCGCCAGACAGGCATCGCGCGTCCAGATGACGGTCTCGCACCCCGGCCCGCATTCCTGCGCCGCGCGTTCCTCGGCGCCGTCGCGGCTGCTGTAGCCCTTGGAGAAGCCGTAGGCGCCGGTCTCCTTGTTGTAGGAGATCGCCGCGAACGTCGTCGCGAAGGCAGACCCTGCGAGGAACATCGAAATCCCGAAAACCGCAGCCCCGATCGCCGGCGTCATGATGCATCGCCCTCCCATCATTGGACATTAGCATGTTCCGCGAAGTAAAAATGACGGGCGGTTCGCCGCCGGGCTTGCGCGACGTTCAGGAGGGGTGCGGGCCTACGGCGTGTCGGATTTGACATCGCCGGCCCGAGCGCCTAAGTCAGCGCCCGCGCGGTGGTTTTCCGCCTGCGCACACGCACCCGTGGGGTTTTCCGAAAAATCCGGAATTTGGCGCGCTCCGCCAACCCCTGTCGGCTTCGAGCTTCGGCGCGAGGCAAAGGATGGGCGCGTTTCGGCTGAAACAGCGCCTTTCGGGGCGCGACGAAACGGTAAGGACAGAGATGAGCAAGCGCAACGCCGCGAAATACAAGATCGATCGCCGCATGGGCGAGAATATCTGGGGCCGCCCGAAGAGCCCGGTGAACAAACGCGAGTACGGTCCCGGCCAGCACGGCCAGCGCCGCAAGCAGAAGCTCTCCGATTTCGGCACGCAGCTGAAGGCCAAGCAGAAGCTGAAGGGCTATTACGCCAACATCTCCGAGAAGCAGTTCCGCAACACCTATGCCGAGGCGGCGCGGATGAAGGGCGATACCTCGGAGAACCTGATCGGCCTGCTGGAATCGCGCCTCGACGCGATCGTCTACCGCGCCAAGTTCGTGCCGACGCCGTTCGCGGCGCGCCAGTTCGTCAACCACGGCCATGTCCGCGTGAATGGCCGCAAGGTCAATATCGCGAGCTATCGCTGCAAGGTGGGCGATGTGATCGAGGTGCGCGAGAAGTCGAGGCAGCTCGGTCTGGTGCTGGAGGCGATTGAGCTCGCCGAGCGCGATACGCCGGACTACGTCGAGGTCGATACGTCGAAGATGACGGCGCGCTACCTGCGCCAGCCGGCTTTCGCCGACGTGCCGTATCCGGTGGTCATGGAACCGAACCAGGTGGTCGAGTTCTATTCGCGCTAGGATTTCGACGCCGCGGACTTCTTCGGGCCGTCCCTCGGGGCGGCCCTTTTATTTCAGGGCACGCGGCCATCTCCGATAGTCGGCACAGCTTGCAGCGGAATTCGGCGGCTGAGGCCGCCCTTTGCTGGCCGACCGGTTGCTCCCCGAACTCCTGTTCACGTTAACAGCGCGAATTTGCTGCAATCGCGCCAAACACCCGCCCTATGGAACGGTCGCTTGCGTTCAGGACTTCGATGATCACGCGCCGCCAGTTCGTTGTGGGTCTCGGCACGGCCGCCGCGGGCAGTCTCGGGCTTGGCGGCTACGCGTTTGCCGTGGAGCCGCGCTTTCGTCTCGTCGTCACCGAATGGGATCTCCCGACCGCGCGCTGGACTAACGAGCGGCCGCTCCGCATCGTCATCGTTACGGACATCCACGCCTGCCGGCCCTGGATGCCGCCCGAGCGCATCCGCGCGATCGTCGAGCGGGCGAACGGGCTCGGCGGCGACATCATCCTCGTGCTCGGCGACCAGGTTTCCGGCATCGGCATGGACTATGGCAGCAGCCGTGTCCCCGCCGAGGAATGGGGCGCGGCTCTCTCCCAGCTTCGTGCGCCGCTCGGCGTGCACGCCATCCTGGGCAATCACGACTGGTGGTGGGATCCGGAAAAGGTGAAGGCCACGCTCGCCGCGGCCGGTATCCCGCTCTACCAGAACCGAGCGGTGAAGATCGAAGGCGCGGCGCCCTTCTGGCTCGCGGGCACCGACAGCATGGTCGCGCACCAGGTCGGCCGCGGAGAATTCCGGGGCGAAGACGACTTGCCGGCGACGCTGGCGCAGATCACCGACGATGCGCCGGCAATCCTCATGGCGCACGAGCCGGACCTCTTCGTCGACGTTCCTGACCGCTTCGCGGTCACGCTGAGCGGCCACACGCACGGCGGCCAGGTCTGTCTGCCGTTCATCGGGCGCCCGGTCGTGCCCTCTGCTTACGGCCAGCGCTTTGCCTATGGGCATATCCGCGAGGAGGGGCGCGACCTGATCG
>JBBQVL010000036.1:0-40486 GCA_038211615.1 Hyphomicrobiales bacterium
TATGGGTCCCGGTCTTGCCGCTTGCGCGGCAAACCGGGATGACAAACAGTGTGGGTTGGAGAGCTGATAGAGGGGAGCTGAGATGTCGAACAGAGACCGGACTTCCATTTCCAAGATCATCAGGCCCGGAATCACCCGCCGCGGCGCGGTGAAGGGTCTTGCGGCTGTCGCCGGGCTCGGCGCCGCCTCGCGCCTGCTGCCGGGCGCCATCGGCTACGCGCAGGCGCAGAGCTCCGAGCCGATAAAGATCGGCTTCCAGGTGCACCGCACCGGCATCGGCGCGGCCTACGGCAAATGGTACGAGCAGACGACGAACGCGGCGGTGAAGCTCATCAACGAGAGCGGCGGTATCGGCGGACGGCAGATCGAGATCATCGCGGAGGACGACGGCACCGATCCGAAACGCGGGGCGGAAGTCGTGGAGAAGTTCGCCACCCAGCACAAGGTGGACGTCACCTTCGGCACGCTCTTCTCGCATGTCGTGATGGGCTCGGCGCCGCGCGCCGGCGAACTGAAGATGCCGTATTTCGTGGTGTCGGAAGGCCACCACGTCGCATCCGGCGCGCTGAACCGCTACACCTTTCAGCCCGGCATCACCGACGTGAAGTCGCAGGTATCGTCGATGGCGCCGTGGATCGCGGCCAACCTCGGCAAGAAGGTCACGATGATGTTCCCGGACTACGCGTTCGGCTACGACCATCGCGACTATTTCTCCGCCGCCATCCAGAAGCAGGGCGGGCCGGCGCCGACGCTCATCCCAATCCCTCCGACCGAGAGCACATTCACGAAGTATTTTCCGCAGATCCCCTCCGACACGGAGGTGCTCTACCATGTGATGGTCGGGCCCGCGGTGCTCACATTCGTGAAGGAGCTCGGCGACTTCTTCGGCTCCAGCCATCCGCAGATCTTCGGGTTCATCGACTCGCTGGAAGCCACGCCGCTGTCGAGCCCGGGGCTGGAGTTTCTCGAGGGCACGTATTTCTGGGAAGCGTTTCCGCGCTACGCCGGCGAAAAGCAGACCGAGTTCGACAAGTTCTACCGCGGGAAGGTCGGCGTCGATGCCAACGGCGCCAGCACATCCGACCCGAACGACGTCTCCACCTACTCGCACATGTTCGGCTGCTGGGAGACGCTCTACGTCATCAAGCAGGCGATGGAGGCGAGCGGCTACAAGTCGGCGACCGATTCCGACAAGAAGGCCTTCATCGAGGCGACCGAGGCGATCGAGTCGTGGCCGGAGTCGAACGAGCACCCGCAGGGCGACAAGACCTTCAATGGCAAGATCCACCAGTGCTTCGGGCACCAGAGCATCTCGAAGGTCGAAGGCGGCAAGCTCAAGGTCGTGCACACCACGTCGATCGAGGACGGGCTCTATGAGCCGGAGGCGGATTACACGACGATGGCGCTTTGACTGGCGGGTGGCCCTTTTCCGAGCTCTGACCACCAATGTTTGTCGTCATTGCCGGGCTTGACCCGGCAATCCATTCCGTTGCGCTGGAGATCGGCCTGCCGGTGTTACGGAATGGATCCCATGGTCAAGCCATGGGATGACGACAGTGGTTGGGAAAATCTCCGCATGAGCCTCGGCCCGCATCTCCTGCTCGCAGCACTCGAGGGGCTGGTGATGGCGGCGGTGCTGGCGCTGACGGCGCTCGGCCTGTCGCTGGTCTTTGGCGTGATGCGCATCGTCAACGTCGCGCACGGCGAGTTCTACATGCTCGGCGCGGTGCTCGCCTGGTGTTTCGCGAGCCTCGTTCCCGCGCACCCGGCGCTGGGCTTCGTGATCGCCATCGTCTGCAGCCCGCTGATCGTCGGGTCGGTCGCGCTTGTCGCGGAGCGCCTTGTCCTGAAGCGGCTGAACTACGATCCGGAGGCGACGATCGTCGCCACGATCGGGCTGCTCTACATCATCCAGCAGCTGGTGCTGACCTTCTACGGCCCGGATGCGCGTTCGGTGCAGCCGCCGATCAGCTTCCGCATCCAGTTTCCGTGGTTCGGCTATGCCGGTTACAAACTCGTTGTGGTCGCGGCAGCGCTCGCGGTGCTCGCCGCGACGTGGTTCGTGCTGACGCGGACGCGCGCCGGACTCATCATGCGCGCAACCCAGTACGACCCGGAGATCGCGCAGGCCTTCGGCATCCCGATCGACCGGGTCTATGCGGGTGTCTTCGCGGCGGGCGCGATGCTGGCGGCGGTTGCGGCGGTGCTGATCGTGCCGATCCAGCAGGCGCATTATTTGATGGGGCTCGACCCGCTGCTCCTTTCCTTCATCGTCGTCATCATCGGCGGCCTCGGCAGCATCAAGGGCACGCTCGTCGCCGCGGCCGTGATCGGGATGAGCGACGGGATCATCTCCGTCTTCTTCTCGCCGACACTTTCCAAGATTCTGGCGACGCTTGTCGTGGCGCTCGTTCTGGTGTTCCGGCCGAACGGCCTCTTCGCGGCGCCGGCGCGATGAAGCGCGGGCCCGCGGGCCGCGCTGCAGGGCCCCTCCACGTCGCGCTGATCGCCGGGCTCTTCGGGCTGCAGTTCGTGCTGCCGGAATACGATCACCTCGTGCTCACGCGCGTGATGGTGCTGGCGACCTTCGCGGTCGGCTACAACATCCTCTACGGCTATGTCGGGCTTCTGAGCCTCGGCCACGCGATGTTCTTCGCGGCGGGCCTTTATGGCGCGGGCCTGTCGGCATCGCTTCTCCACTGGAGCGCGGCGGAGGCGTTCGTCGCCGGATCGGTGGCGGGCGCAATTCTCGCGACGCTCGTCGGGCTGCTGGCGCTTCGAACGACCGGCGTCGCCTTCATGATCGTGACGCTGATGTTCGCGCAGGCGGCGTTCCTGCTGATCCTCTATTTCGGCGACTATACGCGCGGCGACGAAGGGTTCACCATTCCCGACGCCGCTCGCCGCTTCGTGCTGCTCGGGTGGGGCGTCGACCTCACGAACGCGGCGCTGCGCTACAATCTCGCGCTGCTGCTTCTCGGGGTCGCGCTGGCCGCCACCTTCCTGCTGGTGCGGTCGCCATCGGGGCGCGTGCTCGTCGCCATCCGCGAGAACGAGAGCCGCGCGACGATGCTCGGTTACGACACGTTTCGCTACAAGCTCTTCGCGGTGGCGCTCTCCGGCCTGTTCTCCGCCGCGGCCGGCGCCGCCTATGGCCTGCTCTTCGCCTATGTCGGTTCCACCTTCGCCTCGATCCAGTATTCGATCTTCCCGCTGCTTTGGACGCTTCTCGGCGGCGCGGGGACGGTCGCCGGGCCGTTCATCGGCACGCTCGCCATGACCTTTCTCATCGACATTACCAGCGAGTACACCTCGGCGTATCTTCTGGTGGTCGGCGTCCTGCTCGTCGTCCTCATCCTGTTCTTCCCGCGCGGCATCCTCGGGACGCTGCGGGAGAAGTGGCTGCCATGGCTGCCGTGACGCTGCTGCAGGCGCGGGGATTGTCGCGCGCCTTCGGCGGATTGACGGCCGTCGATGCGGTGGATTTCGATCTGCCCGCCGGCGAAATCCGCGCCATCATCGGGCCGAACGGCGCTGGCAAGACCACCCTTGTCGGGCTGATCTGCGGGAGGATCGTGCCGAGCCGGGGGAGCATCGCATTCGACGGTGAGGATATCACCAGGCTTCCCGCCCACGCTCGCGTTGGCCGCGGCATCGCCTACACGTTCCAGATCACCAGCGTGTTCGGCAGGCTCTCCGCCTTCGACAATGTCGCGCTCGCGGTGCAGAGCAGCATGCAGCGTCGCGCGGCCGGATGGCGGCCGCTTGATACCGGCGAGCTTCGCGCGCGCGTCGCAGAGGCGCTGGGCTGCGTCGGTCTCGCGGCGCGCGCCGAGACGAAGGCGGCCGAGCTCGCCTACGGACACCAGCGGCTGCTGGAGGTCGCGATGGGGCTGGCGCTCCAGCCGAAGCTCCTCATCCTCGACGAGCCGACGCAGGGGCTCTCGGATATGGAGATCGCCGGATTCTGCGCGCTGATCCGCGCCGTCGCCAGCGAGGCCACGGTGCTGCTGATCGAGCACAACATGGATGTGGTGATGCAGCTTGCGCACCGCATCACGGTCATGGACCGCGGGCGCATCCTGGCGGAGGGGAGCCCGGCCGAAATCAGCGCCAGCGCGGCCGTGCAGCAGGCCTATCTCGGCGCATGATGCTGGAGCTGCGCGCCATCGACTGCTTCTACGGCAACGTGCAGGTGCTGCGCGATGTCTCGCTCACGCTCGAGGCCGGCACGGTGCTCTGCCTGCTCGGGCGGAACGGCGCGGGGAAGACGACGACGCTGAAGGCGATCATGGGGCTGGTGAAATCGCGCTCGGGGAGCATCCTCCTCGACGGCGTGGATCTGACCGCGCTCGCCCCGCACGAAATCCCTCGGCACGGGATCGCCTACGTGCCGCAGGGGAGGCGGCTCTTCGCGGAGCTGAGCGTGCGGGAGAATCTGGAAATCGGCCTGATGACGCGTGGGAAGGGGGCGGCGACGCTCGAGCGCGTGCTCGCCGCGTTTCCGGTGCTCGGCGAACGGCTCCGGCAGCGCGCCGGCACGCTTTCCGGCGGCGAACAGCAGATGCTCGCGATGGCCCGCGCGCTCTGCATCGAGCCGCGCGTGATGCTGCTCGACGAGCCGACCGAGGGGCTGATGCCGTCAATGATCGGGAAGATCCGCGACAGCGTGCGCGAGCTGAAGGCGCAAGGGGTCGGGACGATCCTGGTCGAGCAGCGCGTCGATGCGGTGCTGCCGGTCGCCGACCGCGTCGCCTTCATCGAGACCGGACGGGTGCGCGCGGAGGTCGCGGTGGGGGTACTGCGCGACGATCCCTCGCTGCTCCACCGCTACGTCGGCGTGGGTCACTGATGCGCTCAGGCGAGCGCCGACGTCTCAATCAACGCGACGCCGGCGGCGCGCATTTCCTTCTCCGCTGCGGCGAGCGAGCCGTTCAGGTCGATGGCGCGCGAGGCATCCATGACGAGGCTTGCCGCGAAGCCCTGCCGCACCGCGTCGAGCGCGGAGAAGCCGACGCAGAAGTCCGTCGCCAGGCCGGCGAGCACCACCTTGCCGAGGCCGCGCTCCTTCAGGTAGCCGGCGAGCCCGGTAGGGGTGCTCCGGTCGTTCTCGAAGAATGCCGAATAGCTGTCGATCGGCTGGCGGAACCCCTTGCGCACGACGAGCTGCGCCTTCGTCCAGGCGAGGTCCTTGTGGAAGAGCGCGCCGGGCGATCCCTGAATGCAATGGTCCGGCCAGAGCGTCTGCGTGCCGTAGGGCATCTCGATCGTGGAGAAGGGCGCATGACCCGGATGGCTGGAGGCGAAGCTCGAATGGCCCGCCGGGTGCCAGTCCTGCGTCAGCACCACATTCTCGAAGCGTGCGATCAGCGCGTTGACCGGCGCGATCACCTGGTCGCCGCCGGGAACCGCCAGCGCTCCGCCGGGGCAGAAATCGTTCTGCACGTCGACCACGATCAGTGCGGTGTCGCGCATATCGGTGCGGCTCATGATCCGGCGTCCCCGAGCTTCAAGACGGCTCGAACCGTATGAGCGGGGCGCGGCGAGATCAATCCGCGTCGGCGTCGCGTTCCGCCGGGTTCCGAAGTGGCTCGATGCTGGCCGCGGGATGCCTGACCGCGGCATGGGCGACCCCGGCGGCTGCCCACGGCAGCGAGCGGGGCTTCGTGCTGCTCCTGCCGACCGGCTATTACCTCGCCGGCGGGGCGATGGCGGTGGCGGCTTCGTTCCTCCTCATCGCGTTCGTCCCCTCGCGGCAGGTCGACCGCGTCGTCGGCGCGCGGCGATGGCTCGGCACGATCCCCGCCGTCAGTCCCGTTCCGACAAGTCTCGCCGCCTTTCTGTTGTTTCTGGTGCTCCTCGCGGCCGGGATCCTCGGAACCCGGGACCCGCTCGGAAATCCGCTGCCGCTTGCGATCTGGACGCTCTGGTGGGTCGGGCTCACGCTGCTGCATCCGCTCTTCGGCAACCTCTGGGCTCTCCTCAATCCGTGGACCGGACCTTATCGGGTGATCGCAAGCCTCTCCGGGATCCGGATCGGTCGGATGGCTTATCCGCGCTGGCTCGGCTACTGGCCGGCCGTCATCGTCTTCTTCGCGTTCGCCTGGTTCGAGCTGGTCGATCCCGCGCCGGACGATCCCGAGCGGCTGGCGCTTGCGGCGGGTTCATACTGGCTCTTCGCGTTTGCCGGAATGCTGGCGTTCGGCGAAGCGTGGAGCGAGAAGGCCGAGCCCTTCTCGATCTTCTTCCGGCTGGTGGGCGGCCTGTCGCCGCTCGTCTTCGCAAGACTCGGAGGCGGGCGCGTCCGGATCGCGCTCGCCTGGCCGGGGACGGCATTGCTGGAACGCGCGCCGCTGCCGGTCTCCGGCGTTCTCTTCGTGCTCCTGACGCTGAGTTCCGTCTCCTTCGATGGCCTGTCGCGGACCTTCTGGTGGCTGGCGCTCGGCGGCATCAACCCGCTGGAATTCCCCGGCCGGACTGCTTTGATGAGCCGCAGCACGGTCGGCCTGCTGCTGGCGTTCGCGGCGCTCGCGGCGGTCTACTGGCTCGCGGTCCGCCTCGGCTGGATCCTTGCCGGCATGCAGGCCACACTGAAGCCGGCGCTCGGCGCGCTTGTCTATTCGATCATCCCGATCTCGATCGCCTTTCACTTCGCGCACTATCTGACCGCGCTGATGGTCAACGGCCAGTACGCGCTTGCCGCCGCGTCCGACCCCTTCGGCAGCGGGCTCGATCTCCTCGGCACGCGCGACATGCACGTGACCACCTCGTTCCTCAACACCTATGACAGCGTGCGGCTCATCTGGAATTTCCAGGTGGCGGCGATCGTCCTCGGCCACGTGGTGGGGATCGCGCTCGCCCACGCGCTCGCAGTGCGCCATTTCGCAACCGCGCGCGGCGCGGTTGCGAGCCAGCTTCCGCTCGCCGCGCTGATGGTGCTCTACACGCTCTTCGGACTGTGGCTGCTCTCCACGCCAACAGCGGGGTGAGCGCTTTTTAGCCCCGTGGCAGCCTCGCCTCTGCAATCACCCTCCCTCATCCTGAGGTGCGAGCGAAGCGAGCCTCGAAGGATCGGAAGCAACTTGCTTAGGTAGCCTCTGGAGCCCTCGTGGTTCGAGGCTCGCGCTTTGCGCTCGCACCTCACCATGAGGGTGTTGGGGTAAGCTGCCGGAGAAGCTCGCCTCAGGCGATCGACTCGCCGCCGTCGACCACGAACGCCTGGCCGGTCATGTAGGCGGAGCGGTCGGAGGCGAGGAAGAGGATCGACTCGGCGATCTCCCCGACGCTGGCGAAGCGCGGGATCGGCACCTTCTCCCTGATATAGGCGAGGAGCTGCTCCCGGCCTCCCATCTGTCGCGTGAAGGCGTCGTTGAAGGGCGTGTCGACCCAGCCGGGGCAGAGCGCGTTCACGCGCACATTGTATTTGCCGTAGTCGAGAGCGATCTGCCGCACCATCGCCACCGCCGCGTGCTTGGATGTCGCGTAGGCGATCATCTCCCGGTCGACCAGCACGCCGGAGCTCGACGACGTAACGATGATCGACCCCCCGCCCTGGGCGCGCATGTGCGGCATGACGAGGCGCGCCAGAGTGAAATGCGCGCGGACGTTGATCAGCCAGGAGGCGTCCATGCCCTTCGGATCGACCGTTTCGAGCGGCCCCTCGATCTGGATGCCGGCGTGGCTGTGCAGGATGTCGATCCGGCCGAAGGCTTCCAGGGTATCCCTGACCAGATGTTCGAGCTGTGCATCGTCGGCGACGTCCGCCTGAACGATGAGTGCCCGTCCGCCGGCTTTGCCGATGAGTGTGGCGGTCTCGGCGGCGGCGACTCCGTCGCGGTCGGCGACGACCACGGCCGCGCCCTCGCGCGCCAGGATTTCCGCGCCGGCGCGGCCAATGCCTGACCCGGCGCCCGTGACGATCGCAACCCGGCCTTGGAGGATCACCCATTCTCTCCGGAAGAGCGCCTGCCTGCTCCCTCAAGGGGAGAAGGGTGCGTTGTGGCAAGCTGTCAATTCCCTCCGCCGGGCTGTCAAGCTAGTGTCGTTCTCAGCGGAGAAAAGTACTCGCGCATGCGCGCCAGCGCCCACCATGAGTGACCGATGAGCAAGGCGAAAGACGATTTCATCGCCCGGACCCTGAAAGTCTGGAACCCGGGGAAGACGCTGCAATGGCAGCGCGAGGGCGTCGATCTCGTGATCGACAAACGCGAGGGCTATTTCCTGCACGACATGGACGGGAAGCGGCTGATCGATTGCCACCTGAACGGCGGCACCTATTCGCTCGGCCATCGCAATCCGGAGATTGCCGCGGCGCTGAAGGAAGGCCTCGACCGCTTCGATATCGGCAACCACCATTTCCCTTCGATCGCCCGCACGATGCTGGCCGAGATGCTGCAAGCGCATACGCCCGAAGGCCTGCAATACTCGATGTTCGCGTCCGGCGGCGGGGAGGCGATCGACATCGCGCTGAAGAGCGCGCGGCACGCGACGCAGCGGCGCAAGCTTATCTGCCTGCAGCGCTGCTATCACGGCCACACCGGCCTCGCGGTGAAGGTCGGCGACGACCGGTTCTCCAAGCTCTTCCTCTCCGAGGCGGACGACGACGAGGTGACCAAGGTCCCCTTCAACGATCTCGACGCCATGGAGCGCGCGATCATGAAGGGCGACGCGGCCTGCGTCATCATCGAGACGATCCCGGCGACCTACGGCTTTCCGCTGCCGAAGGAGGGCTACCTCAAGGCCATCAAGGCGATGTGCGAGAAGACCGGCACGCTCTTCATCGCCGACGAGGTGCAGACCGGGCTGATGCGTTCGGGGAAGATGTGGTGCATCGACACGTACGGTGTCGTTCCGGACATGCTGGTCACCGGCAAGGGTCTTTCGGGTGGGATCTATCCGATCGCGGCGGTGGTCGCCAACGAGCGCTCGGCGAAGTGGCTGAAGGAGGATGGCTGGGGCCACATGTCGAGCTTTGGCGGCGCCGAACTCGGCTGCGTGGTCGCGACCAGGGTGCTGGAGATCTGCGCGCGGAAGGCGACGCAGGCGAACGGGCGCGACATTGCGAAATACCTGCGCGCCGGGCTCGATCGCATCCAGGAGAGCCACGCGGATTTCTTCGTCGGCATCCGCCAGCGCGGGCTGATCATGGGGCTCGAATTCGACCATCCGGAGGGCGCTAAGTTCGTGATGCGCTCCTGCTACGAGAACGGCATCTGGGCGATCTATTCGGCGCTCGATCCGCGTGCGCTCCAGTTCAAGCCGGGCCTGCTTCTCGACCGCACGCTCTCCGACGAGATTCTCGAGCGGCTCGACAAGGCTGTGGGCGAGGCGAAGGTTGCGGCGCTCGGCAAGCCGAAGATGTCGCGGGCGCGCGCGAAGCCCGGCCGCGCCGTCGCCAAGGCCGGCTGAGCGATGGCTTTGTCGTCGGCGGGCGCGGGCTCGTTCGATACCCTGCCGCACGCGGCGAAGCTCGAATGTCTGCGCGAACTCGCCGTCCGCGCGCTCGAAAACTACGATGTCGGCGACGCCGCGGCGCCCACGCTGATCAACCTTTCGGAGAACGCCACCTATCGGATCGACGATCCGGCTTCCGGCCGCCGCTGGGCGCTGCGGGTGCACCGCGAGGGCTACCATTCGAGGAACGCGGTCGCCTCCGAACTCGCGTGGCTGACGGCGCTGCGCGCCGACGGCGTGGTGACCACGCCGGTTCCTGTTCCCGGCCGTGATGGCGGGCTGATCCAGCAAGCCGGCCACGCGGCGATGCGCGCGCCGCGGAACGTCGTCCTCTTCGCCTGGGAAAACGGCGCGGAGCCATCGGAGAAGGATCATCTCGGCGAGAAGTTCGAGATGCTGGGCGAAGTGACCGCGCGCATGCATCTCCACGCGCAGCGCTGGCGGCGGCCAGAAAAATTCGAGCGGCTCGTCTGGGATTTCGCGACGAGCCTCGGCGACAATCCGCACTGGGGGCGCTGGCGCGACGGGATGGGACTGGATCCGGCGAAGGAGGCGGTGTTCGCCCGCGCGGTCGACCTGATCCGCCGCCGGCTGGAAAAATTCGGCAAGGGACCGGAGCGTTTCGGCCTCATCCACTGCGACATGCGCCTCGCCAACCTACTGGTCGAGGGCGCGGCCGTGAAGGTCATCGATTTCGACGATTGCGGCTTCTCCTGGCATCTCTACGACGCCGCGACGGCGGTCTCCTTCTTCGAGCACGAGAGGCATGTGCCGGAGCTGATGAGCGCCTGGGTGAAGGGCTACAGGAAAATCCACGCGCTGCCGGCGGAGGACGAGGCAGAGATCCCGACCTTCGTCATGCTGCGTCGGATGCTGCTCGTCGCCTGGATCGGCTCGCATGCGGAGACCGACCTGGCGCAGTCGATGGGGGTCGACTACACGGCAAGAACCTTTCCGATGTGCGAGGACTATCTGGCGCGGTTCGGCTGATCTCCGTCAGTCGTAGTCGGGCACGATGAACGGCGCGTCCGCCGGCAGCGGCAGGTCCACCCAGCGGCCCTCGCGCAT
Source organism: Hyphomicrobiales bacterium (assembly GCA_038211615.1). Classification (GTDB taxonomy): domain Bacteria; phylum Pseudomonadota; class Alphaproteobacteria; order Rhizobiales; family Afifellaceae; genus DASWJZ01. Next base: position 10,522 of record JBBQVL010000036.1, read on the forward strand.
CGAAATGTAGGCGCCCTGAACCAGCTCCTGCGCCTTCAACCCGTCCTCGCCGGTGATCGCCGCCGGCCGCTTCTCGCGGATGGCGGCGCAGAACTCGGCGAGCTGCGCGTCATAGGGGCTGCGGCGAGGCGGCTTCACGGTGATCCACCCGCCCTCGAAGCTCTTCCACCAGGCATCGGGATAGTGCGCCTCGCGCAGGACCTCGGGGAGATCCTTAGCGTGCCGCTCGGTGTAGACGGCAAGCGGCGCTGCGTGGAACGGGTTCAGCGTCTCGGTGGCGAGATGGATCGAGCCTTCGGTGCCGTAGAGGTCGGTGCCATCGCCGATGGCTGGCGAATAGCGGTCGCTCGTCAACGAGCCGCGTGCGCCGCCTGCGAAGCGCGTGAGGAGCCAGACGTTGTCGTCCACCTTGTCCGGGAGCGCGCTGTGCACGAGCTCGCCGAAGACGCCGGAAAAATCGCCCACCAGATGCCGCGCGAGGTCGATGCGGTGGATGGTGAGATCGATGATGGTCGCGCCGCCCGATTGCGCGAGGTCGTAGCGGTAGCGCGTCGCGGCGGGGTAGGCGGTGGATTTCTCCGAGTAGATGGAGCGGAAGCCGTGCACCTTGCCGATCAGGCCGGATTGCAGCAGCGCTTTCGCGATCTGCACCTGGGCCCAGAAGCGCTGGTTGAAGCCGACCTGCAACACCAGCTTCGCCCCGGCGCAGGCCTCGATCATGGCGCGCGCGGAGGCGATGTCGAGCGCCAGCGGCTTCTCGCAGAGGATATGCTTTCCCGCTGCAGCGGCGGCGAGCACGCCCTCGGAATGGTTGCGGTTGGGGGTCGCGACGATCACCGCATCGACGTCGGACGCTTCGACCAGCGCCTCCAGCCGGTCATAGGCGCGTGCGCCGTATTGCTGCGCGAGGTCCCCGGCGCGTTTCGGATCGCGGTCGAACACGGCGGTGAGCGTCGCTTCGCGCGAGCGCGCGATCGTCGGGGCGTGGCTGAGATGCATGATCGCGCCGGCCCCGATCAGCCCGATGCGCACGCGTTCGCGTTTCTCTTCCGGCATTTTTCCCCCTCGAGGCCGGCGCTGGTGGGCGGGACCGGCCGTTCGTTCAGAAGTACTTAACCGTATTCCCGCCATCGTTCGGTCGTCGAGTAGCGGATAGAGTTCAGCCATGCGGTCAACAACCTTCTCCTTTCAGGCGGCGATTGTCTTGAGCGCCGCATTTCTGGCGGCTCCCGCGCATGCCAGTTTCCAGGGCTGCGTGTCGGGCCTGCGCTCAAGCGCAGTGGGGGCCGGCGTGAACCAGTCGACCGTGGCGGCTGCGCTGAATGTCTCCGCGCCGGACGACAAGGTCCTTCGCCTCTCGAAGGTGCAGCCGGAATTCAAGACGCCGATCTGGGACTATCTCGGCTTTCTGGTGGACGACCAGCGCGTCATCGACGGCCAGGCGATGATGCGGAAATACGATTCCGTGCTGCGCGCCGTGGAGAAGAAATACGGCGTCAACCGCTTCGTCGTCGCCGCCGTCTGGGGCGTGGAGACCGATTATGGCCGCGAGGCGGGCGACAGCTTCCTGCCGCATGCGCTGGCGACGCTCGCCTGCACCGGTGGTGGCAGGAGCGCGTTCTGGCGCGGCGAGCTCAACGCAGCGCTGAAGCTGGTCGATCGCGGCGATCTCAATCTGAACGAGCTCTATGGCTCGTGGGCCGGCGCCTTCGGCCAGACGCAGTTCATCCCCTCCACCTACCAGCGGCTCGCCGTCGACTTCGACGGGGACGGACGCCGCGATCTGGTGAATTCCGTTGCCGACGCGCTCGGATCGACCGCGAATTATCTGCGGCGCGGCGGCTGGCAGCCGGGCGGATCGTGGATGGTCGAGGTGCGCGCGCCCGACGGATATTCCGGGCCGAAGGGGAGGGGCTCAAAGGCAAGCCTCGCGACCTGGAGCAAGCGCGGCCTGCTGCGCGCCGATGGCAAGCCGCTGGCGGGCGACGCCAAGGCCGGCCTGCTGCTGCCGGCAGGAAGCCGCGGCCCCGGCTTCCTGGTGTTCGGCAATTTCGACGCGATCTACTCCTACAATCAGGCTGAATCCTACGGCCTCGCGATTTCCTATCTCGCCGACCGCCTGGCCGGCTACCCGGCGCTCCGGACTCCTTGGCCGACCGACGATCCCGGCCTGTCGCGTGCCGAGCGGCTCCGCCTGCAGGAACTCCTCGTCGCGAACGGCTACGACATCGGATCGGCCGACGGGAAGATCGGCCCCGCGACGCGCGCCGCGATCGCGGACGCGGAGACCCGCGTCGGAATGCAGCCTACCGGCCGCCCCGGGCAGAAAATCTTTCGAGCGCTCGGCGGCGGGTAGAGGGCAGCGCGGTAGATTGCCCGAAACAGGAAGCGGCCCAACACTCCGTCATCCCGGTTTGCCCGAAGGCCAAGACCGGGGCCCATACCCCCGATGCGAAGATCAAGAGTCTTCGCGCTGAAACCCAGTCTGCAAGATATGGGTGCGTACCGGGTCCCGGACAGGCGCGCTTCGCGCCTTCTGGGATGACAAAGATTGGAGGCTTGCGACCTGCACCCACTGCCGCGGGAAGGATGCGCTGATCCAATCGGCCATGGCGACAGTTCGGCCGGGAGGCCTTCCTAATCCTTCAGCGCCTCGAGCGATTCGGGCAGGATCTGGCCGCCGTCGACGACGATCGTCTGGCCGGTGATGTAGGCTGCTTCCTGCGAGGCGAGGAACAGCGCCGCGTAGCCGATGTCCTCGACCGTGCCGAGCCGCTTCAGCGGGATCGAGGCGGCCATGGTCTTGTGATAGTCGGCGCCGAGCCCCTCCAGCCCCTCGGTAATGATGTTGCCGGGCATCACGGCATTGACGGTGATGCCGTATCTCGCGAGCTCGATCGCGGCGGTACGCAGGAAGCCTAGCTGGCCGGATTTCGACGCGCCGTAATGCGTCCAGCCGGGGAAGCCGGTGATCGGGCCCGTAATCGAGGACGTGATGACGATGCGGCCGGCGCCGGTCTTCTTCAGGTAGGGCACGCAGGCCTTCACCGCGAGGAAGGTGCCCTTGAGGTTGGTGCCGAGCACCTCGTCCCATTGCTCCGGCGACATCTCCTCGATCCGCGCCTGCGGAAAGATGCCGGCATTGGCGCAGAGGATGTCGATGCCGCCGTGGCGTTCGGCAGCCGCCTTCGCCATCGCGTCGAGATCGGCGAGCTTCGTCACGTCGGCGGCGAAGGCCGACGCGCCGTGGCCGATCTCCTTCGCCGACGCCTCAGCCTCGCCGGCGTTGCGGGCGACGACCAGAACCTTCGCCCCGTTCCGCGCGAAGACGCGCGCGATGCCCTTGCCGATCCCCTTGCTCGCGCCGGTAACGACGACGGACTTTCCGGCAATCGAAGTCAGCACTCCACCCTCCCTCGGCGCGTGCGCCGCGCTTCCTTCAGGCTGCCTGACGATCCTCGCGCGCCCTTGCGCGCAGGACCAGCGTGATCATCCCGTAGCCGCCGATGAGGATGACGATGGCGCCGATGGTGGCGACGGTGCCGAGCACCGGCACGCCGGGCGTATATCCCGCCACCATCTTGGCGTAGAGGAATTCCGGCACCGTCGTGTCGGCGCCGGTCGTGTAGAGCGAGAGGGGGAAATTCCCCCAGGAAAGAAGGAAGGCGAAGAGGCAGCCGGAGAAAATCCCGGGGAAGAGCACCGGCAGGGTAACCTCGCGAAACACCTGCCAGCGCGTGGCGCCGAGATCGAAGGCGGCTTCCTCGATCGCCGGATCGAAGCTGTAGACCTGGATGGAGATCACCAGCGTCACGACCGGCACCACCCAGACGAGATGCGCGAAGATCGCCGTCTTCCAGGAGAGCGGCAGGCCGAGCGCGTTGAACCAGAGAAGCAGCGCCAGGCCCAGCACCGATTGCGGGAAGAAGATCGGGAGCAGCACGAGCTTCTGGTAGAGCGAGCGTCCGCGCCAGTCATAGCGCGCGAAGGCGAGCGCGCCGAAGAAGGCGATGACGACCGAGATGACTGTCACGCAGAGCGCAATCGAGATCGAGGTGTCGAGAATCTGCCAAGTCTCGGTCGCGGCGAAGGTCTTCTTCCACCAAGAGAGTCCCCAGCGCGGAATCGGGAAGAGGAAGTAGCGGCTGTCGGTGAGCGAGGCGAGCGTGATGGCGACGCTCGGCAGATAGAGGAAGATCGCGACCGCCAGGGTCCAGGCGGCGATCAGCGCGTGCCGCCCGCGCTTGCCCGAGGCGTTCACGGGCTCCTCCGGCGGCCGAGCACCGCGTCGAGATCGAAGCGGCGCAGGATGAGGAGGACGAGCACGCCCACCACCAGCATCAGCAGCACCGCAAGGGCCGCGCCGAGCGGCCAGTTCTGCGCGTAGGTGAAGGCGATCTCGATGTCATGTGTGATCGGTATGACCTTCTGCCCGCCGAGCACCTTGAACTCCGCTATCGCTCCAACCGCGAGGACGAAGGTGAGCAGGAAGCCGATGACGATGCCCGGCATAGAGAGCGGCAGTTCCACCTCGCGGAACACCTGCCAGCGGGTGGCGCCGAGATCAAAGGCGGCTTCGCGCACCTCGTTCGGCACCATCGCCACGCCGAGCGACATCGGGAAGAGCATGTAGGGCAGGTAGACATAGACCATGCCGAGCACGATCGCCGGCAGCGTGAAAAGGATGCTCTCGGGCTCGTAGCCGAAGAAGCTCTTCATGCTGCCGAGCAGCACGCCGTTCTTGATGAGGAAGAGCACCCAGCCATAGAGGCGGACATTCTCCGACACGAAAAGCGGGATGACGAAGAGCAGCGTCAGCGCCATCGACCAGCGGCCGAAGACGCGATTGAGGCCATAGGCGACGGGATAGCAGACGATGGCGAGGACGATGACGGTCAGGGTCGCGAGGCCGAGCGACCAGAGGAACGAGAGGTAGTTCGTGCTGTCGAGGATCGTCTGGTAGTTCTCCAGAGTCGGCGCCTGCCAGAAGGAGAAGGTGCGCGCCGGCATGAAGCTGAAGACGACGACCGCGACAAGCGGGGCGACAAAGCCGACCAGGAACAGCGCGACGACGGGAAGCGCCGAAGCGCCTCCCGGCCCGAGGCGGGCTCCGCCGCTCGCCATCAGTCGCTCACCAGGATCGAATCCGCTGCGTCCCAGCCGATCGTCACGAGATCGTCCAGCCGGCCGGAATAGGCCTGCTGGCGGAGCTTCTCGACGATGAATACCTGCTCGCCGACGCGCACCTGGTACTGGATGCGGGAGCCGAGCGCATATTCGTTGTAGAGGCGGCCCTCGACGCTGTTCTCCGCCTCCGTCGGCGAGGCGAGGAAGCGCACGAATTCCGGCCGGATGACGAGATGTCCCGCGGGGAGGTTGTTTGCGGTCGGAGGACCGCGGAACGTCGCCTCGAAATCGGTGGCCTTCAGCCGGCCGTCTCCCGTCGCGCTCACCTGGACGATGTTGACGTCGCCCATGAACTCGGAGACGAATTTCGTCTGCGGTGCGGTGTAGATCTCGTTCGGCGTGCCGACCTGCACCAGCTTGCCGCCGCGCATGACGCCGATCCTGTCGCTCATCACCATGGCCTCCTCGAGGCTGTGAGTGATGTAGATGAAGGTCTTGTGCGTCTCGCGGTGGATGTCCTTCAGCTCCTTCTCCAGGGTCTTGCGGAGCTTGTAGTCGATCGCCGAAAGCGGCTCGTCGAAGAAGAGGATTTCCGGGTCGTAGGCGAGCGCGCGGGCGAGGGCCACGCGCTGCCGCTCGCCACCGGAGCACTGGGTGACGCTCTTGGAATAGTAGCTTTCGGGCAGCCGCAGGAGCCGCATCAGCTCCAGCGCGCGCGCTTTCCGCGTCCCCGCGGCCACCCCCTTGATCTTCAGCGAGAACTCGATGTTCGCGCCGACGGTCTTGTGCGGGAAAAGCGCCAGCGACTGGAACACCAGGCAGGTCGGACGCCGGTTGGCCGGCACGTCGTTGACGGTCGCGCCGCGGATGCGGATTTCGCCCTCGCTCGGCGTCTCGAGGCCTGCCAGCATGCGGAGCAGCGTGGTCTTTCCCGAGCCGGAGGGACCCACGATGGTGACGAATTCCCCCTCCGCCACGTCAAGGTCGATGCCGTCGACGGCGTTGAAGGTCCCGAATGTCTTCTTCAGGCCGCGGAGGGCGAGGATCGGCTGGGAGGAGGTCATTGACGACGCAATACCATCGGTTTCGGCAAATCCTCTGATCGCCCGCGGCCCACGCTCATCGTCGTCATCCCATGGCTCGACCATGGGATCCATTCCGTACGAGGCGAACAGTCCCGACCGCTACGGAATGGATTGCCGGGTCAAGCCCGGCAATGACGACATATGTGGGTGTCGGATGCCAGCGCTCAGCCGCCCGAGGCTTCGCGCTTCGCGGCGCTCATGATGTCGAGCAGCTTGTCGTAGTCGGGCACGATGTCGTACTCGATCGACGCCTGCATCTCCTCGTCGAGGCTGTCCCACTGGATCGCATCGAGCTCTTCCGGCGTGAAGAGGCTGAAGCATTCCGGATTGGCCATCTGCGCGACCGGGTTGAAGGTCCCCTCGGCGAAGGCCACCGTGTGAGCGACCTTTGGATCCTGCACGTATTTCAGGAATTCCACCGCCAGCGGCGACCCTTGCGGATTGTTCACGGTGGAGGTGACCTCGATCCACGACACGCCGCCCTTGCCGTCCTTCATCGGGCCTTTCTTCGGGGTGATGCCGCGCACGTTCTTGTAGCCGTCGGCGCGCGCCGGCGAGGCGCTGTAGGTTCCGCCGGTCATGTGGAAATCGATCTCGCCCGCGACGAACGCCTGGTTCATCGTGGCGATGTCGCCGACGAGCTTGGCGCCCTTGAACACGCGCTTCGCCGTCTCCTCGAACTTCGCCACCTCGTCCGGGGTGTGCTCGCGGAACGGATCGAAGCCGGCGATCAGGCAGATGTCGAAGACGTTCCAGTCGTCCGATTCCAGAATCCCGTACTTGCCGTTGTTCGCCGGGTCGTTCCAGAGGTCCCATCCCTGGTCCTCGGCGGTGGCGCGGCTGATCTTGTCGGTGTTGACCACGAAGCTGTACGGCCCGAAGCGCTGGCACATGCCGAGCAGTTCCTTGCCGTCGTCGCTCATCGCCCAGTGATAGGGCGGCTTGAACATCGGCAGCATCTTTTCGAAGTAGGGCTCCATCGCCGCGCGGTCGAGCGGCTTGATCAGCCCTTCCGGATACATGATCTTGCGCGCCCAGGGATTATTGACGTTGATCAGATCCCAGACGTTGATCTCGCCGGCGCGAAGACGGTTGATCATGGTCGGATCGTTGGTGAGCGATTCCGCCTTGACCGTCGCCTCCTTCATGGCGCGGAAGGGATCGAGCACCTGCGCGGAGTTGTAGCCCTCCCAGCAGAGGATGTTCAGCTCCTTCTCGCGCGCCGCGCTGGCGCTGCCGATGAGGCCGGATGTGCCGGCGGCAAAGGCAGCCGCGAAGGCTGCCGACTGCTGCATGAAATTGCGCCGCGTGATGTCGTGCTGTGTCATTTTCTCCCCCAAACCGCTGCGGCCGGCGCCGCTTCGTTCGACCCGAACCCCATGATGCATTGCTCAAAAATCGAAGCAAGGGGCATGCCATCATGCGTTCCGGCACGTTTCAGTTGAATCCCATCATCCCTGTCAGCTCGGCGCTCGACATTACCTGGCAGTAGATCATGTTGATGATCTCCAGTTCCTTGCGGTGCAGTTCATCGGAACCGGCGGCGCAGCAGTCCTCCACGACGACCACGTTGTAGCTCTCGTCGGCCAGGCTGCGGACGGTGGAGGACACGCACTGGTCGGTGAAAACGCCGGTGCAGATGACGTTCCTGATGCCGAGATTATGGAGCAGGAGGCGAAGATTGCTGCCGGTCAGCGCGCTGTCGGTCATCTTGTGGACGACGATCTCCTCGCCAACCGGCGCAAGCGCCTCGACGATCTGCGAATCCCAGTCGTCCTTCGGCAGCAGCAGGTCGTTCCAGCCCGGCTTTCTGTGGCTGAGCGAGCGCTCGCGGCCGTGCCGCGTGTGGCTCGCGATCCGCGCGAATAGGCATTCGATGCCGTTCGCCCGGAAGCGATCGAGAAGGTTACGCGTGCGCGGGATGACCTGGCGTTCCAGCCGTTCGTGGAACGGCGTCCAGAGGTCGAAGAGCGCCTGCTTCTCGGGGGTCAGCGCCGCGCGATCGGGGCGCTTCAGATACGTGTTCTGCACGTCGATGACGAGGAGCGCGGTCTCCTCGCGCTTCAGCACGAGATCGGGCGGCTCAGGCGCGTCGAGATAGTAGATCGAGCGGTAGTCGGTCTTCCAGTTCATGTTTGACCGCGTGCCCCAACTTATCCGTTTGTCATCCCGGTTTGACGCGCAGCGTCAAGACCGGGACCCATAAGCGCGGACGATCGCAGAAGGGCGAAGGTCGGTGAAGCATCCTTTGTCGAGGCGGGTATGGGTCCCGGACAAGCGCTTTGCGCTTTCCGGGATGACAGACGCATGTGTGAGGCGAGGCCGAAGCATGTTCTGCCTCTAGAATCTGTAAGTGAACAGCCCGCGCCGCTCGTAGACCGCCGCCGCCTCTTCCACGAAGCGGGCCATGCGCTCCGCGCCGTATGCGTCGCGCAGTTTCTCCGCGGCCGCCATCAGTGGCGCCTTGTCCTTTGCACGGCCGGGACGGAGCAGCTCGTAGACCTGCATCAGGAAATCCTGCGGCACATCCACCAGCTCCGCCGCGCGCTCGAAATTCTCCGCCAGCATCGGGCGGTCGGCGGCGCGCGAAATCCCGGCCTGCAGGCGCAGCGCTGCGGGCGTGATGCGGAGATCCTCAAGCTCGACCTCGCCGGCCATCAGCTTCGGGAGCGTGATGTCGGCGAGCCGCTTGCCGCGCCGCCCCTCGATCAGTTCCGGGCGCTTCTCGGCCAGCGGATAGTCGGCGATGCCTAGCGTGCGCTCGCCCATTTCGGCGCTCCCGTATAGCTGACCTCGATTTCCTCCGGCGCGGCGCCTTCGGCGATGAGCGATGTCTCGATCGCGTAGAGGAGGGCGACGCGCGCGTGATAGCGCGAGCCCATCGCCTCGCCCTTGGTCGGCACCACGACCGGCTGCGGCATCTCTCCCAGCGCGTACGCGGCGGCGTTCCGCCCGAGCTTCTGGTAGTGCTCCAGCTTCGTGATCGGGGCGTTGGAGAAGAGCTCCAGGTTGTTGTGCGGCAGGCGGCCCGACTGGTGGATGACGGCGGTACCCTTGGCCTGGATGCCGATGCCGATGCCCGAGCCGGAAAGGCCGGCGGCGCTCAGGCCGAGGAACGAGGTGTCCGCCGTATGCCGCATGCGCACGATGCGCGCCTCGCCGCCGGCGCCTTCGATGCCCGCGATCATCCCCTGCAGCAGCTCGGAGAGTGGGATGCCGCCGAGCGTGCGGAAGAATTTCACGCCGAAGGCCGGCGACACGCCGATCACCACCTCGCGCGGCGATGTGCCGACCTTCGCCGCTCCCATCGCGCGGAAGGCGATGTCGCGCGCGGCCTGGAGCGCGAACTCTTCCTCCTGCGCCAGAACCGTGTCGCGGTCGAGCACGTCGCGGATGGCGTTGATCTCCTGGCGGCGCGCTTCCGAGACGCGGTATCCGGTGCCGGGGCCGAGATAATCGTTCGGATCGTTGACCGCGCTCAATATCTTTCCGTCGCGCACCAGCGCGGAAGTCTGCAAATAGTCGCCCGAGATGCGGAGCTTCACGAGCCACAGGAGGTTTTCCGCCTCTTCATGGAAGCCGCGCTTCTCCAGCGCCTTGATCACATGCGTCACGTCGATGCCGCGCGCCTTGATCGCCTCGGAGATGAGGGCGACGTCGCGCGGCAGGTAGCTCTCCGTGTCCTCAGATCCCGAGGCGGTGAGAACGCTGGATTTCATGGCGAGCGTCGGCTTGCCAAGGTCGAGCTCCTCGAACACCGCCGAGATCGCATCGAGCGCGCGGCGGCGAAGATCGAGGGCGCGGTCCTCGAGGATCGGCGTCAAGCCGCCATCCGCCTCGAAATCGCGCTGCAGGACGAGATAGTCCTCCAGCTCCTCGCCGTTCAGCAGCGAGGGGTTGAACGAATTGTCGTATTTCAGGATCGAGCCGAAGCCGGAGCAGATGAGGTCGGAGCCAGCGATCAGGAACGGCAGGATTTTTGCACCGACGCGAATCTCCGATTCGGTGGAGCGTGCGTCGTTGCCCGAGGCGCATTCGAGGTCGAGCCAGACGGCGAGCAGGTTCTCCGCCATCAGCTCGCGCACGCCGCCGGGCATGGTCGCGGTCAGCGGCGCTCCGTCGATGCCGCCGTTCTGCGTTCCCTGCACGCCCATGCCGCGCTGCAGGCAGAGGCATCGCGCTTCGAGGTAGAGCAGCGACTTCGATTCATGGAAGCCCATGAGCAGCTCGGAGCCGGCGCCGGAGGTGCAGCGCATCTTGATGCCGCGCGAGGCATAGGCGGACGCGAGAAACGCCTTCGACCATGGCGTGTCGTCGCCGTCGATGAAAGTGCGCTCGGTGCCATAGACGGAGACGGTCTCGGCGTAGGAGGTGAAGCCGGCCATGCCGATCTGCAGCTCCTCCGCCTCCTCGCTGGAGCATTGGAAGAGCACCCCGGCGCGGCCGACCGAGCCGCCGATGCAGCAGGCAAGCGCGTTGGCCCAGGCATTGCGCGAAACGCGCATCGTGGTCTCGATCTCGTCGAAGCCGAGCGCCACCGCGATCGCCGCGTCGGCCGCGAGCTGCAGCGGATCGTCCTTCGCGTTTGTCACATGCGCCTGGTTGCCAGGGGTTCTTCGCGCCCGCATCTTCGAATAGGCGAAGGCGATCTCCATCGCGTTCAGCTCTGCCACGACTTCGGCGAGCTTCGCGGGCGTCATTCCGTGCGCGAGCCGTGTCAGTTCGGTGCGCGGCACGTTCATGTCGACCAGCATGCGGGCGATCGCGGGCGAGGGGATCGCCATCGCCTCGGGCGCGATCTCCGGGTCGATGTGATAGCGGGCGATGAAGAGGTCGATCATGTCGAAGTCGGCTTCCGCTACTCCGTCCATGGCGACGACGCGCCCGTCTTCTATCGCGAGGCCGGGCTTCGGATCGTGCGGGCTGTTGAAGGCGGAAAAGCCGTTGTCGGCATCCTCGACCGCAAACCTGTCGAGGCGCAGCGGTCGCTCGTCCCAATCGGAAAACCGCTGCCAGCGATTGGATGCCATTTCACGCCCCCGGCCTGGGGGGAGATTGGTCCGCAACGCGGGGCGGGGTCAACGTTCTATCGGGCGTAGCTCACTTCAGCGATTGCGTAAGGCTTCAGCGCGATCACGTCTCCGACCGGAGAGCGCGGAGCCTTCGTGCGCCAGTCGGCGTCGCGGCAGGCGGCCTCGAACGTCGTCTCGTCGAGCACCAGCGCCTGTCCCTTCCCCGACGCTCCGGAAATCCGCACACTCTGCTCGGCCCCTGTCAGGTTCGTGAGGCGCAGCTCCAGGCCTCCCTTTCCGCCGACGGCGAGCGCCTGAACCGAACGCGCGTTGCTGCTCGCGGTCGCCAGGACGTCACCGGCGAGCGCCGTGTGGCCGGCGATGACGTGGTAGTGCGGATAGACCGCCGCGCCGGCGCCGTCGAACCAGGGCTGCGCATGCGGCTGCTTCGTGTAGGCGATGCCGGAAGGGCCGCTCGCGGCGGCGACCGTCACCGCATCGACGCCGGCCGCGAAAGCGCGCGCCAGGTAGCCGGCGTACCAGGCCGCCCCGATCAGCGCGCGCTCGCGCGGATCGACGCGGTTCATCGCCTGCCGGATGTTAAGCGGGTTTTCCGCCGGCCCGGAGCCATAGGGATTGGCGCGCATCGAGACGGTGGTCGGGAAGACCCAATAGGGCTTGCCGCCGCCGAACGCCCGCACCGACTTGAAGATCGACGGCGCCGCTTCGAGCGTTTCGGTCATCGAGATGTCGTCGCCCGAATGCACGATCGGCAGGCCGGTATGGCAGACGAAGTCGAGCACGTTCTCAGGCGGGCGCTTGCGGTTCAGCTCGGTGAAATACGAGAACATGCCGCCGCCGACCGGCACTCCGGGAAACGCCGTCCGCGCCGCCTTGTTCAGGTCGGCCCAGTCCGGCGCGGGTGGGAAGACCGAGCCGGGGAGGGTGCACTTCAGGTCGGTCGCCGGTGACACCGCGATCCTCGCGAAGCGCGCGCCGCCGTCGGAAGCAGCCTTGGCGATCGCCGCGACGTCGCGCTGCATGATCGAAAGATCGGCGCTCGGATCGCCCTTCGCATCGACGCAGGGGACGATCGCTTCGAGCACCAGCTCAACGCCGGTGGCTTTGCCGAGATCGGCGAAGGCGCGCATCGTCTTCGCGTCGTGCCCCGCGCGCGGGTCGAAGGCGCAGACGAGGAAGGAGGGGCTGGCTTTCGCGATCAGGCCGGCATTGGCGATGGCGTCGGCAACGCTTTCCGCCGGGGCGGCGAGACCAACGCGCGGGATGGCATTGCCGGTCGGCGCGCCGACCGTCACTTCCACGGCCGACGGGCCTGTCTTTCCCGCGCCGGACGAAGCCGTGCCTTTCAGCGTGAGCGAGACCTTCTGCGAAACCTTCTCGCCCTTCTTCAGCGGATAGGGCCAGGGGAGCGCCAGCGGCCGCACGTAGGTCTTGTAGGAGGCGTCCATCCAGTTCCGCTGGTCCTCCATCTCGAAGGCGTCGCCTTCCATGCGGCAGACGACCTCCAGCCCCGGCGCGACCTGATGTGCCAGGGACCGGATGTCCATGAATGGGCAAGCCGGATTGATGAGCTCCGGAAACGTGCTCTTCTCCAGGCGGCCGTCGGTGTGCTCGACGGTCAAAGGCTTTCCCACGATATCGGCAAGCGGGTGCAGCACCACGAAGCCGGTGCGGTTGGTGACGAAGTCACTGCCCTCGGCTTCGCCATCGACGGCAAAGGAGAGCGAGCCGTCGGCGCGACCCTCGATGCGCGCGGCGTAGCGGAAGGCCTGGCTTCCGTCCTTGCACACGGCGTCGTAGGTCACGGTGAACCCGTCGGCGCCCGTCTTGACGGCGAGGTTCGAGATTTCCGGGCTGTAGGTGCCCCAGTTCCTGTCGCGCGCGAGGTAGGAAATGGCGCGGATCGCCTCCTTGCCGCCGACCTTGATGTAGCGAAGGTTGCCGGAATCGAGCGTCGCCTCGAGCGCGCCGGCGGAGAGGAGCGTCGTCTCGCCGACCGGCTCCTCGGTTCCGAACAGCTTGATTGCACGCGACAAGGTCATGGCGGAGGTTTCCCCAGGATCGGTGAGTTCGTCAGGCGGGAGCGCGCAACACCCTGTCGGTCTTCGGGTCGATGAAGATCGCGCGCCCCAGATCCACGAGCAGCTCCATCGATGTTCCCGGCCCTTCGACGGTATGCGACGGCAGTTCCACGGTGGCCTCTACGCCGCCAAGCCGGAACTGCGCAAAGGTGCGCGTGCCGGTCGGCTGGACGAGATCGATCGTCACCGCCAGCGGCGCCTGGCCCGGGCGCGGCGGGGCGCTGCCGGCGCGGCTCATGTGTTCGGGCCGCACGCCGAAGATCAGCTCGCCGTCAGGCGCCTTCCCAAGCGCCGCCGACTGCGACTCCGGCAGCGGCAGAAAGCGGCCGTCGTCAAAAGTCACGCGCGCGTCCTGACCGTTCCTGACCAGGCGGCAGGGGATGAAGTTCATGCGCGGCGAGCCAAGGAACCCGGCGACGAAGCGGGTTTCCGGCCGCTCGAACAGGTCGAGGGGTCGACCCTGCTGCTCAATCACTCCGTCGCGCATCAGCACGATCCAGTCGGCGAGCGTCATCGCCTCGATCTGGTCGTGGGTGACGTAGATCATCGTCGTCGCGATCTCCTGGTGCAGGCGCTTGATCTCCACCCGCATCTCGTCGCGAAGCTGGGCGTCGAGGTTGGAGAGCGGCTCGTCGAACAGGAAGATTTTCGGATTGCGCACGATGGCGCGGCCGATGGCGACGCGCTGGCGCTGTCCGCCGGAAAGGTGGCGCGGCAGGCGGTCGAGCAGGGCGGTGATGCCGAGCATCCCGGATGCCGAGGCAACGCGCGATTCGATCTCGGCCTTGTTGAATTTCCGCGCCTTCAGCCCGAAGCCGATGTTGTTGCGGACCGTCATATGCGGATAGAGCGCGTAGTCCTGGAACACCATCGCGACATCGCGGTCGCGCGGACGCATGTCGTTCACGATTTCGCCGCCGATCTCGATCGTACCGTCGTCGGCATCCTCAAGCCCGGCGATGGTCCTGAGCAACGTGCTCTTGCCACAACCGGACGGGCCGACCAGCACAGTGAACTGGCGGTCCGGGATGACGAGATCGACGCCGCGCACGGCCTGCACGCCGCCGGCGTAGGTCTTCCGCAATCCGGTAATCCTGACTTCGGCCATCTGATCGCTACCCCAGACCCTTCTCGTTACCCACGGATTGCTCCAAGCGTCAGTCCGCGCACGAGATGCCGCTGCGCGAGAACGCCAAGCACGATCGAGGGCACCAGCGACACGATCGAGAGAGCCGCCGCCTCGCCGTACTGCGCGCCCTGGAAGCTCATGAAGGAGCGGAACACCGTAGGCAGCGTGAACGCATTGCGGCTGGTCAGAACGAGCGCGATGAAGAACTCCGTCCAGCAGGCGATGAATGCAAATACCGCCGCGGCGACGACGCCCGGCATCGCGAGCGGCACTGCAATCCGCCAGAAGGCGCGCCAGCGCGTGCAGCCGTCGACCAGCGCCGCTTCCTCGAGCGAGCGCGGCATCTGGCGGAAGTAGGCGAACATCATCCACACCGTCACCGGCAGCGTGAACACGGTGTAGACGATGATCAGCCCGATATGCGTATCCTGCAAATGCAGCGCCCGGTAGTTCAGGAACAGCGGCAGGATGATCGCCACCGGCGGCAGGAAGCGCTGCGACAGGACCCAGAAGGAAAGGTGCTGCCCGCCGGTGTTGAAGCGGGCCAGGCTGTAGGCCATCAGCGTGCCGAAAAAGCACGACAGCGCGGTCGCCGATACCGAGACGATCAGGCTGTTGATCAGCCCGGCGAGGCCGCGATAGGCGAACAGCGCGGCCGTGAAGTGCACCATGGTTGGTTCCTCCGGGAACCACACAGGCGGCACGGCGAGGTAGTCGTCGCTCGGTTTGATCGAGGTGACGAACACCCAGTAGAGCGGCCCGAGCACGAAAAGCAGATAGAGCCCGAGCATCAGGATGCGGCCAAGCCTGACGCGCGGCCGTCTCCGCCGCATGGTGCGAGCCGCCGCGCTCATCGGGCGTCCGGCCTGAGCAGGCGGCGCACGAGCATCTGCACCACGATCAGGGTGAGGATCAGGAATATCCACGCGCCGGCGGTCGCCCGCGACAGATGGAACTGGGTGAACCCCACGATGTAGAGATAGTACGATGCCGTGTAGGTCTGCGTTCCCGGGCCGCCGGCGGTCATCACAAAGATCGTGTCGAACAGCTTGATGGCATCGAGCAGGCGGAAGGTGACGGCGAGCAGCATCATCGGCGCGATGTAGGGAACGGTGATGTACCAGAACGTGTCCCACGCCCCGACGCCGTCGATCTCCGCGGCTTCATAGACGTGCGGCGGGATCGAGGTGAGGCCGGCAAGCAGGATGACGAAGATGAACGGCGTCCATTGCCAGACGTCCGCCATGACCAGCGCCATGAAATTGAACGGCCACTGGGTAAGCCAGTTGATCGTGACCTCCTGGCCCAGCAGCAGGCCAAGCAGATAGTTCGTCGGGCCGAACGGCCGCTGCAGAAGCATCGCCCAGGCCTGCCCCACGATCACCGGGCTGATGAACAGCGGCACGATGAGGATCGAGATGATTATCCCGCGTCCGCGGAACGTCTTGACCATGGCGAGCGCGAGCCCGAGGCCGATGAGGAACTCCAGGGTCACATTGGCGGCGGTCAACGCGACGGTGACCCAGAGCGAGTACACGGCGACCGGGTCGGCGATCACCTGCCTGAAGTTCTTCAGGCCGATGAAGGCGTGGCCGGGGATCTGGAAGTCGTAATTGACGAACAGGACCCAGATCGAGAACAGCAGCGGGTAGATCGAGATGGCGAGGATCAGCACCCCCGCCGGCGCGACGAGCAGCCACTTGAATTGCCAATCGGTGCGCTTCGACGAGCGCGTGCGCGCCCGCGGCATATCGATCGTGGTGCTGTCCGACATGCGGACGGGGTCCCCTGTTGATCCGAACGCGCTGTCTGCTGACTGCCCGGCCGCCGGCGAAGAAATCGCCGACGGCCGGGCTACCCTTTTTCGACGGGCCGCGAGCGGCCCGTCCGTCTGGCGCTCCTAGAGCTCCACCGCCATGCCGAGTTTCTCAACCGTATGATCGGCGGTCGAGCCCGGCAGCTTGAGGAACTCCAGGTAGAACGCCTTCTGCGAATCCGCGCCGAGGTTGTCGGTCGTCGCATCCCACTCGGCGGCGGCGGTTTTCAGCGCCTCCATCGGGTCGGCGCCCGCCCACACCGACGTACACATGCGGTCGAGCGACAGCTCGTAGTCCTGCGCTCCCGGCATGATCGGGTCGAGCAGGCCGACATTGGCCGAGGCGTTGAGGTTGCGCAGATATTCCGGAGCGCTCGGGAACAGGTCGCCGTAGAGCTCCGACTTGAAGTGCGACAGGCGGTAGGGATCGCGCAGCGCGTAGGGCAGCATGACGCGTGCGAGCGAGACCGCCGGCGACGTCATCCACTGCATGCAGAGATAAGCGGCCTCGGGATTGGCCGAATCTGCAGCGAGAGCCTTGTTGAAGCCGAAGGCGTGCTCCGGGTTTCCGCCCGGCACGATCGCGTAGCCGACCTTGCCGGCGATCGAGGACTGCGGGATGAAGCTGATCGCCTTGTCGCTCTGCGAGTAGCCGGCCGACATGCGTCCGGTCGGCGGCCACGAGTAGATCATGGCGACCTTGCCCTGCAGCCACGCGGCCCACAGCGCCACGGCATCGAGTTCCTCGTTGCCGGGGATCGACGCCGCGTTGGCGGCCTTCATCTGCTCCAGCGTCTTCACGCCGACATCGGTCGCGAGCTGCGCCTTCATGCCGTCGTCGAAGAAGACGCCGCCATTCGAGCGGAAGCGCTGCATGAAGTCGAACTGGTTGCCGGGCGAGCCGGCCTTGCGGAAGTGACCGGCGCCATAGACGTTGGGCGCCATGTTGTCGGTGATGAACTGCGCGACCTGCGAATAGTCGTCCCAGGTCTTCGGCACTTCGAGCTTCTTGTTGAACTTCGCCTCGTAGGCGGCGTTCAGCTTCGGATCCTCGAAGATGTCCTTGCGGTAGTAGAGGGCGAACATGTCGCCGTCGTCGAAGAAGCCCCAGATCTTGCCCTTGTAGGTCGGCAGCGCCTTGTAGAGCGGATGGATGTCCTCGAAATCCGCCTTGTTCATGTACTTATCGATGTAGTCGTCGAGCGGCTGGATCACGCCACCATCGGCGAGCGATGGCGTCCACTGCGGCTGCAGGTCGAGGATGTCGTAGGCGCCCGAGGCCGCAATGTGCTCGGCGATGGGCTTCGAATACATGTCCGGGGAGGAAAGCTCGGCCACCGACGACTTGATGCCGGTGAGCTGCTCCCAGAGCGGACCAGAGAAGTTGCGCGGGTCAAGCGCCTGCAGGCCTGCCTCATAGGTCATGTTGAGCGTGACGCCGCTGAACTGCTTGGCGGCCTGCACGGCGCGGTAAGCGGAGCCGTCCGCCGGGCCTTCGGCCGAAGCCTTGAGCGCCAGCGCCTGCGCCTTGCCGAGCGGCGTGGAGGGGTCCTCCAGCTGCATCTGCGCCTGCGCCAGCGCGGAATTGACGAAGGACGGCAGTGCCGCGCCGGACAGCGCGATCATGCCGGTCATCTGGCCGAACTTCTTGATGAATGTGCGGCGTGTCGGCTCGCCACGCAGCCATGCGTCCACTTCGGCGGATAATCCCGCCTGAAAATCCCGGCGTTCCCGATCGTTCATGGTTTCCCTCCCTTTGCCACCGCCTGAGGTGCCGGCCTTTGTCTCGGCCGCCCAGGCGAGTGTTTCTGAAGCTCTGTCCGGCTCAGTTGCGGTCTATCCTGCACTTCGCCGTGCGTGTTTCGCCAGCCTTTCTTTGAATCGCGGGTTGTCCACGACCTCTCGATTGACGATGCCGCGCGGCACGCGGCCGTTCATGATCTCAAGCACCGCTGCGATATCGGCGGCGCCGTTTCCGGCGAAGCATTCGTCGGTCCAGCAGAGCGCGTGCGGCGTGACGATGACGTTCTCCAAAGCGTAGAGCGGCTCGTCGGCGGGCGCGGGCTCCACCTCGAACACGTCGAGGCCGGCGCCGGCGATGGTCTTGTCGACGAGCGCCTTGTAGAGCGCGCGCTGATCCACGATCGGCCCGCGCGCCGTGTTGATGACGTAGGCCGTCGGCTTCATCGTCTTCAGCCGCTCCGCGTTCACGTAGTGACGCGTTGCGTCGGAGAGCGGCACGCTGACCGACAGGAAGTCCGACTGCCGGAAGAGCTCTTCGGAAGAGACGAGCTCCACGCCGAGGTTCCGGGCGGCGGCGGGATCGACGTACGGATCGTGCGCGATGAAGCGCATGCCGAAGGGGGCCGCGACGCGGAACACCTCTGCGCCGATATTCCCGATCCCGAGCTGTCCAAGCGTCTTGCCGATCAGCCCTTCGCCCATGAAGTCCACGCGCTTCGCCCAGCCGGCCGGGCCCTGCCGGGTGAGCTTGTCCTTGATCAGAAGCTTCTGCGAGAGCGCCAGGACATAGGTCAGCACGGCGACAGCCACGGGCCGCCGCACGCCGTCAGGCGTGATGACGGCCGCGACGCCGTGCTCGTTGCAGGCGGCGAGGTCGACGTTGTCGTAGCCGACGCCGAAGCGCGCCACTGCGGCGAGCCGCCCGTCTGACGGGAACGATTCCTTTGCCATGCGATGCGCAAGCAGGATCAGCGCGTCGCATCCGGCAAGGCCGTTCGCCGGCATCACGCCGTTCACCGCATCGACCCAGCGCACCTCAATTCCCGGCTTGCCCATGATCGGCGAGAGGTCAAAGCTCGGAAACGTCTGGCTGCCGTCGGCCTTGCGAAAATCCCCCGACAGCGCGATGCGGAACGGCTCCATGCTGGCGCTCCCTACTTCGCCTTCGCCGGCTTTTTCGCCGGGGCGATCGCGGCGCGGCCGGCCTTGCCCTTGGCGCCGCTGCGGATCGCGTCGACGCCGCTCTTCACGGCCGCCTGGTACGCCCAGACATCGCCGGAATAGCAGATGAAGTCGAAGCCCTGGCCGAAGACGTCGACGCCGGTCGCTACGTCGGGCACCAGCCGGCCATAGGCCTTGTTGTGCTTCTTGCACGCGGCGTAGGTGCGGGCGATCGCGTCCTTGAACTTCGGATGATTGAAGTCGCCTGGGATGCCGAGCGAGCAGGTGAGGTCGAAGTGGCCGACCCACAGGCAGTCGACTCCGTCGAGCGCGGCGATCTCGTCCGCGTTCTCGACGCCGGCCGCCGTCTCGATCTGCGCGAAGAAGGTCGAGCGCCGGTTGGCGGCGGCGAGCTTTTCGAGCACCGCGCCGCCTGTGTAGCGGTCATGCGCGACGCCGAGCGCGACGCCGCGCTTCCCCTCCGGCACATACTTCATGCAGTCGAGGATGGCGCGCGCCTCCGCCGCGTCATTGACCATCGGCAGCATCATACCCTCGGCGCCCATGTCCATGGCGCGGGCGATATGGTGGTATTCCTTCGAAGGCACGCGCACGATGACCGGCAGCGAAGCCGCCTCGAAATAGCGCAGCGCGCTTTTGATCGTCTCGTTGTGGAAGCCGGAATGCTCGGTATCGAAGAGCACGAAATCGCAGCCGGCGTTCTTCAGCAGATAGCCGATGCCGGGCGTGACGAATTCGACGATGAAATGGCCGACTTTGGCGGTGCGCTCGCGCGCCATTTCTTTCAGGCCGGCAGCCGGCATGCTCTTTCCTCCCCCTTGCTCCCGTTGGCCGGGATTTTCTTACTGATTATACCAGATCATCGAAAGCAGCAATAACCGACGCCGGAAACTTGAAGCGGGAGATCGGGCATCGACGTTGCGCCGCGGCGAAGAGGCGTCAGATTGCAGGGCGATAATGCGCGGTGCGGTAGAGTTCGTTCGCGCGCGTCAGATGATCGGCCATGTGTCTCGCGGCGCTGTCCGGCGCGCCGGACGCAATCGCCTCCAGCACCTGCGCGTGCTCGTGCAGGGTGAGCTTCTCAAGACCCGGGACGCTGACTGCGCCGCGATAGGATGCGGCGAGCCATTTGAAGACGGCCTCGCTCAGCGCCGCGAAGATCGGATTGCCGCTGATCGTCGCGATCTCGCGGTGGAAGTCGCCGTCGCGGGCGACGAATCGTTCCAGGTCGGCACTCGCCTCGGACTGCGCCTGCAGCAGCGCCCTGAGCCGCGCGATATCGCTCGCCGAGCGCTTACGCGCGGCGATACGCGCCATCTCCATCTCAAAGACCAGCCGCGCCTCCTTCAATTGCTCGAGGCTTGCCGGAGAGTTGGCGAGAAAATGATGCATCGTCTCGCCGATCTGGTCGACCATGCGGCCGATCGAAGGAGCGGCCACGCGCGCGCGCCGGCCGTGATGGATTTCCAGCAGCCCCATCCGTTGCAGGCTCTGCATCGCCTCGCGTATCGCGGGGCGGCCGACCTCGTAGGCCCGCATCAGCTCGCGCTCGGAAGGGAGTGGATCGCCGGGGGTAAACTCGCCATGCTGGATTCGCTTCAGCAGGCGCTCGCCGATATCGTCGGAGAGCTTGCGCCCGGGTCCTTGAGCATGCGAGGTCGTCATACCAGTATGATGCGCCAGATCGAATTTGAAGACAATGTGGCGAGCGTCGCGACGTCTCGCTCGAACACAACCGTGACATGGCGGCGGTTGCTGACGGAAGAGCTTTGACCATGCCGCTGCTGCTTGGCGCGATCGCCGACGATTTCACCGGAGCGACCGATCTTGCCAACACGCTGGTGAAGAACGGGATGCGCGCCACACAGGTCATCGGTGTTCCGGATGCCGGGGTCGATGTGGGCGATGCGGAGGCGGTGGTGGTCGCGCTGAAGTCGCGCACCGCGCCGGTCGAAGAGGCGGTAAGCGCCTCGCTCGCGGCGCTGGCCTGGCTGAAGGCGCAGGGCGCTCGGCAGATCTTCTTCAAATACTGCTCCACCTTCGATTCGACGCCCAGCGGAAACATCGGCCCGGTCGCCGATGCGCTGATGGAGGCGTTGAACTGCAGCTTCGCCATCGTCTGCCCGGCGTTTCCGGGGGCCGGGCGGACGATCTACCGCGGGCATCTCTTTGTCGGCGACCAGCTCCTGTCGGACTCCTCGATGCGCAACCATCCGCTGACGCCGATGACCGATTCGAGTCTCGTTCGGTTGATGGGCGCTCAGAGCCGCCGCCGCGTCGGGCTGGTCGCCTACGCGTCGGTAGACGCGGGCGTCGCGGAAACCGCCGCCGCAATGCAGCGGCTCGCGGGCGAGGGTTTCTCCTATGGCGTTGTCGATGCGCTGGCCGACCGGCATCTCGCAACGATCGGCACCTCGATCGCCGACCATGCGCTGGTGACGGGCGGCTCCGGCGTGGCGCTCGGCCTGCCCGAGAATTTTCGCCGCGCGGGACTCCTCGGCGCGCCGGTCGCGCCCTCCCTGCCGGAGGTTCAGGGGAGGGCGGTCGTCATCGCCGGAAGCTGCTCCACGGCGACGCGGGGGCAGATCGAGCATGCGAGCCGGATCTGGCCGCACCGCAGGATTGATCCGGACCGGATCGCGGCGGGCGCGCCGGTCGTCAAGGAGACGATTGACTGGGCGCTCAGTCAGCCTGCCGCGACGCCGGTGCTGATTTACGGTTCCGCCTCGCCCGAAGAGGTTGCGGCCGTGCAGCAGCGCTACGGGCGCGAGAAGGCCGGCGCGATGATGGAGGAGACGCTCGGCGCGATTGCCTCCGGTCTCGTCGCGGGCGGCGCGCGCCGCATCATCGTCGCCGGCGGCGAGACGGCCGGCGCGGTCGTGTCGGCGCTCGGGGTGAAGGGACTGAAGATCGGCCCGGAGATCGATCCCGGCGTGCCGTGGACGGAATCGCTCGGCGACCCGCGCCTTGCGCTGGCGCTGAAGTCGGGCAATTTCGGCGGCGTGGACTTCTTCGAAAAAGCCTTCGGGATGCTCCCATGAGCGACGCGCCGGTCCGCGACAGGATCGCGAAATTCGGTCGCTCGATCTTCGACCGCGGCCTGACCTCCGGCTCGACCGGCAACATCAGCGTCAGGGTCGAGGACGGCTGGCTGATGACGCCGACCGGCTCTTCGCTCGGCGACCTGGACCCGGCGCGGCTGTCGAAGATCGCTCTCGACGGGCGTCATGTGGGCGGCGACGCGCCGACGAAGGAATCGTTCCTGCACGTCGCGATGTATGAGGAACGGCCGCGCGCCGGCGCCGTGGTTCACCTGCATTCGACGCATTCGGCGGCGGTGAGCTGCATGGCCGGCCTCGACCCGAAGGACATCCTGCCGCCGCTCACCGCCTATTACGTGATGCGGGTCGGCACCCTGCCGCTCGTTCCCTATTTCGCGCCGGGCGACATCAACCTCGCGAGGGCCGTGCGCGAGCTCGCCTCCGCCCACCACGCGGTGATGCTGGCCAATCACGGCCCGGTGGTCGCCGGCGTGACGCTCGAGGATGCGGTCTACGCCACTGAGGAGCTGGAGGAGACGGCGAAGCTCTTCCTGCTGCTGCGCGAGACAGCGACCCGGGCGCTCACGCCCGAACAGGTCGAGGATTTGCGGCGGCGCTTTCCGATCAGGACCTGAGGGCGGCCGTCGGGCCGGCTAGGCGAGATCGAATCGGGTCTGGCGAAGCTGCGAGGCCTCCGCCGAAAATCCGACGTGCACTTCGAATGCACCGGCTTCCACGACCGGCTTCAGATCCTGCCCGAGAAATGCGAGATCGGCGCGGTCGAGCGTGAACGTCAGCGCGCGCCATTCTCCGGCCTCGAGCGTCACGCGCAGGAAGCGCTTAAGTTCCAGCACGGGGCGGGCGACGCTCGCCACCGGATCGCGGATGAACAGGAACACCGGCATCGTGCCGGCACGTTCGCCCTCATTTGTCGCAATCGTCTCGATCACGATCTGCTCGCCAACCGTCGCTTTCGGATCGGTCAGGCTGAACGCGGCGTAGGAGAGGCCGTGGCCGAAGGCGAATTGCGGGCTGTTCGGGATGTCCAGATACTTGCTGGTGTATTTGTCGGCCGGGTTCTCCGGCCTGCCGCCTGACCGCACGGAGTAGGCGATGGGCACCTGGCCGACATGGCGCGGCCATGTGATCGAGAGCCGCCCGGAGGGATTGATCTGGCCTGTCAGCAGGTCGGCAACCGCATGGCCGGCCTCGCTGCCGGGGAACCAGCAGGCGACGACAGCGGCGGCTTTCGCGAAGACTTCGGACATGGCGATGGGCCTGCCGGAGAACAGCAGCACGATCACCGGCTTGCCGAGCGCCAGCACGGCGTCCGCCAGTTCCTGCTGGCGCCCGGGCAGGTCGATGCGCGCGCGGCTGGCGGCTTCGCCGCTCATCGGCGCGGCCTCGCCGAGGCAGAGGATCACATGGTCCGCCGCTTTGGCTGCCGCGATGGCGGCGCCGATGCCCTCGGCCCCGCCGCCATCGATCTTCACGCCTTCGACCGGATCGATCCGCGCGTCCGGCAGCGCCGCATGAAGGCCGGCGAGGACGCTTGCCGACTCCTCGCCTTGCCCGGCCGCCGACCATGGCCCGATCATCTCGCGCGCAGCGTCGCCGAGCGGCCCGATGAGCGCGATCGCGCCGGGCGATTTCGGCAGTGGCAGGATGCCGTCGCTGTTCTGCAGGAGCACCATCGACCTCGCTGCCGCTTGGCGCGCCGCCGCGCGCCGTTCGGCAATTCCTGGCGCAGCCGGCTGAGTGCGAAGCGCGCGGCGAAACGGATCCTCGAACAGGCCAAGCTGGTCCTTCAGGTCGAGCACGCGCGCGACGGCAGCGTCGATGGCGGCGATAGTGGCGAGGCCGCGGTCCAGCGCCGCCGGCAGGCCCTGCTCGTAAGCGTAGGCCATCATGTCGATATCGACGCCGGCGTTCAGCGCCAGCGCCGCAGCCTCGGCGAGATCGGCGGCGACGCCGTGTTTGACCAGCTCGCCGATCGCGCCGTAGTCGCTGATGATGGCGCCGCGAAAATCCCCATCGCTCGCGCAGCAGGCCGGTCAGCAGACCGCGATGCGCCGTCAGCGGTATGCCGGCAATATCGGTGAAGGCCGGCATGATCGTCGCGACGCCGGCCTCCACGGCGGCGCGGAACGGCGGCAGGTAGATTTCCTCCAGCGCGCGGTCGGAGATATCGACGGGAGCGTAGTCGCGGCCGGCCATGGACGCGCCGTATGCGACAAAATGCTTGGCGTTCGCGGCAATGCCGGAAAGACCGCTCCCTTGCAGGCCGCGAACTTTTGCCGCGGCGAAGAGCGCCCCGACCAGCGGGTCCTCGCCCGGCCCCTCGGCGATGCGGCCCCAGCGCGGATCGCGCGTTACGTCGAGCATCGGTGCGAAGGTGAGATCGAGGCCGGCCTCGGCGGATTCCGCCGCGGAATGGCGCGCCGTCTCCTCCCACAGAGCCGGGTCGAACGCGCCCGCCTCAGCAAGCGGAATGGGAAAGATCGTGCGAAAACCGTGCACGACATCGAAGCCGAAGAAGAGCGGGATGCCGAGCCGGGTCTCCTCCAGCGCGACGCGCTGTGCCGCTTGCGTCGCTTCCGTGCCAAAGAGATTGAAGAGGCTTCCAATCCTTCCCGCCCGGAGCGCCTCTGTAATGTCGCCGGAGACGGTTGGTCCCGTCACCGTCCAGCCGGCAGTCACCATGTTAAGTTGGCCGATCTTCTCGGCCAGCGTCATTTTCTCGATCAGATCCGCCGGCACCGTCATGCGCAGCCGTCCTTCGTCTCATGCCGCCCGCGCAAATCCTCTGGACCACATCCGATGACAATCCAAGACGTCGATAGACCGACAACTGCGTCCAGGCCCGCTGCTGGGCCCGCGGCTGCGCTGTTTGACGAGCGGCTTTTCCATCAGGTGTCCGTGCTGGCCGGGGCTATCAACCGAACATGCGGACGGATGACGCTCTATCTCCTCGCCATCTCGATCACGCTCGTGATCCTGGCGACCGCCGCGGCGCAGGTGGAGCTGAACGCCTGGAACCAGCCGTTCTACGACGCAATCCAGCGAAAAGCGTTCGGCGAGTTCCTTCATCAGCTGATGATCTTCTTCATCATCGCGGGCGTGCTTCTGGTCCTGAACGTCGGCCAGACCTGGATCAACCAGGCGATGCGGCTGAAGCTCCGCGAGCTCGCGACGAAGGACCTGATCGAGAACTGGATGACGCAGAAGCGCGCGGCGCGCATCAGCCGGGCGGGCGCCATTGGCGTCAATCCCGATCAGCGGATCCACGAGGACGCCCATCACCTCACCGACGTCTCGACGGACCTGAGCGTCGGGTTGCTGCAGGCCTCGCTGCTGCTCGTGAGCTTCATCGGCGTGCTCTGGATCCTGTCGCGCGGCATCGTGCTGCATTTCGGCGCGCGCGAGCTCGTGATCCCCGGCTACATGGTGTGGGCGGCGCTGATCTACGCCGTGAGCGGGTCGCTGCTTTCGTGGCGGGTCGGCCGACCGCTGGTACGGCTGACGGCAGACCGCTATGCGAGCGAGGCGCAGCTCCGCGTCTCGCTTGTACGCGGCGCTGAGCAGGCCGATGGCATCGTGCTGAGCAACGGCGAGGCGGACGAGCGGCGCGAGCTCACCTCCGACCTCGCCAATGTCCTTGCCGTGACGTGGCGCGCGGTGCTCGCCTCCGTCCGGCTGAATGTCGTGACGGTGGGCTATGGATGGGTCGGCCTCGTCGTCCCGATCATCGTCGCCGCGCCGGGCTATTTCGGCGGACAGCTTTCGTTCGGTGACCTGATGATGGCCGTGGGCGCCTTCAACCAGGTGCAGCAGTCGCTGCGCTGGTTCATCGACAACACCGGCGCGATAGCCGACTGGCGGGCGACGTTGCTGAGGGTGATGAACTTTCGCCAGGCTCTGCTTGAGCTGGATCACTTCGAAGCCGGGGTCGAGCGATTCGAAAGAACGACGAATACGGAAGGCCGGTTCGCCTTCGACGACCTGACCATCATGAATGTCCGGGGCCGGACCGCGCTGAGCGAGAAGCATGTCGAGATCAAGCCGGGAGAGCGCGTTCTGGTGGTCGGCGAGCCAGGCGCGGGAAAGAGCACATTCTTCCTGTCGATCGCGGGCATCTGGGACTGGGGAACAGGCAGGATCAGTCTGCCGCCCGTCAGCGACATCATGTTCCTGTCGCAGCGGCCGTTCGTGCCGGCCGGCTCGCTGCGCGAAGGGCTGACCAATACCGATGACAAGCACCAGAGCAGCGACGCGGAATTGACGGAAGCGCTGCAGCGGGTCGGCCTCGGTGAACTCTCCGGGTCGCTCGACCGTGTGGAGCGATGGGACAGCGAGCTGTCCGTGCGCGAGCAGCAGCGGTTGGGCTTGGCGCGGCTGCTGCTCAACCGGCCAAAATGGGTGGTGAGCGACGAGGCGCTCGATCTGCTCGACGATTCCAATCGCGAGCTGATCCGGTCGATCTTCGCCAAGGAACTGGCCGGGACCGCCGTGCTCAGCATCGGCGGCAGCTCTTCAGGCGACGGGTTCTATGCGCGCTCCGTCAAGCTGCTCGCCCTTCCTGCCGGCGAGCCGCCTTCGGCAAATCCGCCCGAGCCCCTGAAAAAGGCATCGTAGGACCGCGGGTGCGGGCTATCGACGATCGCGCGTCGCGCCAAGGGCGGCGGCGCCGAGCGCGATGGCGGCGACGACTGCGCCGGCGACCGGGACGGCCGGCAGGCTGAACCCCTGGCCGATGACAAGCCCCCCGAGAAACGCACCGCAGGCATTGCCAAGGTTGAAGGCGCCGATGTTCAGGGTGGAGGCGAGGTTCGGCGCGTGCTTCGCCTTGTCCACGACCCGCGACTGCAGGCCGGGGACCAGTCCAAAGGCGGCCATTGCCCAGATGAAGACAACGACCAGGGTCGCAACCTTGCTGTGGATGACGAGCGGCACCACCGCGAGTGAGATCCCCAGCACCGCCAGCATGGTCATCATCGCCCGCATCGCGCCGCGGTCGGAGAATTTTGCGCCGAGCGTAATGCCGATCGTCAGCGCGATGCCGATCATGAAGAGGATCAGCGTGACATTCGCGGGCGTGAACCCGGCCACGTCCTGCAGCAGCGGGACGATATAGGTGAAGAGCGTGAAGATGCTCGCCGCCGAAAGGACGGTGGTCGCGATCGCCAGAAGCACGTCCGGATGACGGATCACCGAAAGCTCGTGACGCATGCCGCCGGACGGCTTTGTCGCGATCTCAGGCACGAGGAAGATCACCGGAATCAATGCGGCGAAGCCAAGCGCCGTGATGACGCCGAATGTCACCCGCCATCCGAAAGTCTGGCCGACCAGGGTGCCGAGCGGCACGCCGAGGATGTTGGCGAGCGTCAGCCCGAGGAACATCAGTCCGATCGCGCTCGCCTGCTTGTTCGCCGGCACCATCCCGGCCGCGACGACGGCGCCGACGCCGAAGAGCGTGCCGTGCGCGAAGGCAGCGAGCATGCGCGCGATGATCAGGAGGGTATAGCTCGGCGAGATGGCGGAAAGAAAGTTGCCGATGATGAACACGCCGACCATCATCAGCAGCACGCGCTTGCGCGGCAGCTTCGAGGTGAGGGCGGCGAGGATCGGAGCGCCGATCACCACGCCGAGCGCATAGGCGGTGACGAGCTGCCCGGCGACCGGGATCGATACCGCAAGGTCGCGCGCGATGTCGGGCAGGAGGCCCATCACCACGAATTCCGCGGTGCCGATGCAGAAGGCGCAGACGGTGAGCGCCAGCACGGGGACCGGCAGGCCGCCCCACATGACGATCGGCGGCGCTTCTGCGGTGATCTTCTGGTCCACTTCAAATACCCCTCTTGCGGCCTCTAGCGTGCCGAAAGTTCCGTTCTCACCCTCTTCGCTTCGCCCGAGAATGACATGGCATGAAGGGTCGGGTGGTTCCCTGTCGCAGGTCGCGTCAGCCCCTGTATTCCATGATGTACATGCCGGCGCCGCTCCAGTCGGTGCAGTAGCAGATGCCGTTCCTGTCCACGAACACATCGGCGGAATGCAGCACCACTGGGCGGTTTGGCCGCGGGTCGAGGAGCTTCTTCGGCGCCGGCGGCACGCAGGCGCCGACTTCCTTCGGTTCCAGATGATTGGCGATGTCGTAAACCCGCACCCCGGCATTCTGGTAGGTGGCGAAAATCAGCGTTTCGCTCTGAAAGCTGCCCGGCCGGTTCTCGTGGACATTGTGCGGTCCGAAATGGCCGCCGACCTTGATGTAGTCGCGGTCTTTCGGGGGCGGGAAGGTGGAGACGGAGATCGGGTTCGCCTTCACCTGGTTGTCGAATATCCAGATCGGCTTGAATCCATCCTCCATCTCGTCGAGCACCGCCTCGTCGAGGACGACCAGCAGGTCGCGACCGGGAAGCGGCAGGCAATTGTGCGTGCCTCCACCAAAGGGCGGCGCCCAGGTCTTGTGAACGATCAGCTTCGGGTTGGTCTTGTCCTTCACATCCATGACAACGAGGCAGGCGTCGCGCCACGCGCCGTAGGCGATGTCGTCGTGCACGACGGCGTGATGCAGGCCGTAGCGGCCGGTCGGCAGCGGCCAGCTGGCCTTCTCGCCTTCGGCGAGATTCATGCCCGGCAGCCAGTATTTCCCGACGATTTTGGGCTTCTTCGGATTCTTCAGGTCGATCACCACGAAGATGTAGTCGGAGAAGCCTTCGATCATCGCCGAGGCGTAGGCCCAGCGGCCGCCGACATACCAGATGCGGTGGATCCCCGTGCCTTCGATGTCCAGCGAGCCGATGCGGCGCGGCTCGGTCGGATTGGAGATGTCGAAGACGACCATGCCGGCCGTCCAGTTCCGCACCTTCGGCGCGGCGTGCGCATCGTGCCGGCCGGCCTTCGGCTTGTAGTAGTTCCGCTCGTCGGCCATGTCCGTGCGGGTGAACATGTCGCGGCCCTGCACGAGAAGCAGAAGATCGTCGGCGACCTGCAGGTGCAGGCTCCAGGTGTTCGGCGGGTTCGCGATGTAGCTCACCGTCTTCGGCTTCGCCGGGTCGCGCACGTCGATGACGGAGAAGCCGCGCGAGCAGACGTGCCCGACATAGGCGTAGCCGTTCTGCACCATGACCTGCTGGCCGTCGCTGCGGCCATCCTGATCGGTATGGCCGATGATGCGCATGTTCTTCGTCGCATAACTCGGCTTCGGGATGTCGGAGCGAGGCATCTCTTGATTCCTATGAAGCTCTCTGCGTCATCCTCGGCCGAGCGAAGCGAGAGCCGAGGACCCAGGGGAGCCGCGTCGAGCGTTTGGGTTCTCGGGTCTACGCTTCGCTTCGCCCGAGGATGACGCTTGGAAAGGCGCCCTCGCTCCTTCACCGCCCGGACCGCGGTGATCACCGGGTAGAGCGGGTCGCACACGTCGAGATCGCGGGCGTCCATCTCCTCCACGGCGAGGCCCCACAGGAAGGCGCTCGCCGCCAGCACGTTGCCGTGCGGCTCGAAGCTCAGGTCCTGTGGCGGAAAAAACTCCTCGAACAGGAGTTTTGCGCAGCGCGGCGTCATGTACCAGAACCAGCTGTCGCGCCCGCTCCGGGCGTCGATCTGGCTGATGCAGGGCGTGGTCGCCAGCAGCACGCCGCCGGGCGCGAGAAGACGGCGCACCGTGCGCAGCACGGCCCGCACGTCGTAGATCATGTGCAGCACCTGGGTCAGCACGATGGCGTCGAAGCT
>JBBQVL010000037.1:0-40281 GCA_038211615.1 Hyphomicrobiales bacterium
CCAAAACGGTGAACCAGTGCGGGAATAAGAAACGATGAAGCGATGAGGCCAATCGGCATCATCGCCGCCGAAAGGCCGATCGCTGCTGCCGAATGCCCCTGCCGCTCCAGGATGAAGCTGAGCAGCGGATAGCTCAGGCCCTGCGCAATGGCGAAGACCGAAACTGTGGCGATGATTCCGGCGAGCGGAATCCATGGAATCGCTGCGCCGGAATAGCGCGCGCCCGACGCTGCGCATGTTTTCATGTCTGCCCGTTCGCGGCGCCGATCGAGGGGCTGAACACCATCAGGCTGGCGATCTCGAAGAGCATCTGCGCGCCGGCGTGCGCGGTGTTGGTGGTCGCGTCGTATTGCGGCGCGACCTCGACAACATCGCCGCCGACCAGGTTGATGCCTTTGAGGCCGCGGAGGATCGCCTGCGCCTCGCGCGTCGTGAGGCCGCCGATCTCGGGCGTGCCGGTGCCGGGTGCGAAGGCCGGGTCGAGGCTGTCGATGTCGAAGGTGAGATAGGTCGGCCCGTCGCCGATCACTTTTCGCGCCGTCTTCACGATCGCCTCGATGCCGAGCCGCTCGATGTCCTCGGCGTGGATGACCGTCATGCCGGAATCGTAGGAGAACTCCCAGAGATACTCAGCCGAGCCGCGGATGCCGATCTGCACGGTACGCGCGGGATCGAGCACGCCGTCGAGCACCGCCTGCCGGAACGGCCCGCCGTGATGGAATTTTGTCATCTCGTAGGGGCCGGACGTGTCGCAATGCGCGTCGATGTGGACGAGCCCGACGGGGCGCTTCTTCCCCACCGCCTTCAGGATCGGGAGGTCAATGGAATGATCGCCGCCGACCGACAGCGGCGCGACGCCCGCATCGACGATCATGCCGATGTGCCGCTCGATATCCTCATGCGACGCGTCGAGGCTGAATCGGCTGCGGAACGGGATGTCGCCGATATCCGCGAGCCGCAGGTCGAAGACCGGCGCAGTCTCAAGGACATGGTTGTAGGGGCCGATGCGCTCGATTGTGCGGACCGCACGCGGGCCGAAGCGCGCGCCGTTGCGATTGGTGACGCCGAGATCCATCGGGATGCCGACCGCCGCGACCTGCAGGTCGCCGAAATCGGGCTCGTTCCAGTCGATGGGGCGGAGCGGCGCGGCCATGAAAGTCGGCACACCGGAATAGGGCGCCACGCGCGTCCCCTTCGGGTCAAAGATTTTCTCCGCCACCTTGCGGAATTTCGGATCGCGCGTCTCCCCGCCCCCGGCTTCCCCATATTGGGCGCGCAGCCGCTTCAGGTTCTCTTCAAACTCCATGCCGCCTCCATGCTCCCTAACCTGTTGTCATCCCGGATGCGCGAAGCGCAGTCCGGGACCCATACGATCTGAGCGTTGGAAGAACGCACCGGACCGTTGCAATCGCGTGAGACGCGCCGGCGGTTATGGGTCCCGGTCTTGGCCTTCGGCCAAACCGGGATGACAAATTGAGATGGTGGCGGGTGATCATCGGCTCGCGCTCTGCGCGGAGGCGCGCTCCAGTCTCGTCTTCGCAAGCCGCGACGCAAGCGTGGCGATCTCCTCCGCGCCGACGTTGGCGAAGGCGACGCGCAGGAAGCCCTTCTGCGACGGGCCGAAGAACGCTCCGGGCAGGCAGAGCACCCCGCGCGTCTCCGCGAGCCACGCGCAGACCTCCGTGTCATCGCGATCGGTGAACGGATGCGCGACGTAAGCGAAATACGCGCCGATCGAGCCGATCGCCCAGCCGTCGAGTGCCCCGATCGCTGCGCGAAACGCCGCCGCGCGCCGCGAAATCTCCGCGCGATTTCCGGCCCGCCATCCCGCCAGCGCTGTAATCGCCCAGGGCAGTGCGAGCTGCGGCACGCGCGGCGCGCAGATCTGCAGCGTGTCGAGGATCTTGGCTATCTCCCCGACAAGCGCCGCATCGGCCACCAGCGCCCCCGCGCGGTGCCCCGGAATGCAATAGGCCTTGGAAAAACTGTAGAGCTGCACGACGGTCTTCGCCCAACCGGATTGCGCCAGGCAATCGTGCGGCGCGGCCTCTCCGGGAATGAAATCGCGATATGTCTCGTCGAGAACAAGGGCAACGCCGCGCTCGCGGCACAGCGCCTCGAACGCCGCGATCGTTTTGGGCGGATAGACAGAGCCGGTCGGATTGTTAGGCGTGACCAGCACGATGGCGCGCACCCGATCGGTGAGCATGCGGTGCGCATCGTCCGCGTCAGGCACGAAGCCGCGCTCGGGGCGACACGGCAGCGGCACTGCTTCGATGCCCAGCATGTCGAGCGCCATCTTGTGATTGAAGTACCAGGGCGTCGGCAGCATCACCGCCTCCCCTGCCTTCGCCAGCGCCAGCATCGCGACGAAGAAGGCCTGGTTGCAGCCGGCGGTGATGGCGACGTTCTCCGCGCCGATCCCCGCGCCATAGAGCGTCGAGACGTGGGTGGCATAGGCCGCGCGCAACGCCGCGTCGCCGGTGATCTCACCGTAGGATGCCGCCTCCCGCGAGGCGGCCGCGCGGCCGAGCCGCTCCAGCATTTCAGGATGCGGCGGGTAGCCGGGCACGGCTTGCGAGAAATCGATCAGCGGGCCGGCGGACCCGTCATAGCGCGCGGCCCACGCCTTCGCCTCGGGGATGGGCGGCGCGGCGGTCGTGGCAAGGAAGGGATTGAGATGCAAGCGCTCGGGCCTCTTGCGGGCAAATCCCGCACGGGTCGTGAGCACATCAGATACAGCAGAGCGGCCGGAGCGGCAAAGCGCCCGCCCAAACGACGGCTGCCCGGCCGCTGCGGCCGGGCGGGAATTCAGGGGATGGAGGCGATGCCGCTATTCGGCGGCGATGGATTTCTCGCCGCGGAAATCGGGCGGCGTCTCCGTGTCGCGTCCGCGGCTGACCTTGACCGTCGGCAGCTTCGACACGCCTGAAGGCTCAACCGTCGAGACGTCGATGTCGCCTTCAGCCGCCTTCAGCGCCTTCAGGAAAGTATTGAGCTCGGCGAGCGTCATGCGGAGATAGGCCTCCGACGACTGCCGCTTCTTGCTCTCGTCCAGCACGGACAGCGAAAAGCCCATACGCTCCAGGTCAAAATCGCGGATCTCGACGCCGATATTGAGCTTACTCATCACCGTTCTCCTCACACTCGCGAGCCGCTGAAACCGTCCATCTGCCGGCTCCCGATGCCGATGAACTAGCGAACTCTTTACCGACACGCCAGAAATTCAACCGGAGAGGGCGAAACATTGCCGCACGCAGGCGGCCCTCCCCGGCCTTTCGAAGCCGGCCCATCGATCTTGTAGAATCGAGGTGCTTAAGAATCTTCGACTGAAGAACCCAGACTCAAGTCAGACGCGCAATCGCCCGTCGGGCGTCAATTCGGCTCATCCGGCCCGCATCATCGCCTCAAAGCCCTTCATCAGGTCTTCGCCGTTCATTACCGGGAAGAAGTCGCACTGGGCATTGAGTTGCATGAACAGAGGCTCGGAGATCTCCGCCACCTGCGAAGAGTCCTTCATGTCGAAAAATATCATGCCTGACCGCACTCCCGCTTCGGCGACAAAATAGGCCGCCTCGGCGTTCAGCTTGCCAATTGTCTTCTCAAGCAACTTCTGAAGCGAACCATCCTTGATGGTGCGATTGCCGACCTCAACCGGCACCGTGAATTTCAGCATCATGCGCATGCGTATCTCCAATTTCCCCGACTCTCCTGAGCCGCAAGCCACGATACAGCGTCTCCGTCGATTCAGTTTGCCGGCTTTGCGAGGCAAACGGTCGCTATTCGCTACCCGCCGGCCGCCATTCGCACTATGAGGGGCGCGCGCAGCCGCCTCACGACCAACCCATGACCAAAATCGCCATTCTCGCCAGTGACGCGCCGGAGGCCCAGGCGGCGGCGGCTGAGCTGCGCGCCCGCTACGGCGAGGTGCCGCGCGCCGATGCGGATGTGCTGGTGGCGCTCGGCGGCGACGGGCTGATGCTCGACGCCCTCCACGCCACCATGAGCACGCGTCAGCCGATCTACGGCATGAACCGCGGCTCGGTCGGCTTCCTGACCAACGAATACCGGCTCGACGGGCTGCAGGAGCGGCTCGCCGCCGCGACGACGGAAACCATCCATCCGCTGCTCGCGACAGTGACGGACGTTGCCGGTAAGACGCACTCCGCCCGCGCCATCAACGAGGTGTCGCTGCTGCGCCAGTCCTACCAGGCGGCCAAGCTCCGGATCACGATCGACGGGCACGTCCGTCTCGCGGAGCTAAGCTGCGACGGTGTGCTGGTCGCCACCCCCGCCGGCTCGACCGCCTACAACCTCTCCGCCCACGGGCCGATCCTGCCGATCAACGCGCCGCTCCTGGCGCTCACCCCGATCAGCGCCTTCCGCCCCCGCCGCTGGCGTGGCGCGCTGCTGCCGAACCGCGCGAAGGTCGCCTTCACCGTGCTCGAGCACGTCAAGCGGCCGGTCAACGCCGTCGCCGATCACGTGGAATTCAAGAGCGTCGCGGAGGTCAAGGTGGAGGAGGATCGGAGCGTCGCATCGCTCATCATGTTCGACGGCGACCACTCCTGGGACGACCGCATCCTCGCCGAGCAGTTTCTCTACTAGCGGCGAGACGGGGCTCGAAGCTTCAGAAGCCGTTGCTGGCGATGATGATTGCAGCGATCCCGTCCGACCTTGGCGTCTCGGGGGCCGGCGCGGCGGCCACGGCGACCGGCCTGCGCCGGACCACAGGCCGCGCCGTCGCCACTTGCACCGGCGGCTCGGCGACCTGGCGTGGAACATTCCCCACCGCCGCAACGCCGTTGCCGAAGGTCCAGCCGGAGGCGGTGATGGAATCGCGCGGGCCGGCCTGCGCGATCATGGTGCGCGGGATGTAGCTGCGGCTCGTCGGCTTGCGCTCATAGAAGGCGTTGCCGCCCTCTACCAGCACGTAGTGCATGTTCTCGAAGCGGTAGGTGCGACCGGCGGTGTGAAAGAACATCGCCTTGCCGACGCCACGATGCCGTTTGCCGGCGAGCACCTGGCCGGCCATGCGCTCGGCCCGCTCGCGGCTGCGCTTCTCGCTCATCGGCTTGGAAAGCGCGCCCGGCGCGAACTGGTTCGGCGCGCCGACGACGCCGCAAACGGTGCGTCCATATTTACCCGATTCCAGCCGATTCATCACCACCGTGCCGACCGCAAGCATGCCGTCGTCGCTGGAACGGACCGACTCGAAATACATGGCGCGCGCGAGGCACTCACGGTCGCTGCTTTCACCCGACATGTGCCCGCATGCCGAAAGACTCCCCAACACAGCGGCGAGCGCGGCAAATTGCAGATGGCGGAAGGGTGGACGCGAGGCGGGATACGCAACCATTCGGAACCGGATACGCAACAAACGAGACCGGCATTGTGCCGCAAGGCATGAAATGAATGGTAAACAAAGGGTCGCGTTCGGAAATTGCGTGCGAAATCCGATACTTACAGCAGTCTCTCATATCGCGATCTCAGTCGCGGCGCTGAAATCGGGCCCCTGCCGGAACTACGCCGCCTGCCGCACCTGCTCCGCATAGTCGCGCGCCGCGGAGCGCTTGGCGTCGCGGGCGAAGCGCCGGAGCAGCGCCAGGATCTGGTCGAGCTCGCGGTCGGGCCGGCGCTGGATGCGGGTGACGATCGCGTCGAGGATGTAGGTGGCGCGCCGGTAGTCGCTCTCGCCGCCGGCATTCGGGTCGCCCTTGCGGATCACGTCGACAGCGGCGGCGAACGCCGGGAATGTCCTTGGCGGCAGGCTCGCCTTCTGCAGGAGGGCGCGAAGGCTGGCGGAGCGGCCCGACGCGATCAGCGCGGCGACGCGCTCCTGCGGCACCTTGGCGAGCATGGAGAGCGCCGTCTCGAAGAGCAGCGTCTGTCCGGCGGCGACGGCGCGGATCAGGAAGGCCGGCGTCAGCGCCTTGCCCTCGATGAGCTGCGCCACGAGCGCCGGCAGATTTTCGGCCGGCGCCTCGAAGGACGCGGCGATGGTGGCGCACTCGCGCGCGTCGTCGGTGACCGCCGCCGCCCGATCCGGCGTCGTCCAGCCGTGGCTGACGACAAGCGCGCGAAGCGCCTCGGCGAGCTTGCCGAGGAGGATCTGACGCACGTCGAGCGGCAGGTCCTTTCGCTCCAGCAGCGCCAGGCGAAGCTCCGGGCAATCGCCGTGCCGGGCGACGATGCGATCGAGCGAGAATCGCGGCACGCGCGCGCCGCTGTTGGCGATCAGCGCGCGGCAGGCGAGAGTCGTGCCGACCTCGCCGATTGCAGCGGAGACCGCGCGCGACAGGAATGGGCGAGAGGCGATCGCGACCTGCATCGGCTCGCCGCGCATGGCGACCATGTCGACAAGCTCGCTGTCGAGGATGACCGGCGAGTGCTCCGCGACGAGCAGCGCCACCGGCTCGGCATCGCTCGCGAGCGCCATGACGATATGGGCGGGGGCGCGCTCGCTGCGCGCCAGCGCATCGGCCAGCACGAGCCGCACCTCGACCGCCGAATCGTCGAGGAGCACGGTCATGGCGGTCTCGATGTCGTCCCGCTCAGAAGGCTCCAGGACCGAATCGAGGTAGGCGCGCGCCAGCGCCCGCGCCGCTCCGGCCCGTCCCGCGACCGGCGCCCTGCGCGCCCAGCCGAGGAATTGATCAACGATCGCGCTCATCAGAGTTCCAGCCTTCCCGCGTGAACCGTCGCGTTAACGGATGGTGCACAAGGAGGCTTAATGAAACGTTGAAATGGCGGAATGTCTTCCGGATAGCCGCGCCGGCGGGTAGTCTCCCGTTCCTGGGGGCAGGCGATGGCCGGACTGTATTTCGAGGATTTCGAGCCGAGGCAGGTGTTCCGCCATCCGCTCCGGCGCACCGTCACCGAGATGGACAATGTGCTGTTCTCCAGCCTGACGCTGAATCCGCAGCCGCTCCACATCGACCGGCACTATTGCGAGACGGAGACGGAATGGGGTCAGCCGCTGATGAACTCGCTCTTCACGCTCGGGCTGATGATCGGCATCTCGGTCAACGACACGACCGTGGGCACGACCATTGCGAATCTCGGCATGAGCGACGTGCGCTTCCCCGCCCCTCTCTTCCAGGGCGACACGGTGCATGTCACGAGCGAGGTCGTGGGGAAGCGCGAATCGAAGTCGCGCGCCGACGCGGGGATCGTCGAGTTCGAGCACCGATGCTTCAAGCAGGACGACACGCTGGTCGCGGTGTGCCGCCGCCAGGCCTTCATGAAGAAGCGCCCATGACGCAGCGGGCCGCCTGATGCGCTCGTGGCTCTTCGTTCCCGGCGACAGCCGGAAGAAGCTCGACAAGGCGCTGCGCTCCGGCGCCGATGCTCTGATCCTCGACCTTGAGGATTCCGTCGCCGCCGCCAGCAAGGGCATGGCGCGGCGGACTGTCCTCGCCTTCCTGCAGGAGCAGCACGGCGCGACCGAGCGGCCGCGTCTCTATGTGCGCATCAATGCGCTCGGCACGCCGCTCGCCGACGGCGACCTCGACGTCGTGATGACCGGCGCACCGGACGGCATCGTGTTGCCGAAGGCCAACGGCGGCGCGGATGTTTCGCTGCTCGCCGCGCGGCTGTCGCTGCGCGAGGCGCTGCACGGGGCCGATGACGGGAGCACGAAGATCCTCGCGCTCGCGACCGAATCCGCCGCCGCGGTCTTTGCGCTCGGCAGCTACAAGGGCGCGAGTCCGCGGCTCGCCGCGCTGACCTGGGGGGCGGAAGATCTTTCCGCCGACACGGGCGCGCTCGCGGCGCGCGTCGATGGCGGCTGGACCGAGCCGTTCCGCATGGTGCGGAGCCTGACACTCTTCGGCGCCGCTGCCGCCGGCGTCCCCGCCATCGACTCCGTCTACGTCGATTTTCACGATCTCCCCGGGTTGAAGGCCGAATGCGCAGATGCGTTGCGCGACGGATTTTCCGGCAAGCTCGCCATCCATCCGGAGCAGGTCGAGATCATCAACGATGCCTTCGCGCCACGACCGGAGGCGATCGCCCGCGCCCGTGAAATCGTCGCCGCCTTCGCCGCCGCGGGCGGCGCGGGCGTAACCTCGCTCGAAGGGAAGATGCTCGATCGCCCGCACCTCGTCGCGGCGGAGCGGCTGATCGAGCAGGTGGACGTCGCGGCCGCTATGCCGGAGCCGCCCACGCCGTCGTGAGCTTCGCCACGTCCGGGCGGTCGCGCTCGATCGGTGGGACGGTGGGCGTGCCGATGTGCAGGAAGCCGGCGACCTTTTCCCCGGGCTTCACCCCGAGCCAGGCCCTGCCTTCCGGGTCATAGGAATACCAGCCGGTGAGCCAGTTCGCCGAAAAGCCGTAGGCGTTGGCGGCGTGCGCAAGGTTCAGCGCGACGCAGGCCGAGGAGAGCTCCTGTTCCCAAACCGGGATCTTGGGATGGTCGGCGATCGGCGCGGAGATCACGCCGACCACCAGCGGCGCGTCGGCGAAGCCCCTCGCCTTTGCGGCCCGCACCTGCCGCTCCTTCTCGTCAGGATGCCGCCCGGCGATCTTCACGAGACCCGCGACTACCGCCTCGCGCGCGGCCGTGTCGTAGAGGACAAAGCGCCAGGGCGCGAGCTTGCCATGGTCGGGGACGCGAGCCGCGATCGTCAACATCGCGTGCAGCGTCTCGGGGTCGGGGCCGGGCTCCGCAAGCATCGACGCGGGAATCGTGCGGCGCGTCTTCAGATAGGTCGCGAGCCGGTCGTCCATCATCAAACCTCGGGTCTTGAATTCGCCATGCTCGCCGGCTTACCACGGTGCTCCGCGGAATTGCCATTGCCGCGGAAAAGGGTCCTTCCGGCCGATGTCCTGGATGCTCCGCACGCTCGTTTGTCTGGCGCTCACAATGTGGACGGCCGCGGCGCTGGCGCAGAGCGCCGACAATCCCGGGGCCGATATCTTCACGCAGGGCCTCGTCGCGCCAAACCTCGATGCGGAGATGGGCGCCCCGGCGCGCACGCTTGCCGCCCCGGAGACCTATACGCCGAGCCTCGACAGCACCCCACTCCCGCTGGCGGCCGGGCAGCACCATAGTCTCATGCTGGAGGCCCGGCTGGTCGCCGGCGGACCGCCGCTGACGGAAGGGCTGGTCTGGCGCGTCTTCGGCACGCAGCCCGATGCCAACGGCCAGCTGCCGCTTTTCAAGGAGTCGGAGGGCGGCACCGCCACGCTGCAGCTCGAGCCGGGGGACTACCTGATCCACGCCGCCTTCGGACGCGCCGGCGCGACCAAGCGCGTCACCATCGCCGATGACGACCAGATGGAATCGCTGGTGCTCGACGCCGGCGGGCTGGAGCTGAATGCGCTGGTCGTCGACGGCCGTCCGATCCCGCCCGAACAGCTCACCTTCGAAGTGCTCCGGCAGGACGAGAGCGGCGAGCTCGTCACCCTGGTGCCGAACGCCGCGCCCGGCCACGTGCTGCGGCTCTCCGCCGGCACCTACCACGTGGTGAGCCGTTACGGCACGGTGAACGCGGTGGTGCGCGCCGACATCCAGGTGGAGGCCGGCAAGCTGACACAGGCTACCATGCGCCACACCGGGGCCTCCGTGACGCTGAAGCTCGTCTCCGAGGAAGGTGGCGAGGCGCTCGCCAATACGAGCTGGACCGTCACGACGGCGGACGGGATCGCGGTCAACGAGAGCGTCGGCGCGTTCCCCACTCTCATCCTCGCCGCGGGAAAATACACGGCTGTCGCCAAGCACCAGGAACAGATCTATTCGCGCGACTTCACCGTCGAGGCGGGGCTGCAGCGCGACATCGAGGTACGCCTCACCGATCTCGTGCAGCCGGAGACCGAGGGCGCAGTTCCGCCTGCCGCCGGCGGAGAGCCGATGGAGGGCGGCCCCGGCGACGCGATCATCGTTCCTCCTGCCGACGCCCAACCCGCGGCGGACAGCGCGCCGGCCACGCCTTGACGGGCTAGGAGCGGAGGTCCGGCGGCGTCGCCTCGCCGACGAGGTCGCGCACGATCTGGTCGAGGCTCGCCGTGGTCTGATCCTTGCTGCCGAGACGGCGGACCGATACTGTGCCCTCCTCCGCCTCGCGCCGCCCGACAACCAGCATCACCGGCACTTTGGCGAGGGAGTGCTCACGGACCTTGTAGTTGATCTTCTCATTGCGGAGATCGGAGTTCACGCGCAGCCCTGCGCCTTCCAGCCGCTTCGCCACCTCGGTTGCGTAGGCATCCGCCTCCGACACGATGGTCGTCACGACAACCTGCACCGGCGCCAGCCACAGCGGCAGGCGGCCGGCCGAATCCTCGATCAGGATGCCGATGAAACGCTCGAAAGATCCGAGAATCGCGCGATGCAGCATCACCGGCCGATGCCGTTCGCCGTCCTCGGCGATGTAGCTCGCGCCGAGCCGTTCCGGCAGGACGAAATCGACCTGGAAGGTCCCGCACTGCCAGTCGCGTCCGATCGCGTCGGTCAGAACGAATTCGAGCTTCGGGCCATAGAAGGCGCCCTCGCCCGGATTGAGCTCGACCTCATAGCCGGCGGCGCGGGTCGCCTCCCGAAGCGCCGCCTCGGCCTGGTCCCACACCGCGTCGGTGCCGGCGCGTTTCGCCGGCCGGTCGGAGAACTTGATGCGGAAGGAATCGAAGCCGAGGTCGCGATAGACCGAAGCGAGCAGCGCACAGAATGTGACGCCCTCGTCGGTGATCTGATCCTCGCGGCAGAAGATGTGCGCGTCGTCCTGCACGAAGCCGCGCACCCCCATGATGCCGTGCATCGCGCCCGACGGCTCGTAGCGATGGCACGAGCCGAACTCGGCGAACCGAAGCGGCAGGTCACGGTAGGACTTGATGCCCTGGTTGAAGATCTGCACGTGACCGGGGCAGTTCATCGGCTTCAGCGCCGCGACCTGCTTGTCCGCGCCGCTCTCCTCCTCCACCTCGGCGAGGATCATCGACTCGCGGAACTTCTCCCAGTGCCCGGAAGCCTCCCAGAGCTTCCGGTGCAGGAGCTGCGGAGTCCTGACCTCGCGATACCCCGCCGCGTCGAGCCGGCGCCGCATATAGGCTTCCAGCGAGCGCCAGATCGCCCAGCCCTTCGGGTGCCAGAACACCTGGCCCGGGGCCTCTTCCTGCAGATGGAACAGCTCCATCTCGCGGCCGATCCGGCGGTGGTCGCGCTTCTCCGCCTCCTCGATCATCGTGAGGTAGGCGTCGAGCGCCGGCTTCGACGGCCAGGCAGTGCCGTAGATGCGCTGCAGCTGCTGGCGGCTCTGGTCGCCACGCCAATAGGCGCCCGCGAGCTTCGTAAGCTTGAAAGCGTCGCCGACCTGCCCCGTCGAAGGCATGTGCGGCCCGCGGCAAAGGTCGAACCAGTCGCCCTGGTAGTAGATCTTCAGCTGCTGGTCCGCGGGAATCGCGTCGACCAGCTCGACCTTGAACATCTCGCCCTTGTCGCGGAACACGTCGCGCGCGCGGTCGCGCGCCCACACTTCCTTCGTGAAGGGGCGGTTCGCGGCGATGATCTCGCGCATCTTCGCCTCGATGGCGGCAAAGTCGTCCGTCGAGAACGGCTCGTTGCGGAAGAAGTCGTAATAGAAGCCGTTCTCGATCACCGGGCCGATCGTGACCTGCGTGCCGGGGAAGAGCGCCTGCACCGCCTCCGCCAGTACATGCGCGCAGTCGTGGCGGATCAGATCCAGCGCAGCCGGGTCGTCGCGCGTCACGATCGCGATCGCCGCGCCATCCGGAACGGGGTCGGAAAGATCGGCGAGCGCGCCGTCGATCTTCATCGCCACGGCCTTCTTGGCGAGCGACTTCGAGATCGCCTCCGCCACGGTCGTGCCGGTCGCGCCCTCAGGGAAGTCGCGTTTGGCACCGTCCGGGAGAGAGATCGTGACCATGGTCTTGCCTTCGCGCAGCCATGCGGCCGCGCCGCCTTTCATCTGTCTTCGCGTTTCGAGAACTTCGGCCGCGGGCTCAATCCGCAAGGATCGAGCGCCAACGGCCGTACCGCCACGGCCTATACCAGCGCGCTTTCGCAGGCAAGATTTCCGGCAAGCTCCCTCAAGCGGGAGCGGCCAACGCCGCCACGCTCAGCGCAGTGCAATCTTACGCGGCCGGCCACCTTTTGCCCCGTTGGCCCGGGCCGCGATCGACTTCGCGGGCGACTTCGTTCGTCCGGCGACGCGGGCAAGCTCGCGACTCATCCAGGCGCGCGTGCCGAATATCCTCGCAACCAGAGCCGGCACGTAGAGGTCGGCATCGAGGGCCGGCCAATGCAGATTGAGGCCGGCTCCATCGATCTCAACAGCATCGAGTTCATCGTCGCCGGCGTCATGCAGGTCCTGCACGAGCCGGGCCGGAAAAGCATAAAGGCAGCCATTGGCGAGTTCGATGACCACACGGCCGGTTGCCCGATCGTAGCGCGCCGCAACAGCATGAGGTTCCGTATCGAGAACCTCGCGGCCACTAGCCTCGGCTGCCTTCAGCCGATCCTCAGTCAGACGATCCATGAATCCGCTCCCACGCCTTGAGGAAATCGTCACGAAGCGCGATCGCCTCGTTCATCAGCCGACGCATTTCCCCGCGCTTTATTCCAACGCTGAACACAAGCTCGGGCGCACCGCTCTGGCCAAGGAGATTGATCTTGGCGTGCCCCGGCCCCGTAACGTGAACATGTGCTGGATCCTGGTCCGATGTGTAGATCACAAAACGGAAGCCCAACGCGCGGTGAACGACGACCATGTCACGTAAACCCATCAGATGGGTTTTTCAACGGACTTTCTCCGGCGTCCCTTCCTGTGACCAGCGCCCGTAGCGCCACGGTAGGAACCAGCGCGCTTTCGCAGGCAAGATTTCCGGCACCGGGTCGAAACCGTGGGTGCCGCCCGGGCGGCAGCGGGAGAAGCGGGCGAGTCCGATCCAGCCGCCGCGCCACAGGCCGAAGCGGCCGATGGCAGTGTCGGTGTATTCCGAGCAGGTTGGGAGATGCCGGCAGGTGCGGCCGACGAGGCTCGACAGCGTGTAGCGATAGATCGTGATCAGGCCGCGCGCGGCGAGGGCCGGAAGGCCGAGGATCAGCAACACCGCGAGCCGCACCCTTCTCAGGAGAGCGGGCGGCCTCCGCTCCTCTGGGATGCTCCCTTGCATGCGGCGGATATGAGCGCGGCGCCGCTGCAGCGCAAGCGAGGCTCAGTAGACCGGGAGACCGGGCACCTCGACGCGCACCCGATACAGCGAGCTCGACGCCGTGATGAAGAGCGACCGGTAGTCGTCGCCGGCAAGCGCGAAGTTCGCGACCGGTTCCGGCACGAGGATCACCCCGAGACAGACGCCGCCCGGATCGAAGACATGCACGCCTCCCGGCCCTGAACAGTAGACGTTGCCGGCGCTGTCGATCTTCATCCCGTCGGGAGCGCCCTCGCCGGCGCCGGTCGTGGTCGCGAACACCCGGTCGCCGCTCAGCCTGCCGTCCGCTCCGATGTCGAAGACGCGAATGTGGGCGTTCGCGGTATCGTTGATGAAGAGCTGCTTCTCGTCGAGCGAGAAGCACAGGCCGTTCGGCTGGGCGAAGTCGTCGATGAGCAGCGCCAGGCGGGCGTCGCGCGGATCGATCCGATAGACGCCGCGGAACGACAGCTCCGGCTCGCGCGGCAGACCGTAATATTCGACGCGTCCGTAGATCGGGTCGGTGAAGTAGATCGCGCCATCCTTCGCGACCACGATGTCGTTGGGGCTGTTCAGCTCCTTGCCGTCATAGTGGGTGGCGAGCACCGTAAGCGAACCGTCGGCCTCGGTGCGCGTGACCCGGCTCGTCGCATGCTCGCAGGCGAGCAGCCTGCCCTCGCGGTCGTACGTCATGCCGTTCGTCATGTTGCTCGGCTGCCGAAACGGCGTCACGGCGTCCTTCAATGTCCAGCGGCGGATGATGTCGCCGGGCATATCGCTGAACAGCAGGAATTTTCCGCTCGGATGCC
Source organism: Hyphomicrobiales bacterium (assembly GCA_038211615.1). GTDB lineage: Bacteria > Pseudomonadota > Alphaproteobacteria > Rhizobiales > Afifellaceae > DASWJZ01. The sequence goes on from JBBQVL010000037.1 coordinate 13,956, forward strand.
AGAGCGGCCCCTCGGTGAATTTGAAGCCGGTCGCGATGCGCTCGACCTCCGCCGCCCCGCCGACCACCGACTGGAAGCGCGGGTCGCGGATCTCCGCGGCCACTTCAGGTCTTTCCCGAGCGGATCGCCTTCACCGACGTGCCGTCGACGAACCAGTCCTCCTGCGTCACGTCCTCCCACACGACCCAGACCTGGGCGCCCGCGGGCAGCTTTCCGACCTCTTGGATGGTCTCGCTGATGCGGCGCGACATCTCGTCCTTCCGCTCCTGCGAATGGCCCGCAAGAATCTTGATGTTCACAAACGGCATGCGTCTTCCCCCTTTATGTTTGTCCTACGCGGCCGCGACCTTGCGAGGACGGCCGCCGAGCTTGCCATTTCTGCGTGACGCCAGCCGCTTGGCTTCCGTTCTTGACGCGCCACCCTTCTTGCCAATTGCCCTCGCCATCCAGGCTGGCGACCCAAACAGTCCCTCCAGAAGGCCTGGGAGGTAAAGATCGGCGTCGAGCGCAGGGAAATGCAGACCAAATCCGGTAGGGCTGATTTCGATGACCGACAGATCCTCCGGGCTCGCGTTCTTTAGCCCCTCCGCCAGGTCGGAGGGAAACGCCAGTTCCAGGCCGCTATCCAGGCGGATGACGACTTTCGCCTGTCCGCGATCGTAGTGAGCCGACACGGCATGCGGTGTCGACTGCATCCGGGACCGCGTGGCCTTCTCGGCCCTGAGGCTATCGGCGCGCGTGATTGCCATGAAGAACCGTCGGCATCAACGATATAACCTAAGCGATTGGGTTCTCGGCGTCAACTTTCGCCTGTTTCGATGTCGCCTTCTCGATCTGGCTCACGGCGTCGACGACTGCGTCGAAGGTGAGAAGCGTGGATGTATGGCGGGCCTTGTAGTCGCGCACCGGCTCAAGATATTTGAGGTCCGCCCAGCGGCCTTCCGGCGGCGAGCCTGCCTCCTTCAGCATCTTGTACATCGTCTCGCGGACCTGCCGGAGCTCGTCTGCCGTCGCGCCGATGACGGTCCGCGCCATGATCGACGAGGAGGCCTGGCCGAGCGCGCACGCCTTCACATCGTGGGCGAAGTCCGAAACGCGCCCGTCGGCCATCTTCAGGTCGACCGTTACGGTCGACCCGCAGAGGCGCGAGTGCTGGCGGGAGCTTGCATCGGGATCGGGAAGCCGGCCGATGCGAGGAATATTTCCCGCGAATTCGAGGATCTTGGCGTTGTAGATGTCGTCGAGCATCGGATTTGTGGCGTTTGACCCGGTTGGTGAAGCGCGGACCGATCCCTTATATAGGATGCTCTCGAGTGCCGCTGCCAATCCCTTGCGCGGCGGGGAGGAAAAATATGGATGCCCTTGTAAAGGTGCTGGCAGGGAACGGCCGGCAGTCGGCCGAGGCCCGGCCGACGCGGGAAGAGGCCGAGGCCGCGGTGCGGGTACTGATCTCCTGGGCTGGCGACGATCCCGACCGCGAGGGGCTGATCAACACGCCGCGGCGGGTTGTTCGCGCCTATGAGGAACTCTTTTCCGGCTACGCCCATGATCCTTCCGAGGTCCTGACCGCGACCTTCAAGGACGTCGGCGGCTATCAGGACATGATCCTGGTGCGCGATATCCCGTTCTATTCGCACTGCGAGCACCACATGGTGCCTTTCATCGGCAAGGCGCATGTCGCCTATTATCCGGTCGATGGCGTGGTCGGCATCTCCAAGCTTGCGCGAGTCGTCGACGTCTTCGCCCGGCGTCTGCAGACGCAGGAGACGATGACGGCGCAGATTTCCTCGGCCATGGTGGACTTCGTCGGCGAGCGCGGCGTCGCCGTGATGGTGGAGGCGGAGCATCTCTGCATGTCGATGCGTGGCGTACAGAAGGCAGGCGCCTCGACCATGACCTCCCACTTCACCGGGATCTTCAGGGAAGACGCTGCGGAGCGCGAGAAATTCCTCAATCTCGTCCGTCCGACTTCCCGCTAGCGGTTCGAACGCCGTTCCCAATGTCTGCCGGGCCGGACGCCGCGCCAGCGGGAATCGAAGAAACTGACCGGTTCACGCCGCGCTTTGACGCGAACGGCCTCATCCCGTGCGTCACCGTCGACGACGCCAGTGGCGACGTCCTGATGGTGGCATGGATGAACGCCGATGCGCTGCAGCTGACGCTTGAGACAGGCTTCGTGCACTACTGGAGCCGCTCCCGGCAAAGCATTTGGAAAAAAGGCGAAACGTCTGGCTCTCTCCAGCGCGCAGTGGAGCTTCGCACGGACTGCGATCAGGACGTGATTCTCGTCCGCGCGGTGGTCACCGAACGCGCCGGCACGTGCCACACGGGCCGGCCGACCTGCTTCTACCGGAGCGTTCCGCTCGGCGGCGGACCGGTCGAGCGGAAGTTCTCCGCCGCGGGCACCCGCAAGGACTGACGCAGACCCGCCTTCAGGCGGTCGCGATGTATTCGCGGATCTGATCGGCCTCGCGCTCGACCTCCGCGATCCGCCGCTTCACCACGTCGCCGATCGAGATGATCCCCACTAACTTGCCGTGCTTCACGACGGGAAGATGGCGAAAGCGCCCGACGGTCATCTTCTGCATCACGTCGTGGATTGTGTCCTCGGGCCGGCAGGTCACGACCTTTGCGGTCATCCACTCGGAAGCCGGCATCGCCAGCCCGTCGCCGCCGTGCTTCGCCACCGCGCGCACGATATCGCGCTCCGATACGATGCCGCTGATGGCCTCCTTCTCAAGGACCAGCACGGCGCCGATCCGCCTTTCCGAAAGGATCGCCGCGATGGCCGCGAGCGAAGTGCCTGGGGAGACGGTGACTACATCCCGTCCCTTGTCGTTGATGATCCGGGCAACGGTCATCGGATCCTCCCTGCCGGTCGCCCGCCCCTTGCGGGCACTATCGCAAGTGTAGTTCCGCAGGCTTCACGATTCCAGCGTCTCGTCCGGCCGGTTTTCGGCGCGCACGGGATCGAGCAGCGGAAAGCACAGCAACCCGGCCAGAAAGCCGCCGATATGCGCCTCCCAGGCGATCGGCCCGGAAGCGCCGGGAACGAGGCCGCCGGCCAGTCCGAACGCCAGATTCGTCACGAACCAGACCACGACGAAGGCGATGACACGCCGGTTGCGAAGGGCGGAGAGCAGCGGCTCGGCCGGAATGCGGAACGCCGCCGTTCCTCCCCCGCCGAGCGGCCCGCCGGGAGAGAACGCGAAGCGGGAGGTTCCCGCCATCATGCCCGATACGGCGCCCGAGGCGCCGATCACCAGTGACTGGTCGCCGGAATGCAGGGCGTAGTGCAGCCCGGCCCCGGCGACGGCTGAGGCAATGCTCAGGAGCAGAAACCGCGCGCTGCCAAAGCGGCGGGCCAAGGGCGCTCCGAAGCTCGCCATCCAGACCATGTTGACCCCGAGGTGGAGCCAGTCGGCGTGCAGGAAGGCGTAGGTGAGCGGCGTCCAGAAGCGCGCCGCCATCCCGCCCGGAATGAGCGCGGCAAGGTCGCCGTAGCGCGCCGGGATGAAGGCGAACGTGTAGACCACCCATTCGTCGTTCGCGTCGCCGATGAACTGCCGCGCGACGTGAACGCCGATCATGGCGACCGCGAGCCAGAGCACGACGGGGGGAAGGTTGATGGCGGGCGCGCGTTCCATGCGCCGGTCATGCCCGCCGGGGCGGCCGCAAGGCAAGCCCGGCAGGGTCGCACCCGTTCACGGACGGTTAACCTTAACAAATGGTTTCCAACCGGCGACCCCTCACCGCGTGGCACGTCTTTCAGTCCCGGAAGCTTGGGTGAATGGCCGACCAGACAGGTCACGCGGCATTCCGGTGGCGGGGCGCGATGTGAAGCACGAAGTCAGCAGTGCCCTATACGATTATTGGCTGAGCCGGCATCGGGACACGCCGGTGCGGGCGAGCGGGATTCGGCCCGGCGAGCTGGCGACCCTGCTGCCATCGCTATTTCTGATAGAACTCGACTCCTCCGACAAGCCGCAGTTCCGCGTCCGCTTCTGCGGCGCAGCGATCGCTACCCGCTACGGCCGCGACCTGACGGACGAAAGCTTTCTGGCGCTCTGGGACAATCCCGACCGGTCGATGCTGCAGCGCGACCTTCGCGCCCTCGCCTTCCGCTCTACGGGAATGGTCGCGGGCGTCATCGCCGAGACCATGGGCGGCGGCGTGATTTCCTATGAGATGATGCTGCTGCCGCTGGCCGGCGAAAATGACGCCGTGGGCGCGATCGGATCGATGGTCCGGATCGGCGGACACGACGAAGCGAATCGTTTACGCGCCCGAATCGTCGCACAATCACTGCGCTCAATCCGATTTCTGCCGATGGCGGGATCGGAATCGCTCCGCGGCTACTCGCGCGCGGCGCCGGCTCTCTCGGCCGGCGAGCTCGGAATGTCCCGGCGTTACGGGCATTTGACGGTGGTCAACGGCGGAAAATAGGTCGGCGGCCACGGCCGCCATCCGGCCAAAACGCTTACAGATATTTAACAACAACGGCATAGTTTCGCCCTGGGCCGCACTCGCCCGCCTAGGTTGGACCAATCGGGGCTGCAATGCCGGCGCTAGAAGCTCAGGAAGCCACACGTCACTCCGAGTCCGACAGGCGGCGCTATCAACGCGTCCAGCTCAGCCTGCTCGGCCGTTGCATGTTCGCCGACCAACGCGAGTGTCCCTGCCAGCTTCTCGAGATCTCTCCCGGCGATGCCTCCTTCGTCAGCCCCTTCTCGGCGGAGATCGGCGAACGCGTCGTCGCCTATGTCGACGACATCGGCCGTGTCGAAGGCGTAATCCTCTACCAGATCGAGCACGGCTTCGTCATGTCGATCAGCGCTTCGCAGCGCAAGCGCGACAAGCTCGCCGACACGCTCACCTGGCTCGCCAACCGCCACGTCCTCAGCCTTGATGAGGATCGCCGCCATCTCCGCCGGACTCCGAAGCGGAGCGACGCCAACGTCGTGCTGCCGGATGGAACCGGCCACTCGGTGCGCGTCATCGACATGTCGCTCTCCGGGGCCGCCCTCTCCACGACGATCCGCCCCCCGCTCGGCTCCCCGATCCGGCTCGGACGCCTCGGCGCACGGGTCGTCCGGCACTTCGATGACGGCATCGGCATCGAGTTCATGCGCCTCATGTCCGACGCGGCGATTGAGAAGACGATCGAGAACGAATTCTTCTAGTGTGGCGTTCGCGCAATACAGAACGCCCCGTCCCAGGCGCACTTCTTCATCAATCGTTGAGCTAGACTCTTAGCGCCAACGCAATCGAAATCTGCTAAAGTCCTCCGTAAATGGGGGGCGAGAATAATGGTTGGTGTTGCGTGCCGGCCCCTGTTCGCCGGCGTTGTAGCGGCAGTCGGGCTTTGGTTCGGGGGAGCCGGTCCAGTCCTTGCCGATAGCATGAGCATGCAGGTCGGCGGCTGGACCAATCCGCCGGTCGGCTATGTCGATTTCTGCCACACGACGCCGGACCAGTGCGTCGCGGAAGGCTCAGACGCCGCGCTGGACCTCACCGAGGCGAGCTGGCGCGACCTGCAGGACGTCAACTACACGGTCAACCACACAATCGTCCCGGTCACGGACCTTCAATATTACCACCGCGACGAATACTGGACGCTGCCAAACGGATACGGCGACTGCGAGGACTATGTTCTCCTGAAGCGCAAGCTTCTGGTGGAGCGCGGCTGGTCGACCGGCGACCTGCTGATCGCGGTGGTGTTCGACGAGGTGGGCGACGGCCACGCGGTGCTCCTGGCCCGCACGACACGCGGCGACTTCGTGCTCGACAACAAGACCGACCGCGTCAGCCGCTGGTACGAGACCGCCTACCATTTCGTAAAGCGCCAGTCGGTGAGCGATCCCAACCGCTGGGTCTCGGTGGGCGACCCGCGCTGGACCACGCAGAACACCGCCGCAGCACGCACGGCGCCCGTCATCGGCGATCCTGCGTCGGCACCGAAGCCGGTGGCGCGGTAAGCGCCGCCGCAGACTGCATTTCATAAGGCGGGACGACCTCCCGTCGCGCCGCGTCCGCGACATCTCCACCTGTCATCCCGGTTCGGCCGTCACGCCAGGACCGGACCCATACCCCAAAGCGTTAGCCACCCCGGCGGATACGCGGCCGATCGTGCCTGCAGCCGAGGAGCGATGGGTCCCGCACTGTGCTGCGCGGATCCGGGATGACAAAAGGGGAGAGGTTAGGCGGCCTGCCGGCGAACGATCGAAAACGCCGGGTCAGGTTGCGATGAGCAGGCTCACGTAGAAGATGCCGGCGCAAACGCTCCACATCCCGGCCAGGGCGGTGAAGGCCACCGCCGGGAGCACTTTAAGCTCGCGCGACTTCAGTCCGTCGACGACGCGCCGCACGACGATGAACGGCCCGCAGAACATGCTGAGCACGACCGCGAAGATCAGGCCGAGTACATTCGGGCGCATGGCGAAGAGCTCCGGGCGCTCCGACGTGACCCATTGATAGAAGGTGGCGATGGTCGCGGCGGCGGCGAAACCCATCGCCGCGCAATACGCAAATATACCGAGATTGGACACCGCGGCCCCCGCGATTAACGCATCGTTAACCTTTGGGAACCCTATCGGCGAAGCCGCGCGGCGGCAAGCGACGACGGCCGCGGAAGGCGGCTGTCTCGATCTGTGGTTAATACGGGGAAGGCTCAGGCGCCGAGGTCGTCGGACAGGATCGCCATGTTGAAATTGTAGGAGAGGTCGCCCTCTTCGTCGTCGCGGAAAATGAGCCCGATGAACTCGCCGCCCACGAAGACCTCCGCCGAATCGTCCTTCTTCGGACGCGCCCGGACGGCGAGGGTTTCATTGCCGAAAAGGCGGCGGAGATAGCGCTCGATTTTCTTCAGCTCGTCGATCGACACGGGGGCCTCGGGCTTCAACTCAGGGCAGCCTTCTTAGAACGCCGCGGCGCGGGCCACAATCGCCGAGGCGCGCCCTCCCCGACCCCGGCTAGATGCCGAAGCCGACATCGGACTCCGCGTCACGCAGCACCTGGTCCATGCTCCGCGCCGGCTCGGCGCAACCGGCCTGCCCGACCACCTTCGCCGGCACCCCGGCGACCGTCGCGTTCGGCGGAACCGGTTTCAGGACCACCGAGCCGGCGGCGACCCGCGAACAGCGCCCGATCTCGATGTTGCCCAAAATCTTGGCGCCCGCCCCGATCAGCACGCCGCGGCGGATCTTCGGGTGCCGGTCGCCGGTTTCCTTGCCCGTGCCGCCGAGCGTCACGTTCTGCAGGATGGAGACGTCGTCCTCGATGACGGCCGTCTGGCCGATGATCACGCCGGTTGCGTGGTCGATGAAGATGCCGCGCCCCATGGGCACGGCCGGGTTGATGTCGACCTGGAAGACCTGCGAGGCCTGGCTCTGCATGAAAAAGGCGAAATCGTGCCGTCCGCAGCCGTAGAGCCAATGCGCCAGCCGATGCGCCTGGATGGCGTGGAAGCCCTTGAAGTAGAGCACCGGCTCGAGAAACCGCGTGCATGCCGGGTCGCGGTCGAAGACGGCGACCAGGTCGGCGCGGAGCGCCACCGGATAGGCATGGTCGGCAGCAAGCATCTCGCCGAAGGCGCGATTGATGATGTCGCCATCGAAGGCCGGGCTGTCGAGCCGGTCGGCGATCCGATGCGCCACGGCATCCTCGAGCCGGGCGTGATTGAGGATGTAGGCGTAGATGAACCCGGCGAGCGCCGGCTCCTTCGCGACAACCGCATCCGCCTCGTTGCGCAGCCGCGTCCAGACCGGATCGAGCGACTCGACGGTGCCGACCGTCGGGCTTGGGACCTTGATGTTCATGGGTCTCTCCATTCGAGCCCGCATTATACAACCCCGAATGCCCCCCGGGAAAGGGTTTCGGCCGGCGAGAGTTACCCGTCCTTCCTGCCCTGCCGGGCGAGAAAGGCGAGGACGGCGGCCTTGTGGGCCCTGTCGCCCACCGCCTTCATATGGTCGCGGCCCGGGATCTCGAAAGCCTCGGCACCCGGGATCAGCGCGGCGAGCCCTGCGGCGCTGCCCGCACCAACATCCTCGCTGCCCACCGCGACCAGGACCGGCGCCGATATCTTCCGCAGGTCGGCGGGCGTCAGCCGGTCGCGCGCGCCGAGCACACAGGCGGCCAGCGCCTCGCGGTCGCTGCCGGTCTGGTCTGCGAATGTCCTGTAGGTGCGCCCGCGCGGGTCGCTCACCTCGTCGAGCGATCTGGCACGGAGCGCCGCGAGCAGCGGCTCGACGGGGGCGAAGACTTCGCCCTTCATCATCGCCTCGCCGAGCCCGCCGAGGGCGACGCTCCGGACACGATCCGGATGCGCCACCGCGAGAGAGAGGGCGATCCGCGCGCCCATCGAATAGCCGATCACGTCGGCCTGGCGGACGTCGAGATGGTCCAGCAGCCGCACGGAATCTTCTGCCATGGTCGCAAGCCTGTAGGCTGCGGGATCGTGAGGCTTGCCGCTTTCGCCGTGGCCGCGATTGTCGAGCGCGATCACCCGGCGCCCGGCGGCGAGAAGATCGCGCATCCACGAGGTCGAGACCCAGTTCACGCGGTGGTTCGACCCGAAGCCGTGGATGAGGAGCGTCGGAAATCCCTCGCCTTCGTCGATGAAGGCGATCTCGACGCCATCGGAGTTGAATTTCTGCGGCATTCCTTGGTCCACGGCCCGGGCGGCGCGGAAGCTACAGGACCTGGCTGCGGCAACAAAGACCCGCCGCGGTCTGTTCCCCGGCCGCTCCGATGGCTATTGTCCGCGCGACTTGCCGCCACGCCGGAGCGAGGGATCTCATGGCCGACCACATCGTCCCGCATTTCCACAACGACACCGGCGTCGACGCGATCGCCATTGGCGTGCACGAGTTCATGTGCATCGGCGCGCTGCCGCCCTTCGATCATCCCCATATTTTCATCGACATGGGCGACGATTCCGAGGCGATCTGCTCCTACTGCTCCACCGTCTACCGCTTCGATCCGGCCCTGCAGCCGACCGAGACGCGGCCGGCCGGCTGCCTCTACCGGCAAGCCGCCGCCTGAGGCGATGCGCGTCGCCGTCGCCGGCGGCGGCATAGCCGGCCTGACCTCCGCCATCGCCCTCGCAAGACGCGGGCAATCCGTCGATCTCTACGAGCGCGCCCCGGTGCTGAAAGAGATCGGCGCCGGCATCCAATTGTCCCCGAACGCGATGGCTGTGCTCGAGCGGCTCGGCGTTATGCCCGAGCTCGTCGCCAGCCTGTTCCAGCCGGAGGCGCTTGTCATCCGCGACGCCGGAAGCGGCGACGCGCTGGCGCGGATACCGCTCGGAACGACCGCGCGCAGCCGCTACGGAGCGCCTTACTGCACGCTGCTTCGGACCGACCTGCAGGCGGCGCTCATCGCCACCGCGCGCCGCGAACGAAGCCTCAGCCTCCACCTTGATGCGGAGGTAGTGGACGTGCACGCGAACTCGCCAGAAGTCCGGTTCAGCGCGGCCGGCAAGGAGCGACAGGCGGACGTTCTCGTTGCGGCCGACGGCGCCCGTTCCGCAATACGGACCTCCTGCTGCGCCGGCCTGCCGCCGGTGCCGCTGGGCCGCCTCGCGTGGCGCGCGCTCCTCCCGATGCCGGAGGCTGGAGAACTTCCCGCGCGCGACGAAATCGGACTCTGGATGGGAACCGGCTGCCACCTCGTCCACTATCCTGTGGAGGGCGGAGCAACGCTGAATGTCGTCGTCATCGGCGAAGGAGGAGACGCCCTGCCCATCGCGCCTTTCGCGAAGATTGCGCAACGGCTGATCGAGCGCGTTCCGGAATGGGTGCAGTCGCCCCTGGTGCAGGTCGACGCGCGCCAGCCCTGGGTACGCCGGCGTGTCGTGCTCGTGGGCGATGCGGCGCATGCCATGGCGCCGAGCGCTGCACAGGGCGCGGCGCAGGCGATCGAAGACGCCTACGTGCTGGCCGAGGAACTTGGGAGCAAGACGGATGTCGAAGCCGCGCTTTCGAGCTTCACGCGAGTGCGCCGGCCGCGTGTGGAGCGCGTCATGCGCAATGCCGCCCAAAATCTCCACACCTACGAGGCACAGGGTGCGCCCGCCAGGATTCGAAATACTGTGCTTAGAATTTTGCCGACTACACTTCTATTATCGCGGCTGGATTGGCTGTTTGGCTGGAAGCCACAGTAAAATCCGGTCTCAGGGAACGCCCTCGCTCTCCAGGCATTGTCCAACAGTAATCGCGGTTCGGCCTCTGCGGCGCGTTCCGTGCATGGCGCGCGTCTCGCAGACCGCGTCGGACCCATCCACAGGAGAGGTGAGAAATGATCCGCAAATTGATGGCAAGCAGCGCACTGCTGGCGCTGGTGAGCGCCGGCGCAATCAGCGTGACCTACGCCGCCGAGCCGGCGACGGTTCAGACCGCCGCAAGCACTGCGACGGTGACCGATTCCAGCCAGCCGATCGCGCCGGCGCATCCGACCCTCGCGAGCACAATCATCGGACGCTCGGTCTATTCGAGCGCCGACCCGCAGTCGGACAACATCGGTGACGTGAACGACCTCATCGTCAGCGAAGACGGCTCGGTGACGAACGCGATCATCGGCGTTGGCGGCTTTCTCGGCATTGGCGAGAAGAACGTCGCGGTGCCCTTTGACCAGTTGAAGGTGGTCGAGAGCGACGGCGATTTCCGTCTCGTTTACGCAGCCACGAAGGAACAGCTCGAGGCGGCGCCGCAGTTCGACCGCACCGCCTACGATCCGTCGGCGCGTGCAGCCGCGACGAACGCGTCGAACGATACGACGATGCCCGCGCCGGGGACCGATCTGACCGCGGCCCCGTCCGCGCCGGTCGACACGATGGCGGCTGCTCCGGCCGATGCGACGACCGCTCCGGCTGATACGATGGCGGCTGATACGATGGCGGCTGATTCGATGGCTCCGGCGGCCACGACGACGGCCGACAATTCGGCGCCGCTCAGCACCGACGTCGGCTTCACCGCCGCCGCCACCGATCAGGTTCGCGCCAGCACGCTGATCGGCAAGGAGGTCTACGGCTCCGAGAATGCGAGCATCGGCGAGATCTCCGATCTGGTGCTGCAGAAGGACGGCGATAGCCGCGTCGCGCTGATCGACGTCGGCGGCTTCCTCGGCATCGGGGAAAAGACCGTCGCGATCCCGTTCGCCGACCTGAAGTTCTCGAAGGCCGACGCCAACGCGGAGCCGCAGGTCAATGTGGCGATGAGCAAGGACCAGCTCGAGAAGCTTCCCGCCTTCGATACGAGCACGGTCGGGACGGCGAACATGCCGGCCGCAACGGATACGATGGCGGCGGCGCCTGCGACCACCGCTCCCGCTGACCCGGCGGCGGATAACCCGGCAACCACCGGCTCGATCGCCGCGATGCCCGACAGCCAGGATCTGGCGGCAAGCAAGCTGATGGGCGCGGAAGTCTACGGAACGGACGACGCGGACATCGGCGAGATCAGCGACATCGTGTTCAACACTAAGGGCGATATCAACGCCGTGGTGGTCGATGTCGGGGGCTTCCTCGGGATCGGCGAGAAGCCCGTGGCGCTGAACTTCGACAACCTGAACGTCCGCACCGACGAGAGCGGGACGCTGATGGTGTCGGTCAACGCCACCAAGGACCAGCTCGACAAGGCGCCGGCGTACCAGATTTCTCTCCAGTAGGCCTTGCGCGCACGCACAACCGAAGCCCGCCGGTATCACCGGCGGGCTTTTTCATGCGACTAGGCGCGGGCCGCCCAAAGCATCCCCCGATGCAGGATCGTTGCCATCTCCGGCACGTCGAATTCCTTCGCGACATGCCCGAGTGACGAGTAGAAGACGCGGCCCTTGCCGTGCTTGCGCTTCCAGACCACGGGCATCGTGACCCCGTCGATCCAGTAAGCGTGCTCGCCCGAGAACGTCGTCGTGGCGAGGACTTCGTTCGAGGGATCGACGTGCATATAGTACTGCTCGGAACGGTAGGGGAAACTCTTGATCCCCTGCATCACCGGATCCTCGGGCTTGGTCACATCGACCCGGTAATCGATGATGTTGCCGGGGTGCGCGACCCACTGCCCGCCGCACATGAACTGGTATTCGACCGCCTCGCGAAAAGCGTCGCACATTCCGCCATGATAGCCAGCCAGGCCGACGCCGCCTTCCACCGCCCTGGTGAGATTCTGCACCTCCTCCTTCTCGATCTTCGACATCGTGTAGATAGGGACGATGAGGCTGAGATCCTTGATCGACGGGTCGGCGAAGGCCTCGGTCGTCGTCTCGACGTAGACCTTGAACCCCTCGCCCTCGAGCATGTCGGCGACGATCTTCGCCCCCTGCTCCGGCTCGTGTCCGCTCCAGCCGCCCCAGACAATCAACGCTTCGCGCATCTATCGTTCCTTTGCCTCTTTTCAGAGCGGACGCCAGACCACTCCCTCCTGACGAAAGTCAGCACTTGCACGGATTCGCTTTAGCGGGTCGATACAGAGCTTGCCCTCGACCCGCGCGCTAAGTTCATCAAAGCGCACCCTTTCATGAGGCAGAGCCGGAAAATCCTTCAGCACAGCTTTCCATGCCGCAGCGCCGTCCGCAGAGGTGACAATGCCACCAGCCCTGGATGCCCGCTGCCATCTAAGAAATATTTCGTACCGCTCCACTTCTAACCGAAAAATCTCCTCGGAGACTGGCGATAGTGAATAGCCGGCGGCGTAGTCATCAGCCTCTTCGTCCCACTCACATTCAAACCAGTGAGCTTCGCCCCTAAAATCCGCAATTCCAGACCTCGGGCGGTCGTGAAAATCCGTAATCGTATGGACTCTCTCGATCACCGAGATGCGCTCCAGATTTGTCAAGTTGCAAGCTTCCGCCGCACCAGGCTCTCGCCGAGCGGCGCCGGGCGATCCGGCCGCGTGCTGATATCGATCGCGCGGCCTTTGTCCGATGACGTCCCGACCGCCTCCATCACCTCCAGCACATGTAGCGCAAGGTCGCCGCTCGCCCGGTGCGGACGGCCGGCGCGGATCGCGTGCGCCATGTCGGCGAGGCCGATCGAGCGATAATTGCCGTCGGCATAGGGCATGTCGGTCTTTACATTCTGCCACTTGTCCTTCTCGGCCGCGAACTCGATCTGACCGCCGAACCAGTTCGGATCGGGCACGACAAGCGATCCCTTGCTGCCGTAGATCTCGATCGGCAGATGGCGGTGCGCCGGCACGTCGAAGCTCATGGCGACCTGCACGATGGCGCCTGAGACGAATTGCAGGGTCCCCGCCGCATGGGTTTGCACCTCGACCGGAATTGTCTGTCCGGCGCGCGGCTTCGACGTGATGGTGCGGGTCGGGCTCGGCATCGATGTCATCGCCGCGACGCGCGCGACCGGTCCGAGCAGGTTTACGAGGTCGGTCAGGTAATAGGGCGCCATGTCCAGGATCGGTCCGCCGCCCGGCTGATAATAGAAGTCCGGCGCCGGGTGCCACCGCTCGTGGCCGGGGCACATGAAGGTGGCCGAGCCGCCGACCGGCGTTCCGATCTTTCCCGCATCGATCAGTTTCCGGCAGGTCTGGTGTGCCCCGCCGAGGAACGTGTCCGGCGCGGAGCCGACGCGAAGTCCCTTCTTCGCCGCGCGGTCCACAAGCTTCTTCCCGTCCTTGAAGCGCACCCCGAGCGGCTTTTCCGAATAGACGTGCTTTCCGGCATCGAGCGCCTGCATCCCCACCTCCACATGCGCCTTGGGCACGGTGAGGTTCAGGATGATCTCGACGCTCGGGTCGGCGAGGAGAGCATCGACGCTGACCGCCGTCAGCCCGAACTCCCTGGCGCGCGCTTCGGCGGCCGCAGGCATGGAATCGGCGAGTCCGCGAATGTCGAGGATCGGAAAGTCCTGGGCGGCCTTGAGATAAGCGCCCGATATGACGCCGCAGCCGATCACCCCGATGCCAACCCGCTTCATGCCGCCTCGCAAAGCAGAAAGTCCCGCCAGCGGAATGGCCTACTTGCGGGCGAGAATCAACGCAATCGCCAGCCGACTAGCGCCTTGATCCAGGCGGCGATGGCGTCGGCGGAATCGTTGAGATTCTGCTTTGCGGTGGTCGGCGAACCCTTGACGGGCCGGAAGTCGTGCTCGCCACCCTCCAGCCAGTGGATGCGGATGGCCGGCGAAAGCGGATAAGTGGCGATCTCCTCCCGCGAACCGAGGGAATCCCGCGTCCCCTGGCAGATCAGAGTCGGCACCGTGAGGTCCTTCAGGTGCGCGGTCCGCAGCTTGTTGGGCCTGCCGGTCGGATGGAAGGGGTAGCCGAGGCAATAGAGGCCCGCGATCCGCCCGGCGCGAAACAAGTCCTCCGCCACCATGCTGGCGACCCGGCCGCCCATGGATTTTCCCCCGATGAAAAGCGGCCGGCCGGCCCCCACGGCCTCGACCGCTTCGAGGAACTCGCCCATGACGCGCTCGGCGCGCGGCGGGGGCTTGCTCCCCTCCCCGGTCCGTCGCGAAGCCATGAAAGCGAACTCGAAGCGGATCGTCTGCAGGCCATGCGCGGCGAACGCGGCGGCGAAGCTGTTCATGAACGGCGTGTCCATCGGCGCGCCTGCCCCGTGCGTGAGCAGCACGCGGGCAACGCTGTCCTCAGGCCCGGTCGTCAGGAAATTCATCGCCCGACATGCAGCTGCTCTGCGGCCTTCCGGTCGATCTTGGCGCCGGGCTGGCTGGCCATCAGGCCGATGAGCTGCAGGCCCTGCTTTGCCCTCCGCCCCCAATCCGAATCCGGGTCGAGTTCACGGTAGCGCTCCCAGAGCTTCGTCGCCTCGCCATAGGCGCCGGAATCGAACTCGAGCAAGGCGAGGTTGTAGACCGGATCGGGATAGGTCGGATCGGCCGCGACCGCCTTCGACAGATAGCGCCGCGCGGCCTCCGGGTCGTTCTGCTCACGGGCGATCGACGCGAGGTTGTACCACGCCTCGGCATAGGCCGGATCGAGCGCCAGCACCTTGGTCAGGTAGCGGCGCGCCTCCTGCCACTCGCCGAGCTTCAGGAGAACGTGACTGAGGTTGAAGGCGATCACCGGGTCGGAGGGCTCGATCGCATGGGCCTTCTGGTAAAGGGGCCGGGCGCGCGCCCAGTCCTCGGCCTCCTCCGCCTCCTGCGCCAGATCGAAGAGCGCGTCGGCGGAAGCATCGTCGGAGGGCAGCGCCAGCAGATGCTGGCCACTGAGCTGCGTCAGCGCCGGCCCGTCGCGCATCAGCACGTCGTTCCAGCTGGAGCGCTCCAGCCGCACGTTCGCGAGATTGCCGCCGGACGCCGCGGAGCGGCCCGAGCGCACAGCGCGGATGAGCCCGAGCCAATCGAGGCCGTCGGCGATCAGCCGCTGATATTGCTTCGCCGCCACAAGGTCGCGGAAGCCGAACGGCTCCTCCGCGAACTCGAACGCATCGAAGAGCCGCAGCCGCTCGAAGGTCTCCGCGTCGAGGCCCGATTGTTCGATGAGCTTTCGCGCCGCGATCTGCCGCGCGGCTTCCGGGGCTTTGGTCAACTGCAGCAGGAGCAGGAAGGCGTTCTCGCTGATCGCCACGGCGCCCGCCTTCCGCGCCTGATCGAGGCGGTGGCCTATCCGCGCGGCGCTGTCGGCGACAAGCCCATGGCCGAGGACCACAACGTTCGTCTTCCTGGAGATCGCGCGTTGCAGGGTTCCGCCGCCCGCCGCGATTGCGCGCGCGGCGAGGCGCCGAGGGAACGCCTCGAGCGCACCGACAATGGCGAACGCCGCACCTTCGACCTGCATCGCTCTCCGTTCAGGCGCTCTTTCTTCGCGGCGCCGCCTTCGCGGCCGGCTTCTGCGCGACAGCCTTCGGCGTCGCGGCCTTCTGATTCCCGGCCTTCTGCGTCTTACTCTTTGCCGGCGGCTTCTCGTCCGCAAGGCTCTTCTTCAGCGCATCCATCAGGTTGATGACCTTGCCGCGCTCCGGCGCCGCCGCCACGACCGGCGTCTCGCCCTTGATCTTCGCCTTGATGATTTCCATCAGGCCGACCTCGTAGCGGTCGACAAACTCCGCCGGGCTGAAGTCGCGGGTCTTCTGCTCGATCAGCTTCTCGGCAAGCTCAAGCATTTCCTTGTCCACGCCGTCGGAGTGGATGTCCTCGAAATAGGCCGAGGCGCTGCGCACTTCCTGGCCGGTGCGGAGCGTCTGCAGCAGCATGCCCTTATCGCGCGGCGAGATCGAGACGAGCCGCTCGCGGTTGGTGAGCACCACCTTGGCGATCGCGGTCTTCCCCATCTTGGTCATCGCTTCGCGCAGCACCGCGAAGGTCTCCTCCGCCATCGGACCGTCCGGCGCGAGGTAATAGGGCGAGTCGTTGTAGATCGGGTCGACATCGTCGTGGTCGACGAATGCCTCGATGTTGATGGTCTCCGTGGTCTCGATCCGGACTTTCTCAAAATCCTCCTCGTCGATGATCACGTACTGGTTCTTCTCGTACTGGTAGCCCTTGACGAGGTCGCTGCGCTCTACCTGCCCGAGTTCGGGATCGACAGGCTTCATGGCGACGCGGTTGTGAGTGTCCTTGTGAAGGAGGTTGAAGGCGATCTTCTCGCTCGAGCTCGTGGCGTTGTAGAGCCGCACAGGACAGCTCACCAGGGAGAGCTTCAGATATCCCTTCCAGCTTGCACGCGGTGCCATGACCAAGATCCTCCACCCGATTACGCTCACAGGAACCGGATAACCGGCCTTCCGATCCCTCGACGATGGCCGGAATTGGTTAAAACGTCGGGAACGACAGGGTAAACCAAATCCTGAAACGCGTCGATTGCGGTGGATCGGCCTTCGGCGAGGGCTCGGACTCCCGCACTGGACGATTGTCGCCCTATTTCGCTTTGGAGATACTGGTTCCGAGCGTCGCCGCGCTCGCATCCATGTCCGCCCACGGATCGCCGGCCCTCTCCAGAATACCCGGAACGCTGGAATAGTTCAGATCCTGCGGAGCGTCGATCGAGTCGAGGTCTGCCCACGCGATGGGCGTTGACGCCGGCAGGCCTCTTGCGGCGCGGAGCGAAAAGGCGCCGACGGCGGTGGCGCTGCGGGCGTTGCGGTGGAAATCGACGAAGATGATTCCGGCGCGGTTGGATTTTCCCATTGTGGCAGTGAAGGACGCCGGGAACCGCTTCGCGAGCGACACGGCGATCCTGCCGCTCGTCTCGTGCACCTGCTTCCAGGAATAGAGCCGCTTGATCGGCACGACGAGGTGGATGCCCTTCTTGCCGGAGGTCTTGACGAAGGCCGGCAGGTCGAGCGCTGCGAGTTCGTCGCGGAGCTGGAAGGCGGCACGCTTGACGCTCTTCCATGCCACCCCCTCGCCCGGGTCGAGGTCGAAGAACATGCGATCCGGGCGCTCCGGCTTGTCGGCCCGGCACCCCCACGGATGGAACTCGATCACTCCGAACTGCGCCAGCGCGAGAAAGCCGGCGGCGTCTTTTATGTAAATGTAGTGCCGATCCTCGTCGTCCGAGCGCTTCAGCACGAAGGTTCCGACTTCCTTCGGCATGCCGTTGAAGGCGTGCCGCTGGAAGAAGCAGTCCTCGAGCTTGCCGGACGGGCTGCGCACCAGCGACACGGGCCGGTTCAGGAGATGCGGCAGCATCGCGTCGCCGACCCGCGCGTAATAGACCGCAAGGTCCAGCTTCGTCGGCCCGTCCTTGGAAAACATCCGCCGCTCGGGATTGGTCACCCACACCGAGGCGAGATGCTCGTCGGTGATGAAGCGCCGGGCGGTGGCGGATTTCTCGGTGGAGAATTCCATCTCGCTCAAGCCCCGATAGACGGCATGGCGGAGGAGATTGTCGCCGGTGCGGTTCGAATATTGCACCTTCGCCTTCAGCGCCGGCTCCACCCAGTGCGCCTTCGGGACAGGCACGGTGAAGTTCGCCGCCGGCTGCTTGCGCTGCAGCGCCTCCAGTTTAAGGGTGAGGGCCGCCGCCTCGGCGACGGAAAAGCCGGTTCCGACCTTGCCGACAAAGCGCAGCCCGTCGCCGTCCGGCTCGCCAAGCAGGAGCGCCGCGAGCCCACCGGCCTGCCGCGATGTCGTGTAGCCGACGATCGGCAGCGTCTCGATCCGCTTCGCCTTGGCCTTCAGCCATGTCCTGGCGCGCGCGCCGGCGAGGTAGAGACTGTCGGCGCGCTTCGAGACGACGCCCTCCAGATGCTTCTGCGAGACGAGGTCGAAGAACTCGCCGCCATTGCCGGCGACGTGATCGCTGAGCTGGATCGGCGAGGTCTCGTGCACCGAGGCGGCGAGCAGGCGTTGCAGCAGCGCCTTGCGCTCGAGCAGCGGCGCGGCGGAGATGTCGAAGCCATCCAGATGCATGAGGTCGAAGGCGTAGAAGATCATCTTCGACGTCTCGCCACTGGCGATCGCATCCTGCAGCGCACCGAAGCTTGTGATACCGTCGGCATCGGGAACGACAATCTCGCCGTCGATCACGGCGTCCTCGCACGGAAGCGCAACGAAGGCGGCAGCGATGTCGCCGTAGCGATCGGTCCAGTCGTGGCCGTTGCGGGTCAGGAGCTTCGCCTGTCCCTTCGCGACGATCGCGATCGTGCGGTAACCGTCGAGCTTTATCTCGTGCAGCCACTCCTTCCCCTCGGGCGGCTCGTCGATCGGCGTGGCAAGCTGCGGCTTGAAGGTGCGCGGGACCGGGCTCCTGCGCGCGCCTTTCAAGGCGCCCGGCTTGAAGGCAACCGGCTTCGGCGTCAGGGACTTCTGTGCGACCGGCTTCGGGGGTGGCGCTTCCGGCGTCTTGCGAGGCCGTGCGGCCTTCTTGCCGCTCGTCCACTGCTTCGTGCCCGGCGCCTGCAACTCCTCGATCCGCTTGCCCGAGACGACGCTTTCGGGCCGCGTCTCCAGGATGTCGAAGTCGGTCGCCGCCGCGTCATCGTGCTCCTTGATGAGGAGCCAGCTGTCCTTCGCGTCGCCGGGCCGACGCTTCAGCCGGGCGAGCATCCATCCGCCCTTCAGCTTCTCTCCGGCAAGCCGGAATTTGAGCGCTCCGGATTTCAGGCCCTGCGCCACGTCTCCCATCGGCGCCCAGGCGCCGCGATCCCAGATGAGCGTCGCGCCGGCGCCATACTGACCCTCCGGGATGACCCCCTCGAAGCCACCATATTCCAGCGGATGATCCTCGACCTCCACCGCCAGACGCTTCTCGGCCGGGTCGAGCGAGGGACCCTTGGGGACCGCCCAGCTCTTCAGCACATCGCCGATCTGCAGCCGCAGGTCATAGTGGAGCCGCGACGCGTCGTGCTTGTGGATCATGAAGAGATTGCCGATGCGGGCGACGGTTCCACCGCGCGGCTCGCCCGTTCGGCGGAAATCCCGCTTCCTGCGGTATGTCTCAAGATCGCGCTCGGCCATCCCCAACTGAATGCGCGGAGCCCGCGCGCGGCTCAAGCCAAATGTCGCTGCAATCGTCGCTTCCGCGACCTGCCCCCGGAAGCTGCGGCGGCTAACGCGCCGGCGCCGCGGCCATGCTGATCCGCTCGCCGGCGCGATCGACCTTCGGCCCGAAGGCCGAGGGATCCATAATCGGACTGATCGCCGGTTCCGCGGCCGAGCTGACGCCCGAATATTTGATGGAGAACGATTTCACGGCCAGGCTGGTCTTCAGGTTGCCAGGTGCAGAACCCACGTCATAAGCGGCGATCATGTCGCGGCCGCTGGTATAGGTGCTGTCATTGAACGAGCAGACCAGGATCCCGTTCAAATAGTATTCATAATGCGAGCCGCTGAAGACGATCTTGATGGCGGCCGCTGCGTTTGCGGCAATCGCTATGCGCCTGCCGCATATGCGTTGGAAGCCGAAGCCGGCGCTGAGCTTGGCGTTGTCGAGGCGGTAGACGACAGCCTCTCCGCGCGGATCGCTAGGCAGCCCGGAGCAGAAGCCGGCGGCACTGGCGTGGCACCTGTCGTAGGTCATGTAGTATCCCGAGAGAGCAACGTTCTTGTAGTCGATGCCGGCCCTGACGATGATCCCGGTGTACGATCCGGGCTCCTCGCCGGCAGGGGGGTCGCTGCGGAGAAGAGACGCCGTGATGGTCGATGCCACATCGCAGGTGGACACCGATGTCGCGGACCAGTTCAGCTTCGGCGTCTGCTTGTAGTCGCCACCGGCAACCGTCCACGTGCCCCAGAACGGAGTCCAGTCGAACGCTTGCGCGGCCGTATCGAAGTTCCACGCCCGCACTGCAGTCGTCGGATATTTCAGGAAGTCCAGCGTTGCGAGCAGGTCGACGCGTGGGCGCGGAGGAAGAAGGGATTTCGGGTCTTCGCCCGGGACCTCGCGCTTCGTGATCATCTTGCCGCCGCACTGGAGTCCGGTCAGGATTGACGCCATCGTCTTGGCCGGCTGTGCGCTCTTCATTGCCGCGATCGCCCCGGCGACGTAGGGCGCTGCCTGAGAAGTCCCGCTCAGCGTCGCGAAGTGACTGCCGGGCGTCGCGCCGATGATGGCGGTTCCGGGCGCCATCAGCTTGACGAGGGTGGAATTGTTGGACGTGAACCGCGCCACCTCATTGGCGTTTGAGTTGCCGACGGCGATCGCCGTCGAAATGCAGGCAGGCGAGGCGATAAACCCGTCATAGCCGTTGTTCCCGGCGGCGATGGTAGTCGCGACGCCCAGCGCGCGAAGGTTCTTGATCTCGGTCGCCTCGGCTGACGTCTGGCTGTCGCAGGCCGCGGCATATTTGCCCGAGCCGAGGCTCATGTTGACCGCAATGACCTTCAAGGTGCGGGCGATCTCATAGACGCGATGCAAAGCGACAACCTGGTCGGTGGCGTAGCTCAGGACGCAGGGCACAGGCTGCGAACCGCACCCCTTCGTAAGCTTGCTGAAGACCTGCACCGCGATGATGTTTGCGTGCGGGGCGACGCCGGTGAGCGCAAGGCCGCCGCCCGTCACCGCTGCGCCCGCCGCAATCGAAGCAACGTGGGTGCCGTGCTCGCAGCCGTCGATCGCCACGGGGCAGTTTACGCCCGACCCCGCCTTGACCGAGAACGACACGCCGCCCGGACAGAGCGAACTCGCACCCGCCGCGGCGTTGTTGGTCGAAGAGCAGAGTTCCGAAACCACCCTCCCCTTCAGCATCGGATGGGCCTTGTCTACGCCGGTATCGAGAATGGCGATCGCGTAGCCTGCTCCGGAAAAGCCCTTGGCGATGACTGTGTCCGCATGCGGGACCGTGATGTTGTATTCGAGCTGCGGGGGGCTCGGGACGTCTTCCTGGATGCTGACCACGTCGGGATCGGCCAGCAATCTGCGGACCTCGGCGGCGCTCAGGAAGAGCGACATATAGGGGCTGAACGTGAACCGGACCGCGCTGTCGTCCGGCGCGCCGTGCACGCGCTGGATCACGCTGTCCTGAACCGCCTGCAGGCGGCGAACCTGGGCCGCAATTCCGAACGGCGTGAGCACGTCCTCGCGCAGCATGACAAGCTTCAGCCCGACGATGACGCGGATCGTGCCCTGCGCCGCCGCATGGGCAACGAGCTCATCCGCACCGCCACCCGACGCGAACGCCGCCTGGTCCTGCGTATAGACCGTGACGGGGTTCGCGGCGTCGACCGCCGCAGGGGCCGGACCGGAAGTCAGGAGCGCGGCCAGCAGAGCAGCCGCCGAAAGCAATTCGCGAGCGAACATGCGACCCCCAAGCATTCGAGGGTGCCCGCACGCCTTCCGTCAGACGCCCTTCCAACTCCGAAGGTATAGTTGAAACGCCTCGCAAGAGAAATATCAGATGCGGCAGCGGAGGGCCGTCGCTGGCAAAGACCGCGACACCCTTCCGCTCTCCGACAGCGCTGCTCAAATGGTGCGGGCGGCGGGGGTCGAACCCGCATGACCTTTCGGCCAAGGGATTTTAAGTCGATCAATCCCGTCTATCCTTTGTCTATCCGGCATTGCGCTACACTACGACAACCTACTGATCAGTCTAGCTTTTTCAGCGGTTGTCATCACTCTGCGCTAGCCGGACCTGCGACGCAGCAGGATTTCTAGGGGCCCCTATTTGGCTCCTGAAACTGGCAACGGATGGAGTGAATATGGCCACGATCAAACTGACCAAAACAGCCGTCGATAGCGCAACACCGAAGTTGAAGGACTACGAACTGCGCGATACCGCAATACCCGGCTTCCTTCTCAAAATCACGCCGACTGGCCGGAAGGTGTTCATGATCCAGTATCGAACGAATGCTGGTGAACGACGCAAGCCGGCCATCGGGCGGTTCGGGGAGATCACCGTCGAACAAGCCAGGTCAATTGCCCAGGACTGGCTTGCCGAGGTTCGGAGGGGCAAGGACCCGAGCGCCGAAAAATCGGCAGCGCGCCAAGCTGCCACCTTGCGTGATCTTTGCGACCGGTTCCTAAGCGACTATTCCGAGCCAAAAAACAGCAAGAGCACTGTGAAGAGCAACAGGGGTTACATCAACCGATACATCCTGCCTGCCTTCGGATCGAAGAAGGCCCGAGACATAACCCGCGTCGACGTGGCGGATTTGATCACGCGGATGAAGCGCATACCCGTGCAGGCCAACCGGACGCTGTCGTGCCTACGCAAGATGTTCAACATGGCAGAGGTCTGGGGCTACCGGGAAGACGGAACGAACCCCTGTCGCCACATTCCCAAGTATCCGGAGAACGGCAAAACCCGACTCATCAGCGATGACGAGATGATCCGCCTTTTCAGCTACCTCAACCGTGCCGACGCAGAAGGGTTGGAGCACCCCTTCGTCACGCTTGCCATTCGGCTCCAGTTCGCCTTCGCGGCACGAATGTCCGAGATCATCGGTCTTGAATGGGCATGGGTCGACTTTAGCCGGCGGCGTGTCGCCTGGCCGGATAGCAAGACGGGCGAAATGTCAAAACCGATGAGCGAAGAGAGTTTTGTTCTTCTGTCGAACGCGCCGCGCCTAGAGAACAGCCCCTTCGTGATCTCTTCGATCTTCAACCCCGATCAGTCGATGTCGCAGCACACCTATGCGAAGGCTTGGGGCCGGATACTCGAACGCGCTGGCATTCCCCATATCGGCACACACGGCATTCGCCATCGCGCCACGACAGAAATAGCCAACTCAGGAGTGCCTGTGAAAGTGGGCATGGCGCTCACCGCCCATAAAACCGTCACGATGTTCATGCGTTACGTCCACACCGAGGATGGCCCGATAAGGGCAGCGGCGGAGGCTGTAGCGCAGCGCCGCCAGTCCTTGATCGGTGGCACGCTATCGGCCCCAGCTTCGGCTCCGCCGACCGCTCCCGCGCCGATCACTGCGGCTGTGTGGATCTTGCCACCGGTAGATGCGGGATCGCTGTCCGACAAGAAGCTCCTTGGTTTGGAAGATGGCAAATACACATCCCGCACCAAGCTCGGCAACTACCGGCCCTTCCGCCATCGTGGTGGCCAGAACCGCGAGGTTCCGCCTGGAACCAAGCGCGCCACAAATGTGCAGGAGCCGACCGATGGCCGATAAATCGAAATCGCCACGACGGTGGCCAGCAGCAGACATCCTGCGGCGTGCGGAGTTCGTGAAGGAGGCCGGTCCGATCCGTTTTGTGGATACCGAATGTGCCGCCCGGCGTCTTGCCTTGGAGGCGCACACGCTGGAGTGCTACCGCTCCCTTGGCGAGGGGGCCTGCCTACCACAAGTTCGGCAAATACGTCCGCTATGCAGTCGAAGACCTCGACTCCTGGGCGGCAAAGTGCCGGCGGGTGACCACCGCCTCGCCGGTGTCCCCAGCCTTATCCCTCTTGACAAAACATAGCCCGGAGGCTATGTAGATGACTTGGGATGTTGAGTTTCATGACGCCTTCGAAGTGGAGTTCCTGGCCTTTGAGCAGAGCGTCCAGGATGCTTTGCTCGCCGTCGCCAAGCTGCTGGCCGATTATGGCCCCCAGCTTGGTCGGCCGCATGCAGACACGCTGAAGGGGTCGAGGCACGGCAATATGAAGGAGCTGCGGTTTGAGGCATCGGATGGCGAATGGCGGGCAGCCTTTGCCTTCGACCCCGAACGAAAGGCGATCCTGCTTGTGGCCGGCGACAAATCTGGCGGGAGCGAGAAACGCTTTTACAAGCAGCTCATTGCAAAAGCTGATCTACGGTTTTCCACCCATGTGGGAAGCCTGAAAACCACGAAGAAGGGAAAGTGAGATGGGCCGGAACCTGAACCAGATCATCGCCGAGCTTCCGCCCGAGCGGCAAGCGCGGATTGACGTGCGTTATCAGGAGCTGCGTCAGGAGGTTGAAGGCCTGCGCGAGCTGCGGCAGATCGCTGGCAAGGCGCAGTCCGACATCGCGACCACACTGAAGATCAAGCAGCCGTCGGTCTCCAAGATCGAGAAGCAGGCCGACATGTACCTCTCAACCCTGCGCAGTTATGTGGAGGCGATTGGTGGTAAACTGGAACTAGTCGTGAAGTTGCCAAAACACCCTGCGATGCGAATCCATCACCTTGGCGACGCGCTCAGAGTGTCCGCGACGACGGCGGACGTCGGATCCACTACTGTTGAAACATCCGTACGACGCAAGGCTCCGTCGGTTTAAGCGACAATCCAGCGCATCGCCGGATCATGCCGCAGGCGCTCGGCGTCGTTCACGTCTTCGTATCCAGCAAGGCGACCAAATACCGACTGCCGGAACAACCCGGCCAATGCGTGCCGACCATTCTTACCAGTGCGTGCGTCGACCAGCACATCACTCGCCATCGTCGTCAGCCCGAGCACGTCGTCGAGCTCACGATAGGCGAGCAGCCCGGCATCGGAGGTCACCACGGAGCCGCGAAACTGGAGCATCAAGCGGCGGTCGAAATCGAGCCGAAGAGCATCCGATTCCGATTCACCCGTTGGGTGCGCCATGACCGGAGCCCTAAATCTGCGAATAAGCTACTGATTATAATAGATGAATCGCACATCAGACCCTACAGATTTATGCTCCATCCGGGGAATGCGGGTTAAGTGCTGTCTTGCAGCGGTGATAGCCTGGTTGTTCCAGTAAAGTGGCTCATCAGCCGGTAAGCAATTTATGCGCAGTGCTCCATTCACAAGGCCAACCATCATAGCTGCGGTCGAACTCCTGGATGGGCATAGCCAGGCCCGGTTCTGGAGGGGGTCCAGGACTGGCTTGCCTGAGGTGGCACGGTTGCGGCCGCGCATAGCCAGGCCCGGTTCTGGAGGGGGTCCAGGACGGCGCCGCTCTATCGAGGATGACGTGGGACCCTGCCGCCGGCTGGCATTAGCGACGGCTCCGGGGGACAAATGTCGAGTGAAATCAAACCCGCTATCCCTCTCCACAAAAATCATCTGACAACAAGGCATTAGCGCTTCCCATGCGCTTATTGTGCCTGTTATGTTCTTTTCATGAGCGAATATCGGGGCGACAACACGACCGGCTTCCAGTCGCCGGCGCAGGATTACATCGAGGGCGTGGTCGATCGATCTGGCCGCGATCCTCGATCTGCGCCGCGCTGGCCGCTATCCGGTCCGCGTGAAGGGTCAGGCCCTCGCCGACCGCGGCATTCATGTCGGCGACATCCTTGTCGCCGACGCGTTTGACCAACCACTGGCAGCCATCACGGCAGCTCGGGCGCCTGAAGCAACCCCACCGATCTGCACGCCAGACTACGCTATGGCTCTCCGGACACGTGAACGCTCTTTACGATCGGCTCCGGCCGCGCTTCAATTCCCTGGCGGTGATAGAGACGGAGCGGAATTACCGGTCGAAAACCATGAGCAGCGCGAAGTCAGGTGGCGATGAAACCGCCAAACGTACGCAATCGCCGCCGATGGTATCCGGTCACTCCCACTCGATTGTTCTGAGCCATGTTAACGCGCTGATTTATCAGCGCTATTTTTTGCTGCACATCCCAAAGAACCGTATCCCTGATCCGTCAGAAAATCGTTCTCTTGAATTGAAAGGGAAATTTCGGCGATTCGAAATTTGCGCGGTTTCGACGACTATCGGCATCAATCGGTCGATTTTTTTCTGACGGCCCCCGACGGATCGATGTCCTTCAGCTTCAAAAAAGACCGTCACCAACCTATCCGCGACAGGGGCGCATCAAGAGGAGCATATCTCTTCGCCAAGCGTTGAGGATACGTGTTCCGCAATTCTCCAGAGCAATTCTCACGCTCCACCGGCGATCTATCTCGTCTTCAACAATCGCAATCCTCCACCGCCGTCACAGCCAACCGCCGGTGAACCCCGCGCGACGGAGACCTGTAACTACGTAAGGGCTAGCGCGCATCAGCCGCCACAGTAACTCCGATCGGTAATTCTCACACATCAGCACCACAGGACCAAGGTTGATCCCGA
>JBBQVL010000038.1:0-40279 GCA_038211615.1 Hyphomicrobiales bacterium
AGTTCTCCTACGAGTCCGGCATGAGCGTGCTGCACGCCGAGGACGTGGCCGAGATGGGCGTCGCCGCCGTGGTGGAGCGGGCGCGCGCCGTCGCGGGGGAAGGCCCGACTTATCTCAGCTTCGATGTCGACAGCCTCGACCCGGCCTTCGCGCCGGGCACCGGTACGCCGGAGATTGGTGGCCTCACGACGCGCGAGGCGCAGGCGATCCTGCGCGGCCTGAAGGGGATCGACCTCGTCGGGGGCGACGTCGTGGAGGTCGCCCCGCAATACGACGCGACCACGAACACCGCGCATGCCGGGGCGCAGATGCTGTTCGAGATCGCCAGCCTGATGGTATTCAGCCCTTCAATTGGCGGCGGGCGCTGAGCAGGCCCTCTGCCCCTGGTGGGGGAGAGGGTTTGGGTGAGGGGCGTCTAGCGTAGGGTGAGCGGAGAGACCCCGCCCCCAGCCCCTCCCCGCAAGGGGGAGGGGAGAAGCCGTCACTGCATTTGCTTGCCGTCCGGAGACATGGAATGATTTCCGCTCCGCCGTTCGGGGGCGGTCGTGGAGGGTAGGATGACCAATCTCATGAAATCCGGCGTGAGCCGCCGCGCGGTCCTCGCCTATGGCGCAGCAGGCGCCGCGGCGCTGGCGATGCCGAACATCGCGCGGTCGCAGGACAAGAGCCTCAAAGTCGGCGCCTATGGCGGCTACTTCAAGGATTCTTTCGACAAGCACGTCTTTCCGATCTTCACCAAGGAGACCGGCATCGCGGTGGAATCCGTCGCTGAGCCGACTGGCGAGGCGTGGCTCGTGCAGTTGCAGCAGGCGGCGCAGGCGAATGTCGCGCCGGCCGATGTCTCGATGATGGCGCAGGTGCCGCTGCTGAAGGGGCTGGAGGTGGAGCTCTGGGCGCCGCTCGATCTCGCCAAGATGCCGAACACGGCGAACGTGAAGCCGGAGTTCGTCAACAAGTACACCGACGGCCGCGTCGCCGGCATCGGCGCTGTGACCTGGTACATCACGCTCGTCTCCAACACGAAGAGCTATCCGACCGCGCCGGACTCCTGGGGCTTCCTCTGGGATCCGTCGAACAAGGACAAGCTCGGCCTGCTCGCGCTCGTCTCGAACTCGTTCCTGCTCGACATCGCCTCGAAGACGTTCTTCGGCGGCCAGGAGATCCTCGAGACCGACGACGGCATCCTCAAGGTGCTCGACAAGATCGCCGAGCTGAAGCCGAACGTGAAACTCTGGTACCGCGACGAGGCGCAGTTCGAGCAGGCGCTGAAGTCGGGCGAAATTCCGATGGGCCAGTACTATCACGACGTGACCGGCCTCGCGATCGCCGACGGTTTTCCGGTGCGCTCCACCTTCCCGAAGGAAGGCGGCATCAACGACGCCGGCTCGTGGGTCATCTCCAAGGCCTCGACCAAGACAGACGAGGCGCACGCCTTCATCGACTTCGCCTCGCGGCCGGACATCCAGGGGATTCTTTCGCGCAAGGTCGGCACATCGCCGACGATCAAGCGCGAAGCGCTCGACCTGACCGACGCGGAGTTCGCCGCGGTCTCCTCCGACATCCCGCCGATCATCCCGCGCTACGACATCTACCAGACGAAGTCGGACTGGCTGAACCAGAAGTGGACCGAGCTGATCGTCGGCGGGTAGCCGAAGAGTGCAGCCTTCCCCTCAATGCGGAAGGGCCGAGCCTTAAATGTCCGGCCTTGTACTCGATCATCTGAGCAAGCGCTTCGGCCCTCTCGCTGCCGTCGATGACGTTGCGCTTTCCGTCGCGCATGGCACGTTCGTGTGCCTGCTCGGGCCTTCCGGTTGCGGGAAGACCACGCTGCTCCGGATGATCGCAGGACTGGAAGAACCGACCGAAGGGCGCATCCTCCTCGACGGCGCCGACATCACTGCCCGCGACGCCCACCAGCGCGACTTCGGCATGGTGTTCCAGTCGCTGGCGCTCTTTCCGCACCTGACGGTCGGCGAAAACATCGCCTACCCGCTCCGCATCCGCGGTGCGTCCAAGGCGGAGCAGACGGCGCGGGTTGATGAGCTGCTGGCGCTGGTGCATCTGCCGGGCCTAGCCGGGCGGCCGATCGCGAAGCTCTCTGGCGGGCAGCGGCAGCGTGTGGCGATCGCCCGCGCGCTGGCGCGCTCGCCAAAGCTCTTCCTGCTCGACGAGCCGCTCTCGGCGCTCGACGCGAAACTCCGCGAGGCGATGCAGGTGGAACTCCGCCAGCTGCAGCGCCGGCTGGGGATCACCACCATCGTCGTCACGCACGACCAGCGTGAGGCGATGACCATGGCAGACCTGATCGTCGTCATGGGAGAGGGGCGCATCCGCCAGGCCGGCACGCCGCTCGAGATCTACCGGCGCCCGAGCGACGCCTTTGTCGCGGCGTTCATCGGCTCCACCAACATCTTTCCGGCGCGGAGCGGCGAGGGCGGGGCGCATGTGCCGGGCGGCTCGATCCCCGGCCTCGGGGTCGCGGGCGAGGCGGTCGTGTCGGTCCGGCCCGAGGACATCCGCCTGACCGACCCCGCCAACGCCTCAATCCGCGGACGCGTCAATTTCGTCCGCGACCTCGGCGCGACTGTGGAGACCTATGTCGCCTGCGGCGAGTGCGAGATCGTGGCAGTCTCCTCGCCGCGCGACCGGCTCGATCTGCGCGAGGGTGCGGAGGTCGGCGTCGTCATCAAGCCGGAAGACTGCGTGGTGCTGAAGGCATGAGCCGCGGCGGCGCTGGCAGTCGCGACGCTGCTCCCCTCCCCCTCGCGGGGAGGGGCTGGGGGCGGGGTGTCGCCGACGCCGCCCCGGTCCTCTTCCCGGCGCTGATGCTCGCAATCTTCTTCGTCATCCCCTTCGGGATCATGCTCGCCGTCAGCTTCTTCCGGCGGATCGAGGGGGCGTTCTACAAGCCGGATTTCGTCTTCACCAACTACGCGCGCTTCCTGACCGGCTTCTTCGCCGAGCGGCTCGGCTTCTCGCTCGGGCTTGCGGCGCTGGTCGCCATCATCTGCGTCGCCGTCGGGCTGCCGTTCACCTATCAGCTTACGCGGCTTCCACGCCGGCTGCAGGCGCTCTGGCTGGTCGGCCTGCTCGCCATCCTGTCACTGTCGGAGGTGGTCATCGGATTCGCCTGGTCGACGCTCTTCTCGCGCACCGCCGGGATCACCAACCTCTTCGTGGCGCTTGGGTTGATGAACGAGCCCGTGTCGCTGTCGCCGAGCTTCGGCGCGGTGCTGACCGGCATGGTCTACCAGGCCTTCCCCTATACCGTGCTCGTCCTTTACCCGTCCGTCGCGCGGCTCGAACCCTCGCTGGTGGAAGCGGCGCGGACGCTTGGGGCCTCGCCGGTCAGGGCGTTCTTCAACCTCGTCGTGCCTGTGCTTCGAAGCGCGCTCCTGGCAACGCTCATCATGGTCTTCGTCTTCGCGCTCGGCTCCTACCTGCTGCCGCAGCTTCTCGGCAGGCCGCAGCACTGGACGCTGTCGGTGCTCATCACCGATCAGGCGATCTACCAGTCTAACATGCCCTTCGCCGCCGCGATGGCGATCTTCCTGGTGCTGGTCAGCCTCGGCCTAGTCGGGCTCGCGCTTATCATCGGGCGAAGGGGAGCGGCCGCTTGATCCGCTCCCTGGCGAAAATGCTGCGCTGGCTTCTCCTTGCCGCCGTCGCGCTCTTTCTGGCGGCGCCGATCGTCGTCGTGGCAGGGGTCTCGGTCAACGCGCAGAAGACGCTGCAATTCCCGCCGGTCGGCTTCTCGCCTGGCTGGTACACCGAGATCGTGACCGATCCTGGCTGGCGAAACGCGCTGCTCACCTCCGTCGTCATCGCGGCGTCGGCGGCGGCGCTTTCCGTCTTCATCGCCTTTCCGCTGGTCTGGTCGCAATGGCGGCGTCGGCGCACCTGGGCGCGGATCGTCGAAGTGCTGGGGCTGGCGCCGTTCATCCTGCCGCCGGTGATCACAGCGCTCGGGTTCCTGTCGTTCTGGGCGACGGTCGGCTTCTACGGCGCGCCGTGGACCGTCGTCATCAGCCACGCGATCTTTTTTGTGACGCTGCCGCTCGTGACCCTCACCCTCGGCTTCGCCTCGATCGACCGGGAGATTGTCGAGGCGGCGAAGACGATGGGCGCGGACGATCGCATGATCCTCAGGACTGTCGTGCTGCCGCTCGTCGGGCCGTATCTTCTCTCCGGCTATGCCTTCGCCTTCGTGCTGTCGCTCAACGAGTACATCGTCGCCTACATGGTCGCCGGCTTCACGATCGAGACGCTGCCGATCAAGATTTTCAATTCGCTCCGTTACGGCTACACGCCGACCATGGCATCGGTGACGGTGGTCTTCGTCCTCTTCGCGGCGCTGGTTTTCGGGCTGATCGCCCGCTTCGGCGACCTGCCGCGGCTGCTCGGCGCCTGGGCTTCGAAGGAAAACTGATGCGTATCGCGGTCTTTCAGATGGTGGCGCGCAAGGGCGACGTGGCGGCGAACCTCGCCATGATCGCCGACGCGGTCGCGGAAGCCTCCGGTCGCGGTGCGAACGTCATTGTAGCGCCTGAGCTCGCCACGACCGCCTACGGCAGCGGCGACCGCATCCGTTCGCTGGCCGAGCCGGCCGACGGCGCGCAGGTCGCGGCGCTCGCCGCCATGGCGACGCGGAACCATATCGCCGTCGTCGCAGGCTTCGCCGAGCGGGAGGGCGAGCGGATCTACAATTCCGCCCTGGTCGCGCAGCCCACCGGCAAGCGCACGATCTACCGCAAATGCCATCTCTACGGTGATTACGAGCGCGCGCTCTTCACGCCCGGCGACCGTGCTCCAGCGGTCTTCGAGCTTGGCGGGCTGAAGGCGGGCATCCTCATCTGCTACGACGTGGAATTTCCCGAGGCCGTGCGGCATCTGGCGCTGGCGGGCGCCGAGCTGGTGCTGGTTCCGACCGCGCAGCCCGACACGCCGGACGCGCCGTTCATCGCGGGGAAGCTCGTGCCGGTGCGCGCCTTCGAGAACGGCATCGCCATCGCCTATGCGGACCACGCAGGCGGCGACGATCGCTTCGCCTATGCCGGCCGATCCTGCATCGCGCTCCCCGACGGCAGCGACGGCGCGCGCGCCCCGGCTGGCGGGAGCGCCGTCATCGTCGCGGACTACGCTCCCGAAAGATTTACCGCGACGCGTGCCACCAACCCCTATCTCCGCGACCGGCGATCGGATCTCTTCGAACGGCGCGGACCGGTCGCCTAGAAGCGTACTATCGTCTTCAGCCGCTCGCTGTCGCCGGCGGTCAACCGCTGATACGCGACCGGCAGCTCTTCAAGGCTGATTTCACGCTCGATGAATTGCCGGAGAGCGGGGGCCAGCTCCGTCAGCATCGCGATCGCTTCCGGCAGCTCGTCGGAAAATGCGCTGCAGCCGGCGAGCGTCAGTTCACGCTCGACCACGATGTTCGGATCGAACTCCAGCGGGCGGTGAAAGATGCCGACCGCGGCGATGGTCGCCCCGTTAGCGACGGTGTCGAAGAGGCTCGTCAGGGCCGGAACGCTGCCCGTTGCGTCGATCGCGAAGCGCAGCGGCGCGCCGGCAAGGGCCAACTGCACGCCGTGTCGCTCAAGCGCGACCCGGCGCGCGCCGGTGACAGCGGACACGCATGCGAGGCGCGCGGCATTGTTGTCGGCCATGAGGACCGGCCCGGCGCCAGGCAGCCGCGAAAGGACCAGCGCCGCGAGCCCGCCGATCGGGCCGCAGCCGGCGACGAGGACCGGCTCTCCGCTTGTCGGCCCGAGACGATGCACGGCGTGCAGCGCGACCGCCAGCGGCTCCGCCATTGCGGCGACAGCCGGATCGAGCGCCGGATCGACCCTGTGCACGAGGCGCTGCGGCAGCAGCAGCCGCTCCGCGAATCCGCCGTCGCAGACCTCGCCGACATAGCCGAGGTTCTCGCAGAGATTGGGTCTGCCACCGCGGCACTGAACGCAGGCGCCGCACCAGAAACGGGAATCCGCCACCACCCGGTCGCCGACCGCGATCCGTGTCACATCCTTACCGACGGCCAGCACGTCGCCGGCAAGCTCGTGCCCCGGCGTCGAGGGCTTGCGCGACATCCACTGGCCGGTGCGGAAATTGTGCAGGTCCGAGCCGCAGATTCCCGCAGCGGCGACGCCAATGAGCACGGCATCGGCGGACGGGGCCGGCGGAGGGTCGATGTCCTCGACCCTCAGATCCCCCTTGTCATGCAGCCGGGCGGCACGCATGCGTGCGATCACCCTCCGAGATAGGGATCGCGCAGCGCCGAGACGGCGTTGGCGTGCGCGCTGAAGCCTTCGTACTCGGCGAGTATTCGCGCGTTTCTCGCAAGCTCCGGGTAGGCGCCGGCAGTGACGTAGCCGACCGATGAACGCTTGAGGAAGTCCGTGACCGACAGCGGCCCAAAGCTCCGCGCCCAGCCGCTCGTCGGGAGCACGCAGTTCGGGCCGAGCACGAAATTGCCGAGCGTGATCGGCGTGTGCGGCCCCATCAGCACTTCCGCGGCATTGGTGATGTGCCCGAGATGCATGAAAGGCTCGCGCGACAGGATTTCGAGGTGCTCAGGCGCGTAGTCGTTGACGAAGCGGTACGAGCCCTCGATCGACGCGGTCAGCACGATGCCGCCACGCGGGCCGTTGAGCACCGTCTTCGAGAATGCCGCCCGGCCGGGGTCCATCGCGGCCCAATGGGCGGGGAGGGCGGCGAGCGCCTCCTCGGCGACACGCCGGCTGTGGGTCACCAGAAAAGCGGAGGAGTCCGGTCCGTGCTCCGACTCGATCAGGAGGTCGAGCGCCGCGAGGCCGCCGTCCACGCTGTCGTCGGCGAGCACGAGGGATTCGGATGGCCCGGCGGGGGTGCCGGTGTCGATCACGTCGGCGAGGATGCGCTTCGCCGCCACCACATACGGGCTCCCGGGCCCGAGGATTTTCACCGCCTTGCGGACGCTCTCTGTCCCGTAGGCGGCAGCCGCAACGGCCTGCGCGCCGCCGCACTTGTAGACCGTGCTGACACCCGCGAGCTTCGCGGCGACGAGGGTGGCGGCGTCGGCGGCTCCGTCCTCAGTCGGGGGCGTGAAAATCGCGATCTCGGGAACGCCGGCGAGCACCGCCGGCACGCTCGTCATCATGGTGACGGAGGGGAACGCCCCCTTGCCACGTGGTACGTAGAGCGCGACGGACGGGATCGGGCTCCAGCGGTCGCCGGCGAAGGCGCCGGGGCGGATTTCCTTCAGCCACATCGGCTCCGGCCGTTGCTCTTCGTGGAAGGCGCGAATGTTCGCGATCGCGTATTCGATCGCATCGACAACTGGGGACTCGACGGCATCGAACGCCGCGTCGAACTCCGCTTTCGTCACCGCGATCCGGTCCGCCGGCACGTCGGCCTTGTCGAACTCGCGCGCGAACCTTGTCAGCGCCTGGTCGCCTTCGGCCTTCACCGCCGCGACGATCGGCCAGGCCTTCTCGACGAAGGCCGCGAGATCGGTCTCGCTGCGGCGCAGGAGCGCGGCGCGCGCCTCGTCGGACAGGTTGGCGAGCTCATGGAAATTGCAGTTCGAGGTCATCCGCGATCCAATCGATTGACTGACAGGCGGCCCGGGCGGGCGCGCGTTGCTATAGCGAGGCAAGCACCCCGCCGTCGACGGCGAGGCAGTGGCCGGTCACATAGCCCGAAGCGTCGGAGGCGAGGAAGACTGCCGCACCGACGAGATCGCGCAGTTCGCCGAAGCGGCCCTGCGGGATGCGCTCCGTCATCCGCTCCGCCCAGCCTTCGGCCTCGAAGAATCCTTCGGTCATCGCGGTGCGGAAATAGCCCGGAGCGATGGCGTTGACGCGAATCCCGTGCGGCGCCCATTCGACCGCGAGCGCTCGCGTCATGCCGAGCAGGCCGCTCTTCGAGGACCCGTAGGGCGTGGCGGTCGGGATGCCGACGAAGGAGGTGAGCGAACAGAGATTGATGATCGCTCCCCCGCCGCGCGGCCGCATCGCGTGAAACGCCGCCTGCGCGCAGAAGAACGCGCCCTTCAGGTTGGTGTCGACGATCCTGTCCCAGAGCGCAGCGTCGACATCGGCGGAGGCGCGTACGTCCTCCGTGCCGGCGTTGTTCACCAGAATGTCGAGCCCGCCGAGCAGCTCCGCTCCCCGCGCCACGCCCGCGCTGCAGTCCTCTGCGCGGGCGACATCCATCACGACGATTTCGGCCTTCCGCCCGAGCGCCGCTATCGCCGCGGCCGCCTCTTCAAGCGGGCCTGTCGTCCGCCCCGTCAGGACGATGTCAGCCCCGGCGCGCGCCAGCCCTTCCGCGATGGCGCGGCCGATGCCCTGGCCGGCACCGGTCACGAGCGCCTTCCGCCCGCTGAGATCAAAGACGGAGAGGTCCGCGCTCATCGCCCGCTGCTTGACACCCGCCGCGCCATCATCACTCTCGCGCCAGGGCAGGAACCATGCGCTTCACCTTCCGACAACTGGAATATTTCGTTGCGGCCGGGGAGACCGGCAGCATCACGCTCGCCTCCGAGCGCATCAATATCTCGCAGCCCTCGATCTCCACCGCCATCTCCAATCTGGAAACCGAGCTCGGCGTACAACTCTTCCTCCGCCACCACGCGCAGGGCCTGTCGCTGACGCCGGCGGGCCGGCGGCTTTTGATCGAGGCGAAGGGTCTGCTGGCGCAGGCCTCGCATCTCTACGAGGTTGTCTCCGAGGTGACAAACCTCGTGCGCGGGCAGCTCAGCGTCGGCTGCATGGTGCCGCTCGCGCCGATGATCATTCCCGAGCTTTGCCACGAGTTCACGCGTGCCTTCCCCGAGGTGGTGATCCGCCAGCAGGAGAGGCATCAGGAGGAGCTCTTCGACGGCCTGCGACGGGCCGAGATCGACGTGGCGCTCACCTACGACCTGCAGATCCCGAAGGACATCGAGTTCGAGCCGCTCGCCGTGCTGCCGCTGCATGTCGTGGTCGGCGAGGCGCATCCGCTCGCGGCCCGGCGCGGGGTGGCGCTGGATGAAATCGCCGCCGAGCCGCTCATCCTCCTCGACCTGCCGATCAGCCGCGAATATTTCATGGCGGCGTTCCTCACGCATGGACTCGAGCCAACCATCGGTGCGCGCTCCCGCTACCCCGACGTCATCCGCACCATGGTCGCGAATGGCTACGGCTACACGCTCGCCAACGTCCGCCCGCGGTCCGAATTCTCGCTCGACGGCCGCCGCCTCGTGCGGCTGAAGCTTGAGGGCGACCACCGCCCGATGCGCATCGGCGTCGCACGGCTCGCGAGCCTCGGAAAGACGCGCCTCGTCGCCGCCTTCGAGGGCCATTGCCGCTCGTTCATCAGTGACGGCTATATTCCGGGGATGGTGGCCCCGAACCAGGATTGAGCTTTCAAAGAGCCTCCTGGAACCCATCAACGCCCCTCATGCTGAGGTGCGAGCGAAGCGAGCCTCGAAGCACGCAGCACCGTTGCCCATCGACATCTGGATCGTCCTTCGAGGCGGTCCCGACCTTGTCGGTCCCGCACCTCAGGATGAGGGTGGTGGGCTTCATCAGTTTGCGCTGCCGCTCTCACACATCCTCCAGATCGCCGTGCAGCAGATTGAGGATGCGGCGCTTGATCAGGAGGAATTGAGGGTTCAGCACCAGGTCCATCGAGCGCGGATGCGGGAAGCCGATGGCGATCTCCTCCTGGATGCGGCCGGGGCGGCCAGTCATCACGTAGACCCGGTCGCCGAGCAGGATCGCCTCGTCGATGTCGTGAGTGACGAAGAGCACCGTCTTGTGCGCCGCCTCCCATACCCTGAGCAGCAGCCGCTGCATCTGCGAGCGCGTCTGGCTGTCGAGCGCGCCGAACGGCTCGTCCATCAGCAGGATTTCCGGATCGTTGGCGAGCGCCCGGGCGATCGCGACGCGCTGCATCATGCCGCCGGAAAGCTGATTGGGATAAGATTCAGCGAACTGCGTCAGCCCGACTTCGGCAAGGTAGCGCTCCACGATGACGCGCCGCTCCGGCGCCGGGATCTTGCGCCGCTTCAACCCGAACTCGACGTTCTCCGCGACATTCAGCCAGGGGAACAGCGTGTAGGACTGGAACACCATGCCGCGGTCCGGCCCCGGGCCCCCGATCACCCGGTCGTTGATGAGGATCTCCCCGTCGGTCGGCTCCACGAGGCCGGCGGCGAGATAGAGGAGGCTCGACTTGCCGCATCCCGACGGGCCAACGATGACCGCGAATTCCTTGTCCGCCACCTCGAAGCTGATGTCGTTCAGCGCGGTCACGTCACCGGTCTTGCTCTCGTAGCGCAGGCTCACGCCGCGGACGCGGAGCTTTGGCTTCGAGGCGGGCTCGGCGGCCGCCTCCGCCATCCTCACTGCTTCGCCCACGGCGTCAGCTTCAGCCGGAGAAAGCGGAATCCCTGATCGGTCAGGATGCCGAGGATGCCGATGATGGCGATCGCCATGAAGATCGTATCGACCTCGAAGCCGCGCATGGCCTTGAGGCTGATGTAGCCGAGGCCGCTCGACGCGGCCACGAGTTCGGCGACGACGAGGTAGGTCCAGGCCCAGCCCATCGTTACCCGGAGCGTCGACAGGATGCCGGGAAGCGAGGCCGGCGCCAGCACGTGGATCACCACGTCGCGGCGCGAGGCGCCGAGCGTGTAGGAGGCGTTCAGGAGGTCCTTCGACACGCCGCGGACCACGTCGGAGATCATCACGAGCTGCTGGAAGAATGTGCCGAAGATGATCACCGTCACACGCTGCTCGATGCCGATCCCGATCCACAGGATGAACAGCGGCACGAACGACGTCACCGGCAGATAGCGGATGAAATTCACCAGCGGCTCGAGCGCCGCCTGCACTATGCGGAACGTCCCCATCATCAGGCCGAGCGGCACGGCGACGAGCGAGGAGATGATGAAGCCGAGCATCACCACCTCGATGCTCGCCCACATGTGCTGGAAGAGCACGCCGCTCTGCGCGAGCTTCAGGGTCTTCGCCAAGACCATCCCCGGCGTCGGCAGGAAGATCGCCGGGGTGACGTGGCCGTAGCTCAGGATCGTCCAGCCGCCGACCACGAGAACCCAGATCGCGATTCCGGCGGCAAGGCCGGTCGCGTGCGGGATCTCGGTGTCCGGCGTCAGGCAGCGTTGAAGGAGCGAGCGTCTCCTTGCCATCTCAGACGTTCGCTCCGGTTATCCGGTCGCCGATCAGGGATTGACGAAGGACGTATCGACAACGGTGGCGTAATCCATCTTCATCTTCATCTCGTGGCCGAGTTCGGTCCAGATCTCCGCGCCGAGCTTCACAAGGTCGCCGAGCGGGCCGGGCTTGTCGATGGTGCCCATGTAGTCCTTGTTCATCTTCTCGTCGTAGAAGCGCACGCCTGCGGCCGAGGCCGCAAAGTCCTTCGGATCGGTGAGGTA
The DNA here is from genome assembly GCA_038211615.1 of Hyphomicrobiales bacterium. Taxonomy (GTDB): domain Bacteria; phylum Pseudomonadota; class Alphaproteobacteria; order Rhizobiales; family Afifellaceae; genus DASWJZ01. Next base: position 11,426 of record JBBQVL010000038.1, read on the forward strand.
GCCGCCGACGCCCTTCGCCATGATCTTGTAGGCGTCTTCCTGATTTGTCTTGATGTACTCGTTGGCTTTTTCGATGCCGGCGACAAGCGCCTTCACATCGTCGGGCTGGTTCTTGATGATATCGCAGGAGAGCTCGACCACGTCGACGATGACGCCCGGCACGGCAGTCGAGTCGACCAGCACCTTGCCCTTGCCGCTCTTCTTGGCGAGCGTCAGGTTCGGCTCCCAGGTGACGGCGGCGGGGATCGAGCCGGCCATGAAGGCGGCGGCGGCATCGTCAGCGCTCATGTTGGCGACTGTCACGTCGGCGGACGTCATGCCGTTCTGCTTCAGGTAATAGGCGAACCAGAACTCCGACGTGGAGCCCTCGTTCATCGCGACCTGCATGCCCTTCAGGTCCTGGATCTTGTTCACGTCGTTGCCGACCAGCAGGCCATCGCCGCCGTAGCTGTCGTCGAGCGTATAGACCGCCTTGAAGCAGAAATCGTCGGAGCGGTATTTCATGATCTCGTCGATCGTGGAGAGCGACCCGTCGAGCTTGCCGGCGGCGACGGCCGCCAGATAGAGCGACGAATCCTCGATCACCTGCAGGTCGACATCGAGGCCCATGTCCTTGAAGTAGCCGAGGTCGCGCGCGAGATAGACCGGACCGTATCCGACCCAGGTCGTGTGGCCGATCCGGATGGTGCCTGCTTCGGCGAGGCTGCCGGCGGAGGCGAGGAGCGTCAGCGCGAGCGCCGCGCGGCCGGCGGATTTGATCAGACCCGATTTCGACATGGAGTTTCTCCCTCAGAGCGGGCAATGGGGCAGGGAACCCCAGGCACCGGAAAGCTAGCGTCAGCACTATCCTGACACTAAGCAGCCGCCAAAATTAGCTTTTTCCGAATTGACGGCAATCTTTTGCCGAATGCCGCATCACGGTGAAAAAGCAGGCAGCGTGCCCGGAAACACGCCACCCGGAGGGCGCGCGTACGGCGGACCCTTGCCGAGCGCCAAAAAGGACGGCGAGACGGCGTCCCTCCGTCACGTCGCCGGCCGCCAGCCCTCCTGAAGCGCCGCCACTTCGCGACGAAACGGCACCGCATCGCCCAACGGCGCGCCATCCATCTCCTCGGCCGAGCGCCGGCCGGAGAAGACGGCTGCAGCGATCGTGCCGGGGGCGAGCGCGTCTCCGACGGTCGCGATGCTCGCAATTCCCGCGTCCGCCCAGTTCGCACGCGCCCCTTCCAGAGCGTGCGAAAGCGCGTTCGTCGGCAGGCGCGCGGTGACCAGGACGACCGCCTCCGCGCCAATCCATTCTGTCCGCCCGGTGAACGCGCATTTGAGCTTGGCGCGGCCAGCCGAGATGGAGTCGAGAACCTTGTGCGGCAAAATGCGCACGCCAAGCTCGAGCAGCCGCGCCTGGATGCGAAACTGCTCCATCGTCATGTGCGTCCAGTTGGAGACATCCGCCGCCGGGGTGGCGAGCGTCACGTCGAGGCCTTCACCGACCAGAAGCTCGGCCAGCACGCCGCCCATGTAATAGTGATCGTCGTCGAAGATCAGGAACGAGCGCGCGCCGTGGCGCTTCCCCTCCATGATATCGTCCGGCGTCAGCACCTTCGCCTCCGGCTCGATCGGCAGCGGCTTCAGGATGCGGCGGCCGACGCCGTCGGCGCGCCAGCGCGAGCCCGTGGCGAGCACGATGTGCTTCGCGCCGTAGTCGAGGATGTCTTCTGCGGTCAGGCGGCTGTCGCGGTAGACCTCGACATTCGGCATGCGCTCGATCTGGTACGCCCGATAGTCGGCGACGCGCTTCCACGCGGCGAGCCCCGGCAATGCCGCCTCGCGCGTCACCCTTCCGCCAAGCGTCCTCGAAGCTTCGGCGAGCGCGACGTCGTAGCCGCGCCGCCCCAGCATCATTGCCGCCTCGAGCCCCGCCGGCCCCGCCCCAACGACCAGCACCTTGGCGGACGAAGGCGCCGGGGCGATCCGCTCGGGATGCCATCCGCGCCGCCATTCCTCGCCCATCGACGGGTTCTGCGTGCAGCGGATCGGCGACATGGTGAAGTCGCCGGAGACGCAGATGTTGCAGCCGATGCACTCGCGGATGTCCTCGATCCGTCCTTCCTCGATCTTCTTCGGCAGGAACGGGTCGGCGATGGAGGGCCGCGCGGCGCCGATCAGGTCAAGCACGCCATCCTTCACCATGCGCACCATCGTATCGGGCGAGGTGAAGCGGCCGACGCCGACGACGGGCTTCGAGGTGAGCGCCTTGATGCCGCGCACGAACGGCTCCTGGTAGGCCTCCCCGGAGAAGCGCGAGGTCTGGCTGTCGTTGTCCCAGCCGGAGAGCGTCAGGTCCCATAGGTCTGGCAGCTCCGCGAGCATCGCCACGAGGTCGCGCGCCTCCTCGGCGTGCAGTCCTTCCGGCCCGATCAGCTCGTCGACCGAGATGCGGCAGACGACAGCGCAACGGTCGCCCACCGCCTCCTTCGTCTCCTCGATCAGCTCGCGCAGCAGCCGCGCCCGGTTCTCCAGGCTGCCGCCGTATTCGTCGCTCCGCTGGTTGTAGCGGCGGGAGAGGAAGTACATCGGCCCGCCGAGGAGTTTTCCGGCGTAGACGTAGACGAGATCGTAGTCCGCCCGCCTGGCGCGGATTGCCGCGTTCCTGTGCCAGCGGCGCAGGTTGGCGATGTCGGTCCTGTCCATGGCGCGCGCCTGCACCGGATCGTTGGCGAAGGTCGCGACCGGCAGGTCCGCCGGCCCGAGCGGAATTTCCCGCGAGTAGGCGTTGGGTGCGTTCATGCCGTTGTGGCAGAGCTGCAGGCCGGCGAGCGCGTCATGCGCGTGCACGGCGTCGGCAATCCGCGCCAGCATCGGGATATCCTGGTCGTCCCAGATCCGGAGTTCGATGAACGGGGCGATCTCGGCGCTTGGATGGATCTCCGCCTGCTCGCTGCACACCACCGCCCAGCCGCCCTCCGCCTTCACCGCGCGCATCGCGGCGAGCGCGGTCGCGTCGCGGTATCCCATGCCGTTGCAATGCGGCACCTGGTAGAAGCGGTTCTTCGCCGTGACCGGCCCGATCTTCACCGGCTCGAACAGCACGTCGTATCGAGGGTCGCGCGCCATCTCGGCTCCTTCCGCCGGAGAAATTCCCGGCCCCACGCTATCCGCGGTCGTCTGTCGCGCAATTCGGACTATCCGAACCCGCGCCACGGAAAGCGCTTCTTTACTCCCGCTGCGTGCGCCCAGCATTTTCCGCCGACACTCTCAAGGGTGCGCCGGGCGCGCCGCGGAGGTTTTTGATGATCAGGACGGGCGACCAGTATCGGGATTCGCTGCGCGACGGCCGGCAGGTCTTCATCAACGGCGAGCGCGTCAAGGACGTGACGACGCACCGGATGTTCAAGCCGCTGGTGGATATCCGCGCCCGTATCTACGACATGCAGCACGAGGCGGCGACGGCCCCGATCCTCACCTACGAAGAGGGCGGGGAGCCATGCGCCATCGCCAACAAGCTCCCCACCTCACAGCAGGACTGGTGGGACAAGCGGCGCGCCACCGACACGGTTCTGGAGGATATCCGCGGCGTGGTGACCCGCGTCGGCGACGAGACGGTCGGCGAGATGTGGTCGCTCTACGACGGCCAGGATGTCCTGAACGAGGTCGATCCGCGCTTCTCCGAGAACATCCGCCGGCACGTCGCGCACGTTCTCCATGCCGATCCGTTCCATGTCTCCGCCAACACCGATCCGAAGGGCGACCGCTCCAAGCCGCCGCAGGAGCAGGATCCCGACATGCTGCTGCACGTCGTGAAGGAGACCGATTCCGGCATCGTCGTGCGCGGCGCGAAATACGAGACGGCGGCTCCCTACGCCAACCAGGCTTTCACCAAGCCGACCATCGCGAACTGGGGCAACGAGGCGCTGTCGGATTACGCGGTCGGGTTCATCTGTGATCTCGGCTCGCCGAACCTGAAATTCATCTGCCGCACCGGGTTCGCGGGGAGGGCGCCGATCGACGACTACCCGCTCTCCAACCGCTTCGACGAGGTCGACACCCTGGTCGTCTTCGACGACGTGCTGATCCCCTGGGAGAATGTGCTGTTCTACCGGCACACCAAGGCGGCGACCTACATCCGCTCGACCCTGCACCGCTACTCGGCCTTCGCCTTCGTGCAGCGCAATCTGAAACTCGCCGACATGCTGATCGGCGCCGCGCTCTTCAACGCGCGCCAGACCGGCCTCGACAAGCAGCAGGCGGTGCAGGAGAAGCTCGCGACGCTCGCCGTCTACCGCGAGGGGATCAACGCGCACCTGACCGCCGCGATCACGCTCGCCGAGGAGAGCCCGGCCGGGCTCCTGATGCCGAACCAGTCGCTGCTCTATACCGGCCGCGTGCTGGCCTGCTCGCAACTGCACGAGATGATGCACATCGCGCGCGAACTCTGCGGCGGGCAGATCTGCGTCACGCCCGACAAGGCGTCTTTCGAGGCGGCCGAGACGAAGCCGTGGCTGGAAAAATTCTACAGCGTCAACGAGAACTGGGTCGCCGACGATCGCCGGAAGCTCCTCGCCTTCGCCCGCGATCTTCTCAACTCCGACTATGCCGGCCACCGCCTGACGTTTCAGCTCTTCGCGCAGTCGCCGCCTTTCGCGCATCTCGCCGCCGTCTACCGGAACTTCGACTGGGACGGACCGCTCGGCTTTGTGAAGAACTCGGCCGGACTCTCGGACCGCGTGCTAGGATCGAAGCGCCGGGAGTCTGGCGATTCCGCCGTCAATTCCTGGTTCGCCGGCAACCGCGCCGCGGCGGAATAGATGGGGAGGGTGCGCATCCCGCGCACCTCTGTTCCACTGCCGCGATAGAATGGACGGCGAGGACGCCGTCGCTCCAGGAGATCGACCGCATGATCCACAAGCGCATCCGGCCGTTCAACACCAAGGACACCTATCCCGAGCAGCGCCTCGACAACGATCTGGCGCAGGCGGTGGTGGCGCGCGGCACGATGGTCTTCCTGCGCGGCCAGTGCCCGCAGGATCTCGACACGGCGGAGAATGTCGGGATCGGCGATCCGGTCGCGCAGACCCATAAGGTGATGCAGAACATCCGGCAGCTCGTCGAAGAGTCCGGGGCGAAGATGGAGCACGTTGCGAAGCTCGTGGTCTACCTGACCGACGTGCGCCATCGCGAGGCGGTCTACCGCACGATGGGCGAATATATCCGCGGCGTGCATCCGGTGTGCACCGGCCTTGTGGTGGTCGCGCTGGCGCGGCCGGAATGGCTGGTCGAAATCGACGCCACCGCAGTCATTCCGGAGGGCGAGGCATGACCTTCTCCATCGCCGCGCGCTGCGAGAAGACGGGGATGCTCGGCGTTGCGATCTCCTCGTCCTCGCCGGCGGTCGCCGCACGCTGCGCCTATGCCTCGGCGAAGGCAGGGGCTGTCTGCAGCCAGAACGTCACCGACCCGCGTCTCGGAACGCGCGGCCTGGCGCTGCTGGCGGAAGGCGCAAGCGCCGAGGAAGCCGTGGAAATCCTCGTGCACACCGGAGCGCACATCGACTACCGCCAGCTCTCGATCGTCGATGCGCGCGGCGGCTCCGCGACCTATACCGGCGGAAAGGCGCTGGGCGTCAGCGCGGGCGTCCACGGGCCGAATGTCGCCTGCGCCGGCAATCTTCTCGCCTCCCTCGATATTCCCCGCGCGATGATGGATGCGTTCCTCGCGTCAAGCGGCGGGCTCGGCGACCGCCTGCTTGTGGCGATGCGGGCGGGGAGGGACGCCGGCGGCGAAGCCGGCTCGGTGCACTCCGCCGGCTTGAAGCTCGTCCGCGACGTGCCGTGGCCGGTTGCGGACCTCAGGGTGGACTGGACCGAGGATTGCCCGATCGAAGCGCTGGCGAAGCTCTGGGCCCTCTACGCTCCGCAGCTCGACGCCTACGTCCAGCGCGCCCTCGATCCGCGCGAAGCGCCGAAATATGGCGTGCCCGGGGACGCGTAGCTTCCCGGCCCCCCACCTTTCCGTTTGTCATCCCGGTTTGGGCGAAGCCCAAGACCGGGACCCATAGCCGCCACACGTTCAAAAGTGATCGGCAGCGCTCGCGTTTTGCGAGTCACGCTGAGCGTATGGGTCCCGGACAGGCGCGTGCCGCGCCTTCCGGGATGACAAACGGAGAGGGGGGGAGGACGAACTGCGGCCGGAGAGGAGGGGGCTACTCCGCCAGCCTCCCCGCCAGCTTCTCCATCATTGCGTCGCAGCGCGCGATCTGCTCCCGCGTCACGAACTCGTCCGCCTTGTGGCCCTGCTCCATGGAGCCCGGCCCGCAGATCACCGTCGGCACATGCGCGCGCTCCCGGAAAAGCCCGCCCTCTGTGCCGAACGCGACCTTGATCGTGTCGTTCTCGCCGGTCAGCGATTTCACGAAGCCCACAACCTCCGCGTCCGCCGGCATGTCGAGCCCCGGATAATCGTTGACCACATCGAGCGCGATACCGGCCTCGGGCGCCTTGTCGCGGTAGCGCATGGCGATCGCCTCCGCCGCTGCGCCGATCCCGGCCATCAGCGCCTTCGGATCGTCGGCGGCGAGGTGCCGTATCTCGAAATCGAGATCGCAGCGGTCGGGCACGATGTTCAGTGCCTCGCCGCCGCGGATGCGGCCGGCGTGCACGGTCGTGTAGGGGATGTTGTAGTCGGCATCCCGCGCGCCGCTCTCGCGCAGCCGGTCCTGCAAGGCGCGCAGCTGTCCCACGAGGTCGCAGGCGAGGTGGATGGCGTTGACCGCCTCCGGCGCGAAGGCGGTGTGCGCGCTGCGGCCCCGGCAGGTCGCATGCGCGAAGACCTTGCCCTTGTGCCCGGTCGCCACCTTCATCGAGGTCGGCTCTCCGACGATGCAGCAGAGCGGCGGCGCGACCGTGGAAAGGATCGGCAGCATGTCGCGCACGCCAAGACACCCGACCTCCTCGTCGTAGGAGAAGGCGATGTGCAGCGGGCGGGCGAGGGGCCTTGCGGCGGCGTCGAGCGCGGCGTGCAGCGCGCAGGCGAGGAACCCCTTCATGTCGGCGGCGCCGCGCCCATGCAACCGGCCGTCCGCCTCCCGCAGGGCGAAGGGATCGGAGGTCCATTCCTGGCCATCCACCGGGACGACGTCCGTGTGGCCGGAGAGGATCACGCCCGGCCGGTCGGCCGGACCGATCGTGGCGAAGAGGTTCGCCTTGCCGCCGTCGGCATTTGCGATGAGGCGCGGCTCCACCCCCGCCTCCTGCAGCAATCCGCGCACGAAGCCGATGAGCGCCAGGTTGGAATCGCGGCTGACGGTCGGAAATCCGACGAGGCGTTCGAGGAGCGAGAGGGAATTCAGCATGCGGCCGCTTCGCGTTTTCCGATGCGCTGCCCCCGTCTTATTGAGTTTGCAAGGCCGCGGCGAGCGTGAAAGCTCTTTGGTTCGCGGGAGGAGGCGGGGAGCGATGAGCGGGGAACTGGCCGGGGCTGCAAGTTCCGCGCGCGACCCGCGCTACGACATCCTGTTCGAGCCGGTCAGGATCGGCCCGGTCGTCGCAAAGAACCGCTTCTATCAGGTGCCGCACTGCAACGGGCTCGGCTACCGCGATCCGAGCGCGCTCGCGGCCATGCGCGGGGTGAAGGCGGAGGGCGGCTGGGCGGTGGTCTGCACCGAGCAGGTGGAGATCCACCATTCCTCCGAGATCACCCCCTTCATCGAGCTGCGGCTGTGGGACGATCGCGACATCCCGATGCTGGCGCGGATCGCCGACAGCATCCACGCGTACGGGGCGCTTGCCGGGATCGAGCTGGCGTATAACGGCATGAACGGCCCGAACCTCTACAGCCGCGAAGTGCCGATGGGCCCGGCGCATCTTCCGATCGCCACTTTCACCTACGAGCCGGTGCAGGCGCGCCGGATGGACAGAGCCGACTTCGCCAATCTCAGGACTTGGCACAGGGCCGCGGCGGTGCGGGCGAAGCGCGCCGGCTTCGACCTGATCTACGTCTACGCCGCCCACGCGCTGGGCTTCCTGCACCATTTCCTCTCGCCGCGCTTCAACGACCGGAGCGACGAGTACGGCGGGTCGCTGCGCAACCGCGTGCGGCTGCTCGAGGAGATCATCACGGACACGAAGGAGGCTGTCGGCGACATCTGCGCCGTTCCCGTCCGCATCTCGCTCGACGAGCTTCTCGGGGAGGGCGGGCTGGAGCGCGCCGAGGCGGAGGACATGATCGGCCTCGTCGCCGAGCTTCCCGACCTCTGGGATCTGACGCTTGCGGGCTGGGAGAACGATTCACGCACCTCGCGCTTCGCCGGCGAGGGCCACGAGGAGCCTTTCATCGCCGGCGTGAAGAAGCTCACGACGAAGCCCGTCGTCGGCGTCGGCCGCTATACATCGCCGGACAGCATGGTGCGTGTCGTCCGCGCGGGACTCGTCGACCTGATCGGTGCGGCGCGGCCCTCGATAGCCGATCCGTTCCTGCCGAGGAAAATCGAGGAGGGGCGGATCGACGACATCCGCGAGTGCATCGGCTGCAACATCTGCATCTCCGGCGACCTGACGATGTCGCCGATCCGCTGCACGCAGAACCCGACCATGGCGGAGGAATGGCGCAAGGGCTGGCATCCGGAGCGCATCCGTTCCGCGACCACGGGAAAGCCGGTGCTGATCGTCGGCGCGGGGCCGGCGGGACTCGAGTGCGCGCATGCGCTCGGCAAGCGCGGCTATCCGGTAACGCTGGCCGAGGCGACGACGACGCTCGGCGGGCGGGTGGCGCGCGAGGCGCGGCTCCCCGGGCTCGCCGCGTGGATCAGGGTGCGCGACTATCGCGCCGGGCAGATCGCCAGGCTCGTCAATGTCGAGAGCTATTTCGACAGCCGCATGACGGCGGACAACGTCCTCGCCGCGGGCTTCGAACGCGTGGTGCTCGCCACCGGATCATCCTGGCGGCGCGACGGCGTGGGGCGCTGGCATACGCGGCCGATCGCGATCCCGGGGGCGGCGCAGGTCTTCACGCCGGACGACATCATGGACGGAAAAGCGCCGACCGGCGGGCGCGTGCTCGTGTGGGACGACGACCATTACTACATGGGAAGCGTGCTGGCGGAGAGGCTGGCGGAGGCCGGCTGCGAGACCATCTACGCGACCCCCGCGCCCGAGGTGGCGACATGGACGCGCGCCACCCTCGAGCAGCGCTTCATCCAGACGCGACTCATCGAAAAGGGCATCGCGATCCGCGCCAACCTCGCAGTCCATGCCGTGGCGGCGGACCATGTCACCGCGCGCTGCGTCTTCACCGGCCGCACGGAGAGCATCGCAACCGACGCCGTCGTGCTGGTTACCGCCCGGCTTCCCGAGGAAACGCTCTGGAGTGCGCTCGATGCGCGCCGCGCCGAATGGGCGGAGGCCGGTCTCGTCTCGGTCACGAGGATCGGCGATGCACTTGCGCCAGCGACGATCGCGCACGCAGTCTACGCCGGCCGCCGCTACGCCGAGGAGATGGATGAGCCGCCGCTCGCCGAGGGCGCGCTGCCCTTCCGCCGCGAGATCGCCGAACTCCTCCCGCTCGCCGGCTGACGGAAATCTCGTTGAGGGAGGGAAAGTAATGCCCGAGAGCCTGAGGATCCGATCCACGCCCGCCAGCGTGAAATGGGGCTTCTTCGATGCGGCGACGCCGGCGGTCGCCGAAGTCGATTCCGGCGCCGAAGTCGTGATCGAGACGATTTCCGGCGAGCCGTGGGATATTCCCGACGACCCGCGCTTCGTCATTCTCCCCGAACAACGCGATGCGCTCGCCAAGGCCGAGCGGGCGCTGGGGCCGCATCCGCTGACTGGCCCGATCGCGGTCAAGGGCGCTGCGGTCGGCAGCGTGCTGCAGGTGGAGGTGCTCGATATCGAGCTCCGGCAGAACTGGGGCTGGGGGCTGATCCTGCCACTTCTCGGCACGCTGCCGGAGGATTTTCCCGAACCGATCCGCCGGCATTTTCCGATCGACATCGCGAAGCGCGAGGTGGCGCTTCCCTGGCAGAAGAAGCCGCTGCCGCTGAAGCCGTTCTTCGGCGTGATGGGCGTCGCGCCGCCGCCGGCCTGGGGGCGCATCACCACGACCATGCCGCGCGCCCATGGCGGCAACATGGACAACAAGGAACTCGGCGCGGGAGCGACAATCCACTTCCCCGTCTTCGTCGAAGGCGGGAGGTTCTCGGCCGGCGACGGGCACGGGGTGCAGGGCGACGGCGAAGTCTGCGTCACGGCGGTGGAGACGGCGCTGACGGGGCGCTTCCGCCTTTCGGTCCGCGACGACATGCAGCTCACGCAGCCGCGTGCCGAGACCGCCGGACACTACATCACCATGGGCTTCGACGAGGACCTCGACGACGCGGTGAAAGCCGCGCTCCGGGACATGATCCGCTGGCTCGGCGAGCGGCACGGCCTGTCGCGCGCCGACGCCTACATGCTCTGCAGCTTCGCTGCCGACATGCGCGTCACGCAGACCGTCAACGTCGTCAAGGGCGCGCACTGCGTGCTGGCGAAATCCGTCCTCGCCTGAGCCGCGCTTGCCGACGCGTCCGGTGGGCGGCCGGCTACTGGAGCGCCTGCGGGCGGGAAAGGATCAGCCCGCTTTTCGGTTCGAGCGTGACGCTGGTGACAGTGGCGCCGTCCATCGACAGGTCGAACCCGGCCGGCGCGTCCACCCGGACAGGCGCGTCGCTGCTGTTCAGATAGACGACGGAATTCGTGAAGCTCCGCCGGAATACGCCGGCGGCGACTTCGCTGAATGTCCCGGTCGGCTCGCCGACGTTGATGTTCCAGTCCTTGAAGAAGGCCTCCGCGCCGTACTGCTCCTGCACCGCCGACGGCGGGTTGTACTGCATGAGGACCTTGCCCTTCATGAAGATCAGATGCGCGGCAAGATAGTAGCGGGCGTAAGCGTGTTCCGCCGCCGGCGACGTCTTCGCGAATTTGCTTCCATCGACAAGCGTGTTCGCGGTGACGATCACGTACTTGCCCGCCGCCGCGGCGAGATCGTAGCGATGCAAAGTCTGGGCGAGCCTGCCTTTCGACGGATCGAGCTGGCGTCCTGCCGGGCTGTACCCATCCTCCAGCATCACCCCGTCGATCGCGGCGAGGACACGGGTGGTGAAGGAATCCTCCTCGCTCCGCACCACATTCGCGAATAGATACTTTTTCGGCCCGACGAGCTTCTTGATTTTCTTGAGGATGGCGATCTCGCCGTCTGCCCAGTTGGCGGCGACCTCGTCGGGCACCTGCTCCTCCTGTCCCTGATCCACCGTCGGGCGGCTGTGGACGTTGTCGATCAGCACCCCGTCCACCCCGTAATAGGCGATCCCGTCCGCAATCTTCTGCGCGATGAAGTCCTGGTACTGCGGATTGGTGACGTCGAGGCTGAAGCCCGCCTTCTCGCGTTTCAGCCGGTTCGCAGGGTCGTCTTTCGAGGTTCCTTTCCGGTAGATGAACCAGTCCATGTGTTGGCCACGAAGCACGTCGCTGTATCCGACCGTGTTGCCCCCGAATTTCACGAAATCGACATAGCCAAGATACTTCTGGCCGGGATTTGCCTGCTTGAAATCCGCCACGCGCGCCTTGAGGAGCAAGGTGCCGCCGCGGGGCGCTTCGGCGGGGACCGGGCGGTCTATGTCGAGGAGCACCGCGCATTCCTCGAGCACGAACTCCGTTCCGAGCGCTTTTTGATAGGCAAGCTCCTGGGCGGTGAAGGCGAGGGTCATGCCGGCTGCGGGCTTGCGGTAGCAGCCGGCGCCGGACACGAGTGCGACCGAGGGATTGGGCTTTGCAAGGCTCCAGGGATCACCGAAAGGATTGAGCGCCGCTTCCTCGATGGACCGGACGCCGGCGCCCGCATCCTGCGCGTAGGCACTTGGGACGATCGGCTGGACAGAGGCAAGGCCCGCGGGCAGGGCAACGAGCGCCGCCGCAATCGCCGCGGCAGACATCCATTTCGGCCAGCCCGCCCGCACTGCAGCCCCACGCCACGATCGCACCGATGCCGTCATTCCTCACTCCTCCGCTTCGCCGGACGACCCTCCTAGAGTGCGAATAAGGCGCGTGTGTGCCATGGGCGATCGCATCGGATCAGGTTGCGCTAACCGCCGCACGTCGATCGGAAGGAATGGAGATTTGCATCATAAGGGGGAGCCCGGCTCACCGCTTCGGCCGACATTGCCGGCTTCGATTTGGAAGTGCATCGTCGACGTTGCTGTCCGCAAGGTTGCGATGCGACCCCTCCGTGGAGAGAGGAAACTGGGAGAGGAGCCGGGGGAGAGGAAACGGGGAGCAACGGGGTTGGGAAGAAAGGCATTTCGCAATGGCCAGGACCGCCGGGCGGGAAATTGAAGAATCGGTGCTCGCCGAATGCGCCAGCGCCGGCCTTCGGTTCAAGGTCAGCGGCGACATTCATCCGGAGGACTTCATCTTCTGGTTCATCCACGATCACCCGTCGTTCAAGACCAAGGCCGAAGCGGTCGACTATTACTTCGCCAGCGGTCGGGAATCGGCACAGAAGGTCCGGACGCTCTTTCGCGAGTTCGGGGGGTCGGCGCCGAGCCCGGTGCTGCTGGAATTCGCCGCCGGTTTCGGGTGTGTCACGAGGCACATGCAGAACGAGTTTCCGGAAGCGCGGGTCCTTGCGTGCGACATTCACGCTCCCGCCCTGGATTTCATTGCCGCGTCGATGCAGGTGCCGGTCCTCCGCTCCGCCCACGTCCCGGAGGAGCTGAAAGCGCCGGAAAGCTTCGACGCGGTCTTCGCAATCTCCTTCTTCTCCCACATGCCAGCGGCGACATGGCAAAGATGGCTCCAGTCGCTGGTGAATCTTGTGCACAAAGGCGGCCTGCTGATCTTCACCACGCATGGCCTCGCGAGCCTGCCGGCGTGCGGCAACCCGACCGTCGGCGAGGACGGCTACTGGTTCATCCCGTCGAGCGAGCAGAAGGACATGGCGGGCAGCGAATACGGTGCGACGCTGACGACCTTCGACTGGGTCTATCGTCAGTTACAGAAGACGGCCGGTGTCCATCTCCTGCGCTTCCAGGAAGCGTTCTGGTTCGGCCACCAGGATGTGTATGTCCTGCGGCGGACCTGAACCGGGTGATCCCCTGACGACCGCCGGGATCGGACAGGGCTTCAGATTCGCGGCAAGCTGGCGCCGATAGACGGCGAATGTTCTTCCAGTGATGACGGGGTTGCGCTTCCGGCGACGCTCGGCAGGACTCGCGGCCGCAACCCTATTCGCCGCTCGGCGGCCTGCCGGTGAACACCGCGAGCTGAGCCGCAAAGGCGCGCCTGAAGGCGGGTCGGGCTTCGCCGCGGGCGACATAGGCGGAGAGGTTCGGATATTCGTCGAGGATCTTCGATGGCTTCGCCCGGAACAGCACGCCCACCATCAGAAGGTCACCCGCGCTGAAGGCGCCATCGAGCCACTCGGAATCGCCAAGCCGACGGGAGAGTTCGCCGAGCGGCTTTCGGGCACGATCTATTACAAGAGGCCGGCGCTCTTCATACCAGGGCTTGTCGCGCTCGAGGAACGCAGTGACTTCGCGCTCAAGGAGCGGCGGCTCCACCGTGTTGAGCGCGGCAAACATCCACGCGATCGCGCGCGCCCGGGCATTCGCGTCGTCCGGCAACAGGCCTGCATGGCGATGCGCGATATGCAGTACGATCGCCCCCGACTCGAACAGCGCGAGATCGCCTTCCTCGTAGGTCGGAATCTGTCCGAAGGGATGGAGCGCAAGGTGCGCGGGTTCCTTCATCTCGGCGAACGAAACCAGCCGAACGCCATAGGGCTGGCCCACTTCCTCCAGCGCCCAGCGGACGCGCATGTCGCGCGCCAACCCCCGGCCGCGGTCGGGAGATTTTTCAAAGGCGGTGATGGTTGGGATCAGCGGAGGCCTCGGAGCGATTGGATGCTGCAAATCTCACCGCAACTTCGGAAAGCTGGTGCCGGCTACAGGACTCGAACCTGTGACCCCCTGATTACGAATTAGCCGTTCCAGCATTTCTGCCGTTCGATTTTGATCCCTCTCCATCCCTTAACATATTGAATTCGCTTCTCCCAAGTTCTATTTCACTCCCTGATGATCGCATGGGATGCCCGTGCGGTGGCGACATGGTGGCGACAGCGACTGGCAATGACGGTGGCGAGGCTGACGAAGCGCTCTGTTGACACAATCCTTCCAGCCGATCGCCAATTCGTCGTCTTCGACACCGACCTCAAGGGCTTCGGGCTAAGAGTCCTCCCTTCTGGTGCTCGTTCGTGGGTTGTCGAATACCGGCCACACCCCGGCGGGCGGGGCGTGGCCAAGAAAAGGATCACGATTGGCTCTGCCGCGACCCTGACTCCTGATGAAGCCCGCAAGCGGGCGCGTGAAATCCTCGCCGGCGTCAGCCTTGGCAGCGATCCATCTGGAGGACGGGCGTCACTGCGGAACGCCGTCACGCTTGGGCAAGCGTGGCAGCGCTACCGCACATCGCACTTGGTGCGAAAGGGAAGGAGCGCCGCAACGATTGCCGGGTATGCCGATCATGTGGAGCGCCTCTTTCGGGAATGGCTCAACAAGCCGCTCTTCGTTCTCGGTGAGAATCCGAATCTCGTCACTCAACGGCACGAGAAAATCACGGAGAAGCATGGCCCCTACATTGCCAACGACGATGCGCACCCTTCGGGCGATCTACAATCACGCGAGGCGCACCGACCGAAGCCTTCCGCCCTACAATCCTGTGGATGTCGTTGACTGGAATCCGGAAAGTCGGCGGCAGACGGGCATGGGTCCGAGAGAACTTCCCGACTGGTTCCGGCAGCTCGACGCACTCGACAATCCCATCCGCCGCGAGTTTCACCTCTTCACTCTTCTCTCTGGCTCTCGACCCGGCGCGCTCAGCGCGGCGCGGATCGAGCACCTCGATCTCCGCCGGCGTGTCCTCCACATTCCGCGCCCGAAGGGAGGAAGGAGCAGGGCGTTCGACATTCCTCTTTCTCGCGCGATGATCCGGAGCATTGTTCGCGCAATTCGAGCGGGTCGAATTTTGCACCCCAAAGCGGCAGAGGATGGCTGGCTGTTTCCTGCCGCGAGCGAGAGCGGCCACATCGCCGAGCAGAAAGAGGATCGTGCCGTGCTCGGCAAATACGCGAATGATCTGCGGCAAAGTTATCGGACGCTGGCGCAGGCCGCAGGCGTCGCCGAGATCGACGCACACCTTCTCATGAATCACGCTCTGCCCGGAGTGAACGCCGGCTACCTGACGAAGGGGAAGCTCCTCAGCCACCTACGTCAGCAGCAGGAGCGCATTTCGGCGTTCATTCTTCAAGCTGTCGGAAAGACCAAGCCGCCGCAGTGAGCCGCCCGCCCCCGGTCACACCCAACCGGGGTCAAAAGTCGCCACGACCTCAAGGCAACCGGCGGAAGAATGACCCGCAACCGATGTGATCAGCGCCGCAAGCGGGACTGTGGAAGTAGGATTTCCCCAACCTTGGTCACGCTACGAGACTATCGGCGGTGCCTAGATTCCTAATCGCGCGTTTCGTAACGCGGTAGGCGAAGGCGGTGCTCGTTAGTCAGCATCCTTTCCAATTTGCCACTTCCCCGCGTAAGTATAAAAAATGCGCGATGCTGCCTTCCACCCTGAGGATAAAGCCCGGCTGTTGATCGATCGCCGGCTTGCCGCTTGTGGATGGATGATCCAGTCGAAGGCTGAGATGAACTTGGGCGCGAACCTTGGCGTTGCGGTGCGCGAATTCCAGACGGCGTCCGGGCCAGTCGACTATGCGCTATTCGTCGGCCGCAGGCTCTGCGGAGTGATCGAGGCAAAGGCGGAAGGGAATACCCTCTCGGGGTTTTCGGAACAGGCCGCGCGCTACATCGCAGACGTTCCGAAGCACCTCGTCCGCGAGGAAGGGCAGGTCCGGTTCGAATACGTGGCGTCGGGCACAGAGACGCTGTTTCGCGATCACGCCGATCCTGATCCGGTTTCGCGCCGCGTCTTTGCCTTTCATCGCCCGGAAACGCTGGAACTCTGGCTGAAGGAACCGGCCACGCTGCGTCGCCGGCTTCAGACAATGCCTGCTGTGGTGAACGACGGTCTGCGCGCCTGCCAGATCGATGCCGTTGCCGCGCTTGAACGCTCGATGGCGGCGAACCGTCCGCGCGCGCTGGTCCAGATGGCGACCGGCGCCGGCAAGACCTTTACCGCCTGCACGCTGAGTTATCGGCTGCTCGCTCATGCCGGGTTCAAGCGCATTCTGTTCCTGGCCGACCGCGCCAATCTCGTGCGCCAGACACGTGACGAATTCCTGGCATATCGCCCACCCGGCACGGGGCGATCCTTCTCGGAAATCTACAACGTCCAGAAGCTTGGCGCCGCCGGGCTCGACAAGGACGCCCAGATCGTCGTCGCCACCATTCAGCGTGTCTTTTCGGTGCTGTCGGGGAAGGAGCTGGCGGAGGAGGATGAGGAGGCATCGTCCTTCGAGGCGCCAGTCGCCGATTTCGAGCGGCTCGTTTCCTACAATCCCTCGATCCCGATCGAGAGCTTCGATCTCGTCATCACCGACGAATGCCACCGGTCCATCTACGGCACATGGCGCCAAGTGCTGGAATATTTCGATGCTTTCACGGTCGGGCTCACCGCCACGCCCTCGCTCCACACCCTCGGCTTCTTCGGCAAGAACCTCGTGGCGCAATACCCCTACGAGCGCTCCGTCGTCGATGGCGTGAATGTCGGCTTCGAGGTATTTCGCATCCGCACCGAGATCGGCGAGCGTGGCGCCACCGTGAAGGCGGGTTACGACCTGCCGGTGCGTGACAAGCGCACCCGGGCCGAGCGCTACGAGACGCTGTCCGAGGACTTCTCCTACACGCCCGACCAAATCGACCGCTCGGTGTTGGTGCCGAACCAGATTCGCACAGTGCTCGAAACCTACCGCGACACGCTGTTCACCGAACTGTTTCCGGGCCGCAAGGGAGTGCCCAAGACGCTCATTTTTGCCAAGGACGATCACCACGCCGAGGAAATCGTCGGCGTCGTGCGCGAGGTGTTCGGCAAGGGCAACGACTTTGCGAAGAAGATCACATACCGCACCGACGGCGCCGACCCCGAGGCGCTGATCCGCTCGTTTCGCAACGACTACAACCCGCGCATCGCCGTCACCGTGGACATGATCGCGACCGGCACCGACGTAAAGCCCATCGAGGTGCTGATCTTCCTGCGCGATGTGAAGTCGGAACTCTACTTCGAACAGATGAAGGGCCGCGGCGCGCGCACCATCTCGCCCGAAAAGCTGCGCGAAGTGACGCCTGATGCGGAAGCGAAAACCCGCTTCGTGCTGATCGACGCGGTGGGCGTGTCGGAAAGCCTGAAGACCGTCTCGCAGCCCCTGGAACGCGACCGCGTCATCTCCTTCGACAAGTTGATCGACGAGATCGCGGCGGGGCGGCGCGACGATGATGCCTTCGCCACCCTTGCCGCGCGGCTGGCGGCGCTCGACCGGCGCATCGGCGACAAGCACCGCGCGGCGATCGTTAAAGCCAGCGGCGGCGTCGATCTTGCCGGCCTTGCCGCCCGCCTGCTCGATGCCATCGACCCGGACGCCCTGGCGATGCGCGTGCCGGAGGACGCGCCCGAGCCAGAACAGAAAAAGGCGTGCGAGGCAGCCAAGGATGCGGCGGCGCTGGCGCTGGACGATCCGGCTTTGCGGCGGCTGCTCAAGGACGTGAAGGCCGCAGCCGATATCCGCATCGACACGATTTCCACCGATGCTGTTGTGTCTTCCGGCTGGGACGCGAGCAAGGCCGCCGACACGGTGGAGCGCTTCAAGCGCTTTCTGGAAGAGCGGCGCGATGAACTGACCGCGCTACAAATCCTCTACCGGCTGCCCTATGCGCAAAGGCGGCTCACCTATGAGGCGGTGGACGATCTGAAGGAGGCGCTGAAGCGCCCGCCCTGGCTGCTGGAGCCCATCGACATCTGGCGGGCCTACAAGCGCATCGCGTCGGACAAGGTGCGCGGCAATCCGGCGGGGACGCTCGCCGACATCGTGATGCTGGTGCGCTACGCGCTCGGGCAGGCCGAGGCGCTGGAGCCCTTGCCGGCGTTGGTCGCCGGGCGGTTTAACCTTTGGCTCGGTCGCGAGGAGAAGGCCGGGCGCAGCTACACAGACGAGCAGCGTGCCTGGCTGATGGCGATCCGCGATCACCTCAGCGTCAATGTCGAAATCCGGCCTGAGGACATGATGGATGCGCCGGAATTTTCCGCGCGCGGCGGCATCGTCAGGGCGCGGGCGCTGTTCGGCACGCGGCTGCCAGCTCTGCTCGATGAACTGACCGATGTGCTGGTGGCGTGATGGATATGGTGTTGGCGAGAAAGGTGGACGAGGAAGCTGGTGGGCCGTGGCCGCTGCCGGAGGGGTGGGCGTGGACGCAGCTTGGTTGCCTTACCACTCTCATTCGCGGTGTGAGCTACACCAAAGATCAAGCAAGTGATCTGTCGCTCCCAACCCATCGCGCACTTGTGCGAGGAAACAACATCCAAGGCGGCCTGATATCGAGGACTGGACTAACTTATGTTGCACATGTGGCCGTAAGCGAACCGCAACATCTGCAGGAAAGTGACATCGTGCTCACGATGTCGAGTGGCAGCCCGTCACTGATTGGGAAGAGCGCTTGGGTAAGCCAGTCCGACTCTGATTTGACCTTCGGTGCTTTCTGCGCATGCATTCGCAGCAGCCGAACGGAAGACGCTAGGTGGGTGTATTGGTATCTTCAGGGTTCCTATTATCGTAGAATAGTCACCAATCTCGCAAAAGGGACGAGCATAAATAACCTCAAGCGAGATCATTTGATTTCGCTTCGAATCCCCCTCGCGCCGCTCACTGAACAGCGCCACATCGTGGCGCGGGTGGATGGATTGTTTGCCGAGATCGCCGAAGGGGAGGCGGCGCTGGCGGCGGCGCGCAAGGGGCTCGACACCTTCCGCCGTGCGCTGCTGAAGGCCGCCGTGACGGGCGAGCTGACGAAGGACTGGCGCGAGAAAAACCCCGCCACCGAAACCGGCCACGACCTCCTCGCCCGCATCGCCAAATCCCGCGCCGCCAAAGGCTCGCCAAAGGGCCGAGGCCGCCGCGCCGCGGAGGCGAGGGCGCTGGACACCTTCGCCTTGCCGGAACTGCCCGAGGGCTGGGCGTGGGGGACGTTGGGCGCGATCGGCGAGATTGTCGGCGGTGCTACCGTGGACAAGAAGCGGAGGCCATCCTACCCGGCGACTGTGCCTTACCTTCGCGTTGCGAACGTGCAGCGTGGCCATGTCGATCTTTCAGAAGTGAAGTCGATCACGGTCGAACGCGCTTCGGCAGAAAGGTTACGTCTTGAAGCTGGAGACTTGCTGCTTAACGAAGGAGGTGATCGGGACAAGATTGGACGTGGCTGGGTCTGGGACGGGAAAATCCCAGAGATGATCCATCAAAATCATGTTTTTCGGGTGCGTCTGCGCGATCATGGTTTGAATCCATTCTTCGTCTCGCACTACGCGAATGAAATGGGGCGGCGGTTCTTCATTGATGAAGGCAAGCAAACAACAAATCTGGCTTCCATCAGCCTCTCGAAAATCAGCCTGCTGCCCGTCCCCATCCCGCCGCCCGCCGAAGCTGCGGAAATCCTCCGCCGCGTCTCGGAGGCGCTCGCCGCCAGCGCCGACACGCTGGCCATGCTTGATGCCGAAGCGGCGGACGCCGCGCGGCTGAAGCAATCCATCCTCAAAGCTGCCTTCGAAGGCCGCCTTGCGCCCCAGGACCCCGCCGACGAACCGGCTTCCGATCTTCTCGCCCGCCTTGCCGCAAACCCGACCGCCACCCGCGCCCGGCGCGGGCGTCGGCCCAAATCATAATCAGATCCAAACATTAGGAACGCAGGCATGCAATTTGAGCCGATGGAGTTGGAGCCGATCAAGGCCGGGACGGAACGGCTTAGCCGTGTATTCAGCGACGAGTTCGCCTTTGCGATTCCGACCTATCAGCGCCCCTACGCCTGGGAGAAGGAGCAGGCCGAAGCATTGCTCGAAGACATCCTCGCCGCGCTCAAGGACGCGATCGAGACCAAAGAGCCGGTCACCTATTTCCTTGGCAGCATCGTGTTGATCAAACAGCCCGGTTCGCCCGAAGCCAAGGTTGTCGATGGCCAGCAGCGTTTGACGACTTTGACGATCCTTCTCTCGGTGCTGCGCGACCTCTCCTCGCTCGAAGTCGCGATCAAGCGCCACGCCTATATCTGCGAGGAAGGCGACCCCGACAAAGGGACCAAGAGCCGCTATCGGCTGACGCTCCGCAAGCGCGATGAAGAGTTCTTCAGGGGGACGATCCAGAACAAGGGCGCGACCGCCGCTTTGCCGGTCACCAAAGGACTAACCGACAGTCGCCTACGGATCGTCGAAAACGCCATGCTGTTTTACGAACGGGCCAAGGCGATGACGCCCGAGGTCCGCGACCGGCTGGTCGCGTTCCTATTGCAGCGTTGCTATCTCGTGGTTATCGGGGTGGCGAACGTCGACATGGCGCACCGCGTCTTCACGGTGCTCAATGCGCGCGGCCTTGACCTCACGCCCGCGGATATCCTCAAGGCCGATCTTCTCGACCGCGTTCCGGCCGCAGAGGAGAAGGACTACTCGGATTCCTGGGAGACGATCGAGGAGCAGCTTGGCCGAGAGCGCTTCTCCGAACTCTTCCAGCACATTCGCATGATCTATCAGCGCGAGAAGCCCCGCGAGCGACTGGAAGTCGGTTTCAAGAAGTTCGTCACCGATTTTGCGGACCACGCCAAATTCATGAAGGACGTGTTGCAGCCGATCGGCGCGACTTTCGCCAAGCTGTTGTCGCCGCCCGCCTTCGCCGCCCTCTACGGAGAGGAAGCCACCAAGCGGCTGCGCTATCTCAGCAAACTCGACAACAACGACTGGCTGCCGGTGGCGCTGAAATTCTTTGCCCACACAAAGCCGTCCGTCGAGGATGCAGCATTGTTCATGCGGCGGCTGGAAACGCTGGCCTATTTCCTGTTCGTCACCCGCGCGGACATCAACGAGCGCATCCGGCGCTACGCCAATGTGCTCACCGATCTTGTCGGCGGAGAATGGAGGGGCAAGTCGGTTGAACTGAGCAAGGAGGACAAGGCCGCGTTCCGCGCCGACCTCGACGGGCCGATCTATCAAATCACGCGGGTGCGGTTGCCGCTCCTCCTGCGGCTCGATGCGGAACTTTCGTCCGGCGGCGCTACCTACAGCCACGATATCGTTTCGGTGGAGCATGTTCTGCCACAGACGCCGGATGCAGCGAGCCAATGGCTGAAGGACTTCCCCGACGGGGCAATCCGCGATGGGTGGACGCACAAGCTGGCCAATCTCATGCTCCTGACGCTCCGCAAGAACATTCAGGCCAGCAACTGGGATTTCCCGACCAAGAAGGATCGCTACTTTTCCGAAAGCGGTGGTGTTTCACCGTTTGTGATCACGACGCAGGTCCTTGGCGAGAAATCATGGACGCCGGCCGTCCTTGACGCACGGCAGCAAGGTTTGCTCACGAAGCTCTATGCCACTTGGGACATCGCACCCGAGGCGCAGGCGTGAACGCGCAAACCCTCGTCGCCAAGGTCTGGAATTTCGCGCATGTGCTCCGCGATCAGGGCGTCTCCTATCAGGCCTATATCAGCCAGATTTCCTACCTCCTGTTCCTCAAGATGGACGAGGAGCGCGTCACGCAGATCGGCGAAGCCTCCATGCTGCCCGATGGCGCCCGCTGGGGCGACATCAAGGACCTGTCGGGCGAAGCCCTGAACGCGGCTTATGTGAAGCTGCTCGACCGGCTTTCGAAGCAGGGCGGCATCATCGGCGCGATCTTCCTGAAGGCCCAGAACGAAATCCAGGACCCCGCCAAACTCAAGCGCCTCGTGGGCCTCATCGACAGCGAGGTCTGGCTCGGCCTGCCGGTCGATGTGAAGGGCGACATTTATGAGGGCCTGCTGGCCCGCAACGCCGAGGACGTAAAATCCGGCGCCGGCCAATACTTCACGCCGCGCCCGGTCATCGAGGCCATGGTTCAGGTGGTCGATCCCGAACCGCATCAGACAGTGCACGATCCTGCCTGCGGCACGGCGGGCTTTCTGCTCGCCGCGTGGGAGCACATGAAGAAGCACCCCAAGGCGCGCGACCGTGCGGTCTATTCGGCGCTAAAGGGCAAGTTCTCGGGCGTCGATATCGTGCCGGAGGTGGTTCGGCTCGCCGCCATGAACCTCTATCTGCACGGCATCACCGGCGTCGAGTCGATCGTCGAGGCCAAGGATGCGCTGCTCGGCGCGGGCGGCAAAAGCTACGAGGTGATCCTCACCAACCCCCCTTTCGGCAAGAAGCAGAGCTATCGCATCGTCCGCGACGATGGCGAGATCGAATCGGAGCGCGACGACTACGACCGGCAGGACTTTTTCGTCACCACGTCGAACAAACAGCTGAACTTTCTCCAGCACATCATGACGGTGCTGGCGCCGAACGGTGAAGCGGCCGTGGTGCTGCCCGATAACGTGCTGTTCGAGGGCGGCGCTGGCGAGACGATCCGACGGCGGCTCTTGCGCAATTTCGACTTCCACACGCTGCTGCGCCTGCCCACCGGCATCTTCTATAAGCAGGGCGTGAAGGCGAACGTGCTCTTCTTTGACAAAAAGCCGCCCTCGGACGAAGCAGCCACCAAGGACCTCTGGATTTACGATCTGCGCATCAACCAGCGTTTCACACTGAAGGAACGCCCGATGGTGCGCGCGGACCTCGACGACTTCATCGCCTGCTATCGATCCGGCCGGCGCTTCGAGCGCGAGGAAAGCGAGAAGTTCAGGCGCTTCCCGCTCGATGCGCTGCTCGCCCGCGACAAGGTCAATCTCGATATCTTTTGGCTGAAGGACGACGCGCTGGACGATCCCGATCTCCTGCCGCCACCAGAAGAGGTCGCTGCCGAGATCGTCGAAGGCCTTGAGACTGCCCTGGAGCGGTTCCGGGGTGTCGCAGCAGCATTGGGAGATCAATGATGTCCATCCCCGATTTTCCTACACTGATACTCCCCGTCTTCCGCGCTTCTTCTGCCACCCGCAGGGGCCTGCAAGACGAGGCGTTGGCACCCGCCGGGATCGCGAGATGGAGGCAGCGGAATGATTGAACCGCTCCCAATTAGTGGCGGCGACCTCTGGGTGAAGGTAGTCGACATGCTCCAGCAGAATTGGGCTTCAATCGGGCCAGCTGCCTCGGATGGAGTGCGAGTTCACTTCGTCAGCGACACTGGCGGCGTGTTCGACGAGATGGTCTTTGGCTCCGAGGCCGAGGCGGCGGCTGGGCTTACCCGCAACGGCTTCCGACGATTGAAAGACGCGCCCGACCTGCAGTCATTCCTTCACGCTCCGGAACCGCCGTTCCTTCGAGGACACCACCCGATTGGTCGAATCTACTCCTCGGGCCGTTATTGGCGATGAGAGTCGGCCCACGGCGGGCTCTTGGCGGCGCATATGGCTGCTGGCTGCTCGCCATTTTCATGCGGGTTCGCTCACAAGCGTGCATAAATCAAGAATTTCGCACCAAAAATTTGCACCTGTTTCTCCAGTCACTTATCTTGTGCGGAAGTCCAGTGCGAAAAGGAATGCGATTCCATGGCAATTTATGGCTACGCGCGAGTGTCCACGGATGGACAGACGCTAAACGCGCAGATCAGCGAGCTTCGGCAGGCTGGGGCGGAGCGGGTATTTCGCGAGAAGATCAGCGGGGCCGTCACCGATAGGGCGCAGTTGCGACGTGCTCTTAGCGCGCTTGGCAGGGGTGATGTATTGTTGGTGACGCGCCTTGACCGTCTGGCCCGCTCTACTCGTGACCTGTTGAACACGCTCGCGACTATCGCCGAGAGCGGGGTCGGTTTCCGGTCGCTTCGGGACTCTTGGGCCGACACTACAACGCCTCATGGGCGGCTGATGCTGACGGTTCTCGCCGGTCTCGCGGAGTTCGAGCGAGACCTGATCAGGACGCGAACAGGTGAAGGCAGAGAGCGTGCCAAGGCGCGCGGCGTGCGTCTCGGGAGAAAGCCGAAGCTCACGCCTCATCAGAGACTGGAGGCGCTGGCTCGACGTGACGCAGGAGAGGCGCTGACGGAAATCGGGCGGCTATTCAACGTCTCTCATTCGACGATCTCGCGGTTGAGGTAGGTTACACTGTCGTGGTCAGGTTCGCCGGTCGGGCTGCGGCTTCAAAAGAGGCCCGCTCGGAGTGCGGCTCCAGTTCGGTCCACGAGAGGTTGAGAACATGACGAGGCTGATTGTCATTGCAGCGATCTGCGGTTCGCTGATGGTCTCCCCGGCCGAGGCGGGAAAACTTGGTCCCATGAACATTCGGCTATTAAACCTGTTTCGCGACGCTGCGCAGCAAGAGGGTGAGCCCAACTGGGCTGCATTTGCGTATGATAATTATCTAACCGGCCTCTTTGAAGCCACTCTGATGGCTAATCATGAAAAACCTCAATTTTGTCTGCCTGCTGAATTTACCACCGGCAATATCTCTGATGTATTTGGCCGACTACGTGCTGAGTTCGATGCAGCTATCAATCAAGCGGATCTAGATGCATCTCCGGCTAACCTATTTCTCAGACACCTCTACCGATTGTTTCCCTGTTCCCGGTAAAGAATTCAAATTTCGGTAATCGACATCCGCTGAAAGGACCTGTCGCAGGTGGCGTCGAGCGAAGGCGGGTGGCCTCGTTCGAGGCTCCGCTCGCTCCGCCACGGCCGCGCCGCTGCGGCAACCGAATTTCGCAAGGAAATTCTATGTTCAAGACCCTGAAGTCATTGCACCAAGCGATGGCACGCGGGAGTTTGACGCTGGTAGAAGGCGATTGAAGCCTACCGCTTTTTCGAGCGGTTAGAGAGGTAGCTACCTTTCGGCCCGCTGAAGGCAAAAGTGATCCGGAGCAAGAAGCGCTTCCGCCTGCTGGCATTGGTGAAGATGCGACTGCTCAAACGGGGACGACGAACGGAATGTCGGACTTCGAGCTAATCGAGCCACCGCATACGGAAATCAACTGATTTACGTATGCAAATCGCGCGCGGATTTCAGGCCCGAAAACCACGCGATCTGAGACACCAATTCCAGGGGGATTTCCGTATGAGAATGGAAACTGTCGCCGCGCTCGCCTATTTGCCCCGTTCGCCCCCCTTCAGGCCGAAGGATGAAGGCAGTAGGGCGCGAACTGGTTAGGCATTATTGCTGCACCCAACGATCAGTTATCCCAAAAATGCCGAGCCCCATTTTGGCTGGGATGGAAGATGGCGAGGGATGAATTTTTTGCTGGGAGTGATCCCTTTCAAACTAATCTAAATAAGGCTAAGGTTTGGCCAACTTGGCACGCAAACCTTTGGTTGAACGCAGTGCATCGGTCGCTTCTCTCCCCTGTATTTGTAGCGCTTGCGACAGGGGGCTGGCTGCTTTGTCAGCCCGCGAGCGCGGCCTTCACCACGACCACTCGCGTCAGTGTGGATAGTGCCGCTGCGGAAGGTATCGGGGAGAGTTTTCTATACTCCGACGGCGTCATAAGCGCCGGGGGACGATTTGTCACCTTCTACTCTAACGTTTCCAACCTCGTGGAAGGCGATACTAACGGAACCATGGATGTGTTCGTCCGGGACCGTCAAAACAAGACGACCGAGCGGGTCAGCATTGACAACGACGGCGTTCAAGGAATTTCCCAGAGTGGCGGTCCTTCAATCAGCGCGGACGGCCGCTTCGTAGCCTTCGAGTCCTATGCATCAAACCTAGTTGAGGGGGACACCAATGGGGTGTCCGACATACTCGTTCGGGATCGCGAAAGCGGCCTGACCGAAAGGGTCAGCGTGGCGAGTGATTCCGCTCAAGCAAACGACTCCAGTGTTTCCGAGTCGATAAGCTCAACTGGCCGCTTCGTAGTTTTTGTCTCGGCTGCAACCAACCTCTCTGAGGGCGAGGACAATCGCGCGGCCGACATCTTCGTGCATGACCGGCAGTCCGGGACGACAGAGTGCATCAGCATGGGCAGCGGAGGTGAGCCCGCGAACGATGCGAGCACATACCCTTCGATCACCGCCGATGGTCGTTTTGTGACGTACAGTTCGAATGCCTCAAATCTCGTAGTTGGGGACCTGAATGAATCCAACGACGTGTTTGTATATGACCGCCAGACAAAGATCACCGAGCGCGTCAGCGTAGACAGCACAGGTGCCGAGGGAAGTGGGGCCGGCCCCGCGTCACGCCTTCCCGATAAAAGCTCGATTAGCGAGGACGGACGTTACGTTGCGTTCACCTCCTATACCACCAACCTCGTTGCCGGCGATACGAACGGTGTAGGCGACGTTTTTTTTCGCGACCGACAGAATGGGACAACCGAACGCCTGAGCAGAGGTGCCAATGGAGCCCAAGGAAACGCCCTGAGTTCCGAGCCGTCGATTAGCGCCGACGGCCGGTATGTGGTATTTGAGTCCTACGCCTCGAATCTGGCCAGTGGGGACACCAATGGGCTTCTCGATGTGTTCGTGCGCGATCTCCAAACCGCCACCACTTCACGCATCAGTGTTGGCGACGGCGGAACTCAGGGGAATGGGATAAGCTTCGAAGCGTCACTGAGCCCCGATGGACAGTTCGTAGCCTTTCAGTCCGAAGCGTCTAATCTCGTGCCCGGCGACCTCAATGGGAAAACTGACGTTTTCGTTCGGGGTCCGGCTGAGCGGGTGGTCGCGGTCAGTGCGTCCCCAAGTCAGAGCGGAGTGGTTGCCGGGGCCGGGACCTTCTTTGACGGCAACCTGCGAACCGTAGCAGCGACTTCCAGCGCCGCCTATCGTTTCGTCAATTGGACGGAAGGCGGGATTCCCGTGAACACGGACCCGAGCTACACCTTTACGGTCAGTGCCGACCGGACTCTTGTCGCTAATTTCGAACTCGTCACTGACATCATTTCTTTAAGTTCATCTCCGGTATCCAGCGGCACGGTTAGCGGTGGCGGGGAGTTCGTTCACAATACCGAGCGAACGGTGACGGCCACCCCCAGCGCACACTTCCGGTTCGTCAATTGGACCGAAGGTGGCAGTCCCGTGAGCACCAGCGCCAGCTACACGTTCACGCTCGACGCCGACCGTACGCTTGTCGCCAATTTCAAGATCACCCACAGCATTGCTGTCAGCGCCTCGCCAATAGCTGGCGGGACCGCCAGCGGCGGCGGCACGTTTGTCGAGGGTAGTTCCCGCACAGTGGTAGCAACGCCGAATACTGGTTACAGTTTCCTTTTTTGGACACAAGCCGGAGTCCAGGTCAGCGCGAACCTCAATTATGCCTTCACGCTCAGCACTGACCGCACTCTGGTCGCTAACTTCGCAAGAACTAGCTTCACGATTTTCGTCAGTGCCTTGCCAGTAGCTGGCGGCACGGTAAGCGGCGGCGGCACATTCGGTCCGGGAAGCTCGCGCATAGTGGTCGCAACGCCGACTACTGGTTACAACTTCCTCTTTTGGACACAAGGCGGAGTTCAGGTCAGCACCAGCGCCAAGTATACCTTCACGCTGAATTCCAATCGCGTGTTGGTGGCCAATTTCCGCGATCCCCGCCGCAGAAATGATCTCCTTGTGGATTTCGGCCTACATGGCCTATGGCGCTTTCTGAACAACGGAACTTGGCAGCAGCTTATCACATCGTCGCCGGTTGCCATCAGCGCGGGAGACCTAGACGGCAATCCGAAGGACGAGGCGATTGCTAGCTTTGCCGAACTTGGCCTCTTTGCCCGGTACAACAACTCCGCGTCTTGGATTAAAATCCACAATGTGGCACCCGCGCGAATGGCCGTGGGCGACCTCGACGGCAATGGCAAGGACGACCTTGTCGTTGACCTTGGGGCACAGGGCATATGGGTGCTCCGAAACAACACCGCTCCGTTCGTCAGGCTCCACGCATCGGCCTCGCAAGGTCTTGCAATCGGCGACCTCGACGGCAGCGGCAAGGACGAGGTATTGGCTGATTTTTCGACCGGTCTTTGGGTCAGCTACAATGGCAGCACCACGTGGGTAAGGCTCTACCCGACCTCGCCAGTACGCATGGTGACCGGAGACCTCGACGGTAATCGCAAGGACGAGGTGATAATCGACCTTGGCGGTGGTGGGCTGTGGGCGCGCTACAACAATTCCGGCGGCTGGGTAAAGCTCTACGCCTCCACCTCACAGGGGTTGGCGACGGGTGATCTCGACGGCGATGGCAAGGATGAACTGATTGCGGATTTCGGCAGCGCCGGCCTATGGGCGCGCTTCCAGAATGCCACGTGGAAAAGGCTCGACGCCAGGAATCCTATCGCTCTTCTCGCGGCTGACCTTGATCGCAACGGAAAGGCTGAGTTGGTAGCCGACTTCGGCGCAGTCGGACTGTTCGCGTTTTACAATAATAGCCTCTGGCGGAAGCTGCGGGGCTGGTCGTCGCAGGCGATGGTCGCGGGTGGTTTTGATTGACGCCCAAGAGGAGAGCACTTTTTCGTTTCCACGCCTTTGATGTATTTGCGCCCGAAACCCCGACCGAACCGCGAACGCCTAGCAGGCTGAGGAAAAAGTACTCGCCCTGAGGGGGTGACCGTGATTCAACCGATGGAGTGGAGATTCCATCGGAGGCAGCGATGCGTGGCTTGGAAAAGCGATCGAGTTCGTTGTTCTCGTATGTGGACCTTGAGACGCGGGTGCGGGCCGATCATCCGCTGCGGCCGATCCGGAAGATCGTCGACGCCGCGTTGGAGCGTCTCAGCAGCGAGTTCGAGGCGCTCTATGCGAGCGGT
>JBBQVL010000039.1:0-40084 GCA_038211615.1 Hyphomicrobiales bacterium
ACGCTGTCGACGTCCATGCGTTGCAGTGCGCCGTCGATTGCGAGGGTCAGGCCGGCTTCGGTGAAGAAGGCACCGTTGACCTGGGCGCGGGTGAGGACGACCTTGCGGAAGGCGTTGAAGAGTTCCGGGTCGGGCGGCGTCGCCTCGCGCCAGAAGCCGTCGAGCGCGCCCTTGTAGGTCAGACCCTCGAGGTCGAAGATGGCGCTGCCGAGCACCGTTACCGGCCGCCCGTGGTGCAGCGCCGAGAGCCCGGTGGTGGAGTTCACCACCACCACCCCCTCGGAGCGCGACAGCAGCGTCGGTAGGTGCCCGCCGTCCATCACCATCACCCGCCGCCCGAGCTTCAGCCGCCGCGCGATGCGGTTTGCCTGGCGGCGGAAGTTCGCGATGCCGTTGTCGAGCGGGTGCAGCTTCACCAGGAGGTGCGAATCCGCCGGCGCGGTGCGCGCGAACGATTCCAGCACCGTCTGCATCACATGCGCCATCGACTTGAAGCGCGAATGGCGGCGGATCTGGTAGTCGGTCTCCAGTTGCAGCGGCAGCAGGTAATAGGCCGGCCGCGCCGTCTCCAGGTAGCGCGACAGCCGCTCCGCGTAGCGCCGCTCGAAAGGCCGCTTGGCGAGCCGCTTCAGCCAGCCGCACATCTCGGAGAGAGGATGGTGCGAGCGGTGGCGCTTGTAGTGCGGATAGAGCGGCGCCATCGCCATGGTGGCGATCTGGTTCAGCATCTCCCAGCGCACCCGCCGCGCGATGCCGCCGCTCACCGGCAGCGCCGCCGGCTCCTCCGCCGGCAGCGCGGCGGCTTCCGAGAGATACGCCTCCGCCCCGCGCGGCAGCCGCGAATGGCCGTTCGTCCCGTCGCGCTCCAGCGTGATCCAGTCGGGCCGGAAATAGCCTTCCTCGAACACATGCACCGCGATGCCGCGCGCCCGCGCCAGATCCACCGCCACCCGGTGATAGGGGCGGCAGTCGCCGAACAGGATCACGTCGCTCACGCCGCGCTCGTGCAGGAAGCCGCCGAGAAAACCCCGCCAGTCGGCGAACCTGCCGCGATAATCCACCGCCCCGAGCCGCGGCCAGAAGATGCGGTCGCCGCCCGAAAGGTTGATCCGCTCAACCCGGTGCCCACGCGCCGCCACCGCCCCCGCAAGCCGCACGAAAAACGGCGTCGAAAGACCCTGCAGGAACAAAAACGTCCGTGGCGCCCCGCTCAATGCCAATCCTACCCCCTACACGCCTTGCGGGCCTGGCATGCCCCCGCCCCGGGGACGAGACCGCGCCCTTAGCCCTAGCAGATTCCCTGTCCTCTTGCCACCCGGAGCAACCGCTCCCCATGCCGAATCGGGCCGATCCTGAAGCTTCCGCAGCGGCGCTGCCTCCCTCGATCTGCGGCCCGCATCACTGGCCTATGATGTTGGAGAGGCGGTCGGCGGAATTCACGCCACCGACGCTCCCGGTGAACACCGATAGGAGCTTCTGCAGGTCGACGGCGCCGGCGTTGGAAACGTAGAGCACGTCGTTGGAGCGCATGGGAAAACGCTGCGCGGCGAAGAAGCTGCGCGGGTCTTTCATGTCGATTCGGTAGACGACCGGCACGCCATTGCCGGTCGGAGCGGGCGATCCCACCATCTGCGGCCGCAGGCCCGCGACCTGGCCGTAGATTGCCGGGTCCTCGTAGCGGAACACGAACACACTGCGCGCATCGGCCCGCGTGTCGCTCAGTCCGCCGGCAAGTCCAAGCGCGTCGATGAGGGTCATGTGGTCGGAGGCGAACGGAACGCTTCCGGTGCGCTGCGTCGCGCCGAAGACTGTGAAGGTCTGCGGATCGTTGGAGACATAGACGAGGTCGTTCGGCCGCAGGTAGATGTTCTGCGCCGGGTCGCGCAGAATTCGCGCCAGGCTGACCGTGACCGTCGAATTCCCTCGGGTCAGCCTGACCAGGCTGTTGTAGTCGGCCTGCCGCGCGCCCCCCGCCTTGGCGATCACGTTGAGCATCCGGTCGCCGCCGAGGTTCAGCGGCTGCTGTCCCGGATTGCCGACATCGCCCGCCACGGTCACGAAGGTGGATGGGCTCGTGACGACCGTCACGATGACCTGCGGCTCGATCGCCTTGTTCTTCAGCGCGACCTCGACCGCGCGCTGCACTTCCGCCGGCGTCAGGCCCGCGGCGCGCACCTGGCCCACATAGGGAACGCTCAGCGTGCCGCTGCGCGAAATCGGCTGCGGCGGCAGGCTGACGCTCTTCGTTGCGCCGATCGCTCCCGAATCGCCGGAGAAGAGTCCGCCGGAAGCCGCCTCGAAGATCGTCACTTCGACGATGTCGCCGACGCCGAGCGTCAGCGTCGGGGCGGGGCTTCCAACGCCGAACGTGTCCGCCATGCTTGCGGGCTTGGTCGAGGCGAGAAGCTCGGCGACCGGCTGATTGAGCGTCACCACCGCAAAGGGAGGCGCCGCCTGCTCACCGCCGGATACGATGCTGACGGCGCGCGGTCCGTCGGATGGAATGCAGCCCCCGAGCAGCGGCAAGAGCGCGAGCAGAATCAGGCAACAACGCATGCAACAGACCGATGGAGCCACGGGAGCGCCCAGATACCACTATCCTCCGGTCATCGGAACGCGTTTTCTTGGCGCGGGGCCAAACCAGGCAAGCGCTGTAACATTATCGCCACCGCATCCGTGTCTTTGCGG
The DNA here is from genome assembly GCA_038211615.1 of Hyphomicrobiales bacterium. Classification (GTDB taxonomy): domain Bacteria; phylum Pseudomonadota; class Alphaproteobacteria; order Rhizobiales; family Afifellaceae; genus DASWJZ01. Next base: position 2,689 of record JBBQVL010000039.1, read on the forward strand.
CAACACTCCGGCACCAACGGAATTCCAGCGGTTTTCCCGCCGCTTCCGCCGCCGTGCCGCCCACATTGTCGTCTTCACACGGGCTTAAGCCATCGGCTAGATAGTGCGGTTTCCAGATCCGCCGGGCGGCGGGAAGGGTGCGAAATGCTGGATGACGCTTCGCGGAAGGGGGATGTTCCCGCCGAAGCTCCGAAGAGCGACGGGGTAGCGGTCGCGGCGCCCGCGAAGCGCAAGCTGGTCATCGCGAAACCCGAACCGAATCGGCTGCCGAGCGAAGAGGCGAACAAGGTCGTCCACATCGTCCGGCGGCTCGAGGAAGAGACGCATCAGAGCCGGACCCTCAAGCGGCGCCCCTGGATCTTCGGCTCGATTCTCGCCTGTGTCGTCCTGCCGACCGCGGTCGCAGCCCTCTTTTTCCTGCTGATCGCGTCGGATCGTTTTGTCTCGGTGGTGAGCTTCGCCGTCCGCAGCAACGACACGCAGGCGATCGACACCCTCGGCATGATCACCGGGATGCCGAGTTCGCAGACCACGTCGAATTCCTACATCGTCGCCGACTACGTCGCGAGCCGCGACATGGTTCAGGAGCTGCAACGGCGGCTGCCCTTCCGGGAGATATATTCGAAAGGCGACTACTTCAGCCGCCTGTCCTCGACCGCTACGCTCGAGGGGCTCGTCGAGTATTGGGGCAAGCACGTCGACGTGTACTACGATTCCACCAAGAACACCCTTGTCGTGCAGGTGCAGGCCTTTGACCCAGCCAGCGCCGAGCGGATCGCGAAAGAGATCGTCGACATCGTCCGCAACCTCGTGAACGATCTCTCGGCGCAATCGCGCCGCGATGCGGTGCAGTTCGCGGCGGCCGAAGTTGCCCGCGCCGAGCTCCGGGTGCGCGGCGCGCGTGACGACGTGCTGAAGTTCCGCATGGCGCACAACGATCTTGACCCGACCGCGACGGCGACGGCGACGCTCGGCATCGCGGCGGGGCTGGAGGGCGAGCGGTCCAAGCTGCTCTCCGATCTCGCGTCGGTATCGGGCTATCTCGGGGATGACGCTCCTTCCGTGCAGATGCTGAAATCGCGCATCGCGGCGCTCGCCGGCGAGATATCGCGCATTCAGGGGCAGGTGTCGCACGGAACCGACAATGCGACCGATCCGGCTGCCTCGGCAGCCGCAGGTTCCGGAGGGGCGGATCCGAATGCCCTCGCCGAGAAGATCAAGAGCTATCAGGAGCTGGCGATCAGCCAGGAGTTCGCGGAGAGCGCCTATACTGCGGCGCAGGCGTCGCTTGAGCATGCGCGCAGCGAGGCCGATCGCACCCAGTCCTATCTCGCCATCTATGGGCAGCCGAGCATGGCCGAGGAGGCGACCTATCCGCGGCGCTGGCTGAACATCTGGGTGGTCTTCATCCTCGGCTCGATCCTGTGGGCCATCGGGCTGCTCGGGACCCTCACCGTCCGCGACCACGTCCGCTGAAGCCCGCCCGATCCGCCTGAACGCGGCGCTCCGGGCCGTGGCCGAGTCTAGTTCCCGTTCTCGATGAACCAGCGGTAGGTCTGCTCGATCCCTTCGCGCAGCGGGATACGCGGCGCCCATCCGAGTGCCTTCAGGCGCTCGCTGCTCAGGAGCTTGCGCGGCGTCCCGTCGGGCTTGCCGGTGTCGGTGACGATGCGACCCGTGAAACCGACGACGTCGCAGACGAGCCTTGCGAGTTCCAGGATCGTCTGGTCCTCGCCCGAGCCGACGTTGACGTGGCTTTCGCCGGAATAGTGCTGCATCAGGAAGAGCAGCGCGTCGGCGCAATCGTCAACGTGGAGGAATTCGCGGCGGACGCTGCCGGTGCCCCAGATGGTGAGGGAATCGTCGCCCCGCGTCCTCGCCTCATGCGCCTTGCGGATCAGAGCCGGCAGCACGTGGCTGCTCTGCAGGTCGAAATTATCGCCCGGACCGTAAAGGTTCGTCGGCATGGCGGAGATGAAGTCGGCGCCGTGCTGCAGGCGATAGGCCTCGGCCAGCTTCAGCCCGGCGATCTTGGCGATCGCGTAAGGCTCGTTGGTGGACTCCAGCTTGCCGGTGAGGAGATCGTCCTCGCGGATCGGCTGCGGGGCGAATTTCGGATAAATGCAGCTCGATCCCAGGAACAGCACCTTCTGCGTGCCGGCGGCGTGCGCGGCGGCCAGGATGTTGGTCTCGATCATCAGATTGTCCCGCAGGAAATCCGCGCGGAAGAGGTTGTTGGCGAGGATGCCGCCGACCTTGGCGGCGGCGAGAAATATCGCCTCCGGCCTCGCCTCGGCGATCCAGCGCTCTGTTTCCGCCTGCCGGGTCAGGTCGAGCGCCGCGCGGTCGACCGTCAGGATCTCGCAATCCTCGCGCGCCAGCCGCCGCACCAGCGCGGAGCCCACCATGCCGCGATGGCCCGCAACCCAGACCCGTTTGCCGGCGAGGCTGAACGGCAGGCTATTCGGCATTCCGCCGCTTCTCCCGCGCAACGACGATGAGATCCTCGCGCACCATCTCTGCGCAGAGCGCGTCGAGGCCGATCGTATGCGTCCAGCCGAGCTTCTCGCGCGCCTTGCTCGGATCGCCCTGCAGCAGGTCGACCTCGGTGGGGCGGAAATAGCGCGGGTCGATCTCGACGAGCACCCGTTCGCCTCCCGCCTCGACACCCTTTTCGTTCAGCCCTTGTCCCCGCCAGGCGATCGGAATTCCCGCCTCGGCGAAGGCCTTTTCCACGAAAGCGCGCACCGAATGGCGCTGGCCGGTGGCGAGCACGTAGTCGTCCGCCTCGGGCTGCTGCAGCATGAGCCACATGCCGTTCACATACTCGCGCGCGTGTCCCCAGTCGCGCTCCGCGTCGAGATTGCCGAGATAGACGCGCTCCTGGTAGCCGAGCTTGATGGCGGCCACGGCGCGCGTGATCTTGCGCGTCACGAACGTCTCGCCGCGCAGCGGACTCTCGTGGTTGAAGAGGATGCCGTTCGAGGCGTGCATGCCGTAGGCCTCGCGGTAGTTCACCACCATCCAGTAGGCATAGAGCTTCGCCGCGCCGTAGGGGCTGCGCGGATGGAACGGAGTCTTTTCGTTCTGCGGCGTCTCCGCCACCTTGCCGTAGAGTTCCGAGGTCGAGGCCTGATAGAAGCGTGTCTTGCGGGTCAGCCCGAGAAGGCGGATCGCCTCGAGCAGGCGCAACGTGCCGATCGCGTCGGCGTTCGCCGTGTACTCCGCCGTCTCGAAGCTCACCTGCACATGGCTCTGGGCCGCGAGATTGTAGATCTCGTCCGGCTGCGTCTCCTGCACGATGCGGATCAGGTTGGTGGAATCGGTCATGTCGCCGTAATGCAGGATGAACTGCTGGTTCGGCTCGTGCGGGTCCTGATAGAGCTGCTCGATGCGCCCGGTATTGAAGGACGACGAGCGGCGCTTGATCCCGTGGACCGTGTAGCCCTTGTTCAGAAGCAGCTCGGAGAGGTACGCCCCGTCCTGCCCGGTTGCGCCGGTGATAAGGGCTACCTTGCCGATTCCCGGCTGCTCCATGAAACACCTCCAGAAAGCCGGACCGCGGCTTTTCGCGGCGCGACGATGATTTGCCCTTCCCTGCCGCTTTTGCCTGATCTCCGCAACCCCGCGGCGACGCCGCGCTGCCCGCAGTGTGCAGCGCAGGGCGCATCGGATAGGCTGGCCGAGGGATCGCACTCGACCGCGCGGGGGATGCGGCCGTCGGAGGGGATTTTGGTGCGCAGCGTTCGCAGGTCGATGGTCGCACGCCATACGCGGCGGAGCTGACACGGTGGCGAGAATCCATCCGGTACTGTTGTCGGGGGGCGCGGGCGCGCGGCTCTGGCCATTGTCGCGCGAGGGCCTCCCGAAGCAGTTTCTTTCGCTGATCGAGGGGCCGACGCTGCTGCAGCAGGCGGCGCTCCGCGCTCACGACCCGGACCTCTTCGAGCCGGTCCGCGTCATCGCCAGTGTGCAGCACCGCTTCGTGGTCGCGCAGCAATTGCAGGAGATCGGCATCCCGGTGTCCTCCATTGTGCTGGAGCCTTCGGCCCGCAATACCGCGGCCGCCGCCGCAATCGCCGCGCTGACGGTGAGCGAGGCCGATCCGGAAGGGCTTCTGCTGCTCATGGCCGCCGACCATCGGATCGCGGATGTCGCGGCCTTCCACGCGGCCATCCGCAACGCCTCCGAGGCGGCGTCGAACGGCTTTCTCTCGCTCTTCGGGATCACGCCCGACACCCCCGCCACGGGGTATGGCTATATTCGCCTCGGCGAGGGGCTCGCGCCGGTCGAGAACGCGCATCGGGTCGCGGCCTTCGTGGAGAAACCCGATCGCGCGACCGCGGAGGGATATCTGGCGGGCGGCGATCATCTCTGGAACAGCGGCATCTTTCTGCTGCCGGTTTCCGTGTTCCTTTCCGAGCTCGCGCGCCTTGAGCCGGAGCTCCTCGGCCACGCGAGAGAGGCTCTTGCGCGCGCCACGCGCGATACGGATTTCCTGCGGCTCGATCAGGACGCTTTCGCTCGCTGCCGGTCCGTGTCGATCGACCATGCGGTGATGGAGCACACAGACCGGCTGGCGGTCGTCCCGGTCGATTGCGGCTGGACCGACGTCGGCTCGTGGTCGACGCTCGCCGGCATGACCGGGTGCGACGCATCCGGCAACACGACGGTCGGTGAGGTGCTGAGCGAGGGGACGACGAATTCCTATCTCCGTAGCGAGGGCCCGCTTCTGGCGACCGTCGGCATCGACAACCTCATCGTGATCGCCACCCCCGATGCGGTTCTTGTCGCCCACAAGGATCACGACCAGGACATCAAGAAGATCGTGGACCGGCTCCGCGGCGGCAACCATGGCCGGATCTGAGCGTCCATTGCCGGGCAAGGCGAGGAGCAGGGGGGAGGGCGGAACGGCGGAGGCGTCGCGGCTCAAGCTGGTTTTCGTCTGCTACGGCCCGTTCGGGTGCAACAGCGCCGGGCATGTCGCCGGATTTGCCAACGCGCTTGCCGGCATGGGTCATCCCGTCGCCGTGGCGGCAGCCGGTGGGATAACGGATGTCTACGATTTCGGCACTCCGGCGTTCGAGTTCTTCACGCTCGACGATCTCGCCCGGGACCCGCAGGCGGTCATAGGCTTCGACGGCACGTTTCAGCCGGAGCGGACGGTGCTCATCTGCTGGACGCCCCGCGAGATCGTCCGCCGCGCGGCCGAGCCCATCGCCGCGCGCTATGGAATTCCCTACGTCGTGCACCTTGAGGACAACGAGGAGCACCTCGCCGGCCTGAAGCTCAATGAGCAGAAGCGCCGCCCCTGGCGAAAGGCGACCGTCCCCGACACGATCGCCGACCCGGGGCAGGCGGCGCGCTTCCTCGCCGGCGCACGCGGTCTGACGTTGATCGAGGAGCGGCTGCGGGAGATCGTTCCGCCGGACGTGCCGGCGCTGGTGCTGGAGCCGGGCGTCGATCTCGCGACCTTCGGCGCCGAACTTCCGGCGCATCGGCGCACGACGCTCCGCCGGGCCGTCGGCTGTTCGGCCGGCACGACGATGCTCGTCTACCCCGGCAATGTGCACCGGGCCAACGCCGGGGAGGTCGCCACCCTCTACGAAGCGGTGCGGCTGCTGCGCCAGCGCGGTCATGACCTGACGCTGGTCCGCACCGGCTCCGACACCACCGGTGGGGCGGCGGTCCTGAGGAAATCCGGTCTCCAGGAAGGCCTGGTAGCGCTTGGGACGGTGGACCGGCCGTTCCTGATCGACCTCCTGAAAAGCGCCGATCTTTTCGTCCAGCCCGGCCGCCCCGGCCCGTTCAACGACTATCGTCTCCCCTCGAAGCTGCCGGAATTCATGGCGATCGGGCGGCCGATCGTGCTGCCGGCGACGAATGTCGGCGGAAAACTCCGGCATGCGGTCGATGCGATGCTGCTCCGCGAGGGCTCGGCAGAGGAAATCGCCCGGCTAACGGCAGAGATTCTGTCCGACCCGGCGCTCGCCGCTCGTTTGTCGGCCAACGCCAGGGCTTTCGCCGCAACGCACTACCAGCCGCGGGAGCAGGCGCGGAAGCTAGAAAGCTTCCTGCGAAAGGTCGTCTGGCCGGCCTGATTCTGCCGCGCCAGCCTTGACTTCCGGCCTTCCATGCATTTTATCCGGGGTCGTCGGCGCGGACCGGTCACGGTTCGCGCTTTCATCGTTTTCGCAACCGACTGGAAGAAGCCCGCCCGCGACCGGCCCAAAAAGCCCGAGCGAGGCATGGCATCGAACGAGGAAAACATGTTCGCAGTCATCAAAACCGGCGGCAAGCAATATAGCGTCGCCGCCGACCAGACCCTCGAGGTCGCAAAGCTCGCCGGCGATGCCGGCGATCAGGTTACCTTCGCCGATGTTCTCATGGTGGGCGGGGACACGCCCTCGCTCGGTGCGCCGCTCGTCGCTGGCGCAACGGTCGTCGCCGAGATCGTCGAGCACAAGCGCGGTCCGAAGGTCATCATCTTCAAGAAGCGCCGCCGGCACAATTCGCGGCGCCGGAACGGCCATCGCCAGGACGCCACGCTGATCCGGATCACCGAGATCCTGACCGACGGCGCGAAGCCTTCCCCGCGCGACGCCGCGGCCGCGAAGAAGCCGCGTGCGAAGCAGGCGCCGAAGACCGAGACGGGAACGGAAGCCGCCGCCGGATAGGCGCGAGCATCCCGCAGCTTTAAGGAGATCTCACGATGGCACACAAAAAGGCAGGCGGCTCGTCCCGCAACGGTCGCGATACCGCGGGCCGGCGGCTGGGCGTCAAGAAGTCGGGCGGCCAGGCGGTCATTCCCGGCAACATCATCATCCGCCAGCGCGGCACGCAGTGGCGTGTCGGCGAGAACGTCGGTCTCGGCAAGGATCACACGATCTTCGCCCTGATCGAAGGCACGGTGTCCTTCAAGACCAAGGGTGGCGGGCGCTCCTACGTTTCGGTCGAACCGTCGCCGGAGCCAGCCGAATAGCCGGCTCGCCAGCCGGCGTCCCCGCGGACCCGGCGTTCTAGTTCGAAAGGGGAAGCGGGCGACCGCTTCCCCTTTTTGCTTGGAGCAACGATGAAGTTTCTCGACCAGGCCAAGGTCTACATCCGCTCCGGCGACGGCGGCGCGGGCGCAGTCTCCTTTCGCCGCGAGAAGTTCATCGAGTTCGGCGGCCCGGACGGCGGAGACGGCGGCCGTGGCGGCAACGTCTGGGCGGAAGCCGTGGATGGCCTGAACACGCTGATCGACTATCGCTACCAGCAGCATTTCAAGGCGAAGACCGGCGGCCACGGCATGGGCCGCGACCGGCATGGCGCGAATTCTCCCGACATCGTGCTCAAGGTTCCCGTCGGCACGGAGATACTCGAGGAGGACAACGAGACGCTGATCGCCGATCTTTCGGAGCTCGGCCAGCGCGAGCTTCTCGCCAACGGTGGCAACGGCGGCTTCGGCAACGCGCACTTCAAGTCCTCGACGAACCGCGCACCGCGCCGCGCCAATCCCGGCCTCGAAGGTCAGGAGAAATGGATCTGGCTCAGGCTGAAGCTGATCGCCGACGTCGGAATCGTCGGTCTGCCGAACGCCGGAAAATCGACGCTGCTCGCACGTGTGACCTCGGCCAAGCCGAAAATCGCCGACTATCCCTTCACGACGCTGCATCCGAACCTCGGCGTCGTCCGTCACAAGGGGAAGGAATTCGTGCTCGCCGACATTCCCGGCCTGATCGAGGGCGCCCATGAAGGGGCGGGGATCGGCGACCGCTTCCTCGGCCACGTCGAGCGGTGCCGCGCGCTGATCCACCTCGTGGACGTGGCGGGCGAAAATCCCGGCAGTGCCTACGACACGGTACGCGGCGAGCTTGCCGCCTACGCGCACGGGCTGGAGGAGAAGCCGGAGCTTGTGGTGCTGTCGCGCGCCGATGTCGCGACTCCCGAGCAGCTCAAATCCGCGAAGGCGAAGCTGAAGCGCCGCTCCGGCGGTGCGCCGCTCGTCATCTCCGCCGCCACGGGGCAGGGGATCGAGGTGCTGCTCGACGCCTGCATCGAGCTTGTCGGCGGGAACGCCGTGGCGGAAGAGGGACCCAACCCGCGCTGGAGGCATTCGTGAACCGGGCCGTAGCTGGAGCCGTGAAGCGGGCGGTGAAGCGCTCGACCATCTCCGCCCACAGCCGCATCGTGGTGAAGGTCGGGTCGTCGCTTCTGGTCGACGTCGCGAGCGGCAAGCTCAACCGCGACTGGCTTGCGGCGCTTGCCGATGACATCGCCGATCTCGCCGCGATGGAGCGGCAGGTGCTCGTCGTATCGTCTGGCGCGATCGCGCTCGGCCGGCGCGCGCTGGGCCTGAAGAGCGGGGCGCTGAAGCTTGAGGACGCGCAGGCCGCGGCGGCGGTCGGGCAGGTGGCGCTCGCGGGCGCCTGGGCGAAATGCCTCGACGAGCGCGGCCTGACGGCGGCGCAGATTCTCCTGACCTGGGACGACACCGAGCAGCGTCGCCGCTACCTGAACGCGCGCGCCACGCTCGCGACGCTTCTGAAGATGCACGCCGTCCCGGTCATCAACGAAAACGACACGGTGGCGACCGCCGAGATCCGCTACGGCGACAACGACCGTCTCGCGGCGCGCGTGGCCGCGATGGTCGGCGCGGATTGCCTCGTGCTCCTCTCCGACATCGACGGCCTCTATACCGCTCCGCCGCAATCCGATTCGAAGGCCGCCTTCGTCGATTTCGTGCCGACCATCACGCCGGCGATCGAGGCGATGGCCGGCGCCGCCGGCTCGGAGCTGTCGCGCGGCGGCATGAAGACCAAGATCGAGGCCGCGAAGATCGCGACGGCCGCCGGCGCGGCGATGGTGATCGCGAGCGGCCGCGTGAAGAACCCGCTGACGGCGATCGACGCCGGCGCGCGCTCCACCTGGTTCGCGCCGCAGGCGACACCCGCCTCCGCGCGAAAAGCCTGGATCGCCAGCCACCTCGAGCCGCGCGGCACCATCACCGTCGATGCCGGCGCGCAGAACGCGCTGAAGTCGGGGAAAAGCCTGCTGCCGGCCGGAGTGACCGCCGTCACGGGCGATTTTTCCCGCGGCGACGCGGTAATTATTCTGGGCGCCGGCGGCGTCGAGCTCGGCCGCGGCCTCGTCGCCTTCGACTTCGGCGTCGCGAAGAAGATCGTGGGAAAACGCTCCGGCGATATCGAGACCGTCCTCGGCTACCGTGGTCGCTCCGAAATGATCCACCGCGACGACATGATGCTCAGGGACGGGTAAGGCGAAGCAGGGCGGTCGTCGGCAATCCGGAGTCTTCAGATGCTGTTCATGGTCGTCGAGAAATTCCGCAACCAGGATGCAAAATCCGCCTATCGCCGCTTCCGCGACATGGGCCGCGTCATGCCGGAGGGTCTGAGCTATGTCGGGAGCTGGACCACTGCCGACCTCGGCCGCTGCTTCCAGCTCATGCAGACCGACGACGTGACGCTGCTGCAGAAATGGGTCGCCGACTGGGCCGACCTCGTCGAATTCGAGATCGTGCCGGTGGTCACCGGCAAGGAGACTCTGGAAGCGCTGAAGGATCAGCTCTAGCGGCGCGTGCCGTCCGGCGACGCTACTTCTTCAGCCCGTCGCGCTGCTTGATGAGCCGGTCGAGCTCCTCCTGCTGTTCCGCGATCCGGTCGGCATTGCGTTCCTCGTCCTGGGCGCCGGAGAACGCAGCGGCCTGCTCGACAAGCTGGCGGATGTTGTCCTGCAGAATGGCGATGCGCTGTTCGAGATCAGTGCGTTCCGGCATTTCCCATCACCTCGTTTCTGCTCCGTTGCATGAGCCATCCGCCAGCAAGCGTCAATCTAAGAAGAACTCGTACCGAACCGCCGACAGCTAGAGTTCGGCGACATCGATGCCGAGAGCACGGGCTGCTGCGATGAGCCGGATGTCGTAGCTGGCGAATTCCAGTTTGTGACCGCTACGTCGAAGATAGTCCGCGGTCGCCAAATGCAGGGCGTCCAAGGTACGCAGGTGCACGGGCATGGGATCGAGCGCCCGCTTGAGGACGGAGGGCAGCATATCGATGAAAGTCAACGTGGCCAGCAGGCTGCGCGCGGAGTTTCCATGTGATTCGCCGAGTTCGGCTCTGTGAAGACGCGTCCAGACTTCGTACTGCGTCAGTCGACTTGAAATGAGATCGTTCTTCCATACTGCAGGAGGGGGAACGCGATCCTCGTCAAGAAGCTGAGCGAGCAGCACCGAAGAATCGACATAGATCAAAAGCGGTCCGCCCGGTCCTCGTCGAGCTGGCGCATGAGTTCCTTGTGGCTCATGACCGGATGCCGCTCTGGAAGCGGTGTGCCGGGAGGAACCGTCGGCAGCGTAATCCACCCTTCACGCACACCGCGCGCGAAGAACGGGTCCTTCATCAACGGATGGTCCGCATCATCCTTCGGCCGATGTGGTTTGATTTCTGCCACGACCCGGTTGTGGTCAGTAACGAGCACCGTCTCACCCGCTTGCGCGGCGCGCAGGTACTCGCTGAGCTTGTCCTTGAGAACCTTGATGCCGACACTGCGCATGCCTAAAAGTAGCTACCGGTGGCTACTTCGTCAAGCAATCGCTTTCCTGACCGCCGGCGCCACCACTGTCCCGAACAGCTCGATCGAGCGCATCACCTTCCTGTGCTCCACGGTCCCGACGCTCATCTGCATCAGGAACCGGTCGTGGTGGAAAACCTCGTGCTGGAAGAGGATCTTGTCGATCACTTCCTGCGGGCTGCCGACGAAGCTCGCGCCGCGCAGCGCGCGGCTCGCGTCGAACTGCGCACGGCCGGAGGGCGGCCAGCCACGCTCGCGGCCGATGCGGTTCATCGTCTCGGTGAAGGGAGCGTAGGAGGCCTCGACCGCCGCCTCGGTCGTGTCGCCGATGAAGCCGTGCGAGTTGATCCCGATCGGCAGCACCTTCGGATCCCGCCCGGCGCGCCGCGCGGCTTCACGGTAAAGCTCGACGAACGGCGCAAAGCGTTCCGGTTCGCCGCCGATGATGGCGAGCGCCATCGGCAGCCCGAGCGTCGCGGCGCGCACCACCGATTGCGGCGTACCGCCGACCGCCACCCAGATCGGGATTGTCCGCCCGGCGCGCGGGTATACCCCCTGGCCGGTCAGCGGTGGACGCAGTTCCCCCGACCAGGTGACCCGCTCGCTGTCGCGGATCTTCAGGAGCAGCTCCAGTTTCTCCGCGAAGAGCGCGTCGTAGTCCTGCAGGTCGTAGCCGAACAGCGGGAACGACTCGATGAACGATCCGCGCCCCGCCATGATCTCCGCCCGTCCGCCGGAGAGAAGGTCGAGCGTGGCGAAGTCCTGATAGACGCGCACCGGATCGTCGGAGGAGAGCACGGTGACGGCGCTCGTCAGCCTGATCTTCTTCGTCCGCTCCGCTGCTGCGGCAAGCACGACGGCCGGCGCCGAGACAGTGAAATCCGGCCGGTGATGCTCGCCCACCCCGAAGACATCGAGGCCGACTTCGTCGGCAAGCGCGATCTCCTCCATCAGGTCGCGAAGCCGCTCGGCCGGGCTGACGAGATGCCCCGTCGCCGGATCCGGCGTCGCCTCTGCGAACGTGTAGATGCCGAGTTCCATAGGTCGTCTCTCCGGGGCACCGCTGCGCCCGCGACCTATGGCTTGCTCCCGCGTCGCGCAAGGCGGCACCTGCCGGTAACCACCGATCGCCGGGGGAGCTCGAACTCCGACAATTCCGGCAATGCCTGCTTCGCCTTCCGCCGCTTTCCCCTGACAGGTCTAGTAGGAGAGCGGCTGCCCGACGATCCGGTCGCGCCCGCCGACCTTCGTTCTGACGACGGCGACAGCCCGTGTTGCGTTCAGGACAAGCAGGTGGGCACGGTCGCCCGGAGCGCTGGCGAAGCTGTAGGCGGCGCCTCCTGCCACCAGATTGCTGTTGAAGCGCCTGATCGTGTGGGTCGACTTGCCCGTAGAATCCACTGTGATGCTGAACAGTATGCCGCCGTCGGAAAGCAGCCCGATGGTCGCGACCGGCGGGGAGGGCGATTGCGGGATAAGGATTTTCGCAGCCGTCAAAGGCGCCCACGACCGATCGAAGAATTGCCCCGTCTGTTTGTAGCCGGAGCCTGACTTGCTGACCTGAAGCACCAGGATACGACCGCCCGGCGTACCGATAACGCTCGGAGCGAAATTGTCGGGCATCGGCAGTTTTTTCGCCGGTCCGAAGGCGGATCCGTCGGCCTTGAAGACGCGCCCGTAAGTCTCGTTGAAATTCTGGAAAAGCGAGACGCGCCGATAATATCCAAGGAAGCCTGTTCCCACCGACGAAAGCGCGATGAGCTGCGAATCGCCCTTCAATTGCAGATCGAGTTTGACTGCCTGCGGGACGCCTGCGGGCGAGATGAAGCGGGCAGGGATATGCGCATATTTCCCGTTGTCGTACCACGCGAAGATTTCCCGCCCGTCGGAAAGGGACGACGCACGCGGCACCATGTCATTGGCGTTCTTGGTGTTGTTGAGAAGGACGCGCGCGGTTGCGTTGCCGTTGCCGATCTGGATCGTCTGGCCAAAGGCCTGCCGTGTGCCGGGGTTGTCGATGGCTGAGGACGGCTGGGTGGCCGAATAGATGAGCGATAGCTTGCCCGGTCCAAGAGGAACGAATTTGACGATACCTGGAAACGTTTTTGCGCTGATGTCGGCTGCCTTGGGCGGGCCGACCGGAGTCAGGTTCGATTTGAAAATGCGGTACTTCAGCGCCTCGTATTTTGTCGTCCCCTCGGGGTCCGCGACGCGGTTCTCTTCCCAGGCGATCGCGAATCCGCCGTCGTTGGTCTTGGCGACGAGATAGTTGCCGAAGCCGTAGAAGCCTGTCCCCGGATCGACGTCGATGCGGATTTGGGATCCGACCGGCGCCACCGCCGACGCGGCGGTTGAGAGGCAGAAGACCAGCATGCCGAAGGCAAGCGCCGCTGTGGATGGCAGTGGCCGTTTTTGCATGGCTTTTCACGTCCTGTGACGCCGCAAAAAAAAGATACAATCGCTACGGGAGTGTGTAAAGCGCCACTGGAGTTTCCTTTAGGCGAAGGCGAAGTCAGTACTCGACTTGCTGTGCGACCAGACGCGCCCGGCCACTGACCTTTCGCGTGAACACGAGCACTGCACGGTTGCCGTTCAGAGCCGCCACGCGCGGAAAATCCCCGGCGATTCCGGCAAAGGTGTAGGTCGGTCCAATCAGCGCGAGGTTGCTGCCGAAGCGGCTGATGGAGAAGGTCGTGGTGGCGCCTTTGGTCTTGACAATGACCAGCAGGAATGCGCCTCCCGGCAGGCGGGAGGTCGAAACTCTGGCAGTATCGAAATTGGTCAGGGTCTGCAGAATCTTCGGACCGGCAACAATGCTCCAGGATTGATCGAGGGCCGTTCCGATGATCTTGAATCCGTTGCCGTCATACCGGATTTCGCGGACGACCACCCGGCTGTTGGTGAGCGTGTCGACGAGCGGCACTCCGATCGCGCCGTGCGGCACTTTCTTCAACGCTCCGATTTTCGAGCCGTCCGACCGAAATATCTGGACGTACCGCTCAAAGCTCGGGGTGTTGTGGCTGTACAAGCTTATGAAGCCGGCGCCGAACGGGTAGACGTTCTCGAAGAAGGGTTGGCCTGGCTGCTTAAGATCGAGGTTGCGGACGAGCGGCGCCCCGGCTGGCGAGATGAACCGCGCCGGAACCTTTGCCTGGCTGCCGTTGTCCACCCAGGCGAAGACAGCCCGCCCGTCCGAAAGCGGAGCGATCTTGGCGTTGAACACGTCGTTGTTGGGCGTGTTGTTGAGGAGCGCGCGGGGCGAGGCGGAGCCGTCGGCGATGCTCAGCGTCTGGCCGTACGCCTCGGTCTTTCCATTGCGGGTCCCCGTGAAAACGACGAGGACCTTGCCTGCTCCGATCCGGACCAGGTCTCCTCCGAACGGATCTTTGAGCGCGGCGAGGTTCGCCTTGCCGGGGACTGCCACAGGCGACAGGTTCGGGCGAAATACGCGGAACCTGATCGCCTCATAGTCGTCCGACTCGGGAGGGTCGTCGACGCTGTCCTCCTCCCACGCAACCGCAAATCCGCCTGCGCTTGTCGGGGCGACGAAGTACCGCCCGAACGCGTAGAATGCGGTTTGGGGATCGACGTCGACACGCATCTGCGCGCCGACGGGCGAGACGGCAGCCGCCGGCGTCCCAAGGCAGGCCACGATCATGGCAGTCAGCCACGGCGTGTGTTGCTTGCGAAGGATCGCCATTTGGTGCCCCCAAATCCGTCAAACCCCGTAAACCGAGGATAGAATCGCGCGCGACGCGAGTAAAGTTGGCGTCCCGATCCTGCGGGATGTCATCGCGCAGCCGCAACGTGCCTTTCGGACGGGCCAGACGGCGCATATTGTTAAGGCAAGGATCGTCGCGTAGGTGCTTGGACGATGAACGCGAAACGCAACGAGCTCTCGGCCGGTGAGGCTGCGGACGTGCAGACGCTGATGCTTGGCATCGGCGCGCGCGCGCGCGCGGCTGCCGCGATCCTGGCGAACAGCGCGACCGAGGCGAAGAATGAGGCGCTGCGCGCCGCCGCCGCAGAGTTGCGCGATCGCGAAAAGGAGATTCTCGCCGCCAATGCCGAGGATGTCGCGGCGATGCGGGCGAACGGCGCAAGCGCCGCCGCGCTTGACCGCGGCACGCTCAGCCCCCAGCGGGTGAGGGGCATGGCACAGTCGCTGGAGGCAATCGCCGCGCTTGCCGATCCCGTCGGCACCGTCATTGCCGAATGGGACCGGCCGAACGGCCTTCACATCGAGCGCGTCCGCACGCCGCTGGGGGTAATCGGCGTGATCTTCGAAAGCCGTCCGAACGTCACCGCCGATGCCGGCGGCCTGTCGCTCAAGGCCGGCAACGCCGTCATTCTCCGCGGCGGCTCGGACACCCACCGCAGTTCGGCAGCGATCCACGCCTGCCTGCTGGCTGGCCTCCGCGCCGCCGGTCTGCCGCAGGACGCGATCCAGCTCGTGCCGACCACCGACCGCGCCGCCGTCGGGGCAATGTTGACCGGCCTCGACGGAGCGATCGACGTGATCGTGCCGCGCGGCGGTCGGAGCCTCGTCGCCCGCGTGCAGGAGGAGGCGCGCGTGCCGGTGTTTGCGCATCTCGAAGGCGTCTGCCACGTCTACGTCCACGCTTCCGCCGACCTCGACATGGCGCGCAGGATCGTCGTCAACGCCAAGATGCGGCGCACGGGCGTGTGCGGCGCGGCCGAGACGCTTCTCGTTGATAAGGCATTGGTCGCAAGCCACTTGGCTCCGCTCGTCAAGGCGCTGCAGGAGGCCGGTTGCGAAGTGCGCGGCGACGCCGCGACCCGCGCCGCGGTCGCCGGCGTGACGCCCGCCAGCGAGGAAGACTGGCATACGGAATATCTCGACGCGATCATCGCGGTTCGCGTCGTGGACGGTCTCGACGAAGCGATCCGCCACGTCGCGACCTACGGCTCGCACCATACCGATGCGATCGTCACCGACGATCGCGCCGCCGCCGAGCGCTTTCTGGCGGAGGTCGATTCGGCGATCGTGCTGCACAACGCCTCGACCCAGTTCGCCGATGGTGGCGAGTTCGGCATGGGCGCGGAGATCGGCATCGCCACCGGACGCATGCATGCGCGCGGGCCGGTCGGCGTGGAGCAGCTGACGAGCTTCAAATATCGCGTGCGCGGCTCCGGCCAGATCCGTCCCTGAGAACGCGAAATGCCGAGCCGGATCTATCGCGGCCTGCCGCCGCACGGGGCTGGGCAGGCAATCGGCCTCTTCGGCGGTTCGTTCAATCCCCCGCACGCCGGCCATCGCCAGGCGAGCCTCTTCGCGCTTCGGTGCCTCGGCCTCGACCAGCTCTGGTGGATGGTCACGCCGGGGAACCCCTTGAAGGAGAACGGCGGTCTCGCGCCGCTTGCCGAGCGCATGCGGGCGGCGGCCGACGTCGCCTCCCATCCGCGCATCGCGATAAGCGGCGCGGAGGCGGGTTTCAGAACGCGCTACACGGCGGACCTGATCCAGATCCTGAAGGAGCGGCAGCCCGCAACGCGCTTCGTCTGGATCATGGGGAGCGACAGCCTGACGGATTTCCATCGCTGGGAGGACTGGCGGCGGCTCGCGGCCTCGGTGCCGATTGCGGTCGTCAACCGCCCCCGTTCGCTGCCCGCGCCGCTCGCCTCGCGCGCCGCGCAGGCGCTCGGCCGCTACCGGATCGACGCGGACGATGCGCGAACGCTCCCGGATTGCGATCCCCCCGCATGGCTCTTCCTGATCGGGCCCCGCACGGCCGCATCCTCGACCGCGCTGCGTTCCCGGGCGTCAAAATCCAGATCCTGAGCCCAGATCCTGCGGCGGGGGTGTCTTGAAACAGTAACGGATAAGCCCCTATCTTAGTGCTGCGCGGCGTGCGCCGCGTGCGAATGGGAAAGGAGATCCACCACTGTCCATGACCAGCTCTGCCGGAAGCGCCTTGCTTGGCAAGCCTTCCGCGGCCCCCCTGTTGGCGGCCCATGCGTCAGGGGAAGCTTTGAAAACCGTCCTTGCGAGCCTCGACGATGCGAAGGCCGAGGGCACTGTCACCATCGACATCCACAACAAATCCTCGCTTGGCGACTTCATGGTCGTGACGTCCGGGCGTTCGACCCGGCACGTCGGCGCGATCGCGGACCGCCTGCTCGACGATCTGAAGGGGGCTGGGATCGGCCCGGTCAGGACCGAGGGCCTGCCCAACTGCGACTGGGTGCTGATCGATGCCGGCGACCTGATCGTCCACGTCTTCCGGCCGGAAGTGCGCGAATTCTATAACATCGAGAAGATGTGGTCGGGCGAGCCCTCTTCGGAGCAGCGCGCCCAGGCCTGAGCGCCGGATCGCGCGCGACACGCGGTTGGAGATTTACGTGCTGGCGGTCGGCCGGCTGAAGGCCGGGCCGGAGCGCGAGTTGTGCGAGCGCTATCGCGATCCGGCGCTCAGGCCTGGGCTCGCAAGGGCGGGCCAAAGCTCGGCCTGCGCGGGTTCGTCGTCGAGGAGATACCGGAATCGCGGGCCGGACGGGCCGCCGACCGCATCGCCGCGGAGGACGCGGCGCTGGTGGCGCGGCTCGGCGAAGACGACCGTGTCGTCTGTCTCGATCCGGGCGGCGTGGAGATCGACAGCGCCGGCTTTGCCGCGGCGCTCGTCAAGGACGCGACCGCCTCTGTTCCACGGATCGTCTTCGTCATCGGCGGCCCCGACGGGCTCGGCCGGGCGATCCTCGGCCGGAGCGTTCGCCGGCTATCCTTCGGACGCATGACGCTGCCGCACCAGCTTGTGCGTGTGGTGCTCGCCGAGCAGTTCTACCGCGCGACGACCATCCTTTCCGGCCACCCCTATCATCGGGCATAATGTTAAAGCTTTCTTGGCCATATATCGTGGAATGACGCTTCGAAGACACACGTCCGCCGCCCTTTTCCTGGCGCTTGGCGCGCTTGCCGCCGCCGCGCCCTCGGCGACAGCGACGGAATTCGAAGGGTCGGCCGTGACATCCGATTCCGCCGGCCAGCTCACGCCCGAGCAGCGCAAGCAGGCGCGCGAGGCGGAGCTTGAGGCCATCCGGCGGACGATCGCCGTATCGGAGCGCCGCCAGGCCGCTCTCAAGACGGAGATCGAGGGCCTGCAGAAGGACCGTTCCAGCCTGAGCGCCGACCTGATCGCCACCGGCCGCCGTCTCAGGGCGACGGAGGACGACATCAGCCACATGGAGGTGCGGCTCGACCAGCTGCATATCCAGGAGGACGGGGTCCGCCAGTCGCTGCATCAGCGCCGCGACGTCATGGCCGAGGTTCTGATGGCGCTGCAGCGGATCGGCCGCACGCCGCCGCCGGCGATCCTGTCGCGGCCGGAGGATGCGCTCGCCGCGATCCGCGGTTCGATTCTCGCCGGCGCGGTGCTGCCCGACATCCGCGTCCAGGCGGAATCGCTCGCCGCCGACCTCTCCGAGCTGACGCAGGTCACCGCCAAGATCGAGGCGGAGCGCGACTCGCTGCGCACGCGCTATGCCTCGCTCGGCGACGAACAGGCGCGCATCGACCTCCTGGTGCAGGCCAAGAAGGCGCAGAGCGAGCAGACCGAGGCCGCGCTGAAAGCTGAGCACGACAAGGCGGCTGACCTTGCGGGCCAGGCGGGGAACCTGCAGTCGCTGATCCAGTCGCTCGAAAGCGAGGTGGCAGCATCGGCCGAAGCGGCGGCGGAGGCGAAGGAATCGGCGCGCACGACTGCCCGCGCCGATCACGACGAGGCCGCGCGGCGCCTCGCCGATACGAGCCGTATCGCCCCGGCGGTGCATTTCGCCGACGCCAAGGGCCTGCTGCCGCTGCCGGTCTCCGGCAACAAGATCCTCGGCTTTGGCGATCCCGACGGCCTTGGCGGGGAGACGCAGGGGATGTCGCTCGCGACGCGTCCCGGCACGTCGGTGCTGGCGCCGGCCGACGGCTGGGTCGTCTATGCCGGGCCGTTCCGCTCCTACGGTCAGGTGTTGATCCTGAACGCCGGGGACGGCTATCACATCGTGCTGGCGGGCATGGAGCGCATCGACGCGGCGCTCGGGCAGTTCGTGCTCGGCGGCGAGCCGGTCGCGGTCATGGGCTCGACGCGCCTCGCCAGCATCGGCGAGATCGACCACACTTCTGCCCAGCCGATTCTATATGTAGAGTTCCGCAAGGATGGCAATTCAATCGATTCAGCGCCCTGGTGGGCGCCGACGAATAGTGAGGTCAACGGATGATGCGTAGATTCGCCCTACTGGGGGCAGGCGCGGTTTTTGGAGCCCTGGTGACGGGCGCCGTCGCCCAATTCGGTGGGGTAACGGGCGCGACCGCCGCGGCGACCGACACTTACCGGCAGCTCAACCTGTTCGGCGACGTCTTCGAGCGCATCCGCTCCGACTATGTGGAGCAGCCCGATGACGCGAAATTGATCGAGGCCGCCATCAACGGGATGCTGTCCTCGCTCGACCCGCATTCGAGCTATCTGAACGCCAAGGACTATCAGGACATGCAGGTCCAGACCCGTGGCGAGTTCTTCGGGCTCGGCATCGAGGTCACGATGGAGAACGAGGTCATCAAGGTGATCTCGCCGATCGACGACACGCCCGCCTTCAAGGCCGGCATTCTCGCCGGCGATCTCATTACGCAGCTCGACGGCGAGGAAGTGCGCGGGCTCACGTTGCGCGACGCGGTCGAGAAGATGCGCGGACCGGCGAATTCCTCGATCGTCCTGACGGTCGTGCGCCAGGGCGTGGACAAGCCGTTGAAGATCACCGTCGTCCGCGACGTGATCCGCGTCCAGTCCGTCAAGTCGCGCGAGGACAGCGGCATCGGCTATCTCCGCATCGCGTCCTTCAGCGAGCAGACGATGGAAGGCCTGGAAAAGGCGATCGACAAGATCGAGGCCGATATTCCGGGCGATGATCTCAAGGGCTTCGTGCTCGACCTGCGCGGCAATCCGGGCGGACTCCTCGACCAGGCCGTGCTCGTGTCGGACGCCTTCATCGACAAGGGCGAGATCGTCTCCACCCGCGGCCGTCGCGCCGACGAGGTGCAGCGCTTCAGCGCCCGGGCCGGCGACCTGATCAACGGCAAGCCGCTCATCGTCCTCATCAACGGCGGCTCGGCTTCGGCGTCGGAGATCGTGGCCGGCGCCCTGCAGGATCATCGCCGCGCCACGCTCATCGGCACGCGCTCGTTCGGCAAGGGCTCGGTGCAGACGATCATCCCGATCGGCCGGGCTGGCGCCATCCGCCTGACGACGGCACGCTACTACACGCCCTCCGGCCGCTCGATCCAGGCCAAGGGTATCGAGCCGGACATCGAGGTCCTGCCGGAGCTCCCCAAGGATCTGCAGGACTTCGACACGGTGAGCGAAGCGGAACTTCGCGGCCATTTGCTCGGCGACAGCGAGAAGAACAATCCCGCCACGACGCCGGCAACGCCTGCCGCCACTCCGACGCCGCAGGCCGCGACGCCGGATGCGACGCCGCAGGGCGGCGAGGGCCAGGGCATCGCCGGCGCGCTCGCCTCCTACGTCCCGGAGGATCCGAAGCTCGACAAGCAGTTGAACTACGCGCTCGATCTCCTGCACGGCGTGCAGGTCAACGCCGCCTTCCCCGCAACGAGCGAGCAGGGCGTTCCGAACTGAGGTTTCCCGGCCGGCGCGGCATCATCCGCGCCGGCCGGCTTCAGTCTTTGGTTGAGGCTGCCATCCACAGGCTGCTGAGGCGATGAAGGCGGTTTCACGCCTCCCGTCCGCGCGGTATATCTGACTGGACGAATCGCTTGCGACGGGCTTGGCCCGCGCCGGCTCTGCCCAACCCGGTGGTCGATTGCCCAAGAACGACCTCAATCAGCCGATTGACCGCGTGGCTGAGAAGCCGCCCGGCCCGCGTCGCCGTCCGCTCATCGCTCCGCTCCTGATCTCGGCCGCCATCGTGCTCGCGGTTGTCGCCGCGTTCTGGGTGGCGGTGGTGGACAACCCGGACGGCGGCCGGCCGGTCGCCGTCGCCACCATCGAGGACGCCGTGCCGGCCGCCACCGGAAGCGTCGGCAAGGAGAGCGCCGGGTCGGAGATCGCCGCGCCGGCCCCCGCCAACGAGCCGGCCAACGTGCAGCTTGCGGCGTTGCCGCAGCTTCCTCCCTCCGTCGCCGGCGATCCGAGCCTCCTCGAATACACGACGTCCGGCGCGCTGCCGCGCGTTTCCCCCGACGGGCGTCGCCCGCGCGAAGTCTATGCCCGCCGCTCCGCGCCGGTGCCACAGGGCGTGGCGCGGGTGGTGATCGTGGTCGGCGGGCTCGGCCTCAGCCAGACCGGAACGCAAAGCGCGATCGACGCGCTGCCGCCGGACATCACGCTGGCCTTCGCGCCCTATGGATCGAGCCTGCAGCGCTGGGCGGGCGAGGCGCGCGACGCCGGCCATGAGATCCTGCTGCAGATTCCGATGGAGCCGGCCGATTATCCGGCGGTCAATCCCGGCGACCATACGCTGCTCGTCTCCGCCGGGGCCGCCAACCGGCAGGACCTCGAATGGTCGCTCGGCCGCATGACCTCCTACGCCGGCGTGATGAACCACATGGGTGCGCGCTTCACCGGCGACGAGCATGCGCTGGTTCCCTTCCTCGGCGAGATCGGCGAGCGGGGGCTCTTCTACCTCGATGACGGCTCCTCGCCCGAAAGCCTCGCGGCGAAGATCGGCTCGGCGCTGGCCGTGCCGGTGCTGACGGCGGACCGGGTCGTGGATCGCGACCGCTCGCCGGACGCCATCGTGCGCGAGTTGATGGCGCTCGAGGCGATTGCGCACACGCGCGGCGTGGCGATAGGCGTCGCCTCCGCCTTCCCGGCATCGGTCGAGGCGATCGTGCGCTGGTCGCATGAGGCGCAGGCGCGCGGCATCGTTCTCGTGCCGGCGAGCGCGGCAGTTCCTCCCCGATCCGATGGCGGGTGACGAAAGGCTCTACCGGCCCTGCGTCGGCCTGACGCTGATCAACCGCAAGGGTCGTGTGCTCGTTGGCCGCCGCCGCGTCGGGCGCAACGACGGCAATCTCCGGCACGCCTGGCAGATGCCGCAGGGCGGCATCGATCCTGGCGAGGCACCTTACGAGGCGGCGCTGCGCGAGCTCTACGAGGAGACCAACGTGCGCTCCGTCACGCTGCTCGGCGAAGCGCCGGAATGGCTCAACTACGACATCCCGACGCCGCTTGCCGGGCTCGAATGGAAGGGCCCCTACGTCGGCCAGCGGCAGAAATGGTTCGCCTTCCGCTTCGTCGGGGACGAGAGCGAGATCGATGTGGAGAGGCCGGGGGGAGGGCGGCACAAGCCGGAATTCGGCGCCTGGCGCTGGGAGCGGCTGGCACGCGTGCCGGAGCTGATCGTGCCCTTCAAGCGCGCCGTCTATGAAGAAGTCGCGAAGGTATTCGCGCGCTACGCGGTTCCGGCCGAGGCGTCTCCGAAGAGTTAGTCGACGACGATCTTCACCTGCTGGCCGGGCGTCAGGTTGTCGCCGGGCTCCAGTCCGTTCAGGAGCTGGAACAGCTCCATCTTGCGCTCCGTGCCCTGCATCCGGTTGGAGAGGTCCGCGACCGATTCCCCGTCGCGCACGGTGACGATGTCGATGCGCAGCGGGCTGAGCCGCGCGAGGTCGGCCGGCGTCATGCGGTGGAAAGACGCGAGCGTCTGCTGCAGCGCCTGATCGATCGTCGCGCCGTTGGTGCGGTCGGCGAAGATCAGCCGGTACATGCTGGCGCCGACGCGCACCGCGCCGATGCGGAACACCCAGTCGCCAGCCGCTGCCTCGGCGGTCGCCGCCGGCAGGCCGTTGAAGGTCGCCTCCTTGATCGAGCCGTCGATCAGCCCGTTGATCCAGCCCGACGCGAGATAGGTGGTCGGCGGCGTATCGGCATCGACCGTCACGCCGTCGAAGCGCATGGCGGTATCCTCGCCGGCCGCCGCCAGCACCGCTTCCTTGGTGTTCTCCAGCCGGAACGTCTCCGGCACCTCGAATGCGATGGCGAGCCGCGGATGCAGGAACTCGCGGCCGCGCACGAAGCCTTCCGACGGGTCGTCGCCGAATTCCATTCCGTCGAGCGCCTGCAGGTAGCGGTCCTCGGTGCGCTGGCCGATGCCTGGAGCGCCGAACTGCCGCGCCACGACAAGCGCGAGCTCGCGCCGCTCGCGGGTCGCCGGATGCGAAGCGAGGAAGCCCGCCGCATCGTCGTGCCGGCCGCTGGCGGAGCGGAATGCCGCGTAGGCCTCGAGTTTGCCGAGGAAGCGCGAGGCGGCGAACGGATCGAACCCGGCGCGTCCGGCGATGGTGATGCCGACCCGGTCCGCCTCGATCTCCTGGTTGCGCGAGAAGGTCGCGAGCGTCAGGCGCGAACCGGCGCGCGTCGACTGGCTGGCGCTCGGATCGGAGAGCACGTCGGTCGCCACCCGCTCGACGATATCGGCCTGCTCCACCACCTTCGCGCGCTCGAGCGCGTGATTGAGGAGGACGTGCGCCATCTCGTGCGACAGCACCGCCGCAAGCTCGGAGGATTCGGCCGTCAGAGCCACCAGGCCACGGGTGATGTAGAGATAGCCGCCGGGCAGCGCGAAGGCGTTGGCGACCGGGGAATTCAGGATGGTGATCTTGTAGCGCCGCGACGGATCGTCGGAAGCGGCGACGAGGCGGGAGACGACGCGCGCCACCGCCTCCTCGACCGGCGGATCGGAATAGATGCCGCCATATTCGGCGACGACACGGGGATTCTCGCGTTCGCCGATCGCCTCCTCGGCCGCGCTCGGCGTCACGCGCGGCGCGACGACGGCAACCGGCTCGACGCGCGGCGCCGGAGCGCCCGCGAAGTGGCAGCCGGCGAGAAGAACGCCGGTAAGGGCGACCACGAGGTTTCGGTGCATGGGCCTGCAAATGCGCACGTTACGCGGCAAAATCAAGGCGCATTTCCGGGCGATTCCTTAGCCGCGTCCAGCACTTCAAGCTCGATCGGGGAGCGGAGGGTGAGCATCGGTCCGCCGCTCTGGCGCAGGAAGCCCCGCACCCGCACCCGCCGCCCGGCGAGCGCCGCGAGTTTCGCCTCGCCCCCGAAGGCCTCGCGGTCCCTTGCCGCGATCTCCACCGTCGCAACCTCGCTCCAGCGCCGCCCGAAATTCAGGTAGCTCCGCCCCGGCCGATTGCCGACGGAGAGGACCCGCCCCGTGAAAATCGCGAAGCGACCGATTCGCGAACCGAGCGCGGACGGCGTGGCAGCAGGCACCGCATGACCCTTCCAGAAGCCGAGCCCGGCCGCGCGCGCCGAATCCTCGGCCGCCAGGATCCGGTCGAAGCAGGGGAGGGGCACGCCGTTCGCAAACGCGATCGCCAGCCCCTCGCGCGCCGCGGCTTCCTGCAGCAGCACGTCGCCGGCCCACACCATGGCCGGAAGCCGCCCGTAGCGATCCGCATCGCCGGAGACGAGTTGGATACGCACCGCGCCGCTGCCGACGAGCCTGTCCACGCCGGCCTGCAGCTCCGCCTCCGCCCGGTCCGCGTCCGGCAGGAAGAGGTTGAAGGGCTCGATGCCCGCGAGCCGCAGGACCCGGCCGTCGCGGAGCCGGATGGCGCGCGCGTCGACCGATGCGTCTGCGGCCGCTCCGGCGTAGCTCTCAACGGCGCCGCAGGCGGGAGGCGGGGGAGGCGGCCCAGGCCACGCGACGCCGGCAGCCCCCGCCGCTGCGAGCAGGAACGCCACGATCCTGCGCAACCCGCCCGCCACTCCGCTTTCCTCCACGCGCCACCGGCAAGCCCGGCCCGATCCCAGCCTGGAATCCTAGCTTGCCTCTTGCGTCCGGCGGAAGGCCTGCCCTAACTACGCGGGCGCTGCGCCGCGGGACCCCGTAGCTCAGTAGGATAGAGCATCAGATTCCTAATCTGAGGGTCGCTGGTTCGAATCCAGTCGGGGTCGCCACGCTCCAACTCGCGATCTGTTTCTCTTCACGGATCGACGTGCCGGTTCGACTATTCCCGGCATATAACAGAGAAGAGCCAATGCCTGCGCCGCCTGGCATTGGCCAATCGTTAAAAGCCGAGCATGAATCGTTGCGCGTAGACGCCTTCGAGCGAGCCGTCCTGGTCGCGGGATACCCAGGCGGCGATGACGTTCCCGGGTCCGAGCGTCGCAATGGCGGGTTGCCATTGATCCTGGGTGGTCGTGGTGTTCAGCCGGAACTCGACGTCGCGCTTCCTGCCCGCGGCGTCGTAGCTCTGCGCGTAGACACCACGTCGCGAACCGTCCTGAGCGGTCGAGGTCCAGGTCGCGAAGAACCCGGCGCTGTCGGCAAAGCCAAGGACCGACGGCTGTCTCTGATCGCTCAGCGTCGTAGTGTTGAACGCGGTCTCGCTTCCGGCCCTGGCGCCGCTCGACCCGTAGCGCTGGCCGAAGGTTCCGGAGCCGGTCGCATCGGGAGACTCCCACGCCGCAACGAATCCGCCATTGCTGAGCGCCGCCACCGAAGGCAGCGATTGCGCTCCCGCGACCGTGGTGTTGACCCGGAACTCGGCCCCTTGCTTCGCGCCCGCTGCGCTGTAGCGCTGCCCATAGATGCCGAGGCCCGACCCGTCCTGCCCGACGGAATCCCAGATCGCCACGAACCCGCCGCCTGTGAGAGCCGCGATTGCCGCGTCCGACTGGGCTCCGGCGACGGTCGTGTTGACGCGGAACTCGCCACCGCTCTTTGCGCCGGCGGCGGTCAGGCGCTGCGCATAGACGCCGAGCCCCGATCCGTCCTGGCCCGCCGAAGACCAGGCGATCACCAGGCTGCCGTCCTTGAGCGTCGCCACCGCCGGCAATGACTGCGCCCCGGCCGTGGTGGTGTTGACGCGGAACTCGGCCCCGGCCTTCGCGCCCGCGGCGGTGAACCGCTGCAGATAGATGCCGGTGCCCGATCCGTCCTGCCCGGCCGAGGTCCATGTCACGACAAACGCACCGCCGGCGAGCGGCGCGACGCAGGGCTGCGACTGCGCCCCCGCCGTCGTGGTGTTGATGCGGATTTCCGCGCCCGCCTTCGATCCCGCGGCGTTGTAGCGTTGTCCGTAGACGCCAAGGCCCGATCCATCCTGCAGGTTCGATTCCCAGACGGCCATGAAACCGCCGGTCGAGAGCTTCGTGATCGACGGCTGCTGCTGCGCCCCGGCGGTGGCTGTGTTGACGCGGAACTCAGGGCCGACCTTCGGATCGATCGTCACCGTCTTCGTCCCGACGCTCGTATTCAGCTTCGCCGAGCCGCCGAAACTTGCCGTGATCGTGTGCGCTCCAATCGTCAGAGTCGAGGTGGAGAACGTGGCTTTTCCGCTTGCAAGCGCGACCGTTGAGAGGACTTTTGGGCCTTCCTTGAACACGACGTTGCCGGAAACGGCGCCGGTGGCCGGAGCGTGCACGGCGACAGTCGCCGTGATGCTCACCGGCTTCCCGGGCAGCGCAATGGCCGGCAGGGCCGCAAGCGTCGTCGTCGTCGCCCCCTTGCCGACGCTCTGCGTGACCCCGGAGGAGGTCGAGCCGGCAAAGCTGCCTTGGCCGGCATAGACGGCGGTGAGGGTGTGACTGCCGACGCCAAGCGCGGAGGTCGAGAGCGCCGCGGCCCCGCTGTCGTCGAGAGCTATGGCGCCGCCGAGCGCCGTTGCGCCGTCCTTGAAGGTCACCGACCCCTCAGCCGTGCCGCCGCCGGGCGCGGTGACCGACACCGTCGCGGTAAGCGTGACCGATTGGCCCGATACGCTCGGACTCGGCGATGACTGGAGCGCAATGGTGGTCGATTCCGTGCTCACCGCCTGTGACAGCTCGCTCGAGGTCGACGCGGCGAAGTTCGTGTCGCCTCCATAGACGGCGACGATCGTATGAGTGCCGATGCTGAGATTGTCGGACGAAAGCGTGGCTACCCCGGAGAGAACGTCGCGGTCGCCGAGCGAGGTCGCGCCGTCCATGAAGGTCACCGTTCCGCCCGCCGTGCCCGAACCGGGAGCGGTTGCGGTGACGGTCGCCGTGAACGTCACCGACTGGCCGAAGACGCTTGGATTGACCGACGAGCCCAACGCGGTGGTCGTTTCACTCTGGTCGACCGCCTGGCTGATTTCCGAAGATGTCGAAGCGGCAAAATTGCTGTCGGCGTCATAGTCGGCAGTGATGGTGTGGCTACCGACCGCGAGCGTCGAAGTCGAGAAGGTGGCGCTGCCCGAAGACAGCGTGCCGGTGCCGAGGGTGGCGACGCCCTCCTTGAACGTCACCGTCCCGCTCGGCGTGCCGGACCCAGGTGAGACAGCAGACACCATCGCCGTGAACGTGACGGATTGACCGAAAACACTTGAGGTATCCGACGGGTCAAGAGCGGTTGTCGTCGTAGCCTGGTCGACCGCCAGGCTGGTCTCCGAGGAGGTCGAAGCGGCGAAGTCTGCGTCCCCGCCATATTCGGCGGTGAGGGCGAAAGCACCGGCGGCGAGGCTGACATCAATGTTGCCGACCGCGCGGGTTTGGACAGATGCATAGGGAGCCCAGCGGTGATATCCAATGTCACCGCTCACCTGTCCGAAATAGTTATTCCCCCAGCATTGCACCGCACCGCCGACAACAGCGCAAGTGTGGTCGACGCCCGCCGCGACGGCCGTCGCCTCACTGGCGACCACGGTCACTGGCGTCAGACGTTTCGTCCTCGTCCCATCGCCGATCTGGCCGCTGAAGTTGAAGCCCCAGCACCGCATCGCTCCGCCAACGATGGCGCAGGTGTGGGCGCCTCCCGCAGTGATCGCCGTAGCTCCGCTGGCGATCACGGTTGTCGGCACGAGGCGATCAGTCGTCGTGTTGTCGCCAAGCTGACCTTGGCTGTTCAATCCCCAGCACCGCACCGCTCCGCTAACGATGGCGCACGTATGGTTGTTGCCTTCCGCGATCGCCGTTGCGCCGCTGGCGATCACAGTCAGCGGCGTGTGGCGATCAGTCGTCGTGTTGTCGCCAAGCTGACCTTGGCCGTTGAAGCCCCAGCACCGCACCGCTCCGCCAACGATGGCGCAGGTGGTGGAGGCGTCTGCAGCGATCACCGTAGCGCCGCTGGCGATCACGGTCACCGGCGTGTGTCGTTCTGTCGTCGTTCCGTCTCCGATCTGGCCGTAGCCATTGCCTCCCCAGCATTGCACCGCCCCGCTGACGATGGCGCAGGTATGGAAGTCGCCCGTGGTGATCGCCGTCGCTCCGCTGGCGATCACAGTCACCGGCATGTGGCGGTCGGTCGTCGTGTTGTCACCGATCTGCCCGTAGCCGTTGTAGCCCCAGCACTGCACCGCCCCGCCGACGATAGCGCAGGTGTGCTGGCCGCTCGTGGCGACAGCCGTCGCACCGCTGGCGACCACGGTCACCGGGGCACTGCGTTCCGTGGTCGTGCCGTCGCCGATCTGGCCGTAGTCATTGTTGCCCCAGCACTGCGCCGCCCCGCTGACTATGGCGCAGCTGTCGTCCTCGCCTGCGGCGATGGCCGCCGCCCCGCTTCCGATCGCCAGGACCGGCGTGAGGCGGCTGTAAGAAATAGTTCCATCGCCGATCTCGCCGCTAGAATTGAAGCCCCAGCACTTCACCGCCCCGCTGACGAGTGAGCAGGCGTGGTTGTCCCCCGCAGTGATCGCCGTCGCCGCGCTGGCGATCACTGTGGTCGGTATGTGGCGACTAGTCGTCGTGTCGTCGCCAAGCTGACCCTGGCCGTTGTAGCCCCAGCATTGCACCTCCCCGCCGACGACGGCGCAGGTGTGGCCGCCGCCTGCGGCAATCGCGGTCGCCCCGCTGGCGATCACCTGCACCGGCGCGTGGCGTTCGGCGGTTGTATTGTCGCCGATCTGGCCGCTGCTGTTATAGCCCCAGCACTGCACGGCCCCGCTGACGATGGCGCAGCTGTGCAACTCGCCGGCGGCGATGGCCGTTGCTCCGCTGGCGATCACGATGGTCGGCGTGTGACGCTCGGTGGTCGTTCCGTCGCCTAGCAGGCCGACCCAGTTGCTGCCCCAGCACTGCACGGCCCCCCCGACGACGGCGCAACTGTGCTGCAGCCCCGCGGCGATCGCGGTCGCCCCGCTGGCGATCACGGTTGTCGGCACATGGCGCTCAGTGGTTGTCCCGTCGCCAAGCTGACCCTGGCCGTTGTAGCCCCAGCACTGCACCGCCCCGCCGACGATGGCGCAGGTATGTCCATACCCGTCAAAATCGATCCCGGCCGCGATTGCCGTTGCCCCGCTGGCGATCACGGTCGTCGGCGAGTGGCGTTCCGTGGTCGTATTGTCGCCAATCTGGCCGCCTCTGTTGTCTCCCCAGCACTCAACCGCCCCATCGACGATGGCGCAGGTATGAAAGCGGCCGGCGGCGATGGCCGTCGCGCCGCTGGCGATCACGGTGATTGGCGCCCCACGGCTGACCGTCGTTCCGTCGCCAAGCTGGCCGGTGCCGTTGTCGCCCCAGCACTGCACCGCTCCGCCAACGATTGCGCAGGTGTGGTTACCTCCCGCGGCGACCGCGGTGGCGATGCCGGGGGCCAGATTCGCGCTGCCGAGGGCCTCCGTGCCATCGCTGACAAAATCAACCTGGCCCGTCGGCAGGCCCGTGGCCGACTCGACGACGCCCTGCAGAGTCACCGCCTGCCCGAAGACGCTTGGATTGGGTGCGGCGCTGATCGACG
This sequence comes from Hyphomicrobiales bacterium, assembly GCA_038211615.1. Classification (GTDB taxonomy): domain Bacteria; phylum Pseudomonadota; class Alphaproteobacteria; order Rhizobiales; family Afifellaceae; genus DASWJZ01. The sequence goes on from JBBQVL010000039.1 coordinate 31,936, forward strand.
AAGTCGTCGGCGCAGCCAGCGATGGCCCTGCGCCCACTGCAAGCCCGGTAAGCGCCAATGCCAGACAACGCCAGGTCCGGCCGCGGCCGGATCTTCCCACCGTCGAAGACATCACAGCCCCCCGAGGCTCATGCGCCCGAGCCACAATACCCCCAACACCGACCCGGCAACAGGCCACCCATCGCCTCGAGTCGCCTGGGATATGGAGGGCGGAAGCTCTCCGTCGCCGCGGTCATCCGGCACGTCGCGCGCAAACCCGGCGTCAATGGGCGGCGCTCGCTGTGGCCGGATCTGCACGAAAAGGAATCGTTGCGGGCGGCGCTTCTCGCGGCAGCGAAGCGGAAATGACGGTCACCATCTACCACAGTTTTGGGGCATCCGTCCTTCCCAGTGGAAAATAACGCTTGCTCGTGAAAATGCCCTCGTTATCTTCCGGCGGAAATATCGGTCCGAGGAGGAAGCCATGACGTTGCATGCCGGAAATACCCGCTGGCTCGCCCGCGTTCGGGGTGGCGTGAGGGCGCTTGCGCTGGGCAGCGCGATTGCGCTCGCGCCCTTCGCCGCCTCCGTTGCGTTCGCCGACGACGTCGTGGTTTTCGCCGCCGCGAGCCTGAAGAACGCGCTCGATGAGATCGCCGGCAACTGGAAGATCGAGGGCGGCAAGTCCGCGAAGATCTCCTATGCCGCGAGCTCGGCCCTTGCGAAGCAGATCGAGGAGGCGGCGCCGGCCGACATCTTCATTTCCGCCGACCTTGCCTGGATGGACGATGTCGCTGGCAAGAACCTGATCAAGGCGGACACGCGGTCCAATCTCCTCGGCAACCGCATCGTTCTGGTCGCCCCGAAGGACAGCGACGTGAAGCTCGACATCGCCGCCGGCATGGATCTCGCCGCGGCGCTGAAGGGCGGCAAGCTCGCGATGGGCGATCCGAAGGCGGTCCCCGCCGGCAAATACGGGAAGGCGGCGCTGGAGAAGCTCGGCGTATGGGATTCCGTATCCGCCAGCGTTGCCGGCGCCGAGAACGTGCGGGCCGCTCTGGCGCTCGTGTCGAGCGGTGAGGCGCCGCTCGGCATCGTCTACCAGACCGACGCCGCCGCCGATCCGGGCGTGAAGATCGTCGGCATGTTCCCGGAGGATTCGCATCCGCCCATCATCTATCCGGTGGCGCTGCTCGCCTCCTCGACCAATCCCGATGCAGCGGCCCTGCTCGACTACCTCCATTCGGATGCGGCGAAAGCGTCATTCGAGAAACAGGGCTTCACCGTGCTAAAATAGCACGTGCTCGATCTTTCACCCGAGGAGTGGTCCGCGGTCCGGCTGAGCGTCAAAGTCGCCCTCTGGGCGATGACGGCGAGCCTGCCCTTTGGCATCGCCATCGCGCTGGTGCTGGCCCGCGGGAATTTCTGGGGGAAGTCGATCCTGAACGGGATCGTGCATCTTCCCCTCGTGATGCCGCCGGTCGTCACGGGCTACATCCTGCTACTGCTCTTTGGCCGCCGCGGACCGATCGGGCACTGGCTCGACGTGAACCTCGGCATCGTGTTTGCCTTCCGCTGGACCGGCGCGGCGCTCGCCTGCGCGGTAATGGGTTTTCCGCTGATGGTCCGCGCCATCCGGCTCTCCATCGAAGCGGTCGACCGGAAGCTCGAGGATGCGGCGGGGACGCTCGGCGCCAACCGGTCCTGGGTTTTCCTCACCATCACCCTGCCGCTCATCGTGCCGGGCCTCATTGCCGGCGCGATCCTGAGCTTCGCGAAGTCGATGGGGGAGTTCGGCGCGACGATCACCTTCGTCGCCAACATCCCCGGCGAGACGCAGACCCTCCCATCCGCCATCTACACCTTCACGCAGGTGCCCGGAGGCGAGGCGGGCGCGCTCCGGCTGATGACGATCTCCATCGTCATCTCGATGGGCGCGCTGCTCCTCTCCGAGATGCTGTCGCGGCAGGCGGCGAGCCTGTTCGGCCGGCGATGAGCCTTAAAGTCGAGATCGCGCACCGCCTCGGCGCGTTTCAGCTCGAAGTGGCGTTCGAGACGAGCGGCAGGCTGACGGCGCTTTTCGGCCGCTCCGGCGCCGGCAAGACCACGGTCGTCAACGCCATCGCCGGCCTGATCCGCCCCGACCGCGCGAAAATCAGTGTCGAGGGCACAATGTTCGTCGATACCGAACGCGGCATCTTCGTGCCAAAGCACAAGCGCCGCATCGGCTACGTGTTCCAGGAGGGCCGCCTCTTCCCGCACCTCACAATCCGGCAGAACCTCCTCTACGGACACTGGTTCGCAGGTAAAGGCGAGGACGCCGCCGATGTCGGCGAGATCGTCACCCTGCTCGGCATCGGGCACCTCCTGCAGCGGCGGCCGGCGGATCTCTCCGGCGGCGAGAAGCAGCGCGTCGCGATCGGCCGGGCGCTGCTTGCCTCGCCCCGGCTTCTTCTGATGGACGAGCCGCTGGCCTCGCTTGACGACGCGCGGAAGGCGGAGATCCTTCCCTACATCGAGCGGCTGCGTGACGAACTCCGCATCCCGATCGTCTACGTAAGCCACGCCATCGCCGAAGTCGCGCGGCTCGCGACGACCGTGGTGGTGCTGGACGACGGGCGGGTGCGGGAGGTCGGCGCGGTGGCGGAGGTTCTCGCCCGGCCCGGGATGCACCGGCTTGTCGGCCGCCAGGAGGCGGGCGGCGTGATCGCGGTCCGCGTCACGGAGCATGACCTGAAGGATGAACTGACCGTCCTCGCCTCGAAGGCCGGTCCGCTCATCGTCCCGCGTGTCGATGCCGCGATCGGCTCCGAGCTCCGCATCCACGTCCGCGCCCGCGACATCATGCTGGCCTCGCAGCGGCCGGTTGGCCTGAGCGCCCTGAACGTGCTGCCCGCCACGGTGGTCGAGATCGGCGACCGGTCAGGTCCGACGGTGGGTGTCTCGCTCGATCTCGGCGGTGCGCATCTCCTCGCGCGCATCACCCGACGCTCGCTCGCGCATCTCGCGATCGAGCCGGGGCTTCACGTGTTTGCGGTATTGAAGAGCATCGCGATCGAACAGCGGGACATCGGCTACGTGTTTGACGATCGGGAGGGCGAACGGTGAGAGCGCCGCCGCCGCTACTCATGCGGCGCTAGTCTCTGTGCCGAACCGTCCGCTATAGTCGCCGCATGGCAACGCTCAGCATCCGCATCGACTTCGATTCCAGCAAGCGCGTCGGCCCGGGGAAGATCACGCTGCTTGAGCGGATCGCGGAGACAGGCTCGATCTCGGCCGCCGGCAAGTCCATGCGGATGTCATACCGCCGCGCCTGGGAGCTTGTCGCCGAGCTCAACGCGATCTTCGGGCGGCCGCTGGTGGCGCCGCAGGTCGGGGGCAAGAACGGGGGAGGGACCGTGCTGACCCCCTTCGGGAAGTCTGTCGTGAAGCGCTATCGCGCGATCGAGGAGACGGCGCGGAAGGCGGCAAGCTCCGAAATGCGCGCGCTGGCCGGAGCGATCTCGCGCGGCTGATCGGGGCGCAGCTCTCTGGGAAGCGGACCATCTCTCAAAGCCGCCGTCGGATCGAGACGATCCCGCGAATGATGTGATATCCGGGAGGGGGAAAACCGAACCGGATCGGGACAGGGCATGTCAGCTTCAAGGACTCTCGTACAGACCGAAACCGTCGCCGCGCTCGCGGGACAAATCCGCCGCAAAGAGGTGTCGCCGGTCGAGGTGCTGGATGCGGCGATCGCACGCATCGAGGAACACAACCCGACGATCAACGCGCTGATCATCTTCGGCTACGAGGACGCGCGGAAGGCCGCGAAGGCGGCCGAGGCCGCTCTGATGCGCGGCGGCGCGCTGAGCCCGCTGCATGGCGTGCCGATCGCCATGAAGGACTGCTTCGACTTCAAGCCCGGCTGGGTGACGACCTTCGGCGGCATCCGGGCGCTGCAGAACTATGTCACGAACAGCTACTGCATGTTCGCCGAGCGGATGGACAAGGCCGGCGCGGTGATCGTCGGCAAGACCAACAGCCCGGTCTTCGGCTTCCGCGGCACCTGCGACAACTACCTTTACGGGCCGTCCCGCAATCCGTTCGACCTGTCGAAGAACACCGGCGGCTCGTCCGGCGGCAGCGCCGGCGCGGTCGGGGCGGGCCTGCTGCCGCTCTGCGAGGGGACGGACGGAGGAGGGTCGATCCGCATCCCCGCCTCCTGGTGCGGCGTCTTCGGCTACAAGCCCTCCTTCGGGCGGGTGCCGCTAACCGGGCGTCCCGATGCCTTCAACGGCACCATTCCGTTCATCTTCGAGGGCCCGATCACCCGCACCGTGGAAGACACCGCCCTCGCGATGAGCGTGCTCGCCGGCTACGATTCGCGCGATCCCTACGCCATTGAGGGCAGCGTGGACTTCATGGCGGCGCTGCGCGGCTCGGTGCGCGGCAAGCGGATCGCCTACACGCGCGACTTCGGCATCTTCCCGGTCGATCCGCGTGTCGTCGCGGTGGTCGACAAGGCCGTCGCGGCCTTCGAGGAGGCCGGCGCGCATGTGGAGGAGGTGGAGATCGGCATCCGCCGGTCGCAGCGCGAGCTGAGCGATGTGTGGTGCCGCTACTGCGCCCCGAAGCAGGTTGCCGCGCTCGAGGGGTTCAAGGCCGAAGGCATCGATATCGTCCGCGATCACCACGACGATTTCCCGCCGGAATTCTGGCATTGGGACGAGATCGGCCGCAGCATGACGATGGCGCAGCATCTCGCCGATCAGGCAGTGCGCACCGAGGTCCTCGATGCGCTCCGCGGCGTGCTCGACCGCTACGATCTTCTCGTCTCGCCGACGCTTGCCTGTCTCCCCGTCGATAACGCGACGGACGGCAACACCCTCGGTCCGGCGGAGATCAACGGCGAGCCGATCGATCGCCTGATCGGCTGGTGCATGACCTACCTGATCAACTTCATCGGCTATCCGGCGGCGACGGTTCCGGCCGGGTTTTCGGACAACGGCCTGCCGGTCGGGATGCAGATCGTCGGCAAGCGCTATGCCGATGCCGACGTGATCGCGGCGAGCGCCGAGTTCGAGCGGGTGCGGCCCTGGATGGACAGCTACAAGCGCGTCCAGCTCTAGCCGCAGCGGCTCAGTCCGGAGCGATCTTGAAGTCGCTGCCCTCCGGAAGGATCTGCCCGCCGTCGACGACGATGGTGGTGCCGGTGACGTATTCCGCGTCGTCGGAGGCGAGGTAGAGCGCGGCGTTCGCCACGTCGCGCGGCGTGCCGAAGCGGCCCAGCGGGATCATCGCCTCCATGCTGGCGATGAACGCCGCGCTGCGCTGCGCCTGCGCGCCTTCGGTCACGATATTGCCCGGCTCGACGCCGTTCACCGTAATGCCGTAGCCGGCGAACTCGATCGCGGCGGCGCGGATGAAGCCGTTGATGCCGCCTTTCGACGCTGAATAATGGCCGTGGCCGGGGCTCGAAACATGCGGGCCGGTGATCGAGGAGGTGAACACCATCCGTCCGTAGCGCTGCGCTTTCATCGGCTTCAGCGCCGCCTGCGCCGCGAAGAAGGTGCCGCGGAGGTTGACCGCCAGCACGCGGTCCCATTCGTCCGCCGGAATGTTCTCGATCAGCGTCCAGGGAAAGATGCCGGCGTTCTGCACCATGATGTCGAGCCGCCCGAAACGCTCCACCGCGGTGGCGACAATGGCTTCCACGTCTGTCTTGGCGCTGACATCGGTCCTGGCGAACACGCACGGCCCGATCGCGCCGAGCCTCGCGGCGGTCGCCTCGCCGAGATCCGCCTGAGCATCCCCGATCACCACCGACGCGCCTTCCTCGAGAAACCGCTCGGCGATGCCGGCGCCGATCCCGCGCGCGGCGCCGATCACGACGGCGATCCGGCCCTTCAATCTGTCGTGCATGATCCTGGTCCCTTTGGCCTCAGGCGTCGCGCGCAGGCGCGATCACCAGAGCGTATAGCCGCCGTCGATGACGAAGGTTGCGCCCGTCACATAGGTCGAGGCCGGCGAGGCAAGGTAGAGGGCGAGTGGCCCGATCTCGTCGGGCTCGCCGGCGCGGCCCATCGGGATGGCGCTCATGAATGTCTTGATCACCTCGGGGTGCTCCTTCGCCCAGACGCGGTTTGGCTCGGTCATGAACAGGCCGGGGCAGATGGCGTTCACGGTGACGCCGCGCGGAGCCCAGTCCGCGGCGATGGCGCGGGTGAAGTGGATCACTGCCGCCTTCGTCGTCTCGTAGTGGCGGCCGGCGATGTCGCGATTGGCGATGATGCCGCTGACCGAGGCGATGTTGATCACCCGGCCGGAGCCGCGCGGCAGCATCGCGCCGCCGATCATCTTGGTGCAGAGGAAGACGTGGGTGAGGTTGAGGTCGACGAACGCCCGCCAGGTCTCGAGGCTTGTCTCCTCGACCGGCACATTCTTCTGACGGCCGCCGACATTGTTCACGAGAATGTCGATCGGCCCGGCCTCCGCCAGCACGCGCTCGCAGAGCGCCTCGCACTGCGCCGGATCGACCACGTCGGCGACATAGGTCCAGGTCCTGCGACCAAGCGCGCGGATTTCGTCCGCGGTCCTCTCAAGAGAATCCGCGTCGCGCGCCGCGAGCGCCACGTCGGCGCCTGCCTCCGCCAGCGCCAGCGCGATGACGCGCCCGAAGCCGCGGCTGCCGCCGGTGATGAAGGCCCGCTTGCCCTCGACGCGGAAGCGATCGAGCACGCTCATCGCATCAGTCCTTGCGAGGCGTCGCGTCCCGCGCTCACCCCTTCACCATGCCTTCCGCCAACCCCTTGAAGAAGAGTTTCTGGGCGAAGCTGAAGGCGATGATCCCGGGCGTGACCACGATCACATAGACGGCGGCGAGCGCCGGCCACGACCATTGGCCGAGCCCGCCCTGCGCGCTGGCAAGCACCACGGACATGGTGCGCGCCGCCTGGTCGTTGGTGAGGGTCGAGCAGAGCAGGAACTCGCCCCAGGCGGTGACGAAGTTGACGATGAAGACCACCACGAGGCCGTTCCTGACCATCGGCAGGCCGACCAGCCACAGCGAGCGCCAGGGGCCGGCGCCATCGACCTTCGCCGCCTCGAACATCTCGTAGGGGACGAGCTGGAAGACGCTCCGCATGATCCGGATGCTGATCGCGAGGTTGAGGGTGATGTAGGGCAGGATCAGCCCGGCCGTGCTGTTGATCAGCCCGAGCCAGTTCTGGATCTCGTAGATGCTGATGATGGAGACCACCCGGATGGGCAGGTAGAGCGAGACGAGCAGCACCGCGATCACGATGCCGCCACCCTTCGGCCGGAGATGCACCAGCGAATAGCCCGCGAGCACCGCGCAGAACGTGGTGAGGATGACCGTTCCGGCCGTCACGTAGATGCTGTTCCACAGATTGATCGGCAGCGTGTCGATGTTGTGGAAGACGTAGGCGTAGCGGGTGAAATCGAACTTGGTCGGCCAGAATCTGCCCTGCGCCGCGTCGGGGCGCGACTTCACCGACATCAGCAGGATCCAGAGGAGCGGCAGGATGATGATGACCAGGAAGAAATTGATCACCGCATGACGGAGGATCGCCGCCCGGTGCTCCCTGAACCAGCCCGGCCCGCGCTGCGGCGCGGCGACGGCTCTCGCGGGAATGGCGCCATCGTGAACGGCTTCGATCGTCATGGCGCGCTCAGCCCTCCCTCGGACGGAAGATGCGCAGCAGGAAGACCATGACGATCATCATCGCGACCGCTCCGATCATGCCGATCGCCGCGCCAAAACCCTGCCGCCAAAGGCCGAGCTTGAACGCCTGGTCATACATGAAGATCGTCCAGGTGTAGGTCGGCGTCTCGCGGTTGAAGCCGCCGAAGATCAGATATTCGTCGATCACCGCCATGGCCGAGCCGAAGCGCAGCACTACCAGCACAGCCAGAATCGGGCGCAGACGGGGAATCGTCACGTGCCAGAGCAGCTTCCACTCATTGGCGCCGTCGATGCGGGCGGCTTCGTATAGCTCTTTGGGCACAGCGGCCAGCCCGGCCAGGAAAAACATTGTGTGGTAGCCCAGCCCCCACCAGACTTCAAAGATCGCCACCGCGGGCAGGGTCAGGGAGGTGCCGCCCAGCCATTGGGGTGCGGTCTGGGGGGTGAAGATGTGCAGCACCTCCACCAGAATGTAATTGATGG
>JBBQVL010000040.1:0-39332 GCA_038211615.1 Hyphomicrobiales bacterium
GATTGGCGCAGCTTCGCAGGATCGACTCGCCGAATTTCGACATATAGGGATTTGCTCCGACCTGTCGGCTGGCGACGGGTTTGGACGGCCAGGGGTCGTGGGGCGGCCGATTTCATCGGCAAAACGCCTGTTACCGCCTGGGGACGGGTTGCCGCAAGCTGTTTCGGTCGCGCATTGTGCCGCGTTTGTCGCGTTTTGGGGGCAGGATTTGAACGAAGCCGAATTCGAAGGACGCCTCGGCGCCGCCGGCAAGGCGGTGGAGGACACTCTGGGCGACCTGCTCGCCGCGACCCCGCTCGCGGGCGAGATCGGGCGGCCGCAGCGGCTGATCGAGGCGATGCGCTATGCGACGCTGGCGGGCGGCAAGCGGCTCCGGCCCTTCCTCACGGTGGAGGCGGCGCGGCTCTTCGGGGTCGCGGGGCCGAATGTCCTGCGCGCCGCGGCGGCGGTCGAATTCGTGCATTGCTACAGCCTTGTCCACGACGACCTGCCGGCGATGGACAACGACGACCTGAGACGCGGACGCCCGACCACGCACCGCGCCTATGACGAGGCGACGGCGATCCTCGTGGGGGATTCGCTCCTGACGCTCGCCTTCGACGTGCTCGCCGACGAGGAGACCGAGCGCGACCCGGCGATCCGCATCGGGCTGGTCGGCGCGCTGGCGCGCGCCTCCGGCATTGGCGGCATGGCGGGGGGCCAGATGCTCGACCTGGAGGCGGAGGGCCGTTTCACCGCCGACGCGAAGCCGCTGGCGCTCCCCGACACGGAAATCCTCCGCCTGCAGGCCATGAAGACCGGCGCGCTCCTCACCGCCTCTGTCGAGATGGGCGCGATCATCGGGCGGGCCGATGCCAGGGCGCGCGAAGCGCTCAGGCAATACGGCCACATGCTCGGGCAGGCCTTCCAGGTGGCCGACGACCTGCTCGACGTGGAGGCCGACGCCGCGACGCTCGGCAAGGCGACCGGCAAGGACCAGGAGATGGGCAAGGCGACGCTCGTCGGCCTCTGGGGCATCGAGGCAGCGCGCAAGCGCCTGGCGGGCCTGGTGGCGGAGGCCGAGAAGGCGCTCGCCGGCTTCGGCGAGAAGGCCGAGGTGCTGCGGCAGGCGGCGCGCTTCGTCGCGGAACGCAAACGATAGGATCATCCACGTGGAAAATTCCGGACTGCGCGGCGTGATCGCCGCGGCGGCGACGCCGCTTACCGCCGACTTCGAGCCTGACCGCCATCGCTTCGTGGCGCTTTGCCGGAGGCTGCTCGAGACCGGCTGCGACGGCCTCAACATCTGCGGCACGACCGGCGAGGCGACGTCCTTCACCGTGGCGCAGCGCATGGCGATCATGAACGCCGCGGCCGCAACCCTGCCGCTCGAGCGGCTTATGGTGGGAACCGGCGCCGCCTCAGTCGGCGATGCGATAGCGCTGACGAAGCACGCCGCAGAACTCGGCTTCGCCGGCGCGCTGATAATCCCGCCCTTCTACTACAAGGGCATCGAGGACGAGGGCATGGTGCGCCTCATCGGGCGGCTCGTCTTGGCGACGGCCGCGCGGCCGGTCCCGCTCTACCTCTACAATTTCCCGGCGCTCTCCGGCGTCGCCTACACCCCGGCGCTGGTCGAGCGGCTTCGCAAGGAATTCGGAAGCCGTATCGCGGGACTGAAGGATTCTTCCGGCGATCTCGACTATTCGGCGAAGATCGTCGCGATCTCGCCCGAGCTTCGCGTCTTCCCGAGCAACGAGGCGGTGCTGCTCAAGGCCCGCGCCGGAGCGTTCGCCGGCTGCATCTCGGCGAGCGCCAACGTGAACTCGAAGTTCTGCGCGCTGGCCTTCCATTCCGGCGATTCAGGCGCGCTGGAAACCGCCACGAAGATCCGCGCGCTCGTCTCGCGAAAAGCCCTGATCGCGAGCGTCAAGGCGGTGCTCGCGCACATGCTGCAGGACCCCGCCTTCGAAGCGCTGCTGCCGCCGCTGACGCCGCTGTCGGACGCGGACCGGCAGCAGCTCATCACGGAAGTCGCGCCGCTCCTCGGCTGAGCGGCGCGCTCCGGTCTCCCCTGCCCGGTCTTCGCCGCCAGGTGGGCGGCGAAGCTCGCGACAGGCCTACCGCACCTGCAGACGCCGCCTGAGCCGCGGAACGTCAGAATTGTTGTCCGTCGGCTGGTCGGGGTTAGTCTGCGGCTGCTGCGTCTCGGCGCACTGGTAGGCGTTGTCGCCGGTCTGCCGCCGCTCCGTGCCGTTCGGACAGGTGCACCGGCCACGGCTGACGCGGCCACCTTCGCAGGTCACCTCCGGCCGCTCCGGCGCGACGCACTTCCAGGAATTGTCGCCGGTCTGCTGCCGCTCCGCGCCCTCCGGGCAGAGGCAGCGATTGCGGCGCACGGTGCCGCCGTCGCAGCTGATCTCGGGCTGCGCGGGCGCGACGCACTGATACGCGCTGTCGCCGGTCTGCTTCCGCTCGGTTCCTTCCGGACAGAAGCACTCGCCGTGCCGCACGCGCCCGCCCCGGCATGAGATCTCCGGCGGAGGAGGAGCAACGCATTTCCAGGCGTTGTCACCGGTCTGCTGCCGCTCGGTTCCATCCGGGCAGACGCAGTCGCCATGCCGCACGCGACCGCCGCGGCAGATGATTTCCGGCGGCGGCGGAGTAACGCACTTGTATGCGTTGTTGCCGGTCTGCTGGCGCTCGGTGCCATCCGGGCAGACGCAGTCGCCGTGCCGCACGCGCCCGCCGCGGCAGATGATCTCCGGCGGCGGCGGCGCGACGCACTTCCAGGACTTGTCGCCGGTCTGCTGGCGCTCCGTGCCGGCGGGGCAGACGCACTTGCCGTTCCTGACGCGGCCATCCTCGCAGATGATCTCCGGTGGTGGGGGCGGAGCGACGCATCGGTAAGCGTTGTCGCCGGTCTGCTGCAGGTCGGTGCCATCCGGGCAGACGCACTTGCCGTTCCTGACGCGCCCATCCTTGCAGATGATCTCCGGCGGCGGCGGCGCGACGCACTTCCAGGAATTGTCGCCGGTCTGCCGGCGCTCGGCGCCGGCCGGACAGAAGCATTCGCCGCCGCGCACGATTCCCCCGGTGCAGACAAGCGGCGGTTTGATGCAGGCGACGCCGCCGTCGCTCGCTGTCTGCGCGACCGTGCCCTCAGGGCACACGCACCTGCCATCCACCACCTCGCCGCCCTTGCAGGACGGCGGCTTGCTGTCCTCGGGCTGCTTGATGTGGATGATGCTGACATGCCGGTCGTCCTGCGGCATCGCATCCTGCACGGCCGGATCGGGCCACAGCATCTGCTTCTGGTGGACGATGCGCCTTTCCGCGAAGTCGGCGGGAATGTCGATCATCAACTGGATGCGGGCCGAGGTCCCGGGCTCCAGCATCAGCATGTCGGCGTTGCAGGTGTAGGCGCCCTCGCCGCTCACATCGCACATCAACCCTTCGGTCATCGACTTGATGCTGGAGATGTGCACCGCCGGGAGGAGCATCCCGCGCAGGCCCGTCGCGCCGCGGAACGCATGGCCGCCGCGATTGTCGATGCTGACGTTCAGCGTGCAGCTCATGCCCTTCTCGCAGACCGTGCCGCCGAACGGCGCGAGGTCGGCGGCAAGGATCGGCGTCGTGACGCAGGCCGGGCCGTCGTTCCCGGAATTGTCGTCGCCGGTATAGATCGACGCGCCGAAGACCGGGAACGGATTGCTCCAGTCAATCGACGCGCAGTTCTGCACCGTGAAGCCCGCGACCGGATCGGGCAGCTTGACGTTCAGGTGGTAGGTGACGGTCGTCGCCGGCGCCAAGGTGCCGTTGACGATTCCGCAGGTCGAGGTCCCGGGCGCGAGCCCGGCACAGGTCAGCACGCCGGAGGCTGTGTCGACCGTGGCGCCGGCCGGCAGCGCGTCCTTGACCGCCACCAGCCCGTTGAACGGAGCTGGCCCCCCGTTGGTGACCGAGATGGAATAGTCGCAGACGTGACCCTCGTAGCAGACCGCCGGGCCGGTCTTCGCGATCTGCAGGTCGAAGCCCGCGCCGATATTGGTGTCGACGCACTGGCTGTCCTGCGCGTCGAAGGGCGGCGCCGGATTGTCGTTCGCCGGCAGCCCGCCGCTGCCCCACGGCAGATCGACGCAGTTCTGCACCGTCGTCGCCCCGCCCGGGATCGGGTTGGGCAGCTTGATCTTCAGCGAAAGGGCAAACGTATCGCCAGGGTGCACCAGCAGGGGACCGGCGATCACGCACTTGATGTTCGGCGCAACCGCGACGCAGACCCAGGGCGATGCGGATGTGAAGCCCACATAGGAAGCGCCCGCCGGCATCGTGTCGTGTATCGCGATGCCGCCGGCGTAATCGTCCGGTCCGTTGTTGGTGACGACGAGGCCGTAGACGCAATTGCCGCCGGCATCGCAATGCGCGGGGCTCGCCTTGGTGACGGTCAGGTCGAAGAACCCGGCGAGCGGCAGGACATTGACCGACGCGCAGTCGTGGTCGGCATGCGTGTCGGGGGCGCCGTCGTCGGCGCCCATGTGGCTCCAGTCGATATCGGCGCAGTTCTCGATCGAGGTTCCGGCAATGCCGGTCGGCAGTTTCGCCGCGACGAAGAAGGCGTCGGAAGCGCCGACCGCCAGGTTCACGCCGCCATGCTGACAGGTGAAGCCGCCCGCACTGGCGGCGCAGCCCGTCCCGGCGACGAAGGTCACGCCCGCGGGCAGCGCATCGCTGATCGCGAGCGTTCCGTTGAAGACGCCCGGCCCGAAATTCGTGACGCTGATGACGTAGAGGCACTCGGCGCCCTCGACGCAGGTCGGCGGCGCGGCCTTGTCGATGCCGAGGTCGAATCCGGGCGTGACCGGCGTGTCGACGCAGGCGAAATCGTTGCCGTCGCCGGGGCCGTCATCGGTGCCCATCTCGAACCAGTCGATGCCGACGCAATTGTGCGCCACGCCACCGACGACCGGCTTCGGGAGATGGATATCGAGGTGCAGTGTGGCGACCCCGCCCACCGGGAGGAGCGCAAAGCCCAGCGTAACGCAGCTCACGTCCGGCGCAGCGGTTACGCAGTTCCAGCCCGGCGACGCCGTCGAAAGCGTCGCGCCGACCGGCATCGTGTCGGTGACCGCGAGCGGCCCGATATAGGGCACGGCGCCGACATTCCTGATCGTCAGCGTGTAGTGGCAGTCGACACCCTCCTGGCACGACGCCGGTCCTGTCTTCTCGACGGCGAGATCGGTGTCGATGAACTCGGGCGGCGGATCCCACCAGTCGTCATCCGGCGGCAGCGGCGCCGGATCCCAGCCCGGCTCGTAGGGCGGCTCGACCGGCGACGGCGGATAGGGCTTCAGTCCGCCGTCGACGAAACCGGACTGCGCGATCGCGACGGGAGCGGGCTGGTAGACCTCCACGTCGCCGATCCGGCTCGCGTCGTTGCGCGTCAGATCGGCATCGGCATCGACCATGTAGGAAGCGTCGGGACCGGCGGCCGGATAGGCCGGACCCGGCGACGGATAGGGCTTGAAGGCCTGCGCCGGCTCGACGTCCTCGTAGAGCGCGCCATCGCCGCCCTGCAGCCCGTCGACATGCGAGACGTCGCTCTTCGCATTGGCGTCCGCGTCGAAGCAGGGGGCCGCGGGCGAGCAGAGCTCGTCGCCCGATGCCCAGACGAAGGCATTGGGCTGGCCGGGATCGAGCAACGCACTGTCGTCGTAGCCCATGCCGAAGGAGACGCCGCCGGCGGAATCCGCGCGCTCGTAGGGAGGGCCGTCATCCTTGCGGTCGTACTGGCCGACGTCGTAGCGCCCGACCGGCTGCCAGGCGCCGTCCTTGTCGAGCTCGTAGCGGAGCACGCGCGCCTCGTGCGGATAGGCAAAAGCGGATTCCGCCGTCAGGCCGAGGTTGCGCACGCCGCCGCGCTCGGCGAGCAGCATGACGTTCTGGCTGCCGATCGAGGGGAAGGCGATGTCGGTGACCGGGTTGCTGAGGCCGGCGCGCGCGATCGCCTCCGGCGAGCGGAAGAGATCGGGAAGGAAGAACTCGCGCCGCACGTCGCTCGGATCGAAGTCCCCGTCCTCGGTGATCCCGACGGACCAGACGGCGTTCTTCTGGTCGTCGCCGGAAGCGGCGTAGTCGGGATTGCCGAACCCCTGCGACCCCCAGACCGAATAATAGAGCCGCACCTCCTGCGTCGCCTCATCCTGGCGCACGCCGAGGCCCCAGACGCGGCGGCGGAAATCGGCGTAGTTCCAGCAGGACGGCGTGCGCGAGAAATCGCCGCTCGGGCAGTCGGAGATTTGCGCAGAGGAAGCCGGGTCGAACGCGATCGGCGGCAGCGACGCCTTCTTGTCGGTCGCGACGTCGAAGAAGCCCTGCCGCGCCGTCACGCCATGATCGTAATGGCCGAGGTCGAACCCGTCCGCGGCGCGGATCCGGTGGATCATGCCGGTCTCGAGATCGGAGACGAAGAGCTGCTTGTGGGAGCGGTCGTAGGCGATGTTGCCGAGGCCGGCGGCGCTGTTGGCGCGGCCGTCGAGGGTGACGTCGCCCAGAATCTTCGGCGCGTAATCGTCGGCGGCGTCGAGCACGTAGATCGTGCCGGGGCCGCCGCCGTCCGCGCCCCACATGCCGGGCATCCAGTCCTGATTGTCCGGCGTGCGGTGCAGGCCGAAGGCGGAGGTGGCGCCGAGGTAGATGGCGGGCGGGCTGTCGTCGCCGATCGCCACGCCGAACACCTGGCCGACCTGGCCGGCCTTCGCCTCGATGCCGTGCTCCGCGTCGATGCGCGCGCCGACCGGCGGCCCCCCGGGCGCGCCGAGATCGAGGGCTTCGCCGACGATTCCGGCTTCGTCGATGACGGTCGCGCCGTCGACTACGGCAGTACCCGAGAAGCGGGTGAGGAAGGCTTCACCCGGTTGCAGGCCCTCCTGCGCGTGCGCGCTTCCGAAGGAGCAGACGCCCATCGTCACGGCTGCAAGCGCAACCGCGAGACGCCGACGCAGGGACGACGTGGTCATGTGATGAAACCCTTCGGAGGGCCTCCCCCCTCCAAGGCGACCTACGATAGCAGCACCGCAAGCGGGCGCAAGCCGCACTCCCGAGCGGTAAACGAAGCGTTGCCGGGGCGAAGCAGCGTGCGAAGTCCGCCACGGCCCGCGTTGAGCCAGATCAACGCCGTGCGCGTGCGTCGCGGGTAGAAGGACTGTCGTGCAAGAGAGTTCTGGAGAGATCGCCGCCATGCGTATCGGGATCGCGCTCGCGGCCTTCCTCGCCGCCAGCGGAACGGCTTTCGCCGCGGCGTCGCCCGGCAATCCCGCGACCGGCAAGATGCTGGCGGAACAGTGGTGCGCTTCGTGTCACCTCGTATCGCCCGAGCAGAAGTCCGCGACGACCGAAGCGCCGCCCTTCCAGGGCATTGCGGGTCGGTCGCCGTCCGAGCTCGAAAAGCTTCCGACGTTCCTCGCCGCACCGCATCCGCCGATGCCCGCCATCAACCTCTCCAGCGCTGAGATCCGCGACCTCGTCGCCTACATCACGAGCCTGAAAGCTCCGTGAGGTTGCTCATGACGTGCCGGTACACGAGAGCGCTCCGGTCGCACGTATTTTCAACGACTGGACATTCCTGGGGAAGTGGCTCCTATACTCAGGATGCAAACTCCCCCGACGGCACGCGCGGTAGCATCCGACACCGGACGCTTGGCATACAAAGGCGCAGGAATTGCATGGCGCTACTTCCGTCGCCGGTCCCATGAAACGCAGTGGACTGTCTCAGCTGGCGTTGCCGGTGGAATAGGCGGCGCGGCAGTTGTCGGCGGTATGGGCCCCGCAGCGATGGGGGAAGCAATTGCCCTGTCAGGGTTTGCAGTATTCTTCTTCATCTTCGCAATGCTGGGAAACATCCTCTTCCGGATTTTGAAAAAGGTTGTCACCGCCGGTCGTGTGACGAGCGAACCGCCAACACCTTAGATCAATTGACGGTAACTTTGAGGGTTGGGAGCTGCTCGCCGGCCGCTAGCGCGCGCTCCAGCGCCAGTCGCGGATCTCCGGCATGTCCTCGCCGTGCTCGCGGATGTAGAGGCGGTGCTCGATCAGCTTGTCGCGCAGATGCTGCTTCAAATGAGCTCCGACGTTGCGTAGCCGCGGCACGCGGTCGATTACGTCGCCGGCGAGATGGAAACGGTCGAGGTCGTTCAGCACCGTCATGTCGAACGGCGTGGTCGTCGTCCCCTCCTCCTTGTAGCCGCGCACATGGAAGTTCTCGTGATTGGTGCGGCGGTAGGTGAGCCGGTGGATCAGCCAGGGATAGCCGTGGAAGGCGAAGATCACCGGCTTGTCGGACGTGAAGATGGAATCGAACTCCGCGTCTGAGAGGCCGTGCGGATGCTCGCTCGACGATTGCAGCGTCATCAGGTCGATGACGTTGACGACCCGGATGCGGAGATCGGGAAGGTGCGTCCGCAGGATGTCGACGGCGGCCAGCGTTTCGAGCGTCGGGACGTCGCCGGCGCAGGCCATGACGACGTCCGGCTCGCCGCCGGCGTCGCTGCTCGCCCATTCCCAGATGCCGAGACCGGCGGTGCACTCGCGGATCGCGGCGTCGATGCCGAGCCATTGCGGCGCCTGCTGCTTGCCGGCGACGATGACGTTCACGTAGTCGCGGCTCCTCAGGCAATGATCGACGACGGAGAGCAGCGTGTTGGAGTCCGGCGGCAGATAGATCCTCACCACATCCGCCTTCTTGTTGACGACGTGGTCGAGGAAGCCCGGGTCCTGATGGCTGAAGCCGTTGTGATCCTGCCGCCAGACATGCGACGTCAGCAAATAGTTGAGCGAGGCGATGGGCCGCCGCCAGGGAATGTCGCGCGTGACCTTCAGCCATTTGGCGTGCTGGTTGAACATCGAGTCGATGATGTGGATGAACGCCACGTAGCAGGAGAAGAAGCCGTGGCGGCCGGTGAGGAGGTAGCCTTCCAGCCAGCCCTGGCAGAGGTGCTCGCTCAGCACTTCCATGACGCGGCCGTCCGGCGAGACATGATCGTCGCCCGGCAGGATCTCGGCGACGGATGTCCGCCCGGTTACCTCGAACAGCGCGGCGAGCCGGTTCGACGCGGTCTCGTCCGGTCCGACGACGCGGAAATTCTCCGGGTTGAGCTTCATGATGTCGCGCAGGAATTGACCTGAGGCGCGCGGCGCCTCGGCGTCGGCCGCGCCCGGAACATCGACCGCGACGGCGTAGTCGCGGAAATCCGGCATGGCGAGATTTTTCAGGCGCAGCCCGCCATTGGCGTGCGGATTGGCGCCCATCCGCCTTTCGCCCTCCGGAGCAAGCGCCGCGAGCTCGGGGATCAGGCGCCCGGATTCGTCAAACAGCTCCTCCGGACGATAGCTCTTCATCCAGGCCTCGAGCATCTTCAGGTGCTCGGGCTTGGTGGAAAGCTCTGCGAGCGGGACCTGGTGCGAGCGGAAGGTCCCCTCGACCTGCTTGCCGTCGACGACCTTCGGACCGGTCCAGCCCTTCGGCGTCCGCAGCACGATCATCGGCCAGCGCGGCCGCTCGGAGAATCCATCGGCGCGGGCGGCGGCCTGGATCCGCGCGATCTCCGCAAACGTCCGGTCGAAGGCGTCGGCCATCAGCCGGTGGACGGCGGCCGGCTCGTCGCCCGCCACGAAGATGGGCTCGTAGCCATAGCCGCGCATCAGGCTCGCGAGCTCTTCATCGGGTATGCGGGCGAGCACCGTCGGACCCGCGATCTTGTAGCCGTTCAGATGCAGGATCGGGAGCACCGCTCCATCGCGGACCGGATTGAGGAACTTGTTGGAATGCCAGCTCGCGGCGAGCGCGCCGGTCTCCGCTTCGCCGTCGCCGACCACGCAGCAGGCGATGAGGTCGGGATTGTCGAACACCGCGCCGTAGGCATGCAGCAGCGAATAGCCGAGCTCCCCGCCCTCGTGGATCGAGCCCGGGGTCTCGGGAGCCACGTGGCTCGGGATGCCGCCCGGAAAGGAGAACTGCTTGAACAGCCGCCGCATCCCCTCGGCGCTCTGCGGAATATTCGGATAGACCTCGCTGTAGGTGCCCTCGAGGTAGGTGTTGGCGACGAGCCCCGGTCCGCCGTGGCCCGGGCCGGTGACGTAGAGCACATTCAGGTCGTGCGCCCGGATCACGCGGTTCAGATGCGCGTAGATCAGGTTCAGGCCGGGCGTCGTGCCCCAGTGCCCGAGCAGCCGCGGCTTCACGTGCGCGATCCTGAGCGGCTCGCGCAGCAGCGGATTGTCCATCAGGTAGATCTGCCCGACCGAGAGATAGTTCGCGGCGCGCCAATAGGCGTCGATCCGGCGGAAATCGTCGTCGGTCAGTTTCTGCGGTGCGCCCGGCGCGCTTCCCCGCGCCGGATTCGCCGCCATTTCCTTTGCCGCAGAAGCCATGATCCTTACCTCGTCCCTTGCCCGCAATAGACCATCTGGATGACAGGCCGATCGCGCCGGCGCTTCACCGCGACGCCTGCAACAGCGCCAGCGTGTGGCGCGCGATCATCTCTTCCTCGTCGGTCGGGATCACCCACACGGCGACGCGGCTTTCGCCGGTGCTGATGCAAGGCCCGGCGGCAGCGTTTGCCGCGCCGTCGAGCGCCACGCCGAGCCACGCACTCCGCTCGCAGATCCGTCGGCGGATCTCCGCCGCGTTCTCGCCGATGCCGGCGGTGAAGACCAGGCCATCGAGACCGCCGAGCGATGCCGCAAGACCGCCGATCTCATAGGCGACGCGATAGGCGAAAAGCTCGATCGCATCGGCCGCTTCCTGAGTCCCGCTCTCCAGCAGCACCCGCATATCACCGCTCAGCCCGGAAACGCCGAGGAGACCGGACCGGTGGTAAAGCAAGTCCTCCAGCTCCGCCGCGCCCATGCCGCGTTCGCGCATGAGATAAAGGAGGACGCCGGGGTCGATCGAACCCGAGCGCGTGCCCATCGGCACGCCGTCGAGCGCCGTGAAGCTCATCGTCGTATCCACGCTCCTGCCATCCAGCAGCGCGCAGAGGCTGGCGCCGTTGCCGAGATGCGCGACGATGACCCGCCCTGCCGCGAGACCGGGTGCGGCGGCGCGCAGCGCGCCGGCGATGTATTCGTAGGAGAGCCCGTGAAATCCGTAGCGCTCGATGCCGGACTCCTCGTAGGCGCGCGGCAGGGCGAAGCGGGTCGTGACGGGCGCGCGGCCGCGATGGAACGCCGTGTCGAAGCAGGCGACCTGCGGCAGCGCGGGGCGTGCCGCGCGGATGGCGCGGATCGGCGCGAGATTGTGCGGCTGGTGCAGCGGAGCAAGCGGCGTCAGGCGGTCGAGCCGCTCAAGCAGCGCGTCCGATATCGGGGCCGGCCCGGAAAATTCCCTGCCGCCATGCACGACGCGATGGCCGACCGCGATGAGCGCGCCTCCGCCGTTCTCGCTTTCCGCCCAGGCGATCAGCTCGACCGGATCGGGGTTGGCGCCGGCCGAATCCAGCTTGCCCTTCGCGATGCGCGCGGGCCTTCCATCCGGCGCGACTTCGAAGAGCGCATATTTCAGGCTCGACGAGCCGGCGTTGAGGGTCAGGATCCGGTCGGACATGGATGCGCTGCCCTCGCCGTCAGGCCGATCGCGGCGCGCCGGCGGCCGCCGGCAGCATCGGTTCCGGACCGCCAAGCGCGCGGAGCGCATTCAGGATCACCGCCACGTCGATCCCCTCCTGCACCAATGCGCCCTCGACCGGCGCAATAAGACCGGCCGCGGCTGCGAACATGCCGACGATCGAAAGACCCAGCCCGGCGTAGACGCTCTGCAGCGCGATGCGGCGCGACCGGATGGCGATCGCGTGCGCAAGCGGCAGCCGTAGCAGATTCTCGGTGAGGAGGACGATGTCCGCCGCTTCAGCCGCCGCCGCGGCGCCGCTGCCCATCGCGATCCCGACATTCGCCGCGGCAAGGGCCGGCGCGTCGTTCACGCCGTCGCCGACCATCACGACGGACCCGCGTTCCCGTTCGGCCAGAACGATGTCGACCTTTTCGGAAGGCGCGAGATCGGCGCGCACGACATCGATCCGCATCCTGCCCGCCACCGCCTCCGCGATCGCGGCCGTATCGCCGGTGGCGAGCACGGTGCGAACGATCCCCTGACCGCGAAGCAGCGCCAGCGCCCGGTCAGCCTCCGTGCGCTCGTCGTCGACGATCTGCAGCACCGCCGCCAGACGACCGTCGACCGCGATCCCGAGGCGGCCGGATCTGGATGCGCTCCCGTCCCCAAGCTCAACATCGCCGAGGAGATCGCGAGCGCTCAGGAAGGCAAGGCTGCCGACCGCGACCCTGCTTCCTCCAACCGTACCCTCGATGCCGGCCCCGGGCTCTTCGTCGACATCGGTGGGGGCTTCGAGAGCGAGCCCGGCCTCGTGCGCCGCATGCACGAGAAGGTCGGCCACGACATGCGCGGAGGCCTGATCGAGGGAGGCGCCGAGCCGCAGCGCCTCATCCGCCGCAAGCTGCGGATCGGCGTAGAGGGTTGCAAGCCGCGCCCGTCCCCGGGTGAGTGTTCCGGTCTTGTCGAGGATGAGGATCCTGGCGTGCGCGAGCGCCTCAAGGGCGTCGCCCCCCTTCACCAGGATCCCATGGCGCGCGGCGCGCGACAGTCCCGACATGAGCGCCACGGGGACCGCCAGAATGAGGGGGCATGGCGTGGCGATGACGAGGACGGCGAGCAGCCGCAGCTTGTCGCCGCTCGCGAGCCAGGCGCCGCCGGCGATCGCCAGGGTGAGGCCGAGGAAGTAGACGGCGAAGCGGTCCGCCAGGCGCGACATCGGCGCTTTCGCCTGCTGCGCGGCCTCCACCAGCCGGACGATGCGCGCATAGGTGCTTCCCGCGGCGTCGTGCGTGGTCAGAAGATCGAACGCCGCCCCAAGGTTCGTCGAGCCGCTCATGACGCTGTCGCCCATCCCGCCGCGGACCGGGAGAGACTCGCCTGTCAGCGCCGACTGGTCGAGAAGCGCCGCACCGCCAGCCACGACGCCATCCACCGGCACGACATCGCCCTGCCGCACCATCAGCCGGTCGCCCGGCACGACCTCGCCGATGGGGACTTCCTCCAGACCGCCGCCGACGTAGCGCAGCGCGCTTCGCGGCACGCGCGCGAGAAGCGCCGTCATCTCGCGCCGCGCGCGGTGTGCCGCGAGGCTCTCCAGGAATTGCCCGCCCGCGTACATCAGCGCCACGACGGCGCCGGCAAGCGGCACCCCGAACGCCAGCGCCGCGCTCATCGATAGCGCGGCGACGATATCGAGCCCGATCTGCCCGTGGCGGAGCTTGGTGAAAATCTCGTAGGCGAGAACCGCGAGCGCGATGCCGGTGCCCAGGGTCCAGAAAAGGGCCGCGCCCTCACCGCCGCCCTGCCGCTCCGCGATCAGGCCCGCGGCAAGCGCCGCTCCGATCGCCAGCAGTACGACGAGGGCAATCTGGCCTTCGGCGCCCGCGCGCAACGAGACGAGGCTGGTCCCTGCCGGAGCCGCAGGCACGGGTGCTTATTTCTCCTGCAGGTCGAGCGTCTGCAGATAGGCGAACAGGTCCGATATCTGCGAGTCGGCCAGAAAGCGAAGCGACAGCATTTCCGCGCCCGGCACGCCATTCATGATCTTGTGCAGCGCCTGCTTCGGCCGTTCGCGTATCACCCAGCCGAGCGACGAGCGGTCGCCGCGCTCTCCGTTCAGGAATCGCCTGCCGTCGATCTGGTGGCAATTGATGCAGGCGCCTTCGAAGATCGCCTGCCCGGCTTCCGGATTGCCGAGCGCGCTCCCGCCGGCGTCAAGGAAATCGCTGGTCGCATACTGCCCCTGGCTGATGAACAGGCCGAGCAGGGTGACGGTGAGGTCCGAGACCTGACCCACCGGAAACGGGTGCCGGGGATCGCGGATGCGCTCGGCGACCACATAGGGATCGACGCCTCTCAGCGCCGTCAGGCCGGGGAAGCGCTTGCCGTCGATCTCCACCCCCGAATAGTCCCATCCGTGGCAGGTCACGCAACGCCACGAGTCGCGGGTCGAATAGAGTCCGCCGGCGGGAAAGCCCGGATTTGCCTCGGGCGGCGGGGACTGGTCGAGCACGCGCCAGAGATCGTCGTAGAGCTTGCCGCCGAGCGAGACGAGAAAGGTCGGCCCGACATCGGCATCCTGCGGCGGCTGAGCCTGCGTCTCGGCCGCAAGGACGAATGCGGGCCGCCAAAGGCCCGTGGCGAAAGCAATGCCGATCCCGAGGCCGGCAAGGGCCAGAGCCCTGATCGGCCGGAAGCGCGCCAGGCGGACAGCAATCGGCATCGCCGCGAGATTATACCGGGACCGTTCCACTCTCGTGAACAAATCCATGTGCCTGCGATCGCACGCTCTGCGACCGCAGGCCTTCTAGGCCATCGAGCGCGCCGCGCCCTTGATCCGCATCAATCGCTTCTGGCGAAACATGAGGCTACAGGGGCGGGGCCGCCGAACGACGGCTCAGGCGACGCGGTAGCGGGCGACGGTCGTTTCGTCGAGCTCGACGCCGAGGCCCGGTCCCTGCGGAACGTCGATGTAGCCGTCGACCGCGCGGAAGGCCGGCGTCACCAGATCGCGGTTGAGCGGCGAGCCCTCCTCGGAGCACTCGATCAGGTCGGTGTCCGGCTGGTTGGCGAGAAGATGCAGCGAAGCCGCCGTCAGGATGCCGGTGCTGAAGCAGTGCGGCACGCACCAGGCGCCCTCGGTGCGGGCGGCGTCGGCGATCCGCTTCCATTCCTTGATGCCGCCGACATTCGAGACGTCCGGCAGGATGACCTGCAGTCTGCCCTGGCGGAGCTGGCCGAGGCTCTCCCAATAGCCGCCCGGGCTCTCGCAGGCGATGCGGATCGGGCTTTGCGCGCAGAGATCCGCGTAGGCCTCGAACGGATAGAACGGCAGCGGCGCCTCCAGCCAGTAGAGGCGGAACTCGGCGAGCATGTCGGCGCGCTCGAGCGCGGTGCGCGCGTCCCAGCAGAGCCCGACATCGACGAGGAGATCGGCGTCCTCGCCGATCGCGTCGCGCGCCGCCTTGACCAGCGCGACGTCGGCGCGCCAGTCGCGGCCGAAGCCGCCCCAGCCGAACTTCACCGCCGAGAAACCGCGCTGCATGAGCTGCTTCCCCTTCTCGCGCACGCTGTCGAGATCGCTCGGGTCTTCGGGAAAGAGCACGCTCGCGTAGGCGCGCACCTTGCGGCGGAACGCGCCGCCGAGCATCTGCGACACGGGCGCGCCGGCGGCCTTGCCGGCAATGTCCCAGAGCGCCATCTCGACCGCGCTGATCGCGACGAGCCTGAGGCCGCTGACGCCCTGCATGTAGAGCGTGCCGTCCATCATGCGTTTGAACAGCGGCTCGATCTGCAGCGGATCCTGGCCGATGAGGAGATGCCGCAGGCCATGGCCGATCGAGTTCGAGGTCGGCGCGTCGAAGATCGCCTTGAGGATCGTCGGCATCGAATCGCCTTCACCGATTCCGGTGATCCCCGCGTCGGTATGGATCCGCACCACGAAGGCATCCTGCGTGCCGTCGCAGACCTCGGCCACGGCGGGCAGCCGAAGCAGGATCGTCTCGACCTCGGTGATGCGCATTGTCTGTCCTCAACGAGCTCAGTGCCGGATGACGGCCTGCAGAAAGGATTGCGTCCGGGGCTGCGTCGGCCGGTCGAAGAATTCCGCCGGCGTGCCTACCTCGATGATCTCGCCGTGGTCCATCATCACCACGCGGTCGGCGACCTCGCGGGCAAAGCCCATCTCGTGCGTCACCACCGCCATCGTCATGCCGTCGGCGGCGAGGCTCTTCATGACGCGCAGCACCTCGCCGACGAGCTCCGGGTCGAGCGCGGAAGTCACCTCGTCGAAGAGCATCGCCTCGGGATCCATCGCCAGCGCCCGCGCGATCGCGACGCGCTGCTGCTGGCCGCCGGAGAGCTGCGCCGGATAGGCGCGGATCTTCTCGCCGAGGCCGACGCGCTCGAGCAGCGCCTGCGCCTTCGCCTCCGCCGCCGGGCGCGGCGAGCCGAGCACATGCAGCGGGCCGCAGGCGACGTTGTCGAGCGCGTTCAGGTGCGGAAAGAGATTGAAGCGCTGCGACACCATGCCGACGCGCGAGCGGATGCCGCGGATGCGGGATTCCGGGTCGCGGACGCGCCTGCCGTTCTCGGTGTAGGCGAAGACCGGCTTGCCATCGAGGTAGATCGTGCCGGAATCGAAATCCTCCAGATGGTTCAGGACCCTGAGCAGCGTGCTCTTGCCCGAGCCGCTCGGCCCGATGACGACGACCACCTCGCCACGCGCGATCTCGAGGTTGATGTTGCGCAGCACCTCGAGCGTGCCGAAGCGCTTGTCGACGCCTTCGAGCCGGATCACGGCCGCGCCTCGCGCGCCGAGAAGGGCAGCGCCCAGCGCCGCCGCGTCGCCACCGCATGCGGATCGCCCGGCGCGCGCTTCAGCCGGCGCTCCAGACGATCGACGATGGCTGCGCTCGGCCAGCAGACCGCGAGATAGAGGATCGCGATGACGGTGAAGATGGTGATGTGCTGGAAGGTCGTCGCGGCCAGCAACTGCCCCTCGAACATCACCTCGCGGATCGTCAGGATCGAAAGCAGCGAGGTGTCCTTGAACAGGCCGACGAAGATATTCCCGATCGGCGGGATGACGATGCGGAACGCCTGCGGCAGCACCACGACGCGCATGATCCTGGCGCGCGTCATGCCGATCGAGAGCGCCGCCTCGGTCTGCCCCCGGTCGACCGCCTCGATGCCGGCGCGGTAGACCTCGGAGAGGTAGGCCGAGTAGGCGAGGCTCATGCCGATCACGCCGGCCGGCCACGGATCGAGCCGGATGCCGGCGAACGGCAGCACATAGTAGAGATAGAAGAGCTGCAGCAGCACCGGTGTGCCGCGCAGCACCTGCACGTAGATCGTCGCCGGGATGCGGAAGAGCGGATTGCGCGACATGCGCCCGAAAGCGACCGGCAGCGCGATGGTCATGGAGATCGCCATGATGGCGATCGTCGCCAGCACCGTGATCATCAGGCCGTGCAGCAGGATCGGAAGCATGCCGGGGATCGCGCCCCACTGGAAACCCATGATCCTCGTCCCCTGCTTTTCTCAGCCCTGATGCAAAGGGCGGCGCCCGGAAAGCCCTGCGGCGATCCGGGCGGCGCTTTTCTCCAGAACGATCCGTCCGGTCAGGCGCGGCCGTTCATGACGAAGAGGTTGCGCTCTCCGAGGCCGTACTTCTTCAGGATCGCGAGCGTCGTGCCGTCGATGAACATTTCGGCCAGCGCCCGGCTGAAGACATTGTTCATGTCCTTGTCCTCGATGCGGAAGCCGAAGCGCGTCCAATCGGAAAGGCCGGAATGCGGCACGTAGTTGCTGACGATCTCGACCGGCAGGCCGGGGTTCTGCGACAGGAAGCCGGTGACGTTGGCGTCCTCGGCGAGATAGACGTCGACGCGGCCGGCCAGAAGGTCGGTCACGGCCGCCTGCGTGTCCTTGTAGACCTGATGCCCCTTGAGATCGGTGCGCTCGTTCAGCCAGTCGGTGTAGGGAACGCCGAGCGCCGAGGCGACGGTCTTGCCGGCGAGGCTTTCCCAGCTGCTGACGCCGGTGGGGTTGCCCTTCTGCACGACGAGGATGTCCCCGTACCAGAAGACCGGATAGCTGAAGTCGATGATCTTCACGCGCTCCGCCGTCACGTGGACGTCGCTCGCGAGGAGATCGAAGCGACCGCTCTGCAGGCCGGGCACCATGGATTCCCACGGGCCTTCGACGAACTCGACCTTCGAGATGCCGCACTTCTCAAGCGCCGCGAGCACGATGTCGGTGTTCCAGCCGGTGCGCTTGCCGGTGGCCTTGTCGACGAAGTTCACCGGATAGAACTCGATGAGGCCGAGACGAATGCCGTCCTTGACGTATTTCGCGTAGGAGCCGTCGCCACCGACATACTTCGTCGGATCGATGCCGTTCGCGAACGCCGTGCCCATTCCCTCGGCGGCCGCACTTCCGCCCGTCAGTCCCAGTCCGGGCAGTCCGGCCAGCGAGAGCGATCCCGCGGCCACTCCGAGACGCATCAGATTGCGCCGGTCGATCGAGAATTCGTTGGTCATTTTCTCTCTCCCTCTCTCGTTGCACACCAAACTTCAGGCAGCGGATCACACTCCCCCGCAAGCTCCCATCATTTTCGCGCGGCGACGGTCATCGCCGGCCCGGAAACGCCGGGCGCGAAGGCTGCCTCCAGCGCCGGCCACATCGCGTCGATCTCGGCCATGTCGCCGCGGTCGAGATCGAGGAATTCCGGATCGCGCATGGCGACGGTCGAGAACACGCCGCGCCGCCGCAGCACCTCCTTGGAGACGGCCATCAGCACCGACATCTCGAGGTTCATCAGCGGGAGAATCTTGTCGTAGCGGGCGCGGGCCTCGGCGCGGCGCCCGGCTTTGAAATCACGCCAGACCAGCACCAGCGCGTCGGGTATTGCGGCCGACGGCATGCAGCCGGTCGCTCCGCGCATGAGCTCGCTCATCAGGTAGATGCCGGCGGTGCCGCCGAATATGCCGAGCAGCCTTCCCTTGGTCGCCTCGACGAGTACGCTGATGTGGTGCCCGGCCGGCGGGCGCTCCTCCTTAACGTAGAGGATGCTCGGCACCTCGGCGAGCAGGCGCAGCATCACGTCGATGCCGATCCCGAACGCGAAGGGCGGCGGCGCATTCTGCAGCACGATCGGAAGATCGCTCGCCTCGGCGATGGCGCCATAGTAGCGCGCGACGCCGTCCGGCCCCGCCCGGCGGATATAGGGCGGCAGCGCCATCAGCGCCGACGCGCCGCAGCCCTCTGCGTGGCGGGCGAGCGCGGCGGCGCCCTGCGCGCTTGGCGCGGCGACCCCGGCGATGACCGGCAGGCGGCCCGCCGCCTCCTCGACCGCGATCTCGACGACGCGCCGCCGCTCGTCGTCGGTCAGCACCATGAACTCGCTGGCGAGCGCCGGCACGACAATTCCGTCGCACTCCGCCGCGATGCAGAAACGCACTTCGCTGCGAAGATCGGCCTCGACGATGCTTCCGTCGGCATCGAAGGGAAGCTGCAGGACCGGCATGATCCCCTGCAGCGGCGTCCCGTGATCGGGGTCTGTCCGTTTCCCTGGCGAGGCGGTGTCCACGGTTCGCCCGCTCAGCCGATGGCCGGCGTGCGGTAGAGCACCTTGCCGCCGATCCTGATCTCGACGTCCTGCAGGTAGGGCCCCCACGCCGACGGATCGACGTCGATCCCGAGCCCGGGGCGGTCAGAGAGCCGGATCATCCCGTCGGCGTCCGGCAGGATGGCCTCCGAGGTGATGGCGCGGGCGACCGGCTTCGCGTCGACGGGATACTCGCAGATCTCGTGATCGGCGAACCCGGCATAGGCCTGCAGCGATCCGGAGAGAGCGAGATAGGACGTGAAGGTGTGGTTGACGTAGATGACGCCGCGCTCGCGCGCATAGTCCGCGACTTCCTTGCTCGGGCCGATGCCGCCGATGCGACCGGCGTCGATCTGCACGAAGCCGAGCCCGGCCTGGTCGATCATGTGCTTCGCCATGTAGACGTTGTGCGCCCCCTCGCCGCCGGCGAGCTTCAACGGAGCGGCGCGGGCCGCAAGCGACGCGTAGGCATCGACGGCGCCCGACACGAACGGTTCCTCCAGCCATTCCGCCCTGACCTCGGCAAGCGCCGGCAGCGCCATCGCGGCGCGCTCGACATCGTCGACCCAGACCGTGCCGGCGTCGACGAGCAGCCGCCCGTCCGGCCCAAGACCTTCGCGCGCCGCGTGGAGCTGGTCGGCATCCGCCTTGGCATCGCCGCGGCCGAACGGTCCCCATCCGAACTTCGCCGCGCGGTAGCCGAGGGTGCGGACCTCGCGCGCCTTGGCGAGCGTCTCGGCCGGCGTGTCGCCGAACAGCCGCGACGCATAGGGGAGTTTTGGAAAGACTTTTGCGTGGCCGATCAGCGACCAGACCGGCGCGCCGAGACGCTTTCCGAGGAGATCCCACAGCGCCATCTCGATTCCGGAGAATGTGTGCGGCGTCTGCAGGATGTCCTGGCTCCGCGCTGCCACAGTGCGGGTGATGGCGAGGATGTCGGCGGGATCGTCAAGCTTTGCCCCGAGCACCGAATCGACCAGCGGATGGCAGGCGCTGTGCGACTTCGGGCAGATGTAGCTGGCGATGGAGACAAGCGGCGCGGCCTCGCATTCGCCCCACCCTGTCCATTCGCCGGCCCTGACCCGGACGACCAGCGCGTCCTGGCTTCCGTCGCCGATATCCTCGACCTCGGGCATCGAAAGATAGAAGAAGTCGACGGAATCGATCAGCGCCATGCTCTCAACTTTGATACGAAACTTCGCCTTGAACTCTATCCCAACATGTGGAACTTAAGTTCTTATATGCAGGATGTGACCAGGCCGGGTTGATGTCAAGCAAGAGTGGCCCCGCCGCCCTCGCCGGGAGCAGCACGTTCACGAAGATGATGGACGTGGTGCGGCTGGTTGCCGGCGCCGAAACCGGCGCTGCGTTCCCGCAGATCGCACAGGAACTCGACCTGCCGAAGTCGACGCTGCACCGCCTGCTGCAGGTGCTGGTGCAGCAGCGGCTGCTGCGGCTCGACGAGGATCGCCACTACCGCCTTGGGCACGGTGTCTTCGAGCTCGCGCGCCTCGCCTGGGATCGCGTCGACGTGCGGCGCGAGGCGCAGCCGACGATCTCCGCTCTGGTGCGGGAGACCGGCGAGACGGTGCATCTTGCCGTGCTCGACGGAACGGAGGTCGTCTACGTCGACAAGGTCGAGGGCTCCAACACGATGCGCATGGCGTCGATGATCGGAGCGCGCAACCCGGCCTATTGCACGGGGGTCGGCAAGGCACTGCTCGCCTTCCTGCCGGCCGATGAGTTGAAGCGCCGCTTTGCGCACACCAGCTTTCGCGCCTTCACGCCGCGGACGATCAGCTCGCTTCGCTCGCTCGACGCAGCGCTCGCCGCAATCCGCAAGGTCGGCTACGCCTTCGACGACGAGGAGCATGAGCTCGGCATCCGCTGCGCCGCCGCGCCGATCTTCAATTTTCGCGGGCTGGCGATATCGAGCCTCAGCGTCACCGTCCCGGTCATCCGCTGTGACGAGAAGCGCCTCGCCGCGCTTGCGAGCCGCATCCTCGCCGCGGCCGACGAGATCACCGAGCGCTGCGGCGGGCGATTGCCGGATCGCGGTCACGCGGGATAGCGCGAGCGCCGCTTGCGCAGGCGCAGGATGTGGCCCTCGATCTCGCCAAGCAGCGTCGCGGTCTCGCCCGCGGCGATCAGCGCGCGCAGCCGGCGATGATGCGGGCCCATCGCCTCCGCCTCCTTCTCGTCGCGGATCTCGTGGCCGAACACGATGAGGACGTGCCGCGCCAGCGATTCCCACAGCGTCAGCACGATCGCGTTCCCCGACGTCCGGCAGATCTCGCGGTGGAACCTGAGGTCGGCCTGGCTCACCTCCATCCAGTCGAGGTCCGCCGCCGCCCGCTCCATCGCCGCAATGATCTGGTCGAGCTGGGCGAGCCGCTCGGGCGCGCGCCGGTAGTTCTCGACGGCATCGGGCAGCGCCAGCCGCTCCAGCGCCACGCGCGCCTCGCAGATGCGGTCGATGCGGAGTTCGTCCAGCACGGGGATGTAGGTCCCGCGATGCGGGGTGCTCTCGACGATGCCCTGCGTCTCCAGGATCTTCAGCGCCTCGCGGAGCGGCACGCGGCTCATCCGCAAGGTGCTGGCAAGCTCCGACTCCACGAGCCGCTGGCCGGGAAGCAGCGCCCCGGACGCGATGCCGCTGACGATTGCCTCCGCGCCCTGCTCCGCCAGGCTCGGCGCACGCTGCAAACCGGGCAGCGATGCCCGCGGCGACGACGGGTTTGCGCCGAGCTCCAAAGAATCCGCCTTCATGCGCACGACTCGCTTGTCAACGAGAACTAACTGTATACAATTAGTTTTCGATCGGCAATTCGCCAGACTTGCTGATCCTGTGGCCCGTTTTCCGCGGGGGCGGAGTGGGCAGCCTCGACCAGGGAGCACATCATGACAATCGTCAGGACACTTCGCGATGCCGCATTCGCCGCGGCTCTTCTCGTATCCGCCGCCACCCTTGCCTACGCCGCCGGGACCGATGTTCCGGCGCCCGGAGCAAGCCCGAAGATCGACGCCATCAAGGCGCGCGGCGCGCTGAAGGCCGCCGCCATCGGAGAGTTTCCGTGGCTGCCGGAGAACACTTCCGGCTCCGGCGAACAGTTCTCCGGGCCGGCGTGGATGCTCGCCAACGAATACGCCAAGCGGCTCGGCGTGAAGCTCGAGATCGTTCCGGTCAGCCATGAGACGAAGGTGCCGATCCTCGCGACCGGCGAGGCCGACATCTCGATCGCCCCGCTCGCCGTGACCCCGAAGCGGCAGGAAGTCGTCGACTTCATCGTCTACTCGCAGTCCAGCCTCTGCATGTTCGGCCTCGCCGACAATCCCAAGCTGAAGGACGTGAAGACGGTCGACGACCTGAACAATGCCGACCTGACCATGGCCTACTTCACCGGCACGCCGCCGGAGACGTGGGCGCCGACGCGCTTCCCGAAGGTGACGATGCACGGCGTCGCGGGCTCCGGCGCCAACGCTCCGGTCGAGGAGATCATGGCCAAGCGCGCCGACTTCGCCACCATCGACAACGTCGCCTGGCCGCAGCTGCAGAAGCAGGTGCCGGGCCTCGCGGTCTGGCCGGCGGGCGACGACTGCCTGAAGAGCAACGAGATGTCGACGCCCGTCGGCCTCGCGGTCGACAAGAAGGACACGGTGTTCCGCGACTGGCTGCAGGCGGTCTACGATTCGATGAAGGATCAGGTGACGAACGACGAGATCAGCATCCTGAAGGGCGGCAGCTAGGCTTCAGTTCTTTCAAGCTGAGACGGGCCAACCGGCCCGTCTCGACCGACCGACCAGCCGGCCATGAACATCAATCTTCAGCCGATCGCGGACAGCTGGCTGTTCCTCGCCCGGGCGCTCGGGATGACGCTGTTCATCAGCGTGCTCTCCACGCTCTTCGGGTTCGCGATCGGCGTCGTCGTGGGCGGGCTTCGCACCTACGGCGGTCGCGTCGCGAACCACGTGCTCGGCTTCTATGTCGATTCCATGCGGGCCATCCCGCTGCTCGCCGTGCTGGTCTGGGGCTTCTTCGCCTTTCCCCTCCTCACCGGCCATTCCGTCAACGCGGTGACCGCCGGCATTGCGGGACTCAGCATCCACCTTGGCGCCTATGTGAGCGAGACGGTGCGCGCCGGCCTCACCTCCGTCCGCCGCAACCAGATGCAGGCGGCGCTGGCGCTCGGCATGAGCCGCTTCGAGGCCTTCCGCACCATCATCCTGCCGCAGGCGCTGATCCGCATGCTGCCGGCGCTCGGCTCGCTCTTCGTCATCGCCATCAAGGACAGCGCCATCGCCTCGGTGATCGCGGTTCCGGAGCTGCTGCGCCAGACGCAGATCGTCGCCGGCAAGACCTATCGGCCGTTCGAGCTCTACACCGCCGCGATGCTCGTCTATTTCCTGCTCTGCTATCCGGTGGCGCGCGGCGTGGACCGCCTCTACCGCCGCGTGGCGCACCTCGGCTCGTCATGATCTTCGAGTGGAGCGTGGTCTGGTCGAGCCTGCCGATCCTCCTCGGCGGGGCGTGGATGACGATATGGCTGACCTTCGTCACCATGGCGCTCGCCATTCCGGGCGGGCTGCTGCTCGCGCTGATGCGCCTCTCCCCGATCCGCCCGGTCTCCGGCGTCGCCACCGCCTTCGTGGAGTTCTTCCGCGCCACGCCGCTCATCCTGCAGATCTACTGGGTCTACTACGTGCTCCCGGCCTATTTCGACGTGCAGCTTTCGCAGCTCGCCACCGCGATCGTCGGGCTCACCTGCAACATCTCCGCCTTCAACTCGGAGACGTTCCGCTCGGGGATCGTGTCGATCCGGCAGGGCCAGTGGAACGCCGGGCTGGCGCTCGGCATGCGGAGGAGCGAGGTCTTCGCCCGCATCGTCTTTCCGCAGGCGATCATGCGCGTGCTGCCGGCGCTTGCCTCGACCTGGGTGTCGCTGTTCAAGGACACCTCGCTCGTCGCCATCATCTCGGTGCCGGAGCTGTCCTATGTCGCGCTGCAGCTCCGCGCGCAGACCTACCGCATCCTCGAAGTGCTGACCGCGATGGCGGCGCTCTACTGGCTCATGGGCTATCCGCAGGCGAAGCTCGTCGACTGGATCCACCACCGCTACCGGGTCATCGAATGAGCGACAGCCGGCCGATCCTCGTCTTCGAGAATGTCTCGAAGCGCTACGGCGACATCGTCGCGCTCGACGGCGTCAGCCTGTCGATCGCGCGCGGCGAGGTGGTGTGCCTGATCGGCCCGTCCGGCTCCGGCAAGTCGACGCTGCTGCGCTGCGCTAACGCGCTGGAACCGCTCGACGGCGGCAGGGTCCTGTTCGAGGGGAGCGCGGTGAAGAGCGTCGATTCCTCCGCCCGCCTCGTCCGCCGGCGGATGGGAATGGTGTTCCAGAATTTCGAGCTCTTTCCGCACCTGACCGTGCTGCAGAACATCACCATCGGTCCGCGCACGGTGCTGAAGCTCGACGTGGCCGCGGCGGAGAAGCGCGCCCGGGCGCTCCTCGCCAAGGTGCTGCTGTCGGAGAAGTCGGCCGTGCATCCTTCAGCGCTCTCCGGCGGGCAGCAGCAGCGGGTGGCGATCGCCCGCGCGCTGGCGATGGAGCCGGCGCTGATGCTCTTCGACGAGCCGACGTCGGCGCTCGACCCGGAGACCATCGGCGAAGTGCTGAGCGTGATGAAGACGCTGGCGGACGAAGGCATGACCATGCTGGTCGTCACCCACGAGATGGACTTCGCGCGCCGCGTCGCCGACCGCGTCATCGTCTTCGACAAGGGCAAGGTGATCGAAGAAGGCCCGCCGCAACAGATCTTCGAGGCGGCGAAGGCCGCCCGCACACGCGAATTCCTGAGCCATCTCGGCTGGCACGGCGAGAGCATCGTCGAAGCCGCAAAAATCCTGGGGAGCGAGCATGACGGAAAATAGGATCGACCGCGCCGAGGTGTTCGTCGTCGCGCCCGACGTGGAGCGCTACACCTGGGCGGAGGGAATGACCGGCCAGTACATGGTCAACGTCATCCTGCGGCTGACTGCGGCGAGCGGGCTGCAGGGCATCGCCGGCGGCGCGATGATCACCTCGCACGGCTTCGACCGCTCGGCCGGCGAGGCTTTGCGCACCGTGCTGCCCGACGTCATCGGCCACGACCCGGCCGAGCGCGAGGCGCTCTGGCACCGGATGCGCAACCTCGGCACGCCGATGGTGCCGCAGGCGCACTCGCTGGTCGACATCGCGCTCTGGGACATGGCGGCGCGCGAGGCGAAGATGCCGCTCTACAAGCTGCTCGGCGGCGAGCGGGAGAAAATCCTCTCCTACGCCTCAACGCCGCTGCTGCCGAGCAACGAGGCCTATATCGACTATGTCGGGGAGCGACAGGCGGAGGGCTTCAAGGCGGTAAAATTCCATTGCTGGTGCGTGCCGGAGCGCGACCTGCCGATGTGCGAGGCGGTGCACAGCCACTTCGAGGGCAGCGGCATGTCGCTGATGCTCGACGCCGAGCAGCGCTACGACCTGCACGGCGCGATCGGCGTGGCGCGCCGGCTCGGCGAGCTCGGCTTCCGCTGGTTCGAGGCGCCTCTGGTCGATACCGACATCGACGGCTATCGCGCCATCAAGCAGGCAAGCACGGTGCCGGTGATCGCGGCCGGCAACACCTGGCTTGACCTGCAGATGCTGGCGCAGGCGATCAAGCTCGACTGCTGGAGCTCGCTCCGCGTCGACGCCACGATCTGCGGCGGCATAACGCCGATCCGCAAGATCATGGGGCTCGCCGAGGCGCATGGAATGAACGTCGAAGTCCAGTGCTGGGGCTATACGCTGACGCAGGCCGCCAACCTGCATGTCATGCTCGCCTACCGGAACTGCACCTACTTTGAGCAGCCGGTCCCCTACCCGGCCTTCGAATACGGCTCGCACGACGTGATCCGCACCGACCGGGAAGGCTTCGTCCACGCGCCGCCGGGCGACGGGCTCGGCATCGGCGTCGACTGGAAGGCGGTAGAGGCCGCGTCCATCCTGAAGTTCGAGATACGTTGAGGTTAGCAATGACGGGACGTCTCGAGGGCAAGCGCGCGCTGGTCTACGGCGGCGGCACGGGAATCGGCCTCGCCTGCGCCGAGGCGATGGCGCGCGAAGGAGCCGCAACCTTCATCTCCAGCCGCCGCGCCGAGGTGCTGCGCGAGGCGACGGCGAAGCTCTCGACGCTCGGCAAGGCCGGCTTCGAGGCCGGCGACGCCACCTCGGCGGAGGACGTGCAGCGCGTCACCGCCGCCGCGAGCCGGTTCATGGGCGGCATCGACACGATCGTCGTCAGCGCCGGCGCCGGAGGCCGCACCTCGGTCTTCGACACGGAGCCGGCGGAGTTCCAGCGGATCGTCGACCACACGCTGCGCCCGGCTTTCCTGACCGTCCGCTACGCCGCCGCCGATCTGCTGACGGCCGGCGCCGGCTCGGTGATCATCGTCTCCTCGATGCTGGGCCTTGTCGGGCAGCGCGAGCGGCTCGCCTATTGCGGGGCGAAGGCCGGCGTCATCGGGATGGTCAAGGCGATGGCCCTCGACCTCGCCGACAAGGGCGTGCGGGTGAACGCCATGTGCCCCGGCTTCGTCGAGACGCCGCTGGCGATCGAAGTGACGCGGCAGGAGGCCGATCCGGAAGCGGCGCTGCGCGCCAAGCGAATGATGCACGCCATCCCGCGGGCCGGCCGCCTGCAGGAGATGGGCGAGCTTGCCGTCTACCTGGCGTCAGACCTGTCGGCGTTCCTCACCGGGCAGGCGATCGCCATCGATGGAGGCTACACGATCCGCTAGCGGCTCACTGGCTCGCCTCCGGGTCGAACGGCGCGGCGTCGATCGGCGGCGCGCGGTTCTCGACGAGCGACAGGATAAGGCGCGCGGAGCCGGCGGCTAGCGTCCAGCCAAGCGGACCATGTCCGGCATTCACCAGAAGGTTCTTAATGCGGGTCCGGCCGATCAGCGGCCGGCCGCTCGGCGTCAGCGGACGCAGGCCCGACCAGTGTCTGGTCTCGCCTTTCGGATGCTGCGGCAGGATCGCCGCGAGGTTGTTCACCAGCATCTGGCCGCGCGCCGCGTTCAGCGACGTATCGAGGCCGGTGAACTCGACGGTCCCCGCCACCCGCAGCGTCTCGCCAAGCGGCGCGACGGCGACCTTCAGGCCGTCGTCGGCGAGTGGAATGCGCGGTCCGCCGTTCCAGCCTTTCGTGTCGACGGTGATCGAATAGCCCTTCGCCGGATAGACCGGCAGCGAAAGTCCCGCCGTGCTCGCGACCTTCGGAGAGTAGCTGCCGAGCGCCAGCACATAGAGGTCCGCGCTGAGCGTGCCCCGATCGGTCACCACCGCTTCGATGCGGTCGCCGCTTCGCTTCAGCCCGACGATCGTGCGGCCGAACGTGAAGGCGACGCCGCGTGCGACGGCCCGCTTCGCGACCTCCTGCGTGAACTTGAACGCGTCTCCGCTCTCGTCGTCCGGATAGAGGATGGCGCCCGAGAGATCGCGCTCGATCGGCTCGAGCGCCGGCTCTTTCAAGATCGCCTCGGCGGTCGTGAGCTGCTCGGCTTTCACCCCGAACTCGCGGAAGAGCTCCGCGGCACGCACGGCGCTCTGCATGGAGTAAGGATCGCGGAAGAGCTTCATCAGGCCGGGCGGATTGCGGTCGTATTTCAGGTCCTCCGCCTCCCGCAGGCCGCGCAGCTCCGCCAGGCTCAGGAGCGCGAGCGACAGGATGGCCTCGGTGTTGGAGCGCCACAGCTCGGGCCGGCAGTTCGCGAGGAAGCGGATGCCCCAGCCGAGCATCCCCGGCACGGCCGACAGGCGCAGCAACATCGGCGCGTCGGCCCGGCCGAGCCATTTCAGGATCTTGGTCGGCGTGCCCGGCGCGGCCCACGAATCGGACGTGGCCGGCGTCAGCAGCCCGCCATTCGCGAAGCTCGTCTCCAGTCCGGCGCCGGGCTGGCGATCGACGACCGTCACCGCGTGACCCGCCTCGGCGAGGCGGTAGGCGGTCGTCGTGCCGATGATGCCTGCGCCGAGGACTACGACGCGCATGGTGGGCTCCGGCTCAGCGCTTCAGATGCGCGTAGGCCACGATCTCGATCACCGCGCCCGGCACCATCAGGCCTGCGACGATCACCGTGGCGCGGTTCGGGAAGGGCTTCGAGAAGTAGCGGCGGTAGACGACATTCATCGCCTGGAAATGCTCCTTGCCCGTCAGGTAGACGAGCACCTGCGTCACGTCCTCCAGCGTTCCCCCCGCCGCCTCCAGCGTGCGCTTCAGGTTGGAGAAGGTCAGCTCCGCCTGTGCGTCGATCGAGCCCGCCTCGATCGACCCGTCCTCGCGGATCGGGATCTGCGCCGTGTAGAGCACGCCGTCGGCGATCGTCGCCCACTCGATCGGCGAATCCTCGCCGGGGAGATGCGTCTTGACGACCTGCTTCATGTCAAAAATTCCTCTCTGGTCAGGCGCTGTAGGGCAGGAATTGCCCGTCACGCCGATAGGCTTCGTGGAAGAACCGGAGCTTGTCTTCGTCGACCGCGACGCCGAGGCCCGGCCCTTGCGGAATTCCCCAGCGCGGCCCGGTCGCGATCGGCAACGGCGCGGCGAGGATGTCCTCGCCCATGATCGACGCCGTCTGCTGATTGCCGTCCACGCTGTTCGGAAGCGTCAGCATGATATGATGCCCCGCCGCGGCGGCGATCCCGAGCTCTCCGTGCGTGTGCTTGCAGACCGCAATCCCCTGCAGGTGCGCAAGCTGCGCCAGCGTGTGGAAGCGGCGGAGGGTCCCGACCCAGTAGCTTGAGAAGCAGAGCACGTCGGTCGATTCGGCGGCGATCGTGCGCAGCACATCCGCCTCGCTGCCGAGCCCCTCATTGGCGCAGAGCGCCACCGGAACAGCGCGCCGCAGGGCCTGCATGAGCGAATGCGGGAACGCCCTGACGGGAGCCTCCGCGAGGTCGATGCCGACGAGATCGTTCCAGCGCGCCAGCAGTCGCGACGCTTCCGCCACCGACCAGGCTTCGTTGGAATCGATGCGGATTTTTGGACCGTCGCCAAGCGCCGCGCGCGCCGCGACAAGCATCGCCTCTTCGGCCGCCGCGTCAACGCCGACCTTCAGGTAGAATACGCAATAGTCACGCGCCAGGCCGTCGCGGCATTGCGCGGCGACATCCTCCGCCGTCCCGACCGTCAGGTAATAGAAGTAATCAACCTCCCCCCGCAGCGCGCCGCCAAAGAGCCGGTAGAGCGGCTGGCCGCAATCCTTGCCGCAGAGGTCCCAGAGCGCCATGTCGATCCCGGCATAGGCGAAGTTGCCGGTTGCGAGCCGATAATCCCAGAGCCCCGTCTTGTAGACGTCGCGCGCGATCGCCTCCGTCTCCCACGGATCGCGCCCTATCACGAATGGCGCCATGGCGCGCACCGCCGCCTCGATCGACGCCGTGTCAGCGCCGCTGCAGCTCTCGCCCCAGCCGACGAGCCCGCCGTCGGTCGTGAGCTTCACGATGACGTCGCTGACGCCGCCACGCTGGACGCGAAAACTCCGCTCCGCCTGCCGATAGGGCACGCTGACGGGGATCGCCTCGATACCGACGATTTTCATTTGGGATGCCTATTCGGTCCGCTCGAGAATTTTCTTCAGAAACAGCCGCGTCCGCTCGTGCGCGGGGTTGCGGAGCACCGTCTGCGGAGGCCCTTCCTCGACGATCTGCCCATGATCCATGAAGATCACGCGATCCGAGACATCGCCGGCGAACTGCACCTCATGCGTGACGATCATCATGGTGCGGCCCTCCTCGGCGAGCTTGCGCATGACGGCGAGCACCTCGCCGACGAGCTCAGGATCGAGCGCCGACGTCGGTTCGTCGAAGAGGATCAGCTTCGGCTGCATCGCCAGCACGCGGGCGATCGCCACCCGCTGCTGCTGCCCGCCCGACAGCCGCTCGGGAAACTCATCCACCTTGTGGCCAAGCCCCACCTTCTCCAGCATCTCGATGCCGAGCTTCCGCGCTTCGGGGGCGCCCAGCCTGCGCACGCGCTTCGGCGCTAGCGTCACGTTGTCGAGGGCGGAGAGATGCGGGAAGAGGTTGAAGCGCTGGAAGACGAAGCCGATCTCGGCGCGCGTCTTCGCCATCTGGCGGTCGCTCAGATAACGGACCCGCTGCTTCTCCCCGGTCTGCCCGACGCGCGTTCCGTCGACCCAGATCTCGCCGCCGCTCGGCCGCTCGAGGAAGTTGATGCAGCGGAGGAGAGTCGTCTTGCCCGAGCCGCTCGGGCCGATGATCGAAACGCACTCGCCCCGGTTCACCTGAAGATTGATTCCGCCGAGCACTTCGACGCTGCCGAAGCTCTTCCTGAGATCGACGATGCGGACGAGCGGATTCATCGGATGAACCGGGAGCGAAGGGCTGGGCGCAAAGCCCAGCCCCATTGTCCTACTGCGCCGCGAAGCAGCTTGGATCGGCGGTCGGCGCCTTCCAGTCTGCCGGCCGGTCGATCCGGTAGCTCTTCGCCGGCGGCTCGAACCAGCCCGGGCTGCCGAGCCCGTACTTCGCCATGGTCTTGACGTTGGTGCAGGTCGCCCAGGCCTTCTGGATCTCGGCGTTGATGGCCTCGTGCAGTTCCTTGTCCTCCGGATAGATGCCCATGATCGAGTAGTATTTGGTGGACATGATCGGATACTTGTCAGCCTGCGGCTTCAGCGGAACCTGGTGCAGACCCCATTCCGGATGCTGCAGCAGGGCGTATTCGACGAGGCCCGGATCGAGCACCGCCATGTCGAGGCGGCCAGCGACGAGATCGCGCATCACGCCGTCGGAGGTGTCGTAGAGCTTCACTTCCTTCACGTCCGGAATCGCCTTCAGCTCGGGCACCAGCGTGAAGCCGGTGACGGTGCCGATCGTGTGGCCGGAAATTTCCTCGAAGGTCGAGTAGCTCGTCTCCTTCTTCTGCAGCAGGAACGTCCCGAAATAGTAGATCGGGTCGGTCAGCAGCATGATCTTGGTGCGCTCGTCGGTGTAGCCCATCGAGCCGAGCATGATGTCGACCTTGCCCTGCTTGGTGGCCTGGATCACCGCCGACCATTCCATCTGCTGCGGCACGATCTCCAGTCCGAGGTTGGCGGCGATCTGCGCCAGGAGCTCGCCGTCCGTGCCGATCAGCTTGCCGTCCTTCCAGCTCGTCATCGGCATGTCGCCGTTGAAGCCGACGGTGAGCTTGCCGGGCTCGATCGTCTTCGGCGGAGCGGCTTCGGCCGGCAGCGCGACAGCCAGCGCCGCGACTATCGCTCCCGCGCCGAGGAGGCTGCGCAACAGCCCTCCCGAGCGGCCATTCTTCGCAAATTCACTCATGCTTTTCTCCCTCCGTTGATGATGGTCGATACGGTGTCCTTGCGGGCCTTCGGAACATCCCCTCCTTTACCTGTGGCCCTTCGAAAGAGCGGTCTCCAGCCGGCGCACGATCAGCGACAGCGGGTAGCTCATGGCGAAATAGAAGAGCGCGGCGAGCACGTAGAGATGCATCGGCATGAAGCTCGACGACGCGAGGTCCTTGGCGCGCAGCATCAGCTCCGGCGCGGCGATGATGGAGGCGATCGACGTGTCCTTCAGCAGCCCGATCGCATAATTGCCGATCGGCGGCAGCACGATGCGCATCGCCTGCGGCGCGATGACGTCCGTCATCGTCTGTGCCGGCGTCAGCCCGAGCGACAGCGAGGCCTCGCGCTGCCCCCGCTCGATCGCCTCGATGCCGGCGCGGAAGACTTCCCCGAGCAGCGCCCCGCCCTGCAGGCCGAGGCCGATCACGGCGGCGGTGAAGGAATCGAACTCGAGCGCCGGGAGGATGGTCGGCAGGCCGAAATAGATGATGAAGAGGATCACCAGCGCCGGTGTGCCGCGCCCGACCTCGATAAAGACGATGGCTATCCAGCGGAGCGCCGGGAAGCGCGAGGTCCTGGCCAGCGCCACGATGGCGCCCATGATCGTCGCGAAGAGGAAGCTCGCGAGCGTGAGCTGCAGCGTCTGCAGCGCCGCCGCCAGCATCTGCGGTCCCCATTCGGGGAGGTTCTCAAGCAGCTCCTGCGTGAAGCGGATCATCTCAGCGCCATGCCTGCGCGGCGCGCTGCAGCCGCGCCGCGAGGTGCGACAGCGGAATGCTCATCGCCAGATAGATGCAGGCGACGAGCAGGTAGATCTGCATGCTGAGATAGGTCTCCATGACAAGGTTGCGCGCGCGGAACATGATCTCCGGCGCCGCGACGCTGGAGGCGAGCGTTGTGTCCTTCAGGAGCTGGACCGCATAGTTGCAGAAGGCCGGCAGCATGATGCGGATCGCCTGCGGCAGCACGACGAAGCGCATCACGTCGAGCGGCGGAAGCCCGAGCGACAGCGCGGCCTCGGTCTGGCCGCGGTGGATGGCGGAGATGCCGGCGCGGAACACCTCCGAGAGATACGCCGCTCCGTTCATGCCGAGGCCGACGATCGCCGCGAGAAGCGGCGGCAAACTGAGCCCGGCATCCGCCAGGCCGAAATAGATGATGAAGAGCTGCGTCAGCGCCGGCGTGCCGCGCATCAGCTCGACATAGCTCCGCGCGGCAATCCGCACCGGGGCGAAGGAGGTCATGAGCATGATCGCGAGCAGCAGGCCGCCGGCGATCGCGATGCAGACCGCGCCGGCGGCGACCTCCAGCGCAACGACCGCGCCTTCCAGCAGGACCGGAAGGAAGTTCGGGGTCTCGCGGACCAGAATTTCCCAGAACCCCATCCGACAATGCGCCCCCGCAGGCAGTAAAGTGTGCCCGCGGATCAATGATCCTATCATCCCATCATTGCGTCAAGAGGCCGGCTGCGATATCGCTCTTCGCGCAGAACGGGAACAACGATTCCCGACAAAGCTGACTGGAGGGACATTGCTGACGCGCTCGCCCGTTGCCGCGGGGCCTCTTGCCCGCACCTCGCTCCACGACCGGATCGTCGCCGAGATCGGCCGGCGCATCGTGCGGGGGGATTACGGCTCGGACGGTATCCTGCCGACCGAAGGCAACCTCGCCACCGAGCTCGGCGTGAGCCGCAACGCACTGCGCGAGGCGATCAAGGTGCTGACCAGCAAGGGCATGATCGAGGTGCGGCCGAAGACCGGCACGCGCATCCGCGCGATCGCGGACTGGAACCTCCTCGATCCCGACATCCTCGCCTGGCACGCCGAGTCCGACCTGCGCCAGACGCGCGCCTTCGAGCTGGTGGAGTTCCGCCTCGTGGTGGAGCCGAAGACGGCCTACCTCGCGGCGCTCCGGGCAAGCGATGATGAGATCGCGCTGATCGACGCCAATTGCACGGCGCTCGAAGCCTGTGTCGGATTTCCCGAGCGCGTGCCGGAATGCGACATCGTGTTCCACCGCAGCATCCACTCGGCGTCGCACAACGCCCTCCTGAACCATCTCGGCTCGCTGACCGCATCGCTGATGCAGATCCAGGTCCTGCTGACGACGCACGAGCCGGGCTCGTTCGAACGCGGCCTGCCGCTGCACCGCGATCTGACCGAGGCGATCAAGGCGCGAAACGCGGCTCTGGCCGAGTCCATCTCGCGCAGGCTGGTGCAGATGCCGTACGATGACCTCGCCGACCGCCAGCGGCTCGGAACGAACCGCCGCTTCACCGCCGACCGCGCCAACGGATAGGCGCTCGCCTCAGATATCGAGCGTGTTGTCGCGCTCCCACTGGGTGAAGTGCGCGGCGTAGGCGTTCCATTCGAGGTTCTTGAGCTTCAGATAGGCGGCGGCGAACTCCTCGCCGAGCGCTGCCCGCAGACCCTTGTCCTTCTCGAAGGCGCGCAGCGCGTCGAGGAGGTTGAGCGGCAGCTTGGGCGCGCCCTTCACCGTGTGTCCCTCGGCATACATGTCGATGTCGTAGCGCTTGCCGGGATCGGCGTTCGTCGCGACGCCGTCGATGCCGGCGGCGAGGATCGCGGCTTGCAGCAGATAGGGGTTCGCGGCGCCGTCGGGCAGGCGCAGCTCGAAGCGGCCGGGGCCCGGCACGCGGACCATGTGGGTGCGGTTGTTGCCGGTCCAGGTGATCGAGTTCGGCGACCACGTGGCGCCGGATACGGTGCGCGGGGCATTGATGCGCTTGTAGCTGTTCACCGTCGGATTGGTGATCGCCGCCATGCCGGTCGCGTGCGTCATGATCCCGCCGAGGAAGTGATAGCCCTGCGGCGAGAGGCCGAGCTCGTTCGCCGGATCGGCGAAGGTGTTCTTCTTCCCCGTTTTGTCCCAGATCGACATGTGCACGTGGCAGC
This sequence comes from Hyphomicrobiales bacterium, assembly GCA_038211615.1. GTDB lineage: Bacteria > Pseudomonadota > Alphaproteobacteria > Rhizobiales > Afifellaceae > DASWJZ01. Next base: position 34,494 of record JBBQVL010000040.1, read on the forward strand.
CTGAGCCGGTCAGCCCCGCGAACGGCTTCGGCATAAACGTCGCGCGAAGGCCGTGCTTCTCGGCGATCGACTTCACCATGAACTTGAAGAACGAATGGCGGTCGGCGGTGACCAGCGCGTCGGCGAAATTCCAGTTCATCTCGAACTGGCCGTTCGCGTCCTCGTGGTCGTTCTGGTACGGGCCCCAGCCGAGCGACAGCATGGCGTCGCAGATCTCGGCGATGATGTCGTAGCGGCGCATCAGCGCCTGCTGGTCGTAGCAGGGCTTGGTCGCGGTATCGTATTCGTCGGAGATCGCCTGCCCGTCGCGCGTGGTGAGGAAGAACTCCGCCTCGACGCCCGACTTCATCCGCAGGCCTTTGCCGGCGGCGGCGGCGATGACGTTCTTCAGCACGGTGCGCGGCGCCTGCTGCACGACGCTCCCGTCCATGACGCCGTCGGCCGCGACCCACGCCACCTCCTTCTTCCACGGAAGCTGGATGACGGATTCGGCGTCGGGCATTGCGAAGAGGTCCGGATGCGCGGGCGTCATGTCGAGCCAGGCGGCAAAGCCCGCGAAGCCCGCGCCGTCCTTCTGCATGTCGGCGATCGCCTGCGCCGGCACGAGCTTGGCGCGCTGTCCACCGAAGAGATCGGTAAACGAGATCATGAAATACTTGATGCCGCGGTCCTTCGCGATCTTTGCGAGATCAGCTGCCATTCGAATTGCTCCCCCTACTTCTTCACCTCACGTCACCTCGCCTGTTGTCACCCCGGTTTGCCGCGTCAGCGGCAAGACCGGGACCCATACGCACGGAGCGAGGAACTCTCGCTCGACCGGTCGCACTCTACCCTGAGTGCTCCGGCGCTGATGGGTCCCGGACAGCCAAGCTGTCGCCCGGCTTCCGGGATGACAAACGGAGAGGCAGGCGCGGCACTAAAATCCCCCCTGCCCCGGCACCCAGTTCGTGCCGGCGAGCGGCACGCGGGCCATGGCGGCGGCCTCGATGGTCAGCGCGCAGAGGTCTTCCGGCTCGAGATTGTGCACGTGGTTCTTGCCGCAGGCGCGCGCGATGGTCTGCGCCTCGAGCGTCATCACCTTCAGATAGTTCGCGAGCCGCCGTCCCGCGCGGATCGGATCGAGCCGCGCCGCAAGCTCCGGGTCCTGCGTCGTGATGCCGGCCGGGTCGCGCCCCTCGTGCCAGTCGTCGTAGGCGCCGGCATGCGTGCCGAGCTTGACGTATTCCTCCTCCAGCGCCGGATCGTTGTCTCCGAGCGCGACCAGCGCCGCCGTGCCGATCGACACGGCGTCCGCGCCGAGCGCCAGCGCCTTCGCCACGTCGGCGCCGTTGCGGATGCCGCCGGAGACGATGAGCTGAACTTTCCGGTGCATGCCGAGATCCTGCAGCGCCTGCACTGCGGGCCTGACGCAGGCGAGCGTCGGCTGGCCGACATGCTCGATGAAGACTTCCTGCGTCGCCGCCGTGCCGCCCTGCATGCCGTCGACGACCACGACATCGGCGCCCGCCTTCACCGCCAGCGCCACGTCGTAATAGGGCCGAGCGCCGCCGACCTTCACGTAGATCGGCTTCTCCCAGTCGGTGATCTCCCTGAGCTCGTGGATCTTGATCTCCATGTCGTCGGGGCCGGTCCAGTCCGGATGCCGGCAGGCGGAACGCTGGTCGATGCCCTTCGGCAGCGTGCGCATCTCGGCCACGCGGTCGGAGATTTTCTGGCCGAGCAGCATGCCGCCGCCACCGGGCTTCGCGCCCTGGCCGACCACGATCTCGATCGCGTCCGCGGCGCGCAGATCGTCGGGGTTCATGCCATAGCGCGACGGCAGGACCTGGTAGACGAGCTGCTTCGAATGCCCGCGCTCCTCCTGCGTCATGCCGCCATCACCAGTGGTGGTCGACGTGCCGGCAAGCGTCGCGCCGCGCCCGAGCGCCTCCTTCGCCTGCGCCGAGAGCGAGCCGAAGCTCATGCCGGCGATGGTGATCGGGATTTTCAGCGCGATCGGCTTCTTGGCGAAGCGGCTCCCAAGCACGACGTCGGTGCCGCAGCGCTCGCGATAGCCTTCGAGTGGATAGCGCGAGATAGACGCTCCGAGGAAGAGCAGGTCGTCGAAGTTCGGCAGCTTCCGCTTCGCGCCGGCGCCGCGAATGTCATAGATGCCGGTGATCGCCGCGCGGCGGATTTCCGACAGCGTATAGTCGTCGAAGGTGGCGGACTGGCGTGGCGTGGTGGGCGGGTTCTGGTAGGTCATTTCACAGCTTCCGCAAAGCAGCGGCCAATACCCACCATCCTCATCCTGAGGTGCAGGCCCGACGCAGTCGGGGCTGCCTCGAAGGATCGTCCAGGGTGCATGGGAAACGCGCCTCTGCGTGCTTCGAGGCTCGCCTGCGGCTCGCACCTCAGCATGAGGGATGTAAGTGGGCTCCACATAGGCTTGCTCACATCAATACGCATCGGCGTTGTCGATGTTGAAATTGTAGAGCTTTCGCGCCGAGCCGTAGCGGCGGAATTCGCTGGGCTTTGCGCCTTCCACCCCCGCCTTCTCGAGCAGCGCGCCGACGATCTCCTCGTGTTCCTGCCGCATCTCCTTCTCGATGCAGTCGGCGCCGAGACTGCCGACCTTGCCGCGCACGAAGAGCCGCGCCTCGTAGATGGAATCGCCCAGCGCATCGCCGGCGTCGCCCATCACCACGAGATTGCCCGACTGCGCCATGAACGCCGACATGTGGCCGATCGAGCCCTTCACGACGATGTCGATGCCCTTCATCGAGATGCCGCAGCGCGAGGACGCGTTGCCCTCGATGACGAGGAGCCCGCCGCGGCCGGTCGCCCCGGCATACTGGCTGGCGTCGCCCTTCACGACGACGGTGCCGGACATCATGTTCTCGGCGACGCCCGGGCCGACGCTGCCGTCGACCACCACCGTCGCCGCCTTGTTCATGCCGGCGCAGTAATAGCCGACGCTGCCCTTGATCTCGACGTGGATCGGCGCGTCGATTCCGACCGCGACCGAGTGATGCCCCTTCGGATTGAGCACCAGCCAGTCGAGCTCGTTCGTGCCCGGCTTGAGGCCGTGCAGCATATGATTGAATTCGCGCAGCGAGGTCGTCGCGAGGTCGACCGTCGGCATCGCCTAGTGTTCCCAGAAATAGACGGTGGAGGGTTCGGCTTCCCACACCTTCGCGTTCTCGATGCCCGGAAGATCGACGAGCGCGCGATACTCGGAGCCGAAGGCGACGTACTGGTCCGTCTCCGCCAGCACCGCCGGCTTGCACGCGATCGGGTCGCGCACCACGCCGAAGCCGTTCTTCGTGCCGACCACGAAGGTGTAGAAGCCGTCGAGATCGCTGAGGCTCTGCTTCAGCGCCTCGCCGAGGTCCATCCCCTGCTTCATCCGCCAGGTTAGATAGGCGGCGGCGACCTCGGTGTCGTTCTCCGTCTCGAAGCGCATGCCGTCATGGATCAGCTCGCGGCGCACGTTGTTGTGGTTCGACAGCGAGCCGTTGTGGACGAGGCACTCGTCCGGTCCGGTGGAGAAGGGATGCGCGCCGAGCGTCGTCACCGCCGATTCCGTCGCCATGCGGGTGTGGCCGATGCCGTGCGTGCCGACCATGTGCGCGAGATCGAAGCGGCGCGACACGTCGGTCGGGTAGCCGACCTCCTTGTAGATCTCGATGGCGTCGCCGGCGCCCATGATCCTGAGGCGCGAATTGAGCTTGCGCGCCGCCTCCCGCGCCGCCTCGAGCTTGCCGATCGGAAAGCTCAGCACGGCGTGCGTATCGCGGACCGCGATGCTTACCTTCTCGCCGATCGCGCGCCCGAGCGCTTCCGCCAGTCCGGCGAAATCCTCGACGGGCTCGGAGGACTGGACGGTGAGCTTGCCGATGCCGTCATCCGCGTCGTTGTAGATCGCGAAGCCGGCGCTGTCCGGGCCGCGGTCCCCGAGCTTGGCGAGCATATCCGCCAGCATCGCGCCGAGCTTCGGCTGCAGCGCCTGGTCCTTCAGGAACAATCCAACGATGCCGCACATGGCAAAGCCCTTTCACTCTCGACCCCAGGAGACACGTAGCAATCCCGCAGACATACCTCAACCGTCAAGAATGGAAATTTCCTCTCATGAAACGACCGGATGCTCTTTTTCATAGACGGAATAGGCGATCCGTGCGCGCCGGTAGGCATCCGGAATCGACAAGGCCCACACGAAGAACCCGCCCGCGTGGCGCGCCACGAACGACTGCTCCGGGGTGGAAATGAGGTAGGTCAGGACCGCCAGAAGCAGCGTGAAGAATGCAAAGCCAAGGCCGCGCTGCGGCTGCCCGATCGCGACGTGTCCCATCCCCGGCAGCACGATCGCGAGAAGCAGCGCGACATAAGGGTTGAGCGGCTTTCGCGCCGGCTGGCCGCTCACGCCGACAGCTTTTCCGGCAGGCTGGCGGTCCAGTCGAGCGCCTCGCGCATCAGATCCGCTTCGTCGATCGCTCTCAGGACCATTTCGACTTCTATGGCGTCGATCGCGAAGCGGGCCTGTCGCAGCAGGAGGTGCGCGCCGCGCTCGCCTTGCGACGCCTGGCGGACGAGCCGGACGCGGCCCGGCGTGATCACGATCTCCTTCACGCCGGGATCGGCGAATATCCGCCGAAGCGCGGCGCCGACGCGCTCACCCTGGGCGGCGCCGAAGGGCGCATCGCCGCGGACCATGATCGAACCGTCGAGGCCCGCCGGCGGCTCCATTCGCTCGGGCAGCGCCCCGACATGCGAATAGAACTCCGCGCCGGTCGGACGCGCCAGCGCCCCGAAGGAGGGCCGCGGACGCTTGGCGATCTCGCCAAGCGTCACGATCATCCA
>JBBQVL010000041.1:0-38027 GCA_038211615.1 Hyphomicrobiales bacterium
CATGGGCGGAAGGGGCTCGCTGGGCACAACAGGAAGCAGGACGGGGGCCGGACTTGCGGCCGGGAAGAATATCGTGACGATACGGCCGCGCCACTTCCCACGCAATGTCGCTGAAATCCAATGGAAAACGAGCCATCCGACAGTTTCGAACTCTTCGATCTGAAGGTCGAGGTGACGGCGCCGCCGGGCGCGACGCTCTATTGCGGCGCCAGGCCCGGCGACTATTTCGAGCTGCGCGGCGAGATGCTGCATCTGCCGCCCGGCCAGGGATTCTCGATCTACTCGCTCGCCGCGCTGCTGCCGCTGCTGCCCGCGAAGCAGCGTCCCAGCCATCCGAACGACTGGATGACGAGCGACGCGGAGGTCGCCTGCCCCGATCCGAACTGCCCTTCGCGGTTCGTGATCTCGCGCACCGGCACACGGCGCTTCAGCCATGCGGCCGTGACCGCGGTTCCGCTTCACGGCAAGGGCGGCCAGTGACTCCCGTCGCCTCGTTCACGCTCCGGCCGGGCTACGAGATCGGCCGCGTTATCTGCGGCGGCTGGCAGCTCGCAGGCGGGCACGGCACGGTGGACCGCGCAGCCGCCGTCGACAATCTGGTGGCCTTCTGCGAAGCGGGCATCCTCACCTTCGACTGTGCCGATATCTACACCGGCGTTGAGGAACTGATCGGAGCGGCGCGCGTCGAATTCGGACGGCGTCACGGCGCTGCCGCTCTGGCGCGCGTCAAGATGCACACCAAGTGCGTGCCGGACCTCGACAAGCTGCGCGAGGTCGACCGGGCCTATATCCGCCGGATCGTCGAGACGTCCCTGACGCGCCTGCACCAGGAGCGCCTCGATCTCGTGCAGTTCCACTGGTGGGACTATTCCGTGCCGGGCGCTGTCGAAGCGGCGGGCTGGCTTGCCGAGCTGCAGCACGAGGGGAAGATCGACCGCATCGGCGGCACGAATTTCGACACGCCGCACGCGGCGGAACTCGTCGCCGCCGGCATCGATCTCGTCAGCATGCAGGTGCAGTATTCGCTCCTCGACAATCGCCCCGAGCACGGCCTTGTCGATTTCTGCCGGGCGAACGATGTCCGCCTTCTCTGCTACGGCACGGTTGCCGGCGGCTTCCTGTCCGACCGCTGGCTCGGTGCAGCCGAACCGCGCCCGCCCTTCGAGAACCGCTCGCTCACCAAGTACAAGCTGATCGTGGATGATTTCGGCGGCTGGGCCCTCTTGCAGGAGCTGCTGCGCACGCTCCGCCGGATCGCCGACCGGCGCGGCACGGACATCGCCTCCGTGGCGACCCGCGCCGTCCTCGATTGGCCGATGGTCGCGGCCGTGATCGTCGGCGCACGCAATCGCGCTCACATCGCGGAGAACGCCGCCGTCGCCGCCCTCGATCTCACCGACGCCGACCGCGCGGAGATTCTCGCGGTGACAGCGCGCCGCAAGGGGCCACCCGGCGACACGTTTTCCCTGGAGCGCGACCGGAACGGCCCGCACGGCTCAATCATGAAGTACAACCTGAACAAGGTCGCATGAACCCCAGCACTTCGCTCGCCGATCTTGCCTGGGAAGAAGTGGTGGCGCTGCACGCACTCTTCGAGGCATGGCTGCGCGAAGGCGGCCCGGATGTGGATTTCTCCGAGTGCGAGGCGTCGATGGGACGCGACTTCCGCATGATCTCGCCCGACGGCGCGATCATGGAGCGCACTGCTATCATTGCCTGGATAAGAGGCGCACGCAGGAGCCGCGGCCCCGATTTCACCGTCCAGGCGTCGGACCCGCTCGCAATCTGGGCGAGCGAGAGCTCGGTCTTGCTGGAATACACAGAGCAACAGTATCGTGACGGACGGACGACCCGCAGGCGATCGACCGCGCTTTTCCATGCAGATCCGGCAGCGCCGCGCGGCGTGGTCTGGCGCCACCTGCAGGAAACGTGGTTGCCTTCGGGCGAGGAAGATCAGGGGTAGGCGGATCACCGCCAGGAGGGAAGCATGAGAATATATCGCTACGCGCTGGCAGCCGCCTTGGGGCTCGCCGCGGCCACGGGGGCGGCGCGAGCCGCCGACTGCGACATCACCATCGGCGTCGTGATGGAATTGACCGGCCCGGCCGGCTCCTACGGCCAGGCCGGCGCCAAATCCATCGAGATGGCGTTCCGCGATATTAACGACGCCGGCGGCGTCAACGGCTGCAAGCTCGTCACCGACACGCGCGACGCGCAGAGCCAGGGAAGCGTCGCCGTCGATGTGGCGACGCAGCTCGTTCAGGTGAAGAAGGTGCCGGCGATCATCGGCGGCATCATCTCCTCCGTGTCGATCCCGATCCTGACGTCGGTCACCGCGCCGGCGAACATCGTGCAGATCTCGCCCGCCTCCTCCTCGCCGACGCTGACCCAGCTCGGCCGCGACGGCAAGACCAACGGCGTCTTCTTCCGCACCATCACATCCGATGCGCTGCAGGGAACGGCGGCGGCGAAATACGCCCTCGATCAGGGCCTGAAGAAGCTCTCGATCATCCACGTCAACAACGACTTCGGCGTCAACATGGTGACCGAGTTCTCCAGGGCCTACACGGCCCTCGGCGGCACCATCGTTTCCGACACGCCCTACAACGAGAAGCAGTCGAGCTATGAGGCCGAGGTGACGGCGGCGATGGGTGGGGAGCCGGACGGCCTTTATCTCATCAGCTACCCCGTAGACGGCGCGACCATCGCGCGGACCTGGATCAGCAAGGGCGGTCCTCCGAAGTTCCTGCTGAACGACGGCATGAACGACAAGGCCTTCATCGACGCGGTCGGCGCGAAATATCTGAACGACGCCTACGGCACCTCGTCCGGCACCGACGAGACGCCCTCGACCAAGTATTTCAACGACAATTACAAGGCCTTCTCCGACCTCGATCCGGGCAGCCCGGCTGCCGTCCAGGCCTACGACGCCGGGGCGATCCTCGGGCTCGCGACGGTCATCGCCGGCAAGGGCGACGCCGCGGCCATCAAGGACGCGGTGCGCAAGGTGGTCGATCCGAGCGGCACCGTGATCCACGCCGGCAAGGACGAGTTCGCCAAGGCGATCCAGCTCATCAAGGACGGCAAGCCGATCAAGTATGAGGGCGTGATCGGCCCGATCACCTTCGACCAGTATGGCGACATCACCGGGCCGTTCCGCCTCTGGAAGATCAAGGATGGGGAGATCACGACGGTTGGCCAGATGTCGACCGAAGACGTGAATACCCTGAAAGCCAAGATCGGCGGCTAGGCGGGTTTGCGCAGAGAGGCGGCCGATACGTTGAAGCCGTCATTCTGCGGCGAAGCGAAGCGGAGGCCCGGGAGCCCGGCCTGCAACTTCGGCCTGGATCCTCGGGTCTCGCCAAAGCGAGCCCGAGGATGACAAACCTTCCGCCGGATCTCCCTGCCGTCCCGGAACGCACCGAGCTGGCGCCGGGCCTGACCATAAGCCGCCTCGTCACGGGCCTCTGGCAGGTGGCGGACATGGAGCGCGACGGCCACCGCCTCGACCAGGACCGCGCGGCCGCCGATCTCGCCGCCTATGCCGAGGCGGGGTTCGACACGTTCGACATGGCCGATCACTACGGCAGCGCCGAGGAGATCGCCGGACGGTTCAATGCTCTCCTCGCCGCGCGGCGCGTGACGACAAGGCCCGGCACGCGCCCGGCGATCTTCACCAAATGGTGCCCTTCCCCCGGGCCGATGACGGCCGACATCGTCCGCGCCGCGGTCGAGCGCGCGATGGTCCGGCTGCAGACTTCGCGGATCGACCTGCTGCAGCTCCACTGGTGGCTATTCCAGCACCCGGCCTGGCTCGACGCCATGCGGGAGCTGGCAAAGCTGCAGGCGGAAGGACTGATCGGTCACCTCGGGACGACGAATTTCGACACCGACCACCTGCATGTCCTCGCCAGGGAGGGCATACGGGTCGCCACCAACCAGGTATGCTTCTCGCTGCTCGACCGGCGCGCCGGCGAGGAGATGTCGGCCTTCTGCGCCGCCGAAGGCGTCAGGCTTCTCGCCTATGGCGCACTCGCAGGCGGCCTCCTCACCGAGAAATGGCTGGGCAGGCCCGAGCCGGATGCCGACGCCATCCCGGACTGGAGCACGGCAAAGTACAAGCGCTTCGTCGACGCGATCGGCGGCTGGGCTGTGCTTCAGGCGATCCTGCGCGCCGTCTCCGGCGTGGCGCAGCGGCACGGCGTCTCGATGGCCAACGTCGCCACCCGCTGGGTGCTGGAGCAGCCGGCGGTCGGCGGTGTGATCGTCGGCGCCCGCCTCGGCGAGCGCGAGCATCGCGAAGACAATCTCGGCCTCTTCGCCTTCAGCCTGGACGACACCGATCGCGCGCTGATCGACGCGGCGCTGGCGGGCACGACGCGTATTCCCGGCGATTGCGGCAGCGAATACCGCCGCCCGCCCTTCCTCACGGCGACCGGCGACCTCAGCCAGCACCTGGCAAGCCTGCCGAAGGTCTACACCGCGGCTCAGATTCCGGATCGCCCCGATCGTCTTCGCCTCGACACCGGCAGCGTATGGGAGTCCGTCTGCGGTTACAGCCGCGCGGTGCGCATCGGCGACCGCATCCTCGTCAGCGGAACAACCGCCACGCACGGCGCGGGCGAGATCGTCTGCCGGGGCGATCCGCGCGGGCAGACCGTCTATATCCTCGACAAGATCGCGGCGAGCATCGAGTCGCTCGGCGGCGCGCTGGAGGATGTGGTCCGCACGCGAATCTATGTCCGCGACCAGAGCCAATGGGAGCCGGTCGCCCGCGTCCACGGCCGCTACCTCGGCCACGTCCGGCCAGCGAACACCCTTGTCGAGGTGTCCAGTCTCGTCGGCGACTACGAGGTGGAGATCGAAGCGGAAGCCGTCGTCGGGTAGTCGGGGGGCAGCGATGTTCACCAAGCCGCTCCCGCGTGTGCCAAATCATCAGGAATTTCGTGTATCTGGTTTGGCTTGTTGCTAGATTCAAACGGAATCCGGCACCTGGGGCCACCGACAACCATGTCGCATGACGTCGAGGCGATCGCCCTCGTCCTCAATCACCTTGTGGTCCTCGGTCGCGCCACGGGCTCCGAGGAACTGACCGAGATCGTGCTCGGCAATCTTGCTTCGCCGCTGGCCGTTCGGGTGCAGGGCTATTGCGGATTCGAGATCGCGGTGCGTCGGCAAAAGCGGCCGGCAAGCGAGGAGAGCTTCGGATTTATCTTTGCCGCCCCGCTCGATTTCGAGCTGGCCGGCGCCGTCGCGTCACATGCGGGACCGCTGGAAATCGAGTTCCGCTCGCGCGGCCGCCCGGTCGGCGAAGCCGCGATGGTGGTTTTATCGCTGCCGGACCTGCCGGAGGATGCGCACGACGCGATCGAGCTGCTTTGTGAAGCAATGCAGGAGGCCAACCCGACCTTCGCGCACATCGTCGCGAGCATTGACGCGGAGGAATACGCGTCCGCCCGCATTCTTCCGCACCTCGACTCGCATCTGGTGGCCCCCGGGATCGGCTTCGTGGCGACCGGCTGGGCGGAGAATCTCGGCGAGCAATCGGTCGTGTTCCTGCTCGACAAGTTCCGCCTCGCGGTTCATCCCGAACAGGTTTTCCTGAACCCCCGGCCCGACGTCCTGCCCGACGTCGCCGGGCGCGGCGGGCGCACCGACTTGGCACTGCACGGCTTCACCCTGATCGACGCCGTCGATGGATCGCGCCACGAGCTGCGGCTGGCGGCGCTTGGCGGTTCCAGCGTGCAATGGTCGTCGGCGCTCGACCTGACCGATATCGGAAGCACCCGGGGTCTGCTGCAGATGCTGGCGGAAAAGGTGCCGCCGAGGGATGTCCTGCGACGCCCTGCCTCGGCAAGCGTCTTGCGCCGCTTCCTGGCAAGCCTGACGCCCCGACAGGCGACCTCAGGCGTCTTCGACTACCAGACGGCAACCGGCACGCCGGACGTTTCGATCGTCATCCCGTTCTACCGGGACGACTTCTTCCTCGTCGATCACCTTGAATCGCAGCGGCGCACCGACGCCAATGCCGAATGGATCTTCGTGTCCGACGATCCGGGCCTCAACGCCCCGATGGACAGGACATGCCAGTCGCGGCGCGGAAACATGACGAAGGCGACGAAGCTTGTGAGCCTCAGCGCCAATCTCGGTTTTGGGCGCGCCAATAACGTCGCCTTCCGCGAGGCGAGGTCCGACTACGTCGCCTTCATGAACTCCGACATCTACTGGCGGTCCTTCGCTCCCATCGCGCACGGGCTCGCCATCCTGCGCGACGATCCGACGGTGGGGATTGTGGGCTTCGTTCTGCGCTACGAGGACGAGACCATCCAGCATGCCGGCATGCGCTTCGAGGCGTTCCCCGATCTCGATGACCTCGTGCTGTCGGTGCATGACGGCAAGGGGTTGCCGGCCAGGCAATACGGCGCGGCGATCACATCGCGCGACGTCAAGGCGGTGACCGGGGCGCTGATGCTCGTCAGGCGCAGCGACTTCGGGGACACGGTCTTCGACGAGGCCTATGTGGGCGGCGATTTCGAGGATGGCGATCTCTGCCTGCAGATGCGCGCCCGCGGCAAGCGCATCGTGCTGGTGGAGTGCGATGGCCTCTATCATCTGGAACGCCAGTCGATCGGCGGCGGAGACCTGCACCGCCTCTTCACCCTCGTGAACTGCACTCGCTTCGCCGCCAAGTGGAAAGGCAGCAAGGCCCTGCTCGAACCTCCGACGGCCGGCAGGGCAGCGGCGCCGGCGCTTGCCTCCGGGAATAGGCCGGGCTCGGACAGTCCCGTTCCTGCAACGGTCTTCGGCGAATGCGCGGTGCACGCGCACATCTTCTATCCCGATCTCCTTGCGGAGATGTTTTCCTATCTGAACCGGCCGCACATGCGTCCGTTCGACACCTTCATCACGGTCACCGATCCGGTGACCCGAGCGCGCGTCGTCGCCGAAATCCAGAGAGCCGGCCGCCCGAACATCTTTGTCGACGAGTTGGCGAACGCGGGGCGAGACCTCGCGCCGCTGTTCATCCATCATCGCGGGCTCTTCGCGCGCTACAAGTACATTTGCCACGTCCACACGAAGAAGAGCCCGCACACGAATTTCGGCGATGCCTGGCGGCGCTATCTCCTCGACGCCTGCATCGGCAGCGAGGCCTCGATCCGTTCGGTCCTCGCGCATTTCGAGTCGCGGCCGACGACCGGCATCGCGTTTCCGGTGCCCTACGCCGAGATCGCACCTTTCACGCGCCTGGAGTTCAACACGGCGAGGATCGACGAGATCCTGCGGGGCATCAACGCCGAGTGGAGCTACCAGAGCATCGCCTACCCCGCAGGCTCGATGTGCTGGCTGCGGAGCGATGCCTTTGAAGGCGCGCTCGACCGCCTTCCGCCGCTTTCCCGGTTTGAACAGGAGGACAATCAGATCGACGGAACGCTGGCGCATGCGCTCGAACGCTGCCTGACACTCATTCCAAGGCTCGGCGGATATGCCTCCCTCTGCTATCGGCCTCTGCCGGACCGGCAACCCGTCTCCGTTCCGGCGAGGGCGAACGCGTGAACCAGGGGCACCCCGCCAACGCCAGGCCAGCTCAGGGCCCCTTGCGCGTCGCCATCGTGTCGCACGGCCATCCGGAGCTCTCACGCGGCGGCGCGGAGAACGCCTCGTATGCGCAATTCCTTGCGCTGAAGCAGCGCCCCGACATCGATCCGGTCTATGTGGCGCGTTGCGCGCCGGAGGCGCTCGGCCATACCGGGCCTTTCGCGGCATTCCGCGGGCGGAGCGACGAGATCCTTTGGTCGCCCCCGGAGACCGACCGGTTTCGCCTCATCAGCTCTGCGCCGGATGTCCTGCAACGCCAGCTCGTGGATCTCGACGCCCACATCACTCCCGACATCGTGCATCTCCATCACGTGGCGGGTTTCGGCGCAGACATGTGCCGCCTGCTCCCGCACCGGCCCGGCGCCCGCACCGTCCTGACTCTGCACGAATACCTGTCGATCTGCCAAAACTGGGGCGTGATGGTCAAAACCAGCGGCCAGCTCTGCCACCAATCGTCATTCTCGGAATGCAGCGCATGCTTTCCGGCCGTCTCCGCCGGAAAATTCTTTCTGCGAAAGGAGCTGCTCCTGCAGAACTTTGCGCATGTCGATGCCTTCGTGGCGCCGAGCGAGTTCCTTCGCCAGAGGTACGTCGCGTGGGGGCTGGAAGCGGACCGCGTGCGCACGATCGAGAACCCGCTGAACGTGGGTGCGGCGCACCGCCCCCCGGTCGCCACCGCATCGCAAGACGGGACGCTGAGGCTCGGCTATTTCGGCCAGCTCACGCCGTTCAAGGGCGTCGACATTCTTCTGGCGGCGATGTCGCTCCTCGCCCCGGACATTGTCAGGCGCGTCAAGCTGGTGCTCTTCGGCCTCGACCTTCCGGCCCGAACGAGCAGCAACGCGGAGCAGATCGGCGAGTGGATCGAGCGGCTGCGGGGCTCGGTCATCAACTACGGTCCCTATCGAAACGAGGACGTCACGGGATTGATGCGCTCGGTGGACTGGATCGTCGTCCCCTCGATCTGGTGGGAAAACTCGCCGGTCGTCATCCAGGAGGCGAAGGCGGCCGGCGTCCCGATTCTCTGCTCCAACATCGGCGGCATGCGCGAGAAGGTGCGGCCCGGCGTTGACGGAGAGCATTTCAGCGTCGGCAACCCGGTCGATCTCGCCGATCGGATCGCGGACATCGCCCTCGGCCGACTGGTTGTCAAACCCATGGCGGACCGACCCGGCACGTTCTCCATCGACGAGCTGGTCGGCTGCTACTACGAGATCCTCGCATCGCCCAGGTCGAACGGGAGCACTGCCGGCACGCAAGCGCTTGGCGCCGACGGCTCGGATCTCTAGGCCGCGAGCCGCTCGCACATCGTGGCGATCTCACCCACGACGTCCCGGTTGCGATACTCTTGGTGCTCGGCCGCGGCTTCCTTCGCCGCCATCAGCATCGGATGGTCGGCAAGCGCGGTGCGGATCCCCTTGTTCACCTCCGCCGCGCCGGCGCTCCGGTAATCGAAGCTGCGCGCCACGCCCCTTTTGCCCAGGGCATTGGCAATCAGCATTTTCTCGACGTCGAACTGGAGCACCACCTGCGGCACGCCCGCCAGCAGCGCAGCGGCTGCAATCCCGTGTCCGCCGAAATGGACCACGAGCCGGCTCTTCCGAAGCTGTTCGGTCATCGGAGCGGGCGCATCGATCACATCGACGCCCCGCGTCCGAAGTTCCTGCCTGGCTTCCGGTGCGAGGTCGGGAACGTAGGCGACCACGCGGCCCGGAATGCCTGCCAGCGATCCGGCCATCTCGGCAATACGTTCGGTGCGCTTCCCTTCGCGCAGATAACAGAAGATCTCCGCCGCGCCCCTGTCGCGCAGCGCCACCGGCGCGCTCAGCATCGGACCGAGGAGGGGCTCCTTCCGGCCTGCCGAATAAGGGTCGAGCAGCGGCACCGTGCAGACGGCCCGCGCATCGCCGGCCAGCGCCTCAACCAGTCGGTCGAGCGGCTTCGTGCCGAGCTTCCGCATAACGCCGTTCACTGTCTCGCGGACGGCGCTCTCCTGGTAAAGCGGAAGCGCCAAGTCGTGCAGGAGCGGAAAGCGCGATACGTCGGGCGGCGGCACGGCGTAGCCCGTTCCGACCGCGAGGCAGGGAACACGGCCGCGTGCGGCGAGGATCGCCCCCGGTGCAAAATCCGCCACGACCAGATTCGGCGAATGTTCGGCGAAGACCCGATGCCAATCGTCGATCTTGCGGAGCACCCGCTCCGCCGATTGAAGCCCGATCTCCGCCAGAACATCGGCCATGGAGGCCGAAGAATCGGTCTTGCGCATCGGCGTTTCGGCGCCTGCGCCCCATTGCGGCGTCACGTGTACCTGCAAGCCGTCGGGGCCAAGCGCCTCGTGATCGCCCGGCGGCAACGCCAGTATGCAATTCCAGCCGCGCGCTTTCAGCGCGCGTGCGATATTGGACAATGTGACGACGTGGCCGCGCCCGCTTCCGCACTCCCAGCACAGGAGCGCGAGGCGCTGCACCCTGCCCTTCAAACGACGGACGGCTAGTGCGAGCCGTAGTTGCTGGGCGGTGTGGTCCTTTGCTTGAAGCCTTCCGGAGGCGGCCCGAGCAGGTGGTTGCTGGCGTTCTGGCAGCCCGAAGTATTCGCCTGGAATGCCGCGTCGAGCCCGGCTTGCGACTGCGTGAACGGAAAGAACACATCCAGCCGCTGAGCGGCCGCCTGCCCGGTCGGCGCGCTGAAGCCACCGCCTCTCGGAGCGACGTGCACCGCGCAATCGCCGGTCACGTCGATGCACTGGCCGCCACCGTCGCAGAGCGTGCCGGAGCCGGAGAGGAAGACGACGCTGGAATCCGCTCCGCGCGCATTGATGTCGAGCACCGTGCCGCGAACGCCAATCGACATCGTCGGCGTATTGATCTTGTAGGCCTCGTGCGGGCTGTTGCCGGAGATGAAGCGGAACGCGCCCTTGAGCGCGCTGACCGTTACCTTCTCAGCCGTATTGTTCGGGTTGAAGACGAAGGTGTCGATCCTCAGCCGCGAATTTGGACCGATGACGATCTTCGTGTCGTCGACGAAGCGAATCTGGGCAAGGCCGTGCGGCCCGGCGACGATCTCGTCGCCCATGAACACCGCGCCCTTCACCTCAAGCGTCCGGGCACCGCCAGCACCCCGCGCGTTTACCGCAGGATCGATGCTGACCGCGCTGCCGCTTGCCTCCAGCGCTATCGCCTGCCCAGAGAGACAGGTGCCGGCCAGCAACGACAACGTCAACGGACGCAACGAGAGCTTATACATGGCAGCCCCCCATACAATCTTCACACCACCGAGACCAGGACGGTCGCTTCCGGCAGACAACCTCGGCGAGAATTGAAAAACGCCCGCCACCGCCTGATGCGTAGTGCAAAATCATAAAAGCACTAGACCTGCATTTGTGCAAGGAAGATCAGTCTTTTAGAGGCGCTCGAAGCCGATTTGCCTCCGAAGTGACCGGCGAGGCGCACGCACTGCGCCTCTCGCCGATGAGCTAAGGAGCGATCGGCTTGCCCCCCTCCGAGTCGGGAAGATGGGACCGCAGCGCCTCTATCAGAGCCGGTGGCACCGCAATCCCGGGATATGGACCATCGATCAGCGAGGGCGGACGAACGTAGGAGCCGCTTGCTATCTCGTCCCAGACATCCCGAATTTCCGCGGCATAGATGGCGCCAACCGCCGCGCCCGAGAAATTGCGGGAAACGTGCTCGTAGGCGGCCTCACTCATCTCCGCGACCCGTTTCCGCTCCGCATGCAGCCGCGCAATGCACTCGCTGAAGCCGTCAACATCGCCGATGTCGAACAGAAACCCGGTCTGCCCGTCCTTGACGAGAGCCGAGATGCCGCTGGGCGATGCGGCGACCAGGGGAACGCACCTCTGCGCCATCGCTTCGAGCAGCGAAATCGACATGCCTTCCAATTCGGAAGTGAGAAGGAACAGGTCGCTGGATCGGAGGAGCGCCATGACCTCTTCGTTGTCGCATCGCCCGAAGAAGGTAACCGATCCGCTTCGCACCAGCGGCGCGAGTTCCGTGGCGAGATCGTTTGCCGCCGGTCCCGTCCCCACCAGCGAAAGGCGAAACGGGACGCCCTTCTGCGCAAGCCGGTTTGCAATCATCGCCAGGTCCGACATCCGCTTTGGACGCTCCACGAGGCGGCCTGTGTAGATCAGGCGAATGGGCTCCGCGCTCGATCCGATTTCACGTTTCGGCGCATCAAAGCGCGAAACGAAATTCGGGACGTACCTAATATTTTCGGGCCCGAGATCGCCAAGGAGATTGCAGGCGTTTGCGGCAATCTCCTCGGAAACCGCGAGCATCCGATTCCAGAACCGGCCGACCCGGCGGGCATGACCAAAATGCTCCGTATCGTTGGCGTGAAGGGTACCGATGATGCCGACTGAACTCGGCAACCGTGGGGAAAGCGCCGAGGTGACGTAGTCGTAGCCGGGAACCAGGATGCAAGGCGCGTTGACGGTCAGGAACCGCTCGATGCTATGCCATCGCCCCGGGAGAGGTTCTCCGCCGGCATTCAGAAACTCCTGCGGCACATCCGGCACGAAGCGTCGATGTGTCTCCGGCAATTCCACGAACAGCAGCCGCGCGTCGATGCCCCGCTGATTTAGCTCGCGCACGATGTCGCCCGTGAGGGTGTTGACGCCGCCGATTCCCCAGTCCCGTTGCGAGAAGAAGACCTTCGGAGCCTGCCGCGCGCGGCGCGCCTTTGCGTCCTCGCGGGTGACGAGATCGATGATCGCGGCTGCGTAATCGGAAAACACATAGCGGGTGCGAACCCTGCGCGCCGCCCGTTCCCCCAGTCTCGCGGATCGCAGCGGATGCGCGAGCAGCTCTCCGACAGCCTCAGCCATCGCGCCCGTATCGAGATGGGGAACCGAAATTCCGCAGTCCTCGGCGATCGCTTCGGGCGCCCCGCCACTTCCCTCGAACACAATGATCTTGAGCCCGGCCGCCATCGCTTCATGCACGACGCACGGGAACGGATCGTCTCGCGACGTCAGGAGAAAGATGTCCGCTGCGAGAAAATGTTCTTCCGGATCCACGACCGATGCGTGCCAGTGCAGGCGGTCCCTGAGATCGGCGGGGATTCGCGCGCTCCATTCCAGATGATTGCCCGCCGCTTCGGGAAGCGGATCGCCGAGCCAAAGGAAATGCACGTCTGCGGCCGATGTGGCGAAGACCCGCCGCGCCACGTCGGCAAAAAGATCCGCGCCCTTTCGCAGATCGCGCGAGCCGCAGGCGAGCACGATCGGCGCGTCCGGAGCGTTTCCGAGCGCCAGCCGCACGCGCTGGCGCGCCGCGGTCCTGCTGCCCGAGCCAAAGGACGCCTGCAGGAGGCCTTGCGGGATGAGGCGGGCATCAGCAAAGGAAGGGAGGACGGAGGCTGCACCTTGCCGCGTGGCGTCGGAAGAAAAGACGATCTCCTTGGCGCTCGCGTATATCTGCTGAACGGCGTGGTGCTCGTAGTTGAGCAGGTTGTCGTGGATGAGGCTTACGATCGGCGAAAGACCCGCTTCCCTGAAGGCTTCCTGGATCTGCCAGGACGCGGCCGAGTTGCAGAGGGCCGGCATTGGTCCGCGCCAGACCAGCGCGTCCAGAAGCGTCGGGATGACCTTCTGCCCTGGTGCATTGAACAGATTGTCCTTGTTCACCAGCACGTGGGCGAGCCGCTGAAAATCGTCGAGCAGCGGGCCGTCGGTCTCGAGGAACAGGAAAAGCTCCACGTCCGGAAGCGCGGCGAAATGCTCCATCAGGCGGAGAAGGATCAGCGGCGCACCGGTTCGGCTCGCGGCATGCCCGGCAAACAGGATCGGGCGACGCTTCGGATTTCCGAAGGCGCCGTCGGCCGGCGGAGGCGGCGTATGCTTCCTCGGGAAGAACACCTCCTCGCTGAACAGCCAATACCAGGGCGAGGTGCCCCGTTGGGCGAGTTGTGACTGGAAATCTTGAAACCGGGCCGGCTTCCAGCCGCTGTGCCTGCCTACCGAAAGATAGTGCACGAGCGGGTTGATCCCCTTCTCCGCGACCTGCGGGTAGGCCCGAAGGTACCAGGTGGTGGAAAAATGCGGCCCCGGATCGCGTCCCTCGTGCCATCCGTGCTCCCAGTAATGCGCGTGGGGGTCGACGGCCTCCCGCGACAGATCCGGATAGCGGGCGAGGTACCAGTCGGCATCGAGGCCGCCCGCTTCGCGCAGCAGTTCCAACGAGCCGGCGCCATACCCCGCGTCCCGGCCGATTGCCAGAAAATGCGCGAGCGGATTTACATCGGCGTCCGCCACATCGGGGTAGGCGAGGAGATACCAGTTCGTTGAAAAGTGCGGGCCGGGATCGCGCCCCTCTCGCCAACCATGCATCCAGTAGTGCTCGACCGGATCGACGCCCGCCTCGCTGATGTCTGGATACTGCGCGAGGTACCATTCGGCGTTCACGCCTCCCGCAGCGCGAAGCAGATCGGCGTTGAGATCGGCAAGGCGGAGATCGCCCGCTCCGCTTGCCGGCGAAGAGACGCCCGTCGCGTAGCGCGTCTGACCGTCTGCCCAGAGCCCGGGCGGTCGTCGGTTCTCAGTTTCCGGGGTGCGCTCTTTCCTCTGGTCTTCGTACGCCTGACTCTTGATCGGATGCCAGAGATGATCGAGCGGAAGTCGCTCACCGGACTGTGGGTAATAGGTTGTCCCGACCGGCGGGAACGCACGAAGACTTCCCACGTCGAGCGCCGAGGACGCTCCCGTATAGTAGAACCTCCCGCGCCGATGACTTGGAGTAAACGGGCCTGCCGCGCCGATGTCCTCCACCGAGAGGCCGAAGTGCAGAGCCATGGTCGGATAGAGCGCCTCGTAGTGCCCTGCCCACGACCCGGCTTCATGCGCATAGAGTTCCACAAGTCGCCGCGACAGCCGCCCGATCGGCATGAAGGACCGCGTCAGCTTTTGCGGATCGACGTCATCCGGATGCGTCGTCCATCGCCAATGCATCCAGGCTTCGGCCGCGCTCCGCGGACGGACATTCGTAGTCAGCACATCGGCTGTGGAGCTTTCGAATGCGCGAAAGAACGTGCTCCAGTCCCCGGAAAAATCCACGTCGTATTCGATGAACCAGTAGAAGTCGAAACCGCCCAGGGAAAGAGCGGCGGAGATGTGAACGAGATCCACGTATCCGCCGACAACTCCTGCGGAATTCTCTTTCATCTGGCGAAAGCGATGCGGCGACAATCGCGCCAGATCTTCATCGCTCAGGACCAGCGCATTCGGCTTGTTCGTGGAAGGCCGGTGGGGAGCAGTCGAATGTTGGCGGACCTCGACCACGGTACCGAAGCCCGAGGCTTCCCGGGCAAGACGGGCAAAGGCCTCGTCTGCCTTCGCATCGTCAAAATGCGTGAGCCAGGTGATCGCAGTCCGGGGCTGGGCCATCGTCATTCCGATCGCGATTCTCGTTCCGAAGGCCGCCCCTGCGGGCTGTTGATGCCGCCCGCCAGGTCACGCATCGAGAGTAGGATATCGCATCCGGCCGGTCCACAACACGAGCCCTCGGCGCATCGCCATTGCCCGCGCAAGGCTCTTGCACCAAACTCGCTCGCGAGCCGCGAGACGGCAAACGACAGAGGGAATGAGGATGGCAAACGACATCGAGGCACGGTTGAAGTCGCTCGGCGTGGTCCTGCCGGTGCCCGGCGCGCCGGCCGCCAACTACGTGCCGGTCGTGGCAAGCGGAAGCCTGCATTTCGTCTCCGGCCAGATCCCGATCGACGCCGAGGGCGTGAAGTTCGTCGGCAAGGTCGGACGGGAATATTCCATCGACGAGGGACGCGCCGCGGCGCGGCTCTGCGCGATCATGCTCCTCGCGCACCTGAAGGTCGCGCTCGGGGACCTGGAGCGCATCACGCGCTTCGTGAAGGTGGTCGGATTTGTGAACGCCGTTCCGGACTTCACCGACGCCCATCTCGTCATCAACGGGGCGTCCGATTTCCTCACCGATGTGCTCGGAGAGCGCGGCAAGCACGCACGTTCCGCGATCGGCGTCGGCACGCTCCCGCGCGGCGTCGCGGTGGAGGTGGAGGCGATCGTGGAGGCGCGCTGACCGGGTCGCCGGGTTCATGTCAGCCCGGCCGGCTCCGCATCCGGGTTCGCCTTGACGGGTGCACGAGCCTGTGGCTAGTCTCATCGTATGACACACGATCCCAATGGCTGAGATAAAGCCAGGGGATTGGAGGGAGCGTTGTCCGTCCTGCGATGAAGCCCGATTTCGCCTCCTCGAAGGAGATCGCGACGGACGAGTCCATCCTCGACGTCATCGGCGTCGACAAGCTCTTTGGCGGCACGCAGGCGCTGCGCCGCGTCGATTTCTCGGTACGGCGGGGCGAAGTCCACGCGCTGCTCGGCGCCAATGGCGCCGGCAAATCGACCCTCATCAAGATTCTGGCCGGCGTGCATGAGGCGGACGGCGGAACGATCGCCGTGGGCGGCGCGCCCTTCGACGTGACAACCGCGCGGCGGCGCATTTCCTTCGTGCACCAGGATCTCGGCCTGATCGAGTCGATGAGCGTCGGCGAGAACATGGCGATGGGCTACGGTTATCCGCGCCGCTGGAAGTTCATCGACTGGTCCTCGGTTGACGCAGTGGCGGCGAAGGCGCTCGAATTCCTCGACTCTCCCCTGCCGCTCGACCGTCCGGTCTCCGAGCTGTCGCGTGCGGAAAAATCCATTGTCGCCATCGCCCGGGCGCTGACCGGCAAGGCCGACCTTCTCGTGCTCGACGAGCCTACGGCGAGCCTGCCCGAGGCGGATGTCGGCCGGCTCTTCCGCATCCTGAAGCGGCTTCGCGCTGGAAACGTCAGCGTCATCTACGTCACGCATCGGCTGGACGAGGTGTTCCGCATCGCCGATGCCGTCACAGTGCTCCGCGACGGGCGCACGGTCGCGGTCTACCGACCGCTCGCAAGCCTGTCTCCCGAACGGCTCGTCAGCGACATCGTCGGCAAGGCGCCCGTGAAGAGCAATGTGCAGCGGCGGAGCGATACGGGAACCCCTGCCCTTTCCGTTCGCGGGCTGAAGATCGGCCATGTCGGCCCGGTCTCGTTCAAGGTGGGCGTCGGCGAGATCGTCGGCCTCGCCGGGCTGCGCGGGGCGGGCCACGAGGTGGTCGGGCGGGCGCTGGCAGGCGTCACCCCGCGCGAGGCGGGCACGATCGAGATCGGCGGCGCTCCCGCCGAAATCCGCTCGCCCTCCGACGCCATCGCCCACGGCCTCGGCTTCGCCACCGGCAAGCGTGCCGAGGAGGCCCTTGCCGCGACCATGTCGGTAAAGGAGAACCTCTTCCTCAATCCCGTGAACTTCGGCCACCGGAGCTTCCGTCTGCGCAGCCGCGCCGCGGAACGCGAGGCGGCGCGCGCCATCCTCACGAAATTCGACGTTCGGCCGCCCGAGCCGGAGCGCGATATCGCGACGCTCAGCGGGGGCAATCAGCAGAAGGTCGTGCTCGCCCGGTGGGCCGGCCAGAATTACCGCCTGCTGATCCTCGAAGACCCGACGATCGGGGTGGATTTCGGCGCAAAATCGGAAATCTACCGCATCATGCAGGAGGATGCCGCCGCCGGCACTGCGGCCATCATCGTCTCATCCGACCTCGACGAACTGGTGCAGATCGCCGACCGCGTGCTGGCCTTCAGCCGCGGCCGGATCGTGGCCGAGCTGCCGCGCGAGGCGCTGAGCGTCGAGGCCCTCACGCAGGCGGTCGGCGGCCTGGCGGCCGCTCCGCAGGCTGAGCTTGCCGGGGCGCCGCAGTGACCGCGCGGCAGGAGACTGACGGCAGGGAGAATGCGTCCGCAGATCCCTCGAGCTCCCCGGAACACGCGCCGACGGCGGGCGGCATCAGAAGCACGCTGCTCCATATCCTGTCGGTGCACGGGCTGCTCGTCTTCGGCATCGGGCTCATCATCGTCTTCGCCCTGTTGCTGCCCTCGACCTTTACAGGGTCGCAGAATTTCCGCGCCATTCTGGGCAACAACACCACCGTCGCGCTGCTCGCCATGGCCGAGATGATCGTCATCGCCACCGGCAATTACGACCTCTCCATCGCCTACAATGTCGGCCTGATGCACATCACGGCGATGGGGCTCCTGACCGACGCGATGCTGCCCTGGCCACTCGTCGTCATCGCCACCATCGGCATCGGCGGCCTCGTGGGCTGGATCAACGGCGTGCTGGTCGAATACGCCAAAATCGATTCCTTTATCGCGACGCTTGGCGTGGGCACCATCCTCTACGGGGTGGGGAGCTGGTACACGAACGGCACTCAGCTCGTCGGCAACGTGCCGCAAGCCTTCGCCGACCTGAACGATTCAAAGCTCCTCACCATTCCCCTGCCGACCTACATGGTCGCGGCGGTCGCGATCCTCGCTTGGGTGACGCTCGAGCACATTCCGATCGGCCGCCAGCTTTACGCCATCGGCTCGAACCGCAAGGCCGCGGTGCTCACCGGCATCAAGGCGCGGCGGATGACGATGGGCGCGTTCGTATGCAGCGGCCTCATCGTCGGGCTGGCGGGCGTGCTCCTCGCCGCGCGGCTGCAGGTGGCGCAGAGTTCCGTCGGTCCGGAATTCCTGCTGCCGGCATTCGTCGGTGCGCTGCTCGGCGCGACGACCGTTCGCCCGGGCCGGGTCAATGCCTGGGGCACCATCATCGCCGTGCTCGTGCTCGCTATCGGCATCGCCGGACTGCAGCAGCTCGGCAACTCATTCTTCGCCGAGCCCATCTTCCAGGGCGCGGCGCTGATCATTTCGGTCGGTCTCGCCGGCTACGCGGCGCGCCGACGGAATCGCTGAGATCGAAGGGGAGAGACGGAAGACGCGACCCTTCGCAACCGGAAAGCATCAAGAGGGAGGAACCGACAGATGAAACGCATACGCACACAACTCTTTGCAGGCGCCGCCGCTATCGTGGCGGCGGGCGCGATCGCCAACGCAGCCTTCGCCGATGCTGCCTTCGACAAGATGAAGGCCGACATCGAACGCTCGGTCGGCCCGCAGACGACGTGGGACGGCCCGACCGACGGCCCGAAAGCGGTGAAGGACAAGTCCATCGTCTATGTCTCGCTCACCCAGAACTCGAGCGGCAATGCCGACTCGGCGAAGGGCGCCGAGGAGGCCGCGACGGTGCTCGGCTGGAAATTCACGCTGATGGACGGCAAGGGCACCGCGACCGGCGGCGCCGACGCGCTTGCCCAGGCAATCGCCCTGAAGCCGGACGCGATCATCCTCGGCTCGGTCTCGATCGAGAACAACAAGGCGCTGATCCAGCAGGCGAACGACGCCGGCATCGTCGTCATCGGCTGGCACGCGACCGACAAGCCAGGCCCGGTGGCCGATCCGAAGGTCTTCACCAATGTCGGCACCGACCCGTACCAGATCGCCTACACGGCCGGTGAGTATGCCGTGGTCCACTCCAACGGCACGGCCGGCGCGGAGGTCATCAGCGACCGCCAGTACCCGATCGTGGTGATGAAGACGGACGGCATCGAGGACGCCATCAAGGCGTGCTCCGGCTGCACGCTGCTCTCCGAGGACAACGGTCCGTTCGGCGAGGTGCCGCAGCGCACCCCCGGTCTCATTAACTCGCTGCTGCAGCGTTTCGGTGACAAGCTCGGCTACATCCTCACCTTCAACGAGGTGTATTTCGACTTTGCCGTGCCGACGCTGAAGGCTGCCGGCATCGACCCGGCCAACCCGCCGCACCTGATCGCCGCCGGCGACGGCAGCGAATCCGCCTACCAGCGCATCCGCAACGGCCAGTACCAGATCGCCACCGTGCCGGAGCCGGCGGTGATGCATGGCTGGCAGGTGATCGACGAGCTGAACCGCGCCTTCAACGGCCAGCCCCCGAGCGGCTTCGTCACCAAGGTCCATCTGGTGACGAAGGACAATGTCGACGCCGATGGCGGCGACAAGAACCGCTTCGACCCGTCGAACGACTACCAGGGCCACTACAAGAAGATCTGGGGCGTGCAGTAGCGCCCGCTTCCGCCATCGCGTCGCCGTCGAGGGACGGCGACGCCCTTGACCGACAGGGACTGAAAAGCGAGTTTCGGCATGCCTGTTTCCGCCAAGCTTTCGGTGCCCGTGGCCAAACCTCCGCATTCCGTCGAGCCGACCGTTGACGTCCCGGTCGGGACGCTCGAACGCGGCCTTTCCATCCTCCGCTTCTTCAAGACCTCGCCGGATGCAGCGATTCCGGAGGTCGCTGAAGCGCTCGGGCTCAGCCGCTCGACCACCTACCGCATCGCCGAACGGCTTCGGGAGCTCGGCTTCCTCGAGGTGAACGCCACCACCAACCGCTGGCGCCTCGGACGCGAGGCGGTGCAGCTCGGCGTCGTGGCGCTGCAATCGACCGACGTCATGCAGGTCGCGCCGGAGCTCCTGCGCGCGCTGCTCGAGATCGCCGGCGAGGCGGTGAACCTCGCGGTCTTCGATTCCGACAGCATGGTGCTCCTCTATCGCGAGCAGGGTCCGCAGTCGGTGACGATCTCCTCGCGCCTTGGGTCGCACAGGCCGATGCATGGCAGCTCGCTCGGCAAGGCATTCCTCTCCGCCATGCAGGACGCGGAGCGCCGCGTGTTGCTCGGGCGCATCACGCTGAAGCGTTACACTGACAGTACGATCACCAGTCTCCCCGCCCTGGAGCGGGAGGTCGCGAAGATCCGCCAGCAGGGCTACGCGCTCGACGACAGCGAGTTCGAGGCGACGCTCGCCTGCGCGGCCGCCGCAGTCTACGACCACCGCGGCCTGCCGGTCGCCGCGATCAGCGTTTCCGGCCCGGTGGAGCGGATGGCGCCGCAGCTGACGCGGATGGGCGGCCTCGTTGCCGACACGGCGCGCGCGATCTCGCAACGGCTCGGCTATGTCAGCCGCGCGTCGCCTTGACGGAACTGCGGCGAGATGCGTAGTCTCATCTAATGAAATGTCATCCCATTCAATGGGATAGCGCCATCAACGCCGGCTTGGCAGGATGGGAAATGCGGGCGCGTTTCGGTGACGCGCCGGACCTTGCAGACCCGGTCGGAAGCCACAGAACAGGACACGGCATTTGTCGACGGCGCTGAGCATCGTGAAGCGACGGATCTCGGAGGGCGTGCTGGCTTTTCCAGTCACCCCCTTCGGTCGCGACGGGGCGCTCGATGCGCCGGCCTTCGAGGCGCATGTCGCCCGGCTCGCCACGCATCGCCCCGCCGCCCTCTGCCCGGCGGGCGGCGCGGGCGAGCTGTTTTCGCTCACGCTTGAGGAGCATTCGACGCTCTGCCGGATAGCGGTCGCGGCCGGCGCCGGCGTGCCGGTCGTTGCCGGTGTCGGCTACGGGCTTTCCATGGCGATCGCGATGGCGCGCACCGCCGAGGCGGCTGGCGCCGACGCGATCCTGCTCTTCCCGCCCTATCTCGTCGTCGCCGAGCAGGAGGGGCTTCTCGCCTACGCCACAGCCGTCTGCCGCTCGGTCGGGATCGGCGTCATCGTCTACAGCCGCAACAACGGCATACTCACGGCCGACACCGCGCTCCGGCTCGCGGACGCCTGTCCGAACTTCATCGCGCTGAAGGACGGCGCCGGCGATTTCGAATCGCTCGTGGCGCTGGCGCGCCGTGCCGGCGATCGCCTGGCGATCATCAACGGCGTGCCGACCGCGGAGATCATCGCCTCCCAGTGCTTCGCGCTCGGCATGCGGAGCTACACCTCCGCCGTCTTCAGCTTCCTGCCCGAATTCGCGCTCCGCTATTTCCACGCCGTGCGCGACGCCGACCGCTCGGTCGTCGATCGGCTGCTGGCGGATTTCTACGTTCCGCTGACGGCGATCCGCAATCGCAAGCGCGGCTACGCCGTGGCGCTGGTGAAGGCGGGGCTTGAGATCGCAGGTTACCCGGCCGGGCCGGTCCGCCCGCCGCTTGTCGAGCTCTCCCTTGATGATCGTCGCGACCTCACCGCGCTAATCGCGCGCGCGGGTTCGCTCGCCGATGACAAGGCGGCTCTTCCCGTTCAGGCGGCAGGCTAGTCATGCGTATTGCGCTCTTCGACCTGGCCCGCGCCCAGCAGCCGCGGCTGCGTCCGCTGATCGATCCCGGCGACGTGTTCGTCGACATCCCGGATCTGCCGAACGCGCCGGTCGATGTCGATGTGCTGATCGCCAGCCGCTTCGCGGCGACGGATGCGGGGCGGGTGCGCTTCCGCCTGTTGCAGGCGCCCGGCGCCGGCATCGACAAGATCGCCATGCACGCCATCCCGCCAAAAGTCTGGATCTGCAACGCCTTCGAGCACGAGGGGCCGATCGCCGAATACGTCTTCGCGGCGATGCTCGACACGACCGTGAACCTTTCGGCGCTTGCGCGGTTGATCCCGGAAAAGGGATGGGCCGGTGCTTACTTCTCCCGCCTCCCGCATGGCGAGCTCGCGGGCAAGACGCTGGGGCTCATCGGCCTCGGCCGCATCGGAAAAGCCATCGCGAGCCGCGCCAAGGCCTTCGACATGCGCGTGATGGCGGTCGCCGCGCGTGCCCGCGACAGCGCCCCCGACGTCGACTGGATCGCGACGCAGGACAAGCTCCCGGAGCTTCTGGCAGGGGCCGATTTCGTCGTGCTCGCCGCGCCGCTCAACGATGCGACCCGCGGCATGATCGACGCGCGCGGCCTTGCCCGCATGAAGAACACCGCAATCCTCATCAACATCGCGCGCGCCGAGATCGTGGCCGAGCAGGATCTTTACGAGGCGCTGCAGGCCGGTAAGATCGGCGGCGCGGTGCTCGACCCTTGGTACGCCTATCCGGCGAACGCCGAGGACAAGGCGGCGAAGCCCTCTCGCTATCCCTTCGAGACGCTTCCGAACGTACGCATGACGGCGCATTCCGCCGCGTGGACGGATGGGGTATGGGAGCGTCGCTGCGCGGTGTTCGCCGAGAACATTGCGCTGCTCCGGGCCGGCAAGACTCCGCTGAACGTGGTCCGCGCGCCGGCCGCTTGAAACACGAGGAACACGAGATGCCATTCCTGATAGACGCCACCGACAAGCCGAATGCGAAGGAACTCCGGGCGAAGGTCCGGCCGGAACATCTGGCCTTTCTGGATGCGAATGTCGCGCGCCTGCTCGCGGCGGGGGCCAAGCTCAGCGACGACGGCGAGACGGCGTCCGGAAGCACCTACATCCTCGACACCGACGACCGGAAGGTGGCGGAGGATTTCATCAAGTCCGACCCGTTCACCAAGGCCGGCCTCTTCGGCACGACCACGATCACACGCTGGCGCAAGGGCTACTTCGACTTCAAGAAAGCCCCGCCGCCGAAGTAAGCGAGCCGACCCCTCCCTGTTGTCATCCCGGTTTGGCCGCAGGCCAAGACCGGGACCCATAATCCCGGCGCGGCTGCAGCAGCCCAAGCGGTGAACTTCAATCGGCAGGACCGGTGCGTATGGGTCCCGGACAGGCGCTCCGCGCCTTCCGGGATGACAAGGGTTTGTGGCTCACAGCCACGCGACGACGTTCAGCCAGAAAGCCACGCTGACCACTGCCAGCACCGTCGAGATGGTGATCGTCGTGGACGCAAGGCCCTCGCCGGTGCGGAAGCGGCCGGCGACGAGGAATGGCGTCACACCGGTCGGGCACGCCGCCGCGATGACCACGACCTTGATCGGGAAGATCGGCAGCCCGACGAGCAGCCCGAGCCCCAGCACCACCGCCGGCATGACGATCAGCTTCAGGAAGGTCAGCACCAGTCCGGGGACGATATGCCCGCGGATGCCGTATTTCTTCAGGCTCATGCCCATGGCGAAGAGCGCGAGCGTGCTCGCGACGTCCGCGAGCCGGTTCACGATGTCGGCGGGCAATCCGGCGAACGGCACGCCGGAAAGCCGCCAAACGAGGCCGGCCGCGAGGCCGATGATGATCGGATTGCCGATCAGGTTTTCCGCGATCGAGCGCGCCACGGAGCCCGGCCTGGCGTCGCCGCCGACACCATCCTGCCGCTCGGCGCGCACCATCAGCAGCGCGACCGCCGCCATCATGATCGGAAGCTGCACCGCGATGATGAGCGCCATCGGCACGGAGCCGTCCGCGCCGAAGGCGGCGAGCGCCAGCGGCAGGCCGATCAGGGTTGTGTTGCCGTAGCCCGCCGCGAGGCCGGCGACGAGGCCGGCGCGCGCGTCGCGGTCGAAGAGGCGGCGGATCAGGATGGTCCCCGCGGCCCAGCTCACGGCGAACGCGGCGAAGAACGCCAGCCACAGCCGCCAGGCCGATATGCCGGAAAGATCGGCGGTCGCGACGATGCGGAAGATCAGCAGCGGAATCGCGACGACGAAGACGAACTCCGACAGCGCGTCGCCGCTCGCGTGGCTGAGGAGCTTGCTCCAGGCGATTGCCGCGCCAATGCCGATCAGGCCGAAGACCGGCAGCACGATCGCTAGAATTTCAACCATGATGCTCCCGAAGACACGGCCGGCGATGGCTCCGGGAGCGAACGCGGCAGGCGCTTCGCCGGCCGGATAGCGGCCGGCTTTGCGCGTCAGCCGGGCCTGGATCCGTTCGTGGTGAGGTAGATCGAATAGAGCGAAGTCGTGCCGCAGATGAACAGCCGGTTGCGCTTCACGCCGCCGAAGGTGACGTTCGCCACCATCTCGGGGATGAGGATCTTTCCGATCAGCGTGCCGTCGGGATCGTAGCAGTGCACGCCCTCCGCGGTGCTCGTCCAGATGCGGCCCTTCCAGTCGACACGGAAGCCGTCGAACAGACCGGAAGTCGATTCGGCGAAGATCTCGCCGCCCTTCACGCTCTTGCCGTTGGCGCCCACGGTGAAGCGGCGGATGTGGCGCGGGCCGTTCGGGACATGTGTCGCGCCGGTATCGGCGACGTAGAGGTATTTCTCGTCGACCGAGAACGCGATGCCGTTCGGCCGCACCATGTCGGAGATGACGCGGTCGACCGCGCCGCTCTTAGGATCGATGCGGTAGACGTGACAGCCGTCGATCTCCTGCTTCTGCCGGTCGCCCTCATAGTCGGTGTCGATGCCGTAGGCGGGATCGGTGAACCAGATCGAATTGTCGGACTTCACCGCCGCGTCGTTCGGCGAGTTCAGCCGCTTGTTCTGCCATTTCTCCGCCAGCACGGTGATCGAGCCGTCATATTCGGTGCGTGTGACGCGCCGCGTCAGATGCTCGCAGGTGACGAGGCGGCCCTGGTTGTCGACGGTATTGCCGTTGGAATTGTTGGCGCGCTCGCGGAAGACGGAGACGACGTCGCCGGGGTCGCTGAGGCGCATCATGCGGTTGTTCGGGATGTCCGACCAGATCAGGGTGCGCGCCGCGGCAAACCATGCCGGCCCCTCCACCCATCGCCCGCCCGTCCACAGCCGCTCCACGCGGACATGGCCCGCAAAGCACGCATTGAACCGCGGGTCGATCGTGACGATCCCCGTTCCCTCGACTTCTCCGTACCACATGAACGCCCCCTCCTCGCTTGACCCTTGGCGTGGATCGTGGCGCATGAATAGCACGCTCGCCCTTCGATGCCAGTGGCACGATCGACGCGGAGGAATGCCATGAGTCCAGCCCTGCCGGCAGGCGAAATCTTCACGGTCTCCGCAAGCTCGCAAGTGAACGCCGGGCATCGCGGCCACGTCATCGTGTCGGGCTCCTATGGCGGCGAGTACAACGCCTACCACGCCGGGAAATGGGGGCTGCGCGGGGTTGTCCTGAACGATGCGGGCGTCACCCGGGACAACGCCGGGATCAACGGCCTCCCCTATCTCGATACGATCGGCCTCGCCGCCGCGACCGCGGACTGCATGACCTGCCATATCGCCGACGGCAAGCACATGCTGGCGCACGGGACCATCAGCCATGTGAACCGCGCCGCCGAGCGACTCGGCTGCCGCGTCGGCGAAAGCGTACGCGCAGTGGCGGAGCGCATGCGCGCCGCTCCTGTGGCGGAAGGAGAGCTCTCCGCCATCGCCGGGGGCAAGCGCTACCTGATCCGCGACGTGCCCGGCGAGCCGCGCGTGATCTGCCTCGATGCTGCGCCGATGCTGACGCCTGACGATGCCGGCTCGATCGCCATCACCGGGTCGCACGCGGCGCTTTTCCGCGGCAAGCCGGACGGCATCATCTCGGTCGACCTTGTCGCGGTCTTCTTCAGCGATGCGGGCGTCGGCATGGACGGCGCGGGGATCACCCGCCTTGCCGACCTCGATACGCGCGGAATGCCGGCGGGCGCCGCCGCGGCGGCAAGCGCCTCGATCGGCAATGCGCGCTCGATTTACGAGACCGGGATCCTGTCACACGTGAACGAAGCAGCGGCGAAAAGAGGCACGCGCACCGGCATGGCGGTGAAGGATTTCGTGGAGATGCTTCTGGCTGAGGGGCGGGATTAGCATACTGCTCGTGTCCAGCCTCATGCCGGACGCTGAAATTTGTCGTCATTGCCGGGCTTGACCCGGCAATCCATGCCGTAACACCACAACCAATCCCGACCGTCACGGAATGGATGCCATGGTCAAGCCATGGCATGACGACAGTGGAAGGTGTGGCCGCGGAACCTACTTCCGCCGCCGGTCCCAAACGTCGGGATTGAGAAGCGTTTCCGGGCGCTTGCCCGAGAAGACCGCGATGACGATGTCGGCCGATGCCTTCGCCAGGTAGCGCGCCGCCTCGACCGTGTTGCCCGCGGTGTGCGGCGACAGCACCACATTCGGCGCTGTCAGGATCGGATTGTCAGGCGACGGCGGCTCAACTTCGAACACGTCCAGCGCCGCGCCGGCGATCCGCCCCTCGCGCAGAGCTTCGGCGAGCGCCGCCTCGTCGATCAGCGGCCCGCGCGCCGCGTTCACCAGAACCGCCGTCGGCTTCATCGCCCGCAACTCTGCACGCCCGATGATGTGGCGCGTCGCTGCGGTCAGCGGCAGGTGCAGCGAGATCGCGTCCGACGCAGCGAGGAGCGCGTGCAAATCCTCCACCTTCTCCGCGCCGCGCTCCCTGACCGCCGCCTCCGGCAGGCCCGGATCGTAGGCGACCACCCGCATGCGGAATCCGCCCGCGCAGATCCGTGCCACGCGCGCCCCGATATTTCCGATGCCGACGAGGCCGAGCGTGCGGTCGAGGAGCTGCTCGAATTGCAGCTCCCAGCGCGCCGCGTAGCGGCCGCCGGTGACCAGCCCGTGCACCTCCGGCACGCGGCGAAGTGCTGCGAGCATCATCGCGACCGTCGCTTCCGCCACGGCGTCGGCGTTGCCGCCGGGGACGCTCGCGACAACGATGCCGCGTGCGGTGGCAGCGGGGATGTCGATGTTGTCGACGCCGGCGCCGTGTTTCGCGATCACCCTCAGCCGGGGCGAGGCATCCATCAGCCGGGCGTCGACACCGATGTTCCGGACGATGACGGCGTCGGCGTCGATGAACGACCGGCGGAGCGTTTCGTCATCCTGCGAAAGCGGCGCCTCGACGATGAACCGGCCCTCAAGGCGCGCGATGCCGTCGGCATGGATCTGATGCGGGATGAAGACGCGAGGAAGGCTCATGCGCGCGCTCCCTGAACGACTGTGTCGCGTCGCGACGCGACGGAATGGATTGCGGGATCAAACCCGGCAATGAAAACAAGGTGGGAAAGAGCCACAGGAAGCCTGTACTAATGCCGGCCCTTGCCGCGGATGCCGGAGAGGGTCGCGGACGTGCTGATCGCCTCGCGGTCGATCTTCACTTCGATGATCGACGCCTTGCCCGAAGCGACGGCGCGCTCGAAAGCCGGGGCGAATTCTTCCGTCGTCGTGACGGTCTCGCCATGTCCGCCATGCGCGCGGGCAAGCGCCGCGAAATCCGGGTTCACCAGATCCGTCGCGATCGCGCGGTTCGGATAGTCGCGTTCCTGATGCATGCGGATCGTGCCGTGGATACCGTTGTTGACGACGATCGTGATGACCGCGGCACTCGACTGGATCGCGGTCGCGACCTCCTGGCTGGTGAGCTGGAAGCAGCCGTCGCCGGCAAAGGCCAGCACCATCCGCTCCGGAAACCTGAGCTTCGCGGCGATCGCCGCCGGGAGGCCGTAGCCCATCGAGCCGGCGGTTGGGCCGAGCTGCGTATTGAAGCGGCGGAAGCGGAAGAAGCGGTGCACCCATCCGGAGTAGTTGCCCGCTCCGTTGGTCAGGATCGCATCGTCGGGTAGCCGGTCGCGCAGCCACAGGATGATCGGCCCGAGCTGCACCGGCCCGGGGTTGGATTTCGGGACCGACCACGCGCGGAAGGCTTCATTGGCGGCGCGTGTCTCCGAGGCCCACGCCGGAGCGCCGGCGGGCTGCAGGTTTTCCAGCGCGGCCACGAAGGCGGTCGGCGTAGCATGGATCGCGAGCGCCGGGCGATAGACGCGGCCAAGCTCCTCGGCGCCGGGATGCACATGGATCAGCGTCTGGCGCGGATCGGGAATGTCGATCAGCGTATAGCCCGACGAGGGCATCTCGCTCATCCGCCCGCCAAGAAGGAGGAGCACGTCGGCCTCCTTGACGCGCGCCGCGAGCGCCGGGTTGATGCCGATGCCGACGTCGCCGGCATAGTTCGGATGATCGTGGTCGAAGAGCATCTGGCGACGCAGCGAGCAGCCGACCGGCAGATCGAATTTCTCCGCGAAGCGGCGGAAGCCGGCGACCGCCGCTTCGCTCCAGCGCGAGCCGCCGAGGATCACGAACGGCCTCTTCGCTGCCGAAAGCATCTTCCCGACTTCGGCGATCTGCGCCGGCCCCGGATGCGTCTCGACCTCGACCCACGGCGCGGCGTCGGCGACAGTCGCCACCTCGCGCAGCATGTCCTCGGGAAGCGACAGCACGACGGGCCCAGGGCGGCCGGCGGTCGCCATGTGCATGGCGCGCGAGAAGATCTCCGGGATGCGGTCGGCGCTGGAGATTTCCTCCACCCACTTCGCCACCTCGCCGAAGAAGAGCTTTACGTCGATCTCCTGAAAAGCCTCGCGACTGCGCATCCTCCGCGCCACCTGCCCGAGCAGCAGGATCATCGGCGTGGAATCCTGGCGCGCGATGTGCAGGCCGGCGGTGGCGTTGGTGGCGCCGGGGCCGCGCGTCGCCATGACGATGCCGGGGCGGCCGGTGAGCTTGCCCCATGCCTCCGCCATCATCGCCGCGCCGCCTTCCTGCCGCGCCATGGTGACGGCGATCGGCGCGTCGTAGAGCGCATCGAGCAGAGCGAGATAGGATTCGCCCGGAACGCAGAAGGCGCGTTCGACCCCGTTGCGCACCATGGCGTCGGCAAGAATGCGCCCGCCGGTGCGCGGTCCCATGGGTTCGCTCATCGGCAACAGCCTCTATGTCTGCGCATTTTCGCTGCTGCTCGGCCTGACTGCTCCGCCCGGCCCCTCGAACACGCGGAAGCAGGCATTTTCGATATGCGTGCGCATGGCGAGGCGGGCGGCATCCTTGTCCTGCGCTTCGATCGCCTCGAACATCGCGACGTGCTCGGCCTGCACGGTGAGGAGATGATCCATCGGCCGCTTCAGGGAAAGGCTGCGCGCGAGATTGACGGCGAACTCGAGCGGCGTGCGCATCGATTCCATCACCGCCTCGAAGAACTGGTTGCCCGAGGCGCGCGCCACGGTGAAATGAAACTCGATGTCGGGATTCATGCCGACGATCCCCTGCTCGATCGCAACCGCCATGCTGTCGAGCGCATCGCGCATCGTCAGCAGCATTTCCGGTGTGCGGTTCTGCGCCGCGTAATAGGCCGCGTCGCCTTCGAGGCTGGCGCGGAACTCGTAGCACTTGCGCACCTGCGCCAGGCTGTCGACCGGCCCGAAGCCGATCGCCGGCGTCTGTGTGGGGCGTTCGGCGCGCTTCTGCACGTAGCTGCCGGAGCCCTTGCGCGAGACGATCACGCCGAGCACGCGGAGGCGAGAGAGCGCCTCGCGGATGACGGGACGCGAGACGCCGAAGCGTGTCGCGAGCTCGCTCTCCGCCGGCAGCCGGCCGCCCTCGCTGAACTCTCCCCGGTCGATCAGCGCCACCATGCGCTGCGAAAGCCGGTCCCCGAGCCGCGTGGCGGGCAGGACAGTGTCCCACTCTCTGACAATCTGTCTGACAGATTCAGACGACATCGCACCCTTTCGACCCATGCCTGTTTTCCGGGCATCGCAGACAAGCTTAACTTGTCGCAACCTGACACCCGCAAAATCAGATTGACAGCTTTACTGAATTCCTTACGGTAAATCCAGTGGGAAGCGACGATTGTTTGCGCCTCCTGCATCAACGAGCGGAATTCGTCTGGCACCGCGCACGGGCGCGTGCCTTCGTCATCCTCGGCCTGTCCGAGGTTCAGAACAGCGGCCCGACTGCATTCAGATGCGGGACCATTGTCGACGGACGAACCGGCGCGACGGGAGGATGAGCGGGTGGACGCCAGTCGGTCGCCCATAGCTACGGAGAAAGCGCCGGACAGAGGCGCCGCCGCTGCCGGGACCGCCGGACGCGAGCCGCTTCTCGTTGTCAGGAACATATCCAAGCAGTTCGGCGGAACGCAGGCGCTGAATCAGGTCGGCATGGATGTGAGCGCCGGCGAGATCGTCGCGCTCCTCGGCGAGAACGGCGCCGGCAAATCCACCCTCATCAAGATCCTCGCCAGCGTTTATTCGCTCGACCAGGGCACCGTGACCTATCGCGGCCGCGATGCGACGGCATCGCTCCGGCGACTGCCGATCTCCTTTATCCACCAGGACCTCGGCCTGATCGACTGGATGACGGTGGCGGAGAACATCTGCCTCACCCTCGGCTATCCGCGCCGGATCGGGATGGTGGACTGGCCCGCGGCGCGGCGGCGCGCGGCGGCGGCGCTGGAGATCGTCGGCGCCGACATCGATCCGGACGTGCGCATCCAGAGCCTGACGCGGACCGAGAAATCGCTGGTCGCCATCGCGCGCGCGCTCGCGGCCGAAGCGGAAATCCTGGTGCTCGACGAGCCGACCGCCAGCCTTCCGGCCGATGAGGTCGTGCGTCTCTTCTCCGCCCTTCGCCGTCTCCGCGACCGCGGCGTCGGCATGGTCTATGTCTCGCACCGGCTCGACGAAGTGTTCGAGATCGCCGACCGCATGGTCGTGCTGCGCGACGGCCGCGTCGCCGGCGAACGCCGCCTGACCGAGACCACGCCGGAGGAGACCATCCTTCTGATCGTCGGCCGCGAGCCTTCGCAGGTCTTCCGCCGTCCGGCGCATCGCGAGGGCGTGGCGCGGCTGGTACTTGAGGGCATGTGCGTCGAGGGGATCGGCCCGGTCGACTGCTCGCTGCATGCCGGCGAAGTGGTCGGCCTCGTTGGTCTTCGCGGCGCCGGTCAGGAGAGCATCGGCCGCGCGCTCTTCGGACTGATCCCGATCACCGGTGGCAGGGCCGTGCTCGACGGCGAGACGCTCACCGCGACTTCTCCCGGCCAGTCCATGGACGCCGGCATCAATCTCGTCTGCGCCGACCGCACGGGCGAGTCGGTCATGCCCAATCTCAGCGTACGCGAGAATCTCTTCCTGAACCCCCTCGCCGCCGGCCTCGGCCTCTTCTCCTATCTCGCGCCGGGCCGCGAGAACGAGGCTTCGCGCGAACTCGGCCGCCAGGTAGGCCTGCGGCCCAACGATCCGGGCCTCGCGATCGAGCTTCTTTCCGGCGGCAACCAGCAGAAGGTCGTCGTCGGCCGCTGGCTGCATCTCGAAAGCAAAATCTACATCTTCGAGGACCCGACCGCCGGCGTGGACGTCGGCGCCAAGGCGGAGATCTACCGGCTCTTCGATGTCGCGCTGCAGGCGGGCGCGGCGATCATCATCATCTCCACGGATTTCGAGGAGGTGGCCAAGGTCTGCCACCGGGCGATGGTGTTCGATCGCGGGCGCGTCGTTGCCGAGCTCGGCGCGGCTGACCTGTCGGTGGAAAATCTGCTTGCCGCCGCGTCGGCGCGCGTGGGACGGATGGCCGCATTCGCGGATCGCCGCGTGGCAAGCGGAGGCGGAAATGCCGTCCATTAAATCCAGCGCCCTTGAACCTACGCGCTCCGAACTCGCGGCGCTCTCGCGCGGCCGCGCGATCATCCGGCTGATACCGGTTTACGGCCTGCCGATCCTCACGATCCTGCTCATCGTCTTCTTCTCGCTCATCCTGCCGCGGACCTTCCCGACCTACCTGAATTTCCGCTCGATCCTTGCCGACAAGGCGATCATCGCGATGCTGTCGCTGGCCGCGACGATCCCGATGATGGCCGGCCGCATCGACCTGAACGTCGGGTTCGGCATCGTCATGTGGCACATCCTGGCGATGGGCCTGCAGGTCATGTACGGCGTGCCGTGGCCGCTCGCGATCGTCATCGTCCTCATCGTCGCGGCGTTTGTCGGGCTGATCAACGGCCTGCTGGTCGAAGTGGCGCAGATCGATTCCTTCATCGCCACGCTTGGCACCGGCACCATCCTCTACGCGATTGCGCTGTGGTTCACCGAGGGACGGCAGTTGATCGGCCAGCTCTCGCCCGGGTTCATCGCCATCAACACGACGACGGTCATCGGCATCCCGATACCCGCGCTCTACGTGGTCGCGATAGCGATCGTGCTCTGGGTGATCAGCGAGCGGCTGCCGCTCGGACGCCACGTCTACGCGATCGGCGCCAACGAGAAGGCCGCGGCACTCAACGGCATCCCCGTCCGCCTCTATGTCATCGGCGTGTTCGTCGCCTCCGCGCTGATCGCGGGCTTCGCCGGCTGCGTGCTCGCCGCGAAGCTCCGCATCGGCCAGGCGAACGTGGGCCTCGACTATCTTCTGCCGGCGCTGGTCGGCGCGTTTCTCGGATCGACGACGATCAAGCCGGGGCGGGTCAACGTCTGGGGGACGATGTTCGGCGTGGCGATCCTCGCCGTCGGCATCTCCGGCATCCAGCAGCTCGGCGGCGCCTTCTTCGTCGAGCCGCTCTTCAACGGAACGACTCTTGTCGTCTCCATCGCGCTCGCCGCCTTCGCCCAGCGCCGGCGGGCGATAGCGAAGCCGACGCGGGGACCGGCGGAGCCGGGGTGATTTCGTGCCGGGCGGATCGCGCCCGGCCTGCAGGTTGTCGGCGGCAGGAAGGCCGTCGCCATAGAGCCGGATGTACCGGCCTGACGAGCCGCAGCGGCTTGCCAGTAAGCTCAAAGGGAGGAACGCGTATGTCGAGATTTCGTGTGACCGCGGGGGCGCTTCTGGCCTCCGCTGCAATACTGAGCCTGGGCGTCGCCAGCGCCTGGGCGCAGGACGACCAGTTCATGACCGACGCCAAGGCCTATATCGAGAAGGTTACGGCGCCGGTGACCGAGTGGACCGGCCCGACGACCGGCCCGAAGGCTCAGCCCGGCAAGCTCGTCATCTACGTCTCGGATGACCAGCGCAACGGCGGCGCCAAGGGCGTCGGCGACGGCGCGGCGGAAGCGGCGAAGGCGATCGGCTGGGACTTCCGTCTCCTCGACGGCCAGGGCGCTCCCTCGACCCGCGCCTCGGCAATGACCCAGGCCATCGCGCTGCAGCCCGCCGGCATCATCCTCGGCACGGTTGACGCGCGCGAGCAGGCGCCGCTGATCGAGCAGGCGGTCGCGGCAGGCATCAAGGTCGTCGGCTGGCACTCGGGCGCGGCTCCCGGACCGATCGACGGCGTGCCGGGCGTGATCACCAACATCACCACCGATCCGCTGGAAGTCGCGAAGGCCTCGGGCCTCTTTGCAGTGGTCGATTCCGGCGGCAAGGCCGGCGTCATCGTCTTCACCGACTCGATCTACGCCATCGCCATCGCCAAGAGCGACGCCACCGCAGCGGCCGTGAAGGGCTGCAGCGGCTGCAAGGTTCTCGAGACGGTCGATACGCCGATCGGCGACCTGCAGAACCGCATGGGGCAGCTCACCACCTCGCTGCTCACGAAATACGGCGCCGACTGGACCTATTCCGTCGCCGTGAACGACCTCTATTACGACTTCGCCGCCCCGTCGCTGCAGAACGCCGGCATCGACCCGGCCTCTGGCGCGCCGCACAACATCTCGGCCGGCGACGGCTCCGTGCCGGCGTTCCAGCGCATTCGTGACGGACAGTACCAGGTGGCCACGGTCGCCGAGCCGCTGTCGCTGCACGGCTGGCAGGCGATCGATGAGCTTAACCGCGCATTCGCCGGCGAGGCTCCGAGCGGCTACGTCGCCCCTCCGCATCTGTTCATCAAGGCCAACATCGACAAGGATGGCGGCGACAAGAACAGCTTCGATCCGGGCAACGGCTACCGCGATCAGTACAAGAAGATCTGGGGCGTGCAATAACCTGAGCGAATAGAGAGTAGCGAGTAGCGAATAGTAACTC
This sequence comes from Hyphomicrobiales bacterium, assembly GCA_038211615.1. Taxonomy (GTDB): domain Bacteria; phylum Pseudomonadota; class Alphaproteobacteria; order Rhizobiales; family Afifellaceae; genus DASWJZ01. The sequence goes on from JBBQVL010000041.1 coordinate 33,929, forward strand.
GTCGCTATTCGCTACTTCGCTATTCGCTCAGACATCCGGAGAGATGACCATGGCCGCGTCGGACATTCCGAAGCCCGCCTACGCGCACAACATGCGCGCCATCGGCCACAGCGACCAGGGCGGGCGCCCCGACGCCGTGCAGGTGATGGTCAACAAGGGCCACGCCTACGTGAGCCATTTGTTCTCCAACGGCTTCAGCGTCATCGACGTCCGCGACCCGAAGAACCCGAAGACCGTCGGCTACTACCCCTGCCCCGCGAACACCTGGAACCTGCACTGCCAGACGCACGACGACCTGCTGCTCGTCGTGCACGCGAAGAACATGTGGGCGCAGCCGGAGCTCGCCGACGAGCGCAACTATTACAAGGGCAAGACCGACTTCCACGCGCAGTCGGAGGCCAAGGGCGAGCGCAACTGGTCGGCCGGGATGGCCGTCTACGACATCTCGAAGCCCGCCGCGCCGAAGCAGATCGGCTTCCTGCCGATCGATGGCGGCGGCATTCACCGCATCTGGTATGTCGGCGGCCGCTGGGCATACGCCTCGGCGCTGATCGAAGGCTTCTCGGACTACATCTTTATCACCATCGACATGGCTGACCCGGCGCATCCGCGCGAAGCCGGCCGCTTCTGGCTCCCGGGCATGAACCTCGCGGCCGGCGAGAAGACCAACTGGCCGACGGAGAACGGCCGCTACGGCTGTCACCACGGCGTGGTGCACGGGGACATCGCCTATTGCGCCTGGCGCGACGCGAACCTCGTGGTGGTCGACGTCAAGGACCGCGAGCATCCGAAGCTCATCACCCACAAGAGCTGGTCGCCGCCTTTCCAGGGCGGCACGCACAATTGCCTCCCCCTGCCCGATCGCGACCTGCTCCTCGTCCTCGACGAAGCCGTGCTCGACAAGATGGAGGACGGGATGAAGCCGATCTGGGTGTTCGACAACCGGGTGCCCTCGAACCCGGTCTCGATCTCCACCTTTCCGCTCGCCACCGACACCGACTACCTCGAAGTCGGCGGGCACTACGGTCCGCACAATGTCTACGAGAACCGGCCTGACGCATTCGTCAGCTCGAAGACGATTTTCACCACCTACCAGAATGCCGGCGTGCGCGTGTTCGATATCGGCAACGAATATCAGCCGAAGGAGATCGGCGCGTTCGTCGCGGCGCCGCCGACCAAGCTCATCGACCCGCGCCCGAACCGGCCGCTGGTGCTCCACTCGGCCGACGTGTTCGTCGACAAGGCGGGCCTCGTCTACACCACCGAATTCAGCGTCGGCCTCTACATTCTGGAGTTCAACGGCTGAGATGTCTCGACAAGAGAAGAGCGTCATTTTCGGGCGAACCTAGCGAGACCGAGAACCCAGGTCTCTTCTGGCATCATAGGCAGGGTCCCCGGACCGCGCGTTCCGCGCGTCCGAGGACGACATTGAAAAGTGGATACGCCCGACGCTGAAGCGGCGGCGCGCACATCAAGGAGACGAATTCCATGGCCCTTCCCAAGCCGGACTATTCCACCAGGAACATGAAGTTGCTGGGCTACAGCGACCAGGGCGGCCGCTGCGATGGCGTGCAGATCATGGTCCACAAGGGCTACGCCTATGTCGGACACATCTTCTCGAAGGGCTTCTCGGTGATCGACGTTCGCGATCCGAAGAACCCGAAGATGGTGGACTACATCGCCGCGCCGCCGAACACCTGGACGCTGCACCTGCAGGCGCATGACGACCTGCTGCTCGTCGTCAACAACAAGGACATGTTCGCGCAGCCCGAGCTCGCCGACGAGAAGGCCTATTACAAGGGCAAGGTGGCGGGTCACGCCAAGGCCGAATCCGGCGTTCGCAACTGGACCGCCGGCATGACGGTCTACGACATCTCGAAACCCGCGACCCCGAAGCAGATCGGCTTCATGCCGGTGGAGGGCACGGGCCTGCATCGCATCTGGTATGTCGGTGGGCGCTGGGCCTACGCTTCGGCGCTGCTCGACGGGTTCTCGGACTACATCCTCATCACCATCGACATGAAGAACCCCAAAAAGCCGAAAATGGCGGGGAAATACTGGCTGCCGGGCATGAACGTCGCGGCCGGCGAGAAGGCCAACTGGCCGACCAAGACCGGGCGCTTCGGCCTGCACCACGCGATCATCCACGACGACATCGCCTATTGCTCATGGCGCGACGCTTGCCTTGCCGTGGTCGACGTCAAGAACAAGTCCAACCCGAAGCTGATCGTGCACAAGACCTGGGCGCCGCCCTTCGGCGGCGGCACGCACAACGCCCTGCCCCTGCCCGATCGCGATCTCCTGATCGTCGTCGACGAGACGGTGCTCGACAACCAGGAGGACGGGTTCAAGCCGATCTGGGTGTTCGACAACCAGATGAAGTCCAATCCGATCTCGATCTCGACGTTCCCGGAGCCCTCCGACAAGGATTATCTGAAGGTCGGCGGCCACTTCGGCCCGCACAATGTGCATGAGAACCGGCCGGGGAGTTTTCAGAGTTCCGAGCTGATCTTCGCGACCTACCAGAACGCCGGGCTTCGCGTTTACGACATCAAGGACCAGTTCCGCCCGAAGGAAGTCGGCGCGTTCGTTCCGCCGCCGCCGAAGAAGTGGGTCGACCCGCGCCCGAACCGCCCGATCGTGCTCCACTCCGCCGACGTCTTCGTCGACAAGAACGCGCTCTGCTACGTCACCGACTTCTCGGCCGGGCTCTACATCGTCGAATATAAGGGGTGAACCGCACCGGCGCAGTGAGTCCTTCGAGGCTCGCTGCGCTCGCTCCCCAGGATGATGAGGATCGTTGGGGGCTGCAAGACCGGCGGCCCCTCTTCCGGGGCTGCAGCCCACCATCCTCCCTCATCCTGAGGTGCTCGGCCCTTCGAGCCGAGCTTCGAAGGACGCAGGGCGCGTGTGCAGCTCAGCGAGGAACTTGAACATGGCCAGACCAGAAGCCCCAAAGCCCTCCTATGCGACGAAGAACATGCGCATCATCGGCCACACCGATCAGGATGGCCGCGGCGACGGCCAGCAGGTCATGGTGCAGAACGGCTACGCCTATGTCGGGCATGTCTGCTCGCGCGGCTTCTCCGTCATCGACGTGCGCGACCCGACGAAGCCGAAGACGGTGAACTACGTCGCGAACCCGCCGAACACCTGGAGCCTGCATTTGCAGGTCGCCGACGATCTTCTGCTCCTCGTCCAGGGCCGCGACATGTTCACCCGCACGGACATGGCCGACGAGCGGAATTACTACAAGCCGAAGGCCGGCCGGCACGACGCGCACGCGGCGCCGAAGGTGCGGAACTGGACGGCCGGGATGGTCGTCTTCGACATCTCCAATCCGACCGAGCCGCGTCGCATCGGCTCGCTGGACATCGAAGGCACGGGCATCCACCGCATCTGGTACGTCGGCGGCCGCTGGGCCTACGCCTCCGCGATGATCGAGGGGTTTTCCGACTACATCTTCGTAGTAATCGACCTGAAAAATCCGAAGAAGCCCAGGATCGTCGGAAAATACTGGCTGCCGGGCATGAATCTCGCCGAAGGCGAGAAGGCCAACTGGCCGCTGTCAACCGGGCGCTATGGCCTGCATCACGCCGTCGTGCACGACGACATCGCCTATGGCGCGTGGCGCGATGCCTGCCTCGTCGTCATGGATGTGAAGGACAAGACCAACCCGAAGCTGATCGTCCACAAGACCTGGGCGCCGCCCTTCGGTGGAGGCACGCATAATTGCCTGCCGCTTCCCGGCCGCGACCTGCTTGTCGTCCTCGACGAGGCGGTGCTCGACGAAATGGAGGACGGGTTCAAGCCGATCTGGGTTTTCGACAACCAGGTGAAGTCGAACCCGATCTCCGTCTCGACCTTCCCGCTTCCGAAGGACCGCGACTACATCAAGGTCGGCGGCCATTTCGGACCGCACAATGTCCACGAGAACCGGCCGGGCAGCTTTCAGAGCGAGACACTGATTTTCGCCACTTACCAGAATGCCGGCGTCAGGGTTTACGACATTGCCAATCATCTGGAACCGAAGGAAGTCGGCGCCTGCGTGCCGCCGGCGCCGAAGAAGCTCCTCGACCCGCGGCCAAACCGCCCAGTG
>JBBQVL010000042.1:0-37983 GCA_038211615.1 Hyphomicrobiales bacterium
GGTGCCCTTGAAGATCGGCACCACGCGATATTTCGCCTGCGTCGCGTTGAATTCCCGCGCCAGCGACTGGATGACCTCGGCGTTCGCGCCGCTGACGCCGAACCAGAAATCGAGTTCGGTCACCGCGTGCGCGCGGCCGACTCCCGCGACGAGGAGCAGCAGGCCGAAAAGCACGGACGGCACGATCTTCATCAGTCTGCTCGCCTTTCGGTTGAGCATACGCGTCCGGCAGGCCGCGTCACACGAATTCTGCCGCTAATCTGTGTCAAAGCCGCGACGGTCGCCATAGGCTGGGTTCGCGGCACGACTTGGAGTGTCGCGGGTCTCGCGGAATCGGGAAAGAAGGAATTCTGTCGTGATTACGGTTTTCGGGTCCATCAATCTCGATCTGATCGGCAATGTCGAGCGGCTTCCGCGCCCGGGCGAGACTGTGCCCGGGACTGCGTTCGCCAATGCGCCGGGGGGAAAGGGGGCGAATCAGGCGCTCGCCGCGGCGTTGGCAGGTGCCGCGACCCGCATGGTCGGAGCGGTGGGAAAGGACGCGTTTGCCGAGCCGGCGCTGGAGCTCCTCCGCGCTGGCGGCGTCGATCTGTCCCGGGTTCGAACGGTGGATGGGCCGACCGGCGTGGCGCTGATCCTCGTTGATGCCGCAGGCGAGAACGTGATCGCCGTTATCCCCGGCGCGAACGGCATGGTTGGCGAGCAGGATGCCGCTGCGCTACGGTTCAGCCGCGGCGACGCTCTGGTGCTGCAGCTTGAGGTCCCGGTCGCATCGATCGCTGTCGCGGCGCGGCTTGCGCGCGAGGCCGGCGCGCATGTGCTGCTGAATTTCGCGCCCTTCCGCAGCGACGCGCTGGAACTGATCCGGAGCGCGACGCACCTCATCGTGAACGAGAGCGAATGTGCGCTTGTCGCAACCGCCCTCGGCATTCCCGGCGGCGATCCCGCCGCTCAGGCGAAGGCGATTGCGGAGAAGCACGGGCAGGCGGTGATCGTGACGCTCGGCAGGGACGGGGCGCTGGCGGTAGCGGACGGGAAGACCGAGACCGTCGCCGCGCTCCAGGTGACGGCGCTCGACACGGTCGGCGCCGGCGACACCTTCTGCGGCTATCTGGCGGCGGGGCTTTCGGAAGGAAGGTCGCTGTCGGCGGCGATGGCTCTTGCTGCGAGCGCCGGGAGCCTCGCCTGCACGAGGGCGGGCGCGCAGCCCTCCATCCCGCGGCGCAGCGAAGTTGAAGCGGCCTTGCCCGGCCGCTAAGCGGATTTTCGGAGGCGGACTAGCGAATCCGCTTCCGGACACGCACCGGCACAAGCTGCGGAACCGGCGCTTTCCTGGCCGACCGATCCATGAGGATCACCAGGCACAACACCAGAAAGCCGGCGGTAAAGAGCAGTCCCTCGACCAAGTTCGCAACACGCATTGTCGCCTCCGAAGGTGAGATACTAACCCGACTTACGTATAGAATGCGCTAATGCGCCGTCCCGCTCCAATGCCGGCGCATTAATGTTTCGATAGGATGCGGCTATCCGCTTCAGCGACTTCCCGCACCGTTGCCGCCCAACTCCGGGTGGCGCAGGAAAAGCCGCTGCGGCGAGGGCGCCTAACGGGGATGGCGCGTGCCCGTCAGGCTTTCAAGAGCGATTCCAGATCGAGCCGCGCGGTCATCATGGCGAGCGAGCCGTCGGCGTTGCGCGGCCAGTCCTGCTTGTTGCGGTCCCAGTACAGCTCGACCCCGTTCTGGTCCGGATCGCGCAGGTAGAGCGCCTCGCTGACGCCGTGATCGCTCGCTCCGTCGAGCTGGATCCCTGCCTTGGCGAGGCGGCGGAGCGCGTCGGCTAGCGCGGCGCGCGTCGGGTAGAGGATGGCGAGATGGTAGAGGCCGGTGGTGCCGGCCGCGGGCGGGGGACCGCCTTTGCTTTCCCAGGTGTTGAGGCCGATGTGATGATGATATCCGCCGGCAGAGATGAAGGCCGCACTCGGCCCATAGCGCTGGACCAGCTCGAACCCAAGCACGCCGCAATAGAAGCCGAGCGCCCGGTCGATATCGGCGACCTTCAGGTGCACATGGCCGATCCGCGTTCCGGGATCGATCGGTGCGCCAAGCTCTGTCTCGGCAATGCGGGCTTCGGTGGGCTTGTCTAGCATGCGTCAACTTAGGCATGAACCGACGATCGCGCCAGTAGCGGTTACCTGGAAGAAACCAGGCGCCGCTTGCCGTGCAGCCCCTGGGCACTTAAGCGCAGGCAAGTCTTCGGGGAGGCGCATCTTGGATATCGAGCAGGAACTCGCGCGGGTCGCGCTGCAGGAGGAGAAGCTGCGCTTCGAGCGTTTCGACCCCGCTGTCGCCTGGGACCTGGGGCTTGCGCTGAAGGCCGCCGCGGAAAGACGCCGCGTCGGCGTGGCGCTCGACGTCTCGGCGGCGTCCTGGACGCTCTTCTCGCACGCCATGGCGGGCGCAACGCCGGATAATGCCGAATGGGTGCGCCGCAAGCGCAATGTGACGCTCCGCTTCGGCCGGAGTTCCTACGCGATCGGACTGGACCTGAAGCGGGCCGGGCGGACGCTCCGCGAGAAGGAGGGCCTCCGGGACGATGACTACATGGCGCACGGCGGATGCTTCCCCGTCCGCCTCGTCGGCTCGCCGCTGGTCATCGGGGCGATCACCGTCTCCGGCCTGCCGCAGCGCGAGGACCACGATCTGCTGACCCGCACGCTGGCGGAATTTCTCAGGATCGAGGTGGAGAGCGTGGCCCTCGCGACGACCTGACGCTACCCGAGCTTCACCATCACGTGCCGGGCCACGGTGTAGTCCTCCAGCGCGTAGATCGACATGTCCTTGCCGTAGCCCGAGTTCTTCACGCCGCCGTGCGGCATCTCGTTGGTCAGCATGAAGTGGCAGTTGATCCAGGTGCAGCCGTACTGGAGCCGTGACGCCACCGCCATGGCGCGGCCGACATCCCTGGTCCACACCGACGAGGCGAGGCCATAGTCGGAATCGTTGGCCCAGGCGATCGCCTCGTCCGCTTCGGTGAAGCGGGTGACCGAAACCACCGGCCCGAAGACCTCGCGCCGCACGATCTCGTCCGATTGCCTCACCCCCGCGACTACCGTCGGCTCATAGAAGAAGCCCTTGCCGGCGCCCGCGTGGCCGCCCGTCGCGATCTCGGCGTGCTTCAGCTTCGCCGCGCGCTCCACGAAGCCGGAGACGCGCTCGCGGTGCTTTTCGGAGATGAGCGGGGGGATTTCGTTCAGGGAGTCGTCGGGCTTGTTGTAGCGAAGCGAGGCGGCGGCCGAGGCGAGCTCGGCGACGAGCTTCTCGTAGATGCCCTTGCCCGCATAGATGCGCGAGGCGGCGGTGCAGTCCTGGCCGGCATTGTAGAAGGAGAAGGCGCGTAGCCCCGAGACCACGGCTTCGAGGTCGGCGTCGTCGAAGACGATGACCGGCGCCTTGCCGCCGAGCTCCAGGTGCGTCCGCTTGATCGATTTTGACGCTGCCTCCAGCACCTTCTGCCCGGTAGCGATCGAACCGGTGAGCGACAGCATCGCGATCTTCGGATGGTTGATGAGCGCGTTGCCGGTCGTCGCGCCGCGGCCGGAAACGACGTTGAACACCCCCTCCGGGTAGATCTCCGCGATCAGCGCCGCGAGCTTCAGCGTCGTGAGCGGCGTCATCTCCGAGGGCTTCAGAACCATCGTGTTGCCGGCCATCAGCGCCGGGCCGATCTTCCAGATCGCCATCATCAGCGGATAATTCCACGGCGTGATGGAGCCCACGACGCCGATCGGATCGCGACGCACCATCGATGTGTAGCCCGGCAGATATTCTCCCGCCGCGCTCGCCGGCATGACGCGCCCGGCGCCGGCGAAGAAGCGCAGGCAATCGACGATCGCCGGCATCTCGTCGTTCTTCACGGCGTTGATCGGCTTGCCGCAGTTCAGCGCCTCCAGCTCCGCGAAGGCCTGGCCGTCCGCCTCGATGCGATCCGCGAGCTTCAGCATCAGCGCCGCCCGCTGCATGGGGGACGTGCGCGACCAAGTCTCGAAGGCCTTTGCCGCCGCGCCGACCGCGGCATCGACCTGGTCCGGCGTCGCCTCCCTGATCCTGACGATCGTCTTGCCGGTCTTCGGGTTGATGACGGGCTCCGCCTCGCCCTTGCCCTTCACGAGCTTCGCGCCGATCAACATCTCGGTCTGCATCGTTCTTCTCCCCTATTTTCCCTGGCCGGCCACGCTCTCCCCCTCGCGCGTAAAATAGTAGGCGGCGAGAATCGGGAGGAAGGTCACGGCGATGACGAAGACGGCGACCACGTTGGTGACGGGCCGCTGGCGCGGCCGGATCAGCTCCGACAGCATCCAGATCGGCAGCGTGGTCTGCTGGCCGGCGGTAAAGGTGGTCACGATCACCTCGTCGAACGAGAGCGCGAAGGCGAGCATTCCGCCGGCGAGCAGCGCCGTGCCGAGATTGGGCAGGAGCACATAGCGGAACGTCTGGAAGCCGTCGGCGCCCAGATCCATCGACGCCTCGATCAGCGAGCCGGAGGTGCGCCTGAGCCGCGCCACGGCGTTGTTGTAGACGACGACGATGCAGAAGGTCGCGTGGCCGAGCACGATGGTCCAGAACGAGAAGGGGATGCCGCCGAGCGCGAAGGCAGAGCGGAGCGAGATGCCGGTGATGATGCCCGGCAGCGCGATCGGCAGGATCAGGAGCAGCGAGATCGCCTCGCGCCCGAAGAAGCGCGAGCGGGCGACGGCCGCCGCGGCAAGCGTGCCGAGCGTCAGCGCGAGCAGCGTCGAGATCGCCGCGACGCGGACGCTGAGAGTCAGCGCACGCCAGATATCCTCGCGCCCCCAGGCGATCGCAAACCATTGCGTGGTGAAGCCGGGCGGCGGCCAGACGTAGCTCTTCTCCTCGGTGGTGAAGGCGTAGACGAGGATCACGAGCAGCGGCAGGTGCAGGAACAGCAGCCCCGCCGCCGCCGCGATCTTCAGGCCGAGAGGCGCGCGCTGCCCCCTATCCATGGCAGCCTCCGATGGCGGCCGCCTCTGCACCTGACCCTGCGTCCTTCGTTCGGTTGCTATCCCGCAAGTGGCGCTGATATGAAACCGGGCCCCTTTCACCCGGCAATTCGATCGGCGAAATCTCATGACTGTCGCGGCGCGCACTGAAAAGGATCGCCGGGCCGCCGCTGCCCGGCAGAAGGCCGCCGACCCGATCCGCGTGATCTGGAAACCCGGTCGCGGATTTCCGCTCAGGCTGTCGAAGGGCGCCGCCGACCGGCTGCTCCTGCCGTGGGCGCGCATGTTCCTGTGGCTGGCGGCGCTCGTACTCAGGCTGCGCAACCCCTACCACCCGGTGCAGCTTCGCGGCGGGCGCTCCGGCAAGCGCGAGACCGAGACGCGCTGGGCCGCGATCGCCGCGATCATCGAGCAGTATCAGGCGCGCAGCATCCTCGATGTCGGCTGCGCCGAGGGCTGGTTCCTGCGCAAGGCCGCCGAGGAGTTCAACTGCTTCGCCCTTGGAATCGATTCCTATGACAGCCGCGTCCTGCTCGGCGAAGCCGCGCGGCTGCATGACGGCGTGGATCGCGTCGCCATCATGAAGGAGAAGCTGACGCCCGACGACGTGCGCGGGCTTCCGGCCTGCGACGTGGTGCTCTGCATGTCGGTGCTGCACTGGCTGATCCGCATCGAAGGCCTGCCGTTCGCGCAGGACTTCGTGCGCGCCCTCGCCGGCCGCGCGCAGAAGGCGCTGGTCTTCGAGATCGGCGAGGCGGACATGTATGCGAAGAAGTTCGCGAAGCTGCTCGCCCCGGGCGCGAGCGGGGAAGATTTCGTCCGCTACCTCATGACCTCCGCCGGCATTTCCAACATTCGCGTTGTCGCGAGCAGCCCCGACATCAACAACGCCCGGACGCGGATGCTGTTCGTGGGCGAACCCGGCCGCGCCTGAGAAGGCGCGTGCGTTAGAGCGCATCGAACGCTCCAAGCTTCCGCGCGATGGTCAGGTAGATCCCCATGATGACGATCGGCACGACGGTGAAGGCGGCGGCGAGCGGGATGTTGCCGGCCGTTCCCTGCTGCGCGTAGACGGCCTGCCCGATGAACAGCCGCGACGTGCCGACGATTTGCGGGATGATGTAGTCGCCGAGCGTCAGCGAGAAGGTGAAGATCGAGCCGGCGACGATGCCGGGAAGCGCCAGCGGCAGGATCACCGCCCAAAAGGTCTGGCGGGGCCGCGCGCCAAGGTCAGCGGAGGCTTCGACGAGGCTCGCCGGCACCCGCTCGAGCGATGCCTGGACCGGCAGGATCATGAACGGCAGCCAGATATAGAGAAAGACGAGGAACGTGCCGATGTAGCTGATCGACAGCGACGGCCCGCCGATCACCGGCAAGGCAAGGATCGCGTCGAGCAGCCAGCCAAGATGCAGCTCCGCGAACAGCCAGGTGAGGATGCCCTCCTTGGCGAGGATGAGCTTCCACGCATAGACGCGCACCAGATAGCTCGACCAGAGCGGCAGCATGACTCCGAGATAGAAGAAGGCTTTCCAGCGCCCGCGCGCGTAGCGGGCGGCGAAATAGGCGATCGGGAAGGCGATGATCGCGGCCGCCACTGTGACGAGCGCGGCCATCGTCACGGTGCGGACGATGATGTCGAGGTTGGCCGGGGCGAGCAGCTCCGCATAGGTGGCGAGCGTCGGCTCGTAGACGATGAGCCCGGAAAAATCGTCGAGGTGGAAGAAGCTCTGGGCGAGCAGCGCGAAGAGCGAGCCGATGTAGATCAGGCCGAGCCAGACGAGCGGCGGCCCGAGAAGGATCCCGAGGAACACCCGCGGATGCGTGTAGAAATAGTCGGAGAGCCGCCGGAGCGGGCCGCCCGCCGTCCGCTCGACCGTAGCGGCGGCAACCGTGGCGTCGCTCACGCTTCCTCCAGTTTCTGCAGCGCCCGCGGCGCCCAGGAGAGGGTGACGATTTCGCCCGCCTTGACGGAGACGTCGCTGGTCGGCAGCGCCACGTTGATCGTCGTCCCGTCGACATCGACGCTGATGCGCGTCACCGGCCCCTGATAGAGGACGGAGGTGATCATGCCCTCCGGATTGCGGCCATCGAGGCGCCGGCCGTCGGCGGTGTGAATTCCGCGCGGCCCGAGCCTGATGTTCTCCGGGCGGAGGCTCGTCCATCCGCGCCGGCCGCAATAGCGCGCCGAGAACTCCGGATCGAGCAGGTTCGACGAGCCGACGAAATCGGCGACGAAGCGCGTATGCGGGTTCTCGTAGATCTGCCGCGGCGCCCCGACCTGCACGAGCTTGCCCTCGTTGAAGATCGCCACCCGGTCGGCCATGGAAAGCGCTTCGCCCTGGTCGTGGGTGACGAACACGAAGGTGATGCCGAGCTGCTGCTGCAGCGCCTTCAGCTCCACCTGCATCTGCTCGCGGAGCTTCAGGTCGAGCGCGCCGAGCGGCTCGTCGAGGAGCAGCACCTTCGGCCGGTTCACGAGCGCGCGGGCGAGCGCCACCCGCTGCCGCTGCCCGCCGGAGAGTTCCGCCGGTCGGCGCATCTCCATGCCGCCGAGCTTGACGAGGCCGAGCGCCTCGCGCGCCTGCCGGTGGCGCTCGACCTTGTCGACGCCCTTTACCCGCAGCCCGTAGGCGACGTTGTCGAGGACGCGCATGTGCGGGAAGAGCGCGTAGTCCTGGAACACGGTGTTCACGTTCCGCCGGTAGGGCGGAACGCCTTCCGCCGTCTCGCCGAAAATCTCGATATGGCCGGAGGTCGGCTGGTCGAAGCCGGCGATCAGCCTGAGGCAGGTGGTCTTGCCGGAGCCCGAAGGCCCGAGCATGGCGAAGAACTCGCCCTCGGCGATCGTCAGCGAAATATCGTCGACCGCGCGCACCGCGCCGAAATGGCGCGAGACGTTCTGGAAGGAGACGGCGGCAACCATTTATGGGCCCGGCGTTCGATGCGGCGGAGGCCGGCTGGCATGAGGCAGCCCGCCGCCTCCTCTCCCCGAGGGGGAGAGGAACGAAGCTCGACTGCCGAACAGGGCCCTTCGCCTCAGCCGCCCATCACGGCGATGTAGTCGCTGACCCAGCGGCTGTAGGGCACGCAGTTTTCCTGCGTGACGCACTTGCCGATCGGCGTCTTCCAGAAGTGGATCTTGTCGAAATTTTCGAAGCCGTTGGTGGCGCAGCCCTCGTCGGTCAGAAGCTCGTTGCCCTTGCAGGCTTCCGGCACCACCGGCACGGAGCCGAACCAGGCGGCGACGTCGCCCTGCACCTTTGGCTCGAGCGAGTGCTCCATCCACATGTAGGCGCAGTTCGGATGCGCGGCATCTGCGTGCAGCATGGTCGTGTCGGCCCACCCGGTCGCCCCTTCCGCCGGGATCACCGACGCGACCGGCTGGTCCGCCTTCAGCAGGTTCACCTGGAACGGCCACGAGGAGGACGCCACGACGCCTTCGTTCTTGAAGTCGTCGACCTGCACCATCGCATCGTGCCAGTAGCGGCCGATGAGCTGCCGCTGGCCCTTCAGCAGTTCCAGCGCCGCGGCGTACTGCTCCTCGCTCAGCTCGTAGGGGTCCTTGATGCCGAGCTCGGGCTTCTTCATCATCAGGTAGGTCGCCGCGTCGGCGATGTAGATCGGCCCGTCATAGGCCTGCACGCGGCCCTTGTTGGACTTGCCGTCCGGAAGGTTCTGCTCCTCGAACACCACCGACCAGCTCTTCGGCGCCTCGGGAAACACCTTGGTGTTGTACATGAGGACGTTCGGTCCCCATTGGTAGGGGACGCCGTAGCGCGCTCCGTCGACGTTGTACCAGGGAGCATCCTTCAGGCGGTCGTCCACCTTCGCCCAGTTCTTGATGAGGTCCACGTTGACCGGCTGCACCTTCTTGCCGGCCACCAGTCGGAGCGAGGCGTCGCCCGAGGCGGTGACGAGATCGAAGGCGCCCTGGTTCATCAGCGTCACCATCTCGTCGGAAGTCGCGGCGGTCTTCACGTTGACCTTGCAGCCCGTGTCCTTCTCGAACTGCGTGACCCAGTCATACCCCTTGTCGGTCTCGCCGCGCTCGATGTAGCCCGGCCAGGCGACGATATCTACTTCGCCTTCGCCCGCGCCGATGGCCGTCATCTCCGCGGCGAAGCTCGTCGCCGGAACGGAAGCGGCCGCAAGCATCGCCACCGCCGAATGAATCGCACGTCTCATGTCATCCTCCCATGCACGCCGCGGACATGGCGGCGTAACCCGTGCCGGCACTTTGGCTGGCGGCCGATGCTTAGCCAAGATGGAAAATGCCGACCGGCCCGGGATTCGGCCTTGGGCCGCGAAGTGCGGGACGGGCTTAACCCCTTACGGAATATACCGTTTCGGTCACGACGGCGGAATGAACTGCTGGTAGATAGTCCGGAAGGGCCGCGTCGCCTCGCAGCGCGCCGCGTGCGCGGTGAGCGCCGGGTTCCTGCCGGGATCGATGATACCCGGATGCGCCTGCCCGACGAAGCCGAGCGCGCAGGCGACCGCGATGTCGGCGTGGCCCATCGCGTCTCCGAACCAGTAGTCGGACTTCCGCGTCGCGCGGTCCCCTTCGAGCGCCACCAGAACGGCGCCGATCTGCGTTCGGCAACGGCTGGTCCACATCTCCGAGGTCTCGCGATGCAATGCGCGCTCGTAGAAGAGGCTGACGCCCTTGTCGCCGAGCCCGGTCGCAAGCGCTGAGACCTTCAGCGCCTCGCGCCGGGCGCGGCCGCGCTCCGCGATCAGCGCCCGACCCGCTCCGACCATCTCGTCCAGATGGTCGAGGATCGCGCCGCTCTCGATCAGCACTTCGCCATCGTCGAGCACCAGCGTCGGCACGCGGCGAAGCGGATTGAACCCGGCGACCTTGTCGCCATCGCCGAACGTCGACCACGGCCGGTGCTCGAAGGCGATGCCGTAGATATGAAGCGCGACGCCGACCCGGCGGACGAAGGGGGAATCGAATTGCCCGATGAGGATCATGCTGTTTCCGCGCAAGCGTTTTCAAACTGCAAAGAAATACCGCGTCAGGTGGAAGAACACCGGCGCCGCGAAGATCACCGAGTCGAGCCGGTCGAGCATTCCGCCATGCCCTTCGATCATCGCGCCCCAGTCCTTCACACCGCGATCGCGCTTGATCGCCGACATCACCAGCCCGCCGAAGAATCCCATCAGCGTGACGACGAGCGCCATCGCGCCCGCCTCGATGAAGGTGAACGGCGTGAGCCACCACAGGAACGCGCCGAGGACTGTCGCCGTGACGATACCGCCCAGGAATCCCTCCCAGGTCTTCGAGGGCGAGAGCGTCGGCGCGATCCTGTGCTCGCCAAAGAGCTTGCCCCACACATATTGCAGCACGTCGCTCGACTGCACGACGAGCACCAGGAAGGCGATAAGGAGCAGCCCGCGCCCCTCGTAGCCGGGGATCTTCAGCGTGAGCAGCGCCGGCACATGGCTGACGCAGAACACCGCGAGCATCAGCGCCCATTGCGTCACCGCGACACGCTCCATGAAGCGCGTCGTGTCGGCGCGGATCGCGGCGATGATCGGCATGAAAAGGAAGGCGTAGACCGGGATGAAGATCGAGTAGAGCCCGTACCAGTCCATCCCGATCAGGATGTACTGGACAGGCAGCACGATGAAGAAGGCGGCGACCAGCGCGTAGTGATCGCCGCGCCGCGTCTCCGTCAGCGTGATGAACTCGCGCAGCGCCGTGAACGAGGCGATGGCGAAGAGCACGATGACGCCGGTCCGGCCGAACAGGAAGGCGATCCCGATCAGGATCACCATCAGCCACCAGGCGCGGATGCGCTGGTTCAGATTGTCGACCATGGGATCGGGGAGGTCGCCGCGCCGCCGGGCGAGGACCATGCCGACCGCCGTCGCCGCGACCAGCACGCAGCCGATCGCGAGGAAGAGGAAGATGGTCTGCCGCTCCGGGGTCATGGGCGTGGATGCTCGCGCGGCCGGAGCGACAGGAGCGAAGCCCGCGCGCGCTCCAGGAATGCCGTCTTCTCCTCGCCCTCGCGCAGCCGCACCGGCATGCCGAAGGAAACGGTGCAGAGGATCGGCACCGGGATAAGCTCGCCCTTCGGCATGGCGCGGTTCAAATTGGCGATCCAGACCGGCACCAGCTCCGCGCCTGGCCGCGCCAGCGCCAGCCGGTAGAGCCCGCTCTTGAAGGGGAGGAGGGGCACCTCGGTCAGGTTCCGCGTGCCCTCCGGAAAGAGGATGAGCGAGGAGCCTTCGTCGAGTGCCGTCGCCATCTGCTGGATCGGATCGGCGGTGCGTTTCTCCGCGTCGCGCTCGACCAGCACGGCGTTGAAGACGCGCGTCCCGATGTAGCGGCGGATCCGGTCCTTCAGCCAGTATTCGGCGCCCGCGACGGGCCGCGTCTTCCGGCGCACGGGCTTCGGCAGCACCGTCCACACCAGCACGAAATCGCCGTGGCTCGCATGGTTGGCGAAATAGACGCGTGGACGGAGGTCGGGGAGGTGGGCGCCCCATTCCGCCCGAACCGCCGTGATGACGCGCGCGAAGAGCGTAACGAGGCCGGCGATGAACTGCTCGATCACCGCGCGCGCCCGGGTTCTCGGAGGCCGGCGCGCACCCGGTTGACCGAGGTCAGGGCAAGCAGCACGGCGAGGACGACCATGATCCAGAAGGTCCACGGAGGAAACGGTCCACCAAAGCCGGCCCAGAGGCCGAGCGCTCCGAAGACCAGCGCGCGGTCGCTCTTGCCCATCGGCCCGTCATAGCGGCGCGAGGCGCCGACCGTGGGCCCAAGCACGCCGGAAAGCTCCGTCAGCGCCGCGAGCAGGATCACCAGCGCGATCCAGAAGCCGCCGAATGCGGGGAGGAGCGCGAAGGGTGCGTAAAGCGCGGCGTCGGATATGACGTCGCAAAGCTCGTTCAGATAGGCGCCGAGCCGGCTCTTCTGGCTGTAGTTGCGGGCGAGCATGCCGTCGATCGCGTTGAGCGCCATCCGCAGGAACAGCCAGACCGGGAGGAGCAGGAAAGGCCAGCGCACCGGCGCCATTGCCGCCACCAGTCCGCCCACTGCAAGCGATCCCGCGGCGGCGGCGAGCGTCACCTGGTTTGCCGTCACGCCGGCCCGCGCCAGCCGGCCGACATGCGGTTGCAGCAGAAGCAGAAAAGCAGGCTTCAGCGCGTAAAGCGACACTGCCAGGTCTCCCCCCTCCGCCTGCCGGCAAGCGCGCAGGTGGAACGGGAAACACTAGGTGCGTTTTGCCCGGCCGCCTAGCCGGGCCGCGTGCCTTTCGGCAGGCGGCGGCGCGAGGGAGGGAAGCTGCACCCTTGCGGCGCTCACCAGCGCGCCGGAGCCGACGAGGGCGGCCACCGACGCAAGGTTCGTGGCGGCAAGGGCGCCCGTCTCGCGGGCCACCTCGCGCACCCGGAGCAGCACCGCATCGAGCCCTGGCGGGACGCTTCCCAAAAATCCCTCCGCGGTGTGCACCGCCTCAAGGACTTCGATGGCGACAATCAGCGCCGTCGTTCCGGCCATCGGCAGGAGACGCCACACACCCTCCGGCTGAAACCCGCTCGGGCGCGCCCGGTCGCGGTTTTCCGCGACGAAGGCGGTGGCGCGGGCCTGCAGGCCTGTTGCATTTTCGTTGGCCGCGGGCTCCTTCGGCAGCCGCGGGGCCGCGATCGACGCCATCCGCGCTTCCGCCAGATCGCCGACGGTCTGGAGCGCCAGCGCGATCAGGTCGCCGGCCAGCGCGACAGAGGAAAGATCGCCCACTCCGTTGACGATCTCCTCGCTCTGCCAGAGGACGACGCGATCCTCCGATACCGAGTTCGCGGCGCATTCCAGCATCCCGCCGGCGCAGTGCAGGAGATCGAGGCACGCGCCGAGCCGGATCGGGTCGCGGTCCAGGGAATCGTCCGCCGGTGTTCTCGCGGCCGCTGCGGCGTCCGGCAGCAGATGCCGAAACGCGGCCGCCACCTCGATCTGCCCGCGTTGCCGATGCAGCCGGTGCACGCCTGGCGGATCGGCGGCCCCCGCCTGTCCGAGTGCCGAGAGGGCAGCCGCTACCACGGCCGACTGCAGCACGCGTTCCGCCTCGAACAGTCCGGCGAGCGCCGCCGCGACCGTAAGCTGGGTGCCGGAGAGGAGCGCCGCACGCTCGCGCGCATTCAGCGAAAGCGGAGCGAGTTCGGCGGCCTTCAGCGCCTTCTGGGCGGGGACGATGCGGCCGTTGCCGAGCGCCTCGCCGGTCCCTGTCAGGGCGCCGAAGAGGCGGGCGAGGGCGATCCGGTCGCTCGCATTCTCCGCCGTCACCACCGGTAGCAGGTCGCGCGCCTGGAAGGCCGCGAGCGCCTCGATGACGCCCCAGCGCATCCCCGACGTGCCTTGCGCGAGCGAGGCGAGCTTCAGCGCGACGAAGAGCCGGAGGATCCCGTTTGGGAGCGGCTCGCCACCCTTTTCCACAAGCTCGGCGATCGATGGGGAGGCGTCGGAGGCGTCGCGCGACGTGAAGAGGCCGTTGCGCGCCAGGAGGTCCGTGAGGGCGATCCGGCCGGCCTCCACGTCCACTCTTGCGACAGGGTTGACCGTGACCGCCGCGCCGCGGTAGATCGCGCGCCAGTCGGCAAGCGCCGTCACGCCGGGCCGAAGCTCGATTGCCGCGGTCATCAGCGTCTTGTCTTTATCGCCGGGCGCGACAGGCACGCGAGCCGCGCCCATGGCGGAGCAGCGTGCGATCGGCAGCCAACAATCAATGCCAGGTCGAGAAGCAACAAATCTCTCCCGCCCGGTCCGCCACGCGCATCATAGCGCATTCCGCCGCCGGCCTGTCCATGGCCTTCGCGGCTTTGCCTGTGAGGCGCGCCGTCGGGAGAGCTAGAGCGGGGCGGCCTTCAGGCGCATCAGCATGGAAGTCTCGGCGCCCGGAGCGAGCACGCGCAGGCCGTTCGCCTCCGGCGTCCCCGGCTTGCCGAACGCGTTGTTCGGGTTCGTCACCGGCTCGAAGCAGAAGATCGGGCAGTCCTTGTCGAGCGAATAGACGTGGTAGTAGCGCGTCCCGGCGTCGGACTCGACGTCGCAGGCGATGCCGCGGTCCTTCCATTCGATCCGCCCCCGCCCGTCCCAGCCGACATAGCCGTTGTCGATGAACTCGTCCGGCAGCGCATGCGGCTCGTTGAAGTTCCATTTCGGCGGAATCGGCGCGGCCTCGGTCTTGGCAGGAAATTCCGGCGGCTGCTCGAGCCACATGCCGGTCGCCTTCGCCTGCAGCGTGACGCCTGGCGTGCGCACGAACCACGGGTGCTGCCCGAGACCGTAGGGGATCGGGCGGGAGCCGAGGTGCTTGACGCGGAGGTCGATCTCGAAGGTCGCGCCGGTGAGCGAAAAGACCTGCGTCGCCTCATAGTCGAAGGGCGGGATCGCGCGGCTCCGCAGCTTGAGGACGACCCGGTCGCGCTTCTGCTCCGCGACCTCCCACGCTGAGAACCATCCGTCGCCGTGCAGCGGGACCGGCTCCAGCGGATCGTTCGGCGCGATCGGATAGAACGTGCCGCCGAATGTGAAGCCGCCGCCGGAGATGCGGTTGAACCACGGCACCATCGGGCTTGAGGCGAGCACGCGCGGGTTCTCCCCCGCACCGGTCCAGCGGCGCAGGATCGGCAGACGCTCGGCGCCCTTCTTCAGGTCGAAGGCGGTCACCGAACCACCGATACGCGGCAGAAGCTCGACGAGCGCCGCGTCGGATTCCATACTGATTACGTCCGTCATGATTCCCCTCTGTGCCGCACCTCACTTGACGGAGGATCGAGCCTGCCGCAATCAAATCATACAAATGGCGCCCACGCATCCTGGCGCGAGGCGTTGCGCACCGCGACTTGGCTTTCCGTGTTCGCCGGTGCGGATCGGGAACGGCGGAATCCCGGTGTTTTTCGCGTGAAATGGCCCGTTCCGGGGCCGAGGGGAGGTGTGAGTTGCGTCTCATCCAATTCGTCGCGCCGGGCGGCGCGCGTGCCGTGGCGGCCATTGTCGGCGAGTCCGCGCCGCGCATCGTGAGGGGCGCGAGCAGCGTTCGCGATCTCGCGCTTGAGGCGCACCGGGCGGGCCGCTCGCTGCAGGCCAATGTCGAGGCGCACGGGCTCGGCGATGCCGTCGACTACGACAAGCTGATCGCCGAGAAGCGCATCCTGCTGCCCCTCGATCATCCCGAGCCGTCGCGCATCGTGGTGGCGCTGACCGGCCTCAGCCATCTCGGCAGCGCCCAGTCGCGCGACGCCATGCACGCGAAGCTGCAGAGCGCCGACCTGACCGACTCGATGAAGATGTTCAAGCTCGGCGTGGACGGCGGCAAGCCGAAGGCCGGAGAAATCGGCGTGCAGCCGGAATGGGCCTACAAGGGCGACGGCACCTGGCTCGTGGCGCCCGAGCAGCCGATCGAGCTTCCGGGCTACGCCGAGGACGGGGGCGAGGAGGGCGAAGTCGCCGG
The DNA here is from genome assembly GCA_038211615.1 of Hyphomicrobiales bacterium. Classification (GTDB taxonomy): domain Bacteria; phylum Pseudomonadota; class Alphaproteobacteria; order Rhizobiales; family Afifellaceae; genus DASWJZ01. The sequence continues at coordinate 15,484 of JBBQVL010000042.1, forward strand.
CCTCTACGTGATCGGCGACAAGGGCGAGGTGCTGCGCGTCGGCTTCGCGCTCGGCAACGAATATTCCGACCATGTCATGGAACGGCGGAACTACCTCTATCTCGCCCATTCCAAGCTCCGCCAGTCCTCCTACGGACCCGAGGTGCTGGTCGGTGCGCTGCCGGAAGAGGTGAAGGGGAAGGTGCGCATTCTCCGCGACGGAAAGCAGGCCTGGGCGGGCGATCTTCTCTCCGGCGAGTCGAACATGTGCCACTCGGTCGCAAACCTCGAGCAGCACCATTTCAAGTATGCGGGCTTCCGCAGGCCTGGTGACGTGCACATCTATTACTACGGCGCCAGCGCCCTCAGCACTGCGTCCGGCTTCGAGACGAAGCCCGGCGATTTGTTCGAGGTGGAGTCGCCGATCTTTGGGCGCGTGCTCCGCAACCCCCTGGTTCGCGGCCGGCCTGACGAAGTCGTTTCCGTCCATCAGCTCTGATGGCGCTTTTCCAATACGAGGCTTGATATGACCGAAGAACTGCACCGCAATCTCATCGCCGGCGATTGGGTCGAAGGCGAGGGGACGACGGAGAACATCAACCCGTCGAACACCGATGACGTGGTCGGCACCTACGCCCGCGCCTCGAAGGCGGACACCGACCGCGCCATCGCGGCCGCGAGGGCTGCCGCGCCCGGCTGGGCGCGCTTCAACATCCACGCCCGCTACGAGATCCTGAAGAAAGCCTCCGACGAGATTCTTGCCCGGAAGGAGGAACTCGGCCGGCTTCTCGCGCGCGAGGAAGGCAAGACGCTCGCGGAAGGCATCGGCGAGGCCACCCGCGCCGGACAGATTTTTGCGTTCTTCGCCGGTGAGACGGTGCGCACCTCGGGCGAGCTTCTGGCGGGCGTCCGTCCGAACACCGAAGTGCTGATCGAGCGCGAGCCGGTCGGCGTCGTGGGGCTCATCACGCCGTGGAATTTTCCGATCGCGATCCCCGCCTGGAAGATGGCGCCGGCGCTCGCCTATGGGAACACGGTGGTCTTCAAGCCGGCCGACCTCGTGCCGGGCTGCGGCTGGGCGCTCGCCGACATTCTGCAGCGCGCCGGCCTGCCGAAAGGCGTGCTGAACCTCGTCATGGGCAAGGGCTCGGTCGTGGGTCAGGCGATCCTCGACAATCCCGACGTCAACGCCATCTCCTTCACCGGCTCGGTCGACACGGGCAAGCGCGTGGCGAAGGCTTCCGCCGAGCACATGCGCAAGTTCCAGCTCGAGATGGGGGGCAAGAGCCCGCTGGTCGTGCTCGACGATTCCGACCTGAAGATTGCCGTCGAATGCGCCGCGAACGGCGCGTTCTTCTCCACTGGCCAGCGCTGCACCGCCTCCTCGCGCCTCGTGGTGACGGAAGGCATCCACGACAAGTTCGTCGGGGCGCTGATCGAGCGCATCAAGGGCCTGAATGTCGATGACGCGCTGAAGGACGGCACGCATATCGGCCCGGTGGTCGACAAGAAGCAGTTCGAGCAGGATGAGATGTATATCGACGTCGGCCGCAAGGAGGGCGCCAAGCTCGCCTGGGGCGGAGAGCGGCTGAACCGCTCGACCCCCGGCTACTATCTGCAGCCGGCGCTCTTCACCGAGACGAAGAATGACATGCGGATCAACCGCGAGGAAATCTTCGGGCCCGTGGCGACCGTCATCCGCGTGAAAAACTATGACGAGGCGCTGGCGGTGGCGAACGACACGCCGTTCGGGCTCTCATCGGGCATCTGCACGACGAGCCTGAAATACGCGACTGACTTCCGCAAGAACAGCGCGGCCGGCATGGTGACGATCAACCTGCCGACGGCGGGCGTCGACTACCACGCGCCGTTCGGCGGCCGCAAAGGCTCCTCCTACGGCGCGCGCGAGCAGGGCCGCTACGCGGTCGAGTTCTACACAGCGGTGAAGACGACCTATCAATTCGCCGGCTGAGGCTCGGCCAATGACGGGGGAGGGCATCCACTGGCTCCCCTCCCCCTTGCGGGGAGGGGCTGGGGGCGGGGTCTCTCCGCTTCGCCTTATGTTTGACGCCCCGCACCGAAGCCCTTTCCCCCCAAAGGGGAGAGGGCTTTGAGCGCACCCGCCCTCATCGGCGTGGACTGGGGCACGAGCAATTTTCGCGCCTTCCTGCTCGACGCCGCCGGAAAAATCCTCGAACGCCGTGCCGGCCCGCACGGGATCATGACGGTCGCCGACGGCAAGTTCGGTCAGGTGCTGGCGGCGCGCGTCGGCGAGTGGATCGGCGAAGGGCGGGTCCCGATCCTGATGTCCGGGATGATTGGCAGCCGCCAGGGCTGGGTCGAGGCGCCCTATGTCGCAACGCCTGCCGGCATCGGTGACCTCGCGGCGGCGCTCGCGCGCGTGCCCTTCGAGGCGGCCGACGTGCACATCGTCGCCGGGCTGAAGACTGCAGACGGTGGCGCGCACGACGTGCTGCGCGGCGAGGAGACGCAGGTCTTCGGCGCGCTTGCCGGCCTCGGCCTCGAAAGCGGTCGTTTCCTGCTGCCCGGCACGCATTCCAAGTGGGTCAATGTCGAGGCCGGCCGCACGACCGGCTTCGCCACCTACATGACCGGCGAGATTTTCTCCGCCGCGCGCGAGCACACGATCCTCGGGCGCCTCATGCAGGAGGGGACGCCGGGCACGGGGGCTTTCCTCCAAGGCGTGGGCGACGGCGCGAAGCCGGGCAATCCCGGCGCATTGCTGCATCGACTTTTCGCGGTACGCACCGCAGGCCTCTTCGGCGATATCGCCGGCCCCGACCTTGCCGACTATCTGAGTGGTCTCCTGATCGGCGCTGAAATTTCCGATCAGACGACGCGTGACCATCGCCCCGTCCACATCATCGCTTCCGATACGCTCGCCGAGCGCTATCGGGCGGCGGCCGGCGCGCTCGGGCTCGACGCGAAGATCGTCGCGTCCGACTGCATCGCCGACGGCTATGGCGCGGTCGCTAGAATGGCAGGGCTCATCTCATGAATCTCGACGAGACGATGGCAGCGCTGCCGCTGGTCGCAATCCTCCGCGGCCTCGCGCCGGACGAAGCGGAGCCGATTGGCGCGGCGCTGGTCGAAGCCGGCTTCCGCCTGATAGAGGTGCCGCTGAACTCGCCCGATCCGTTCCGCTCCATCGAAATTCTCGCCAGGCGCTTTGGCGACCAAGCGTTGATCGGCGCGGGCACCGTGATGTCGCCCGAGGCGGCGCGAAAGACGGTGGAGGCCGGCGGCAGGCTCATCGTGATGCCGCACTCCGACGCGGAGGTGATCCGCGCCGCGAAGGCGGCCGGCGCGTGGTGCCTGCCCGGCGTCGGGACACCCACCGAGGGCTTTGCAGCGCTCGCTGCCGGCGCGGATGGGCTAAAGCTTTTTCCGGGCGAGGCGCTGCCGCCGGCGGTGGTGAAGGCGTGGAAGGCGGTCTTCCCGCCCAAGATTCCGCTGCTCCCGGTCGGCGGCGTCACCCCGGAACGCATGGCTGAATACGTCGCCGCCGGCGCCGCAGGCTTCGGCATCGGATCGGCGCTCTACAGACCCGGAGTGAAGGCCAGCGAGATCGCCGTCCGCGCCGCTGGCTTCACCAAAGCGTGGCGGGCAATCGCCAGGTAAGCGCCCAGGCCGCGTCGCTGTCGTGGATCGGACGCTTTTCGGTGCTATCAATGGCTGAACGGCGACCCGCATCCTGCGTGAGCGGCCGGCGCGACGGCTGATCCTGCCGCGAAACCTGGGGAGACGGCGCGGTGTCCAACCGCTTCGAAGCCGGGAAGAAAACCCGCATCGCCGCGGCGCGGGAACTGCTGGCGGGGGAGGCTGACGGAGAAACCCTTGCTGCCTTCGCCGACCTGCTCTTCGAGCGCGCCGCCGGCGAGGACATCGTGGAATACGAGCCCGCAGCGCTTGCCGCGGTCGCGCGCGAGGCATTCGCCTTCTTCCGCCATCGCCGAGATCCGACGGCAGTCCGGGTCGCCGATATCGCCGATGCCGATAGCGCCGGGCGCTTCCACACCGCCATCGAGCTGTCCACCGCCAACCGGCCCTTCATCTTCGATTCGGTGCTGGGCGAGCTCCAGGCCCTCGGCCATTCCGTACGTCTCGTCGTGCATCCGATCCTCGACGTCCTCCGCGATGCTTCCGGGACAGTGCTGGAATTTTCCCGCCCGGCGCGCGAGATTGCTCCGGGCACGACGCGCGAGAGCTTCGTGCACGTCCATGTGCCGCTCATTCGCGAGGAAGCCGGCAAGGCGGGCGTCGCCGCGCAGCTGACGACGCTGCTCGGCGAGGTCCGGCTCGCGACCGACGACTGGGCCGCCATGCGCGTGCGCCTGCACGCCGCGGTCACGCAGCTCGGCCTCGATCATCCGCCGCTAGGCGCCTCGGTACTCGAAGAGACCATCGCCTTCCTGCAATGGCTCGACGAGGGCAATTTCGTCTTCCTCGGTCTGCGCGAATATTCCTACGCCGGGACCTTCGATGCGCCGATCGAGAGCCCGGCCGAGGCGGGCGGCCTGGGGCTGCTCCGCGATCCCACACTGACGGTGCTGCGCCGCGGCACGGAAACGGTAACGCTGACGCCGGAGATACGCGCCTTCCTGATGGCCGCCGATCCGCTCATCGTCACCAAGGCGAATGTGCACACCCGCATCCACCGCCGCGACTACATGGACTATGTCGGCGTCAAGATCTTCGCGGCGGGGAAGGTCAAGGGCGAACTGCGGATCGTCGGTCTCTTCACCTCCAGCGCGTTCACGCAGTCGGCGGAGCGGATCCCGCTGATCCGGGTAAAAGTCCTGGAGATTCTACGCCGCGCCGGATTCGATTCGGACAGCCATTCCGGCAAGGCGCTCCTCAACATCCTGGAGAACTATCCGCGCACCGAGCTTTTTCAGGCCGACACCGGCACGCTCTACGATTCCGCCATGGCGATCCTGCAGCTCGAGGAGCGCCCGCGCGTCCGTGCCCTTGCCCGCCGCGATCGCTTCGACCGCTTCGTCTCCGTCCTCGTTTTCGTGCCGCGCGACCGCTACACATCCGACCTCCGCGAGCGGATTGGCCGGGCGCTGGCGCAAGCCTATGACGGTCGCGTCTCCGCCTTCTTCCCCGATTTCTCGATGACGCATCTGACGCGCGTCCAGTTCGTCATCGGCCGCAATCCGGGCGAGGGTCCGGATCCGGCGCAGGACGAGATCGAAGCGAAGATCCGCGACATCGTGCGCACCTTCGACGACGATCTGCGGGAGGCGTTGAACGAAGCGCATCCGGCCGTGCGAGTAGCGGAAATCCTGCGCGACTATGCCGGCGCCTTCGGATCGGACTACCGCGCGAGCTTCGGCGCGGAGGACGCGCTGCGCGACATCGACATCGCCGAGCGGCTGGCGCCGGACGACATCGAGGTGCGCTTCTTCAGCCGGCCGCCGATGCCGGCGACGCGGGTGGTGATGAGCTTCCACCACATCGGCGATCCGATCCCGCTGTCGCGCCGCGTGCCGCTTTTAGAGAACCTCGGCTTCTCCGTCGTCAACGAGCGCACCTACTGCGTGGCGAGGATTTCGGGGCCGCCGCTCTACCGCCACGACATGACGCTGGTGCGCACCGACGGCGAGGCGTTCGATCCGGGCACCGGCCGACGGCTGCACGATGCCGTTCTCGCCGTGTGGCACGGCAAGGCCGATAATGACGGCTTCAACGCGCTCGTGCTGCTCGCGGCGCTTCCCTGGCGCCGGGCGGCGCTGCTCCGCACGGTCGCGCGCTATCTGCGGCAGACCGATATCCCCTATTCGCTGGACTATTTCTGGGGGACGCTGCGCCGCTATCCGACGCTCGCGACGCTGCTCGCCGATCTCTTCACCGCGCGCTTCGAGCCGGGGCTGAAGCAGCGCGAACGGAGCGAGGCCCGCATCGTCAAGGAGATCGAGGCGGCGCTCGAGGGCGTCACCAGCCTCGACGACGACACCATCCTGCGCGCCTTCCGGCAGGTCATCGAGGCGAGCGAGCGCACCGATTTCTTCGCATCGGGAACCGAGGCCGAACCCTCCGCCATCACCATCAAGATCAAGCCCGAGCGGCTCGCCTTCGTGCCGCTGCCGCGGCCGTTCCGCGAGATCTTCGTGCATTCGCCCGAGGTGGAGGGCGTGCACCTGCGCTTCGGGCCGGTGGCGCGCGGCGGTCTGCGCTGGTCCGACCGGCCGCAGGATTTCCGCACCGAAATCCTCGGCCTCGTGAAGGCGCAGATCGTCAAGAACGCCGTCATCGTGCCGACCGGAGCGAAGGGCGGCTTCGTGCCGCGCAGGCTCCCCGCCGCCGGCCGCGACCAGATCTTCGAGGCCGGCCGGCAGGCCTACATCAAGTTCGTCGACCGCCTGCTTTCCGTCACCGACGATATAGGCGAGGCGGGCGAAGTCGTGCCGCCGGAGAATGTCGTCCGCCACGATGGCGACGATCCCTACTTCGTCGTCGCCGCCGACAAGGGCACCGCGACCTTCTCGGATACGGCGAACGGCATCGCGCTGAAGCGCGGCTTCTGGCTCGGCGACGCCTTCGCCTCGGGCGGCTCGGCCGGCTACGACCACAAGGCCATGGGCATCACCGCACGGGGCGCCTGGGAAGCGGTGAAGCGGCACTTCCGCGAGATGGATGTCGATATCCAGAGCCAGCCCTTCACGGTCGCGGGCGTCGGCGACATGTCGGGCGACGTGTTCGGCAACGGCATGCTGCTGTCGCCGGCGATCAAGCTCGTGGCCGCCTTCGATCACCGCGACATCTTCATCGATCCGGTCCCGGACCCGGCGCGGTCGATGGAAGAACGGAAACGCCTCTTCGCGCTGCCGCGATCGAGCTGGCAGGATTACGACAAGGCGCTGATTTCCAAAGGGGGCGGGGTCTTCTCACGCACCGAGAAGCAGATCGCACTCTCGCCCGAGATGAAGAAGCTTCTGAAGCTCAACAAGGCCAGCGCCCGCCCGGCCGAAATCCTCACCGCCATCCTCAAGGCGCCTGTCGATCTGCTCTGGTTCGGCGGCATCGGGACTTATGTCCGCGGGCCAGACGAGACGAATGCCGACGTGGGCGACAAGGCGAACGACGCGATCCGCATCAGCGGACTCGACATCGGCGCCAAGGTAGTGGGCGAGGGGGCGAACCTCGCCATGACTCCGAAGGCGCGCATCGCCTACGGCCTGAAGGGCGGGCGCTGCAATTCGGACGCGATCGACAATTCCGCCGGCGTCAACACGTCCGACGTCGAGGTGAACATCAAGATCGCGCTCGCTCCAGCTGTCAGGAGCGGCCGGCTCGGCGAGGAGGAGCGGCTTGCCTTGCTGCGCGAGATGACCGGCGACGTCGCGGCGCTGGTGCTCCGAACCAACTATCAGCAGACACTGGCGATCTCGCTGGAGGAGGCGCGTGGCCTCGACAATCTCGGCAACCAGCTCCGGCTGATGGGCGAACTGGAGGATCGGGGCCTGCTCGACCGCGCCGTCGAGACTTTGCCCGATGACGGGGCGCTCGAGGCGCGGGCGGCCGGCGGTCACGGCCTGACCCGCTCCGAGATCGGCACGCTCCTCGCATTCGCCAAGATCGCGCTCTCGCACGATCTGAGCGCCAGCACGGTGCCGGACGATCCCTATCTGGCGCGCGAGCTTTTTCGCTATTTTCCCAAACCGATGCGCAAGCCCTTCGCGGCGGAGATCGAAGGCCACCGTCTGCGGCGCGAGATCATAGCGACGCAGCTTGCGAACTCACTCATCAACCGCGGCGGGCCGACGCTGCTCGTCGCGGCGCGTGACAGGACGGGCGCCTCCGTCGCCGAGCTGACCCGCGCCTACGCCGCGGTGCGCGACAGCTTTGCGCTACGCGAATTGCATGCCGAGATAGAAGCGCTCGACGCGAAGATCTCCGGAAAGCTGCAGCTCGAGCTTTACGCCATCGTGCAGGATGTGCTCGGCGACCGCATGGGCTGGTTTACCCGCAATCTGCGGCCGGAGGCCGGGCTCGACGATGTCGTGGCGCACTATCGCCCCGCGCTCGAGGAACTGGCGGGCATTCTGCCGACCCTCCTCTCGCGCGAAGCCGCGAAGGCGGTACGCGAGGTGGAGCAACGCCTGAAGGCGCGCCACGTCCCGGACGCACTGGCGGCGCGTCTCGCGCTGCTCCCGACGCTCGCCGCCGCCGGCAACGTCGTGCTGATCGCCGACCGCGCGGGCCAGAGCCTGTCCGAGGCGGCGAAAGCCTATTTCGCCGTCTCCGACCGCTTCGGCTTCGGCCGCATCGATGCGATGACCGGAGAAATCGCGACCGCCGGCTACTACGAGGGTCTGGCGCTGCAGAAGGCGCGCGACAGCCTGGAAAGCGCGCATCGCGATCTCGCGCAGAAGGTCATCGCCAACGGCGCGGGCGGCGATGTTGCCGTCTGGGAATCCTCCGCCGGCGAGCGTGTGGCGGCGACGGCGGCGCAGGTGGAGAACATCATCTCCGACCGCCGTCCGAGCATGGCGAAGATATCAGTCGCCGCGAGCCTGCTGTCGGAACTCGCTCGGGGTTGATCCGCTTCAATCTAAATGCGACTTTACGTTGCGCTAATGTGGGGGCTGAATATGGCCGAGGCCGCCCCGGCGGCGAGCCGAACGATCGAAGAGGAGCGGCTTGATCTCGATCGCCGTCGCCTCGCTCTGGAGTCGTCGTTCCCAAAGAAGTGGGGTTCTGTCCTCTTCGGTGCCATGGCGACGATCATGGTTGCGGTGGTTTCGGGTGCAGTCAGTTGGACGACCGCTAGTGCGGACCGCGAAGAGACAGCTCGTCAGAAACAGGCAGAGCAAGAGGTAACGATGCGGCAGGAGGCCGACGCCCAGCACAATCACCAAATTGAAAATGCCAGGACAGCCCTCGACATGTATTTCAAATATGTAGCCGACGGTCGCGAGGGCGATGTCCGCTCGCTCTACGACATGCGGATGATCGCGGAGATTTCCGACAGCGAGGGAGTCAAAGCCATCTTTTACGAGATGCGCGACGAGCTCGTCGACAAGCGCCGTGCAGCAGAACCGCAAACGCCGATCACCGACATCGCCGCGACTCTGCCTTCGATCAACGTCGATCAGTCCGGCAATGCGGTGAAGTACCAGGATTTCACAGTCTATATCCAATATCCGCGCGGCTCAGCGGGGTTAGCGGCGGCTGGCAAAGTGCAGTCTGCATTGGCGGGACTTGGGGTCCGCGTTCCTGGCCTTGAAGGGGTCGACGCTGCACACACGCCCGATGCTAGCGAAGTGCGCTTCTACAGCGCTCTTCAGAAGGTGAGACTGACTGATCTCGCGGTGACGTTGAAACAGACGACCGGGCTGGACTTCAACACAAAAGTGCTCCCGACCTCTGGGTTGCCGGGAGACACCTTTGAAATTTGGATCGGAAAGGCCGGCGGGTAAGCTGCAAATAAGAACGCGCCGGGCAAAGCCAGCGCGCCTTGTTACTTTTATGCCTTCCGTCTACCGGATGCCCTTGTCGATCAGGTCGACGAGCGCGTCGATGGTCTGCGGCGTGACGGCGCCGGAGGCGGTGTTCACCGAGAGGCCGGGCATCTTGAACTTCGCGGTCAGCACGCATTGCAGCACCGGCAGGAAGCCCTGCAGGTAGAGCACCTGGTCGAGGGTCGCGGAGATGTAGCCCGACTTCAGCCCGTCGATCGTCGCCGGGGCGAGGTCGATGCCGCCGACGATGATCTCGCCCGGCTTCTTGCCCGCCTTCTTCAACACGTCGGCAAGCACGCTCGTGATGCCGCCATGCTGGGTCCCGATGGCGCGCAGGTCAGGATGCGCCTGGATGTAGGCGGCAAGAACCGGAACCGCCAGCGAAGCGTCGCTGTTCGCTTCCTGCGTGACTTCGAGCCGCTCGACCGTGAGGCCGGCCTTCTCGAGCGTGTCGGCGAGGCCCTTTTCGGAGAGGCCGCGCTCAGCCTGGCTGAACACGCCGTAGACCATCGCCTGGTCGCCCGACTTCAGGCCCTGCGAGATCATGTAGTTCGCGGTCACTTCGCCGCCCGCATAGAGATCTTCGCCCGCATAGCCGAAGCCTTGCGCACCGAACTCCTTCTGCAGGTCGGTCATCGGCGAGTTGCCGGAGGTGACGACGATACCCTGGCCGACCGCGTCCTTCACGAGGTCATGGAAGGCGGCGCTGCCCGGATGACCCATGATCTCGATGCAGCTCGGCTTTGCCGCGACGGCTTCCTTGAACTGGCTGATCATCGTTTCAGGGGCCCAGGCCGAGAACTGCGCGTTCAGGGTGATGCCAAGCGCTGCGGCGGCATCGGCCGCGCCGGTCTGCCGCGCGAGGGTCGCGCCGTCGCCGGCGTTGCCGCCCATCTGCATATACATCGTCAGACCGTCGCCGATCCCGGCGAATGCCGGGCCGGACATCAAAGTGCCGGCGGCCGCTCCCGCCAGCAGTAGCTTGTGCATTTTCATTGTCGTTTCCTCTCCTGCCATTTCACCGCCCTTGCGCCGTCTGACGCAAGCGAGCGGCATTCATCCGGCCTGTTTTCCCCGGCCGAAACCCGTGAACCCAAAGCGCGCGAGAAAGGCGGCGCGCCGCTGCGGCTCGTCCGCGTAGAGATAGAAGATGATCGAAACCAGGAAGATCAGGCCCTGCACCGTGCGCACCCAGGCGCCGGTCAGCCCCGAAGCGACAAGCCCCGCCTCGATCATGCCGATGATGAAGCAGCCGAATATGGTGCCGATGATGGTGGCGCGGCCGCCGAAGATCGACGTGCCGCCGATCAGGACTGAGGCAATGGCGGTCAGCAGATAGCCCTGTCCCTGGTTGCCGAAGAAGTTCTTGTTCTCCAGCGTCAGCATGATCGCCGCGCATGCGGCGAGGAAACCCATCAGTGTGAACAGCTTGATCTTCTCACGGTCGACGTTGATCCCGACGACGCGTGAGACATCGTTCGAATCGCCGATGAAAAGGATGTGCTCGCCGAAGCGGTGCCGCTTCAGCACGAACCAGAGAAAAATCGCGATCAGCGCCGTCCAGAATGCCTCCATGGGGAGCTGGCCGATCCAGATCGTCTCGCTGTCGGCGAACGGCCGGCCGACGATCACCTGCCAGACCGAGCTCTCCTCGACGCCGCGCAGCGCATACGACTTGCCGCCCGAGAGGACCGTCGCCATGCCCGCCCAGAAGAACTGCGTCGCGAGCGTCGTCATGAACGAGGGGATGCCGATCTTCGCGATGATCACGCCGTTGATAAAGCCGACGAGGATGCCGGATGCGAGCGCCGCGACGATCGCGAACCAGCCGAGGTTGTACTCCTTGAACAGGACTGCGAAGACGAAGCCCGAGAATGCGATGATCGCCGGGAAGCAAAGATCGATCTCACCCGCGCCGATGACGAAGGTCAGCCCGATTGCGAGCAGGATCAGCGGCGGCAGCGTCGACAGGAACGTCGTGTAGATGAACGGCTGCAGGAAGACGGTCGGCGCCGTGTACATGAACAGCCCGAGCATCAAGGCGAAGACGATGATGATCGGCAGCCCTTCAAGGCGCTGAACGATGGAGTTGGGGTTCGGCTGCGCCATTCGCTCAGGTCTTGTGCTGGAGCTCGATGAGATATTCGGTCAGCGCGTTCACCGTCATGTCTTTCGGCTTGATCTCGGTGACGATGTGACCGCGGTCGAGCACGAGGAGCCGGTCCGCGACCTCGTGGACGTGGGCGAGGTTGTGCTCGATGTAGATGCAGGCGCGACCCGACGCCTTGATGCGGCGGACGAAGTCGATGACCTTGCGCACTTCGGCGACGCCGAGCGCCGCGGTCGGCTCGTCGAGCACGATCAGGTCGGCATTGTAGTGCATCGCGCGGCCGATCGCGATGCCCTGGCGTTCACCGCCGGACAGATTGCCGACCGTCGAGTCGACGGTGATGCCGACACCCCGGAAGCCGATCACATCCTTAAGAATCTGGTCGGCGATCGCTTTCTCTTTCTTGATGTCGATGAAGCCGAAGCGGTTCGTGATCTGGCGTCCCACGAAGAAGTTCCGCCACAACGGCTGCTTGTCGGCCAGCGAACGGTCCTGATAGACCGTCTCGATCGAGAGATCGTGCGCCTTGCGCACCGAATAGTCGGCGGGATCGACCTCCTTGTCGCGGACGAAGATGCGTCCGGACGTTGGCCCCATCACCCCGGTCATCACCTTGATCAGCGTCGACTTGCCGGCGCCGTTGTCGCCGATCAGCCCGACGATCTCGTTCCTTCCGATCGCGAGCGAGACGTCACGCAGCGCGTGCACGGCGCCGAAGAACTTTTCGACGTGCTCTAGGCGCACGATCGATTGGAACGCGTCCGCCGTCGGCTCGATATCGGCTGTCGCAGTCGCCGTCATGCGCCTTCATCCATGATTCGAACGCCGCTCATTGCATCCGCTTCGGAGCGGGTGAGCAGGATGCGAAAAGCCAGTCGCGCGCCCTCGGCGTCTCCCCGCTTGATGGCTTCGAAGACTGCGCGGTGTTGCGGCACAAAATGCTCCTGCGCCGGCTCGGCGATACGCTGCACGCGAAAGGCCTTTGTCAGCCACGTTCCGATGACCGGTGCGAACGCCGCGAGGAATTCGTTGCCCGTGCCGTTCAGGATCGCCTGGTGGAAGGCGACATCCGCCTCGATCGATTCCGGCGAGCGCGGGTCGGTCGTCGCCATCGACTGGAACGCGCGCTCGATCTCGGCGATCACCTCTTCCGTCGCGCGGATCGCCACGAGCGCCGCCGACTCGGGCTCGATGATGACCCGTGCCTCGAAGAGACTGCGAACGAAGGCGGCGTTCGGTTGCTCGCTGATCTGCCAGACGAGCACATCGTGATCGAGCCGGCTCCATTCGCTGCGCGGGCGCACGATTGTGCCTCGCCGCGGCGCCGAGGACACCAGTCCCTTGGCTGAGAGGAGCTTGATGGCTTCGCGCATCGAAAGGCGCGAGATGGAGAACTGCTCGGCGAGCTGTTCGAGGCGCGGAAGGGTGCTACCGGGGATCAGATTGCCGGAGACGATCCTCCGTCCCAGGGCTGCCGCAGCGCCGGCCGGACGCAGGGTCCCGGATTCACCTTCACGCCAATCCAACACTGTTCCCAGCCCCAGGATTTTCGTGCCCTGTCACTCAAATTGCGGTCGGATGACGGGCGCTTGTTGGATCAAACGTCTGATGATTGATATCGATTGTCAATAACATTGAGCCGCGTATCGGCGTCCTTTTGAGGAGGTGAGAGATGAGTCCGGAAGTTCGATGGGAGCGCATGTTCCCGGATCAGCTGGAGGCGGCTTTTTCGGCGGCGCCGGTTCTCTACCTTCCGTACGGGATGTGCGAGCCGCACGGGCCCCAGAACACCCTGGGCCTTGATGCGCTGAAGGCGCACGCCCTGTGTTGCCGCGCCGCCGAGCAAGGCGGCGGCATCGTCGCTCCCCCGGACTTCTGGCACATCCATGAGATCGGCCTTTACGCGACGTGGGCTCGCAAGGAGATCGGCGAGGTCCCGCGAAACTGGCTGACAGCCGTGCCGCCGTGGGTGCACTTCAAGAGCGTCTGCTATCATGTGCGCGCCGCGGAGCAACTCGGCTTCCGGGCCGTGATCCTCCTGACCGGACACTACGGACCGAATTGGGAGGACCTGAAGACCCTCGTTGCGCTGCTGCAGCCGCGGGTTCACGCTCGGCTGTTCGGACTGCCGGACTTCGAGGCGAACCATCGCGGATTCGACAGCGACGGTCAGTCGGGCGGCGATCATGCCGGGCGTGTCGAGACATCGCTGCTCTGGTCGCTGGAGCCGGCCTGCGTGGACTACGGCAGGCTTCCCGGCCTGCCGCTTTCGCCGGTTCGGGAAAGCGGCGAATATTTCGCCATGGGCCGGGACGCGCACGAGTCGCGTCGCCGCATCGGTGACAGGATGGTGGCGGAGGAGGTCGACTTCCTCACCGCCAAGGCCGCCGATCTCCTCGCGCGCTACGAAGAGGCCTCGCCGCCGGCCGGGCCGCGGCTTCGCACCTTCGAAGATGTGGAGCGGTTCTGGTCGGAGGCCGTGGCGCCCGTCCTGCCGCAGTTCAAGTCGATGGCCGGGTATCACGAACCGGACGAGGGCGTCGCCGCGATACCGGAAGGGTCGGTCTGGAAGAAGGGCAGCACCGGACCGCTTCGCTTCTAGACTAGCCTCGACCGCGACTGGCCGCCACGCGCGCCGGCGCCCGAATCTCTGGGCTCGGACTTAGCGCATCGTCGGCCGGGGCGGAGGCGGGGGCCATGCGCTCTCCGTAGCTCGCCCGGTTCAGCACCTCTTCCGTCATGTCGAGCAGGGCGATCATGTTGTTGCGGGCGGCGCCGGCATTGCCGTCGCAGACCGCCTCGAACACGGCGAGGTGCTTGTCGAGCGCAAAGGGGCTGCCGACATCGGGATGCGAGGTGATGCTGATCGACGCGCGCAGCGCCTCCTCGATGCAGGCGCCAAGTCCGGAGAGCAGGGCGTTGCCGCTGGCGGCCAGCAGCAGGCGGTGGAACGCCACGTCCGCCTCCGTCAGCGCTTCGCTGCGGCTGTTGTTGATGCGCGCCATGTCGAGCACGGCGATCTGCATCTTGGCGAGCATCGCCGGCGTCGCGTTGATGGCTGACAGCGCCGCAGTTTCCGGTTCAACCATCCGGCGCACCGCAAAGAGCTCACGCAGGAAAACCGGCCTCGGCACGACCCGCTGCCGCAGGCGCAGGATGTCCGCGTCGAGGAAATTCCAGTCGTGCGGCTCGCGCACGAACGTCCCGAGTTTCGGTCGTGAGCGGACCAGCCCCTTGGCGCTCAGCATCTGCAAGGCCTCGCGCAGGCACGTCCGGCTCACGCCGAATTCCGTGAGCAGCATAAGCTCGTTCGGCAACGGCCGGCCGGGCGGATAGTCGCCGCTCAGCACGCGGAGCGCGAGGGCTTCCGCAACCATGCTTTTGCCGCGCATCGCGCTCGCCGGCACCTGCAACATGCTTTCCCCCGCCTTGCGGCAATCGTCATATTATTAGGGGGAAACGCTGCATCGGACAATCCGTGCAATGGCGGCGGCGAGCCGCGGATTTGCGGCAAAAGACGGATTTCGCCCGCCAACCAAGCGAGCGTTGTCATATTAAATAGCCGGAACCAACAAATCCTGCGGATCGTGAGCCTGCGGAACGGCCTTTCCGCGGGGGCGGTCCACCCTGCGGATCCTGGAACCGCCGAGCTGCGGCACCGCAGCGAGTGGCGGCCCGTTGCCCCCGCCCGCGCCGCATCGTAACGAAAGCGGCCTCCGCCGAGCCCGAAGGAAAACACGATGCCCGACCGCAACCACGCCGCCTACCCGAGCCTTGCCGGAAAGACCGTCCTCATCACCGGCGGCGCGAGCGGCATCGGCGAGGCGATGGTTCGTGCCTTTGCGGGGCAGGGCGCCCGGGTCGGTTTCATCGACCTCCTCCAGAAGGAAGGCGCGGACCTCGCCGCCGAGCTCACGGCTGAGGGCGGAAAATTGCACTTCGAGACGGTCGACATCACCGACATTGCCGCCCTCAGGGTCGGCATTGCGAAAATTGCTTCGGCGCTCGGTCCGATCGGCGTGCTCGTCAACAACGCGGCGAACGACACGCGCCATGACTGGCGGGGAGAGACCCCGGAGAGCTTCGACGCCCGCATCGCCGTCAATCTCCGCCACCAGTTCTTCGCCATCCAGGCGGTGGCGCCCGGGATGATCGCGTCGGGCGGTGGCTCCATCGTCAATTTCGGCTCGATCTCGTGGCGTATCGGCATGGGCGGCATGCCCGGCTACACCGCCTCGAAGGCGGCGATCGAAGCGCTGACCCGCTCCTTTGCGCGCGACCTTGGCCCGCACCGCATCCGGGTCAACACCGTGCTGCCGGGATGGGTGATGACCGAGCGTCAGCTAAGGCTGTGGATCAACGCGGAAGCCGAGGCCGAATTGAAGCGGGTGCAATGCCTCCCCGATCGCATCCAGCCGGACGATCTCGCCCGCATGGTGCTCTTCCTAGCCTCCGACGACAGCCGCATGTGCACGTCGCAGAACTTCATCGTCGACGCCGGGTGGATCTGAGGGCGGGGCCGCCCTCCGAAGCGACGGGCGCCCCGGGCAAAAAGAAAGGGGCCCGAAGGCCCCTTCCGATTGGCATTTGGTGAGACAGCCTACTTCTGAATGCAGGTGTCGGTCGTGTCCTTCGTGCACTCGTCGAGGCCGGTGAAGAGCGGATCTTCAACCATCTTGCCCTCGACCAGGTCGATCATCACGCTCGGAGCCTTGTAGCCCATCTCGAACGGCCGCTGGCCGACGAGCACGTTGACCAGGCCCTCCTTCGCGATCGCAACCTCGTCGCCGATCGTGTCGGCGGCCGCGATGTAGAAGCTGCCGTCGGCGATCTTCGCCGCCATCGGCCCAAAGAGCTGCCGGTAGGGCTGCGGTGCGCCGAACAGCGGCCAGCCGCCTTCGATCACGAACGCATTCAGGTCGGGGTTCGCCGCGAGGATGTCGGTCATCGCCTGGACGCCCTTGGCGCCGTCGTCGTTGGTGTAGACCGGGCAGCCTGCGATCTCGGTCCAGCCGCCTTCGCCGGCAAGAGCCGCGAGGCCCTTCTGGCCCGTCACCGCATCACGCGTACCCTGGGCGCGGCGAGCGATGTTGTCGGCGCCGGGATTGCCCTGGATCGTGCAGAGCTTGCCGCCATTCGGCTGCGCCTTCTTCAGGTATTCGCCGAGCCGGAAGCCCATCAGGTAGTTGTCGGTGCCGAGATAAGTCTTGCGGAGGGCGGAATCTTCAGCCGCGAGGTCCGCGTCGACCGTCATGATCGGGATCTTCGGCGCCGCCTGCGTCAGCGTGTTGGCGATGAGCTTCGCGTTGGAGGGCGAGATCGCCATGGCGACCACGTCGCTACGGCTCAGGAGGTCGGCGACGATCTGCGCCTCGCCAGCCTCGTCCGACGTGGACGCCGGGCCGGTGTAGAAGCAGGTGTATTCGCTCGACGCGTTCTCGCTGTTCCACTTTTCGCAACCCTGGTGGATGGCCTCGAAGAACGGATTGTCGAGACCCTTGACGACGATCGCGAGAACCTTCTTGTCGGCCGACAGGGCCGGTCCGACAGTGACCGCGAGCGACGCCGCGGCAAGTAACATCAGTGCTTTCTTCATGAATTCCTCCCTTGCTACCTATAGAAACTACTGTTCACTGGCATGCGCCTGCTTAAGATCAGCCTGGATACCAAATCTTGCGCGGTTCGCCAGCAGACCGCACATAGTCCCAGGCTGAATCGATCAAACGCCTCAGATCGTAGTGCGGCCGCCAGCCGAGATGCAGCTTTGCCTTGGCGTTGTCCATCCAATTCGAGTGAAACCGGCTCGGGATATTCACAGCAGGAAGTGCGCGTGTCCTCTTCAGATGGGCCGCCACCTCGCCGTAATCGACCGGCTCGTCCATGCAGATATTGTAGAGCTCGCCGCGCGTCCGCGGGTTGCCGATGGCGGCAAGGATTGCCGACACCAGGTCGTCGACGTGCACGAAGTTGCGCTTCAGCGGCTGGTTCTCCGAATCGAGAAGGACAGGCACGGTGCCGGTCTTGCGATAGGATTCCGCCGCCGCCGGCGGAACTTCATCTTTCCACACCGGCCCGCCGAAGATGTCGTCGCCGAATGAAAGGGTGTGCTTGAAGTCATCCTTTTCCATGATCCACGGCGCGCGGAGACAGCAGGCGTTGATGCCATACTGGATGCAATATTGCTGCAGCATGACTTCTTCGAGAACCTTGGACAGCGCGTAGCAGCCGGGATAGGCGCGGTGCGGCGTGGCTTCGGTGATCGGCCCCGCGTGCGCGTAGTGGAAATGGCCGACCGCCGCATCGCCACCGATCAGGATGAACTGCTCGGCGGTCGGCGAGGCACGAAACGTTTCGAGCAGCCAGAACAGCCCCTTGACGGTGACGTCCATCACGTCGTCCGGCGTCTCCTTGCAGGTCGCCAGATGCACGACATGCGTGACGGCTTGCATCGCCTCCACGACATCGTCGCGGCGCGATATGTCGCCGCGCACGACTTCGAGCCGCTCGGCCGGCTCGAGCATGCGGTTGTGGCAAAGCGCTTTAAGCCGCGCGGCGGTGAATTTCTCGTCGGCGAGGACACGCTCTATGAAGCGGCGGCCGACCTTGCCCGTCGCGCCGGTGACCAGGACCAGCATGCATCCCCTCCCGCGGCGCAGCTAATATCGATGAGCACCATTAGTCAATCGGCCGACCCTCAGAATAAATGCGCGTCACTCGGTCGGCGGAGAGCTTCGCCTGCCTCTTGCGTGCCGGCGTTGCTGACCCTATCGATGCGGGCTGCTCTCCGCAAAGGAGCGCTTTTCTGCCGAGGGGAAAAACGCGGTGGCGGTGCTTGAACTATCCGAGGTCTCCAAGAACTTTGGCGCGATCCAGGCCCTGAACAACGTCACGTTGTCGCTCGAGGCAGGGCAGGTCATCGGGCTCATGGGCGACAACGGCGCGGGCAAGTCGACGCTCGTGAAGATCATCGCCGGCAATTTTCCAGCCTCCCACGGAGCGATGCGTATCGATGGCCGGGAGGTCACTTTCCATCGCCCGATCGAGGCGCGCCAGGCGGGCATCGAGATCGTCTACCAGGATCTGGCGCTCTGCGGAAACCTGACGGCGGCGGCGAACGTGTTCCTGAGCCGCGAAATCTATCGCGGCATCGCGCCGCTCCATGTCCTCGACTATTCCGCCATGTACAAGCGCGCAGCCGAGCTCTTCAAGGAATTGAAGTCGGAGACGCGGGCGCGCGACCTGGTGAAGCAGATGTCGGGCGGGCAGTGTCAGGCGGTGGCGATCGCGCGCACCATGCTGTCGGAGCCGAAGATCGTGCTGATGGATGAGCCGACCGCCGCTATCTCGGTGCGGCAGGTGGCGGAGGTCCTGAACCTCATCAAGCACCTTCGCGATCGCGGCATCGCGGTCATTCTCATCAGCCACCGCATGCCCGACGTCTTTGCGGTCGCCGACCGCATCGCGGTGCTGCGGCGCGGCACCAAGGTAGCCGACAAGCAAATTGCATCGAGCTCGCCGGAAGAAGTCACCGGCCTGATAACCGGCGCGATCGAGCGCGCCTGACGCAGGTCAAGAGGAAACGGGAATGGCCATCACTCTCGACGACACCATCAGTCGCCAGCAGCACACGATTCTGACCCGGCTGCTTTCCCGCCAGACCACCTGGGTCTTTGTCGCGGTGCTCGTATTCTGCATCTACATGGCCGTTGTTTCGCCGCCGTTCCTGACCGGCAGCAACCTCTTCAACATCACGCGCAATTTCACGTTCACTGCGATCATCGCTCTCGGCATGACGATCGTGATCATCACCGGCGGAATCGATCTGTCCGTGGGATCGGTGCTCTGCCTCTGCAGCATGGTCGTGGCGGTCGTCATGCACGCCGGATTCAGCATCTACGTCGGCATCGGGGCGTCGCTCGCGACGGCGCTGCTCGTCGGAACCTTCAACGGCGTGCTGATCGCGTATGTCGGGATGCCGCCTTTCGTGGTGACGCTCGGCATGTTGTCCATCGCGCGCAGCCTCGCGATGGTGACCTCCGGCAACACCACGGTCTTCCAGTTCGGGCCCGACCACCAGAAGCTTCTCACGGTCGGTGGAGGTTTGCTTCGGCTTGGCCCGCTGTCGGTCGCCTACCCGGTCATCTACACGATCCTGCTCGCGCTTCTCGTCGGTTACATCCTGCTGTGGACGAAGTTCGGACGCTACGTTTTTGCCATCGGCGGCAACGAGCAGGCGGCGGTTCTGACCGGTGTCCCGGTTCGGCTCGTGAAGCTTGCGGTCTACGTAATCTCCTCGCTCAGCGCCGGCATCTGCGGCATCATCATGACTGGCTGGCTTGGCGCCGTGACGACCAATCTCGGCACCGGCATGGAGCTGCAGGTGATAGCCGCGGCGGTTATCGGCGGCGCGAATCTCGCGGGCGGAGCGGGCACGGCGATCGGGGCGCTGATCGGCGCCGCGCTTATCGAGATCATCCGCAACAGCCTCGGGCTGCTGGGCGTCAGCGCCTTTTGGCAGGGGGTGTTCATCGGGGCGGCGATCCTCCTCGCGGTGCTCTTCGAGCGAATCCGCGCGGCGACGCAGCGCTACAGCAGCTAGAGAGAATTCAGCTCGCCGTCTCCGCGAGCCGCACCGCCGGTCCCTGGCCGGCATGCCGGGGCGCGGCGATCGAAGCCCGCTCGATCAGCGGGCATTCGAGCTTCGTGACCGGATATTTTTCGCGCCGGTTGGAGAGCAGCGTGAAGCCACGCTCCACCGCCCATCGCCCCATCTCGCGATGCGGCAATACAAGGGTGGTGAGGGGCGGCGAGAGGTGGCGCGCCACCTCCTCGTCGTCATAGCCGATCACCGATACGTCGCCGGGAATGGCGAGCTGGCGCTCTTTCAGCGCCTCGTAGCAGCCGACGGCCATGCGGTCGTTCGAGCAGAAGATCGCGCTCGGCGGGCGCGGCAGTTCCATCAGCAGATTGGTCTGCTCGTAGCCGGCGCTCGGCTGCCAGTTGCCCTCGCGCACCAGCGCCGGATCGTAGGGGATGTCGGCCGTCGCCAGCGCCTGGCGGTAGCCGCGCAGCCTGTCGCGCGCCGCGTCCATCCACAGCTCGCCGGTGATGATGGCGATCCGCTGGTGGCCCGCCTCGATCAGCGTGTCGGTCGCCCGGTGGCCGCCCGCCACCTCACCCGGAACGACGCTCGGAAAGGTGCGGTCGTCGCTGTAGCAGTTGAGCAGCACCGTCGGCGGCTTCGCCGCGTAGAGGCGGCGCGGGACTTCGACCTTCCGCGTCATGATGGTCGCGTAGATCAGGAGATCGGTTTCGCTATGCAGCACCGCGTCGAGCGCCCGCCGCTCCATCTCCGGATTGTCGAGACTCTCGCAGATCGTCACGACATGGCCGGTCGCCCAGGCGGCTTCGCGAATGCCGTCGATGGAGACGACCGCCTCCGGGCTGGTGGCGATGCGGTCGAAGAGCACCGCGACCTGCAGCGGCCGCTCGCCCGGCACCGTCGAGGAGCGCGCCGTCTCGTATTTGAGCTGCCGCGCGGCGGAGAACACGCGCTCACGCGTCGCGGGCGAGATGTGGATGCCGGACGTGTTGTTGAGGACGACGGAGACGGTCGATTGCGAGCACTCCGCGAGCCGTGCCACGTCGGTCATGGTGACCCGGCGCCTCTGCGTTTTCTCAACCACGCCCGCTGCTTTCGTTACGCTCCGAGGCCCCATCGGGTCGTCCTTCCCAACCCTCCAGAGGAGCTCCAGCCGGTGCTCCGGTCGCCGGCATTTCGTGGCCCGGCGGAGGGAAGTGATATCAGCTAATATCTGCGCCCGAAAGCAGGAAGAATGTTCTTCGCAGGAGCGGGCTAGTCCGCACAAGCGCAGGCGAATCGCCGCTGCCGATCGCTCCGGAAAGCTGCCAAACCAGTTGATCCGCTAATAGAAATTAGTTAGTGCTCGGGGATGGCCATGCAGCCGGGCCGACCGGCCGCCCAAAGGGGGGACGACCCTCCGTGGCCGTTTCAGGGAGGATTCTGATGAATAGAGCCTATCGGTACGGGCTTGCACTGGCAGCTTCGATCGCGACGATCGGGGCCGCCCATGCGCAGGAAAAGCCAAAACTCGCGTTCGTCGTGAACATCGCCGCCGACTTCTGGAAGGCTGCCGAAGCCGGAACCAGGAAGGCCCAGGAAGAACTGCCGAACTACGAGCTGATCTTCAAGTATCCGGACCAGTCGACGGTCGCCATCCAGAACCAGATCATGGACGACCTGGTAACTGCCGGCGTCAAGGCGATCATGGTCTCCCCGATCGATCCGAACGCTGTCGACGCGCTCAACAAGATCGCGTCGCAGACCTTGCTGTTCACGATGGACTCGGACGCGGCCAAGAGCAACCGCATCGCCTATGTCGGTTCGTCCAACACGGCGCTTGGCGTGCAGGCCGGCCAGGTCGCCAAGGAAGCGCTGCCCGACGGCGCCAAGTGCATGGGCATCGTCGGCCATCTCGACGCCGCCAACTTCACCGAACGTCGCGACGGCTTTAACGAAGGCGTCAAGGGAACCAAGATCGAGCTGGTCGATACCCGCGACGACGGCGGCGACCAGACCGTTGCCAAGAAGAACGTCGAAGACATCCTCGTCGCCAGACCCGATATCAACTGCTTCGTCGGCTTCTATTCCTACAGCACCCCGGCGATTTATCAGGCGCTGAAGAACGCCGACATGCTCGGCAAGATCACCGTGATCTCGTTCGACGACGATCCCATCACCCTCGGTGGTGTGAAGGAAGGCACGATCGCCGGCACCGTCGTGCAGCAGCCGTACGAGTGGGCCCACCAGGGCTTCAACCTGATGGCCAAGTACATTGAGGGCGACAAGTCGGGCATCCCGGCCGATGGCGTCATCATCATTCCCGGCTCGATTCTGCA
>JBBQVL010000043.1:0-37435 GCA_038211615.1 Hyphomicrobiales bacterium
GCGGGAGCCGGCATCGACGAGCTGACACAGGCGCTGGGATGGTTGCCTCATACGGTGCGGGCCGCCCTCACCGGGCTGCGGCGGAAAGGATATTCGATCACCCGCGCGAAAACCGAAGGACAGGCCAGCGTCTATCGGATCATTGTCGCAAGCTCGGAGAAAAAGCCTACCCGGGCGTCTGCTAAGCATGCCGCATAGATCGCAGGAAGCGGCGCCGGCAGCGCGAACGGCAGGGCTTTCCAAACGTCACGGAACTTTGGCAGACGAGATGGCCGCTCTTCTCAGCGTGCCCCGCGCGGATCTCGTCCGCCGGTGGGAGGCGATCTACGGATCGCCTCGGCCACCCACCATCAAACGTCCGCTGCTCGAGCGGGCGATCGCATGGCATCTGCAGGCGAAGGTGCACGGCGGTCTGTCGCCGAAGGTGAAGCGCATACTTACTGAAGTTGCCGAGCTAGCGGGGCCTCGCGTGTCAGGCAACGGCACAGGCCAGAGGCACGGACGAGAAAGGGCAGCCGTCCCGACTGCACTTAGGCCCGGGGCTCGGCTTGTCCGGGAATGGGCCGGTCAGACTCACGTTGTCGATGTCACTGTTGACGGTTTCCGGTGGAACGGAGAGGAGCATCGGTCGCTGTCGGCAATCGCCCGCAGGATCACCGGAGCGCACTGGTCCGGTCCACGGTTCTTCGGACTATGACCATCCGGGTCCGCCGACGCTGCGCCATCTACACCAGGAAGTCTTCCGCAGAGGGGTTGGAGCAGGACTTCAACTCGCTGCATGCGCAAAGGGAAGCCTGCGAGGCCTATATCGCGAGCCAGAAGCATGAGGGTTGGGCGGCCGCTTCCGCCCGGTATGACGATGGCGGCTTCTCGGGAGGGTCCACGGAGCGTCCCGCGCTACAGCGGCTGCTCGCCGATATCAGGCAAGCACGCGTCGACGTGGTGGTGGTCTACAAGGTTGACCGCCTGACGCGTTCGCTCGCCGACTTCGCCAAGATCGTGGAAATCTTCGATGCCCACGGCGTCTCATTTGTCTCCATCACGCAGCAGTTCAACACCACTTCTTCGATGGGGCGGCTCACGCTGAACGTGCTTCTCTCCTTCGCCCAGTTCGAGAGAGAGGTCACAGCCGAGCGCATCCGAGACAAGATCGCCGCCTCAAAGAAGAAGGGCTTATGGATGGGCGGCTTGCCGCCGCTCGGCTACGATGTCCGTGACAAGCGGCTCATCATCAATCCGGCCGAGGCGGAGCGGGTGCGGGAATTGTTCCGGCTGTATCTGAAGATCGGCTCAGTTCGTCGGCTGAAGGAGGAAGTGGACCGGCGCGGGCTACTCACCAAACGGCGCAGTCCGAGAGAGGGAGGCGAGGTTGGTGGAAAACCCTTCAGCCGCGGGCACCTATACGCTCTTCTTTCAAACCCCGTCTACATCGGCAAGATCCGACATAAGGGAGCGTTGTACGGAGGCCAGCATGAATCGATCGTTGATGACAGAATCTTTGCCGTCGTGCAGGAGCGGCTTGTCGCCCAGGCGCCTCGGCGGCATTCCGCAAAGAACCAGAACAGCCCGCATCTTCTAACCGGCCTGATATTTGACGAGACAGGCGACCGGCTGTCGCCGACGCATGCGGTCAAGAAAGGCAGGCGCTATCGCTACTATGTCTCGTGTCGGCTGACGGCAGCGCGACGGAAGGAAAAGGACGGGTGGCGGCTGCCAGCGCGCGAAATCGAGCAGCTTGTTGTGGGCGCGCTGGCTTCGCTGCTTCGGGATGGCGTGAAGCTGCTGGACGTGAGCGGATGGAGGTCCGCGCCGGAAGTGATCGAGCGTGGACTGAAGCGGGCAGCTGCCGCGGCTGAGATCCTCTCCACGGGGAATGGCGAAAAGGTTCGGACCCTGCTTCGGGTGCTGCTGTACCGCGTAGAGCTAAGTCCCGATGGCATCCGCCTCCAATTCGCTCCTGCTGCGCTGTGTCGGTGGTTGGAAGGCGATACCCGATCTCAAGCAGTCGATGAGGCCGAGCCCGACATTGCCACTATCCATGTCCCGGCGACTTTGCAGCGGCGCGGGGTGGAGGCTCGGTTTGTGGTTGCCGATCGTTCGCTCGCGCCTCGGAAGCCAGATGGGAATCTGATCGCGCTTGTCGCTAGGGCACATCGCTGCCTGTCCCTACTGACCGTTGGCGGGCTGGGGTCGATTGATGAAGTTGCTGGGGTGGCAGCTCTTCCGGCGTCAGAGGTTAGCCGGATCCTTCCGCTGGCGTTCCTCGCCCCCGACGTCGTAGAGGGCATCCTCTCTGGCGATCAGCCTGCTTCGCTCACGGCGAAAGGTCTGATGCGCTTACCAAATCTTCCCTGCGACTGGGCAGAGCAACGCGAGCTGCTCAGATTTGGATAGTCGTGTCCATGGTCGTCCTACCTCTGCGTTTCCCCCGACCTGGAATATTTGCCCGGTCCACCGGGTGATTGTCCCTGAGGCTGGTTCGACGCCTGTCCGCATGATGCGTTCGCTCAGAGCCGTCTGGTCCTGAAAGTCGGCCCACAGAGACAGATCCGGCCGAAACGGCCGTCACGGCTTAAAGACGGCCGGTATCCACCAGACGCTTCCTCAGAAACAGCCGGGGCTGCGGCATTCGTGGAGGCGCGTGCCAAGGAAAGGATTGACCCATGGACTGGGTGGTGGGTCCGCCAGGACTCGAACCTGGAACCAGACGGTTATGAGCCGTCGGCTCTAACCATTGAGCTACGGACCCCGAAGCCTGAGACTGCGGAGCTTCCGCGCCCGGTTACGATGTTCCGCGCATGCCCGCAAGCGCGGGCGCCGGGGAAGGCGGCGTTTTCGGACTTCAGCCAAGGATTTCGCTCCCCGGTGCGTCTCATGGTCGGACGGTGGCTTTCGGGCCGTGGTCGGGGCGCGTCTGGATACGGCGGAAAACCTCGCAATCGCCGCAATCCGAAGCGACAGCGAGACGGGACAAGGAGAGTGGATGATGAGAAGCAGACTTGGCGTTGGCGCGATGCTGGCGACGCTCGCGGTGCTCTTCGGTTCGGCGGCCGGAGCGCAGCCTCAAGATGCTCCGAGCGAGCGGCTCCTCACGGTCACGGGTGAAGGCAACGTCCACGGCGCGCCCGACATCGCATTGATCACGCTCGGCGTAGTCAGCGAAGCGTCGGCGGCGCGCGATGCGCTCTCCGCAAACAGCCAGTCGATGAACCGCATCCTCGCCGCGCTGAAGGAGGATGGCAGCGAACTGCGCGATCTGCAGACTTCGGGCTTCTCCGTGGAACCGATCTACTCGCAGCCGCCGGCGGACCAGAACGCTTCTGAGCCCTTCCAGGCGCAGATCGTGGGCTACCGCGTGCGCAACAACCTCACCCTGCGCATCCGCGACCTGCAGAAGGTCGGAACGCTGCTCGACAAGGTCGTGACACTCGGCGCGAACTCCATCTCCGGCCCGACCTTCACGGTCGACAATCCGACGCCGCTCGAGGACGAGGCGCGCCGCGCCGCTGTCGCCGAAGCGCTTCGCAAGGGGAAGCTCTACGCAGCGGCGGCCGGCATCACGCTTGGGCCGATCTTCCGCATCGATGAAGGCTACGTGCAGCCACCGCAACCGATAGCGCCGGGCGCGATGATGCGCATGGACGCGGCCCCAAGCTCGGTCCCGATCGAGGGTGGGGAGCTTACTTTCCAGGTGACAGTGACGGTCTCCTGGCGGCTCGCCGACTGACCGCGCCGCTCGCCGCGTAGCTCCCGGAACGTTCGGGCGTCAGGATTCGCTCGGCATCGCGCGCGGACGCACGCCTGATTGTCGCGCGCGGACGTACGCCTGATTGTTCAGCCTGCGTTCAGCCCCGTGATGGTCTTTTGCGTGCAAGACGATCTTGCGGCGAAGAAGGCCAGCCCGTCCTTCCGCTCCGGGCATCTCGCGAAGAAATGATCGCGTGGTGCAAGCGAACAAAGCCGCCGCAGGAACGTTGAATCACCAGAGTGGCAACAAGGCGTCCAAGGACGCGGGAGACTGGATATGAGACGTTCCCTAGCAATCCTCATGGCGGCGGCGACCGCGGTCACCATGACGGCTACCCTCGTGCCCGCGCAGGCCGCGCCTGTGGGCGTGACACCGACGGTGCTCGCAGGGGCGAGCGCTGATCCGACCTCGGTTCAGCAGGTCGACTGGCGGGATCATAACCGCCGCCGCGGCAACGACGGTTGGGGCAACGACGATAACTGGCGCCATCACCGTCACCATCGCCGGTATGATAACAGGGGCTTCTCGTTCTCCTTCGGGTTCCCCGTCGCGCCGCAGGCTTATTACCGGCGGCCATATCAGCCCTACTACGGCTACGGCGACTGTTTCCGCACCTGGGACGGGCAGTTGATCTGCCGCTGAGGACGCGGGACCTATCTTCGGGAGGCGGGGCGACCCGCCTCCTTTTCTGCCTCCGGTCAGGCCACCTCGGCCCAGAAGACGATGAGGCAGGCGCAATCGAGCGGCATTGTGGGGTTGGTGTAGATCATCCTGGTATGGCGTCCCCGCTCCTGAAACACGGCGTTCACAAGGTGGGAGGCGCCGTTCAGCACCGCCGGTGCCTCGTGAAATCCCGGCTCCACATTCAGCACGCCCTCGACGCGTAGAACGCGCTTCACCTTGTCCAGCGAGCCGAGGGCCGCCTTGAGCTGCGCGATGGCGTTGAGCGTTGAAAGCTGGCAGGCGCGATAACCGTCCTCCGCAGAGAGGGCGCCGCCGATCGTGCCCTTGTAGCGAAGCTTGCCGTCCTGCCAGGGCAGCTGCCCGGATGTGTAGAGGATGCCGTTCGCGATGGCCCAGGGTTCGTAGGCCGCAACGGCGCCGGCTGCCTCGGGCAGCGTCAGCCCAAGCGAATTCAGCCGCTGTTCCGGGGTGGTTCCGATTGCCTGCTTGAGATCCACTTGAGCGCCTCCGTTGCAACCCGGCTATTGGTGCCCGGGGCGGGACGGATTGGCAACTCGCGCGCCGGCGTGGAGCCGGTCCGGAAATGCAGCCGCCGCGGCGGCTCGGGACGAGAGGGGGGCGGGGGGTATCGTCTCCGAGCCGCTGCGGCGACTATCCTTGGCGGGCCTTTCGGCTCGCGAACCTTATTCGCTCTGCGAAATCGTATCGGCGCTGACGCCGGCGACCGTCATCGGATCAAGGCGCAGCAGCGTCGACGTGCTGCCTTCGCGGGTTTCCACCACGACGCTCGGAACCGATTCGACCTCGTAGGCGACATCCATGCACTCGGCCTGCGCGTCGCCCTGCTCGGAAGCGCAGCCGGCGGGGACCGCGAGGTCGCCCTTCTGCGCCATCGGGACCATGAAGGGCTGCGCGGCAGGCATGGCGGCCACCAGGTCGAACGTGGTGTCGACCCGCGCTGCGGAATAGGCCTGAATGCGTGTCATCGTTCCGGTTTCGCCGGCCTGCGCCGAGTTGCGCGTCAGCTCCACCGTGCCAACACCCGTCGCCACGATAAGGGCGGCCAGGGCGAATACTTTCTTGGTCTCGGTTATCATTTGACGCTCCATCAGGCTCTATCGGGCCTTGTTGCTCTATTCCTACATCTCCAACGCTTCAGCTTTCTTACGCGCGAGCGACAAAATGGTTTCGCGGTTGCTCAATTGTTTCTTCGATTGAACAGTGAACGAAACAATCCAGTGCGAGACAGCTCCTGACCTTCGCCACAGCGGTGTGATCCGCGGGACGCTTCCGGCGCCTGTTGCTCTGGAGTGTGGGTAGATAACGAGGGACGCGGCGGGGCGTTCCCCTCAAGGACCGTCAGGTCTGCGGGTTCTTTCCGCCACCGGTCCCGTTTTTCTGCTGGCGCGCGGCGATTCCGTAAAGGCCACGCCGACGGTCGAGTTCGCCGCAGACCTCGTCGAATGGGATGTCCATTCCCTCAAGCAGCACGACGAGATTGTAGACGAGATCGGCGGCCTCCATGACGGCTGCGCCGCGATTGTCGCGGAGCGCCTCGATCGCCAACTCCGCCGCTTCCTCGACGACCTTCTTTGCCTGTTGCGGCGCGCCGGCCGCGATGAGTTTGTTGGTACGGGGGAAGCGCAGCGGTTCAGCGCCGACGCGTTTCAGGTCGACTTCCAGCTGACGGATCGGATCGACGCCACCAGGTGCAGCATCTGGGCCAGGTGTAGGATCTGTGTATGTGTCCATCGGACTTCCCTGCGCAGTTCTGGCCTGCATAGTTCTGGCCTGCATAGATCTGGAAGACTGCCGAGCCGGCGGGAACTCCCGCGAAACACTGATCTGTCTGCCGCCCCGGCAAGTATGTCCAGCGCAATGGCTAATGAAGGGTTAATACCCCGGGGGTGCTTCGGCCGGAATGTCTACTGCCGCTCGCCACGGTTTTATGTCGATCACCGGAGTTCCATCGAGGCAGTCGATCGCGTCGATCGCGAGCTGCCCCGCTTCCGCGTCACAGGACAGCAGCCGCACCACATGCACACCGATCGGGTTCGGCCTGACCGGCGAGCGGAGCGAGAACACGCCGGCGGCCGTCTCGCGGTGCCGAGGCGCCTGCACGAGAATATCGCGGCGTGCACGGTCGAGCCAGGTGAGCAGGATGATCGCCTCGCCGGGGACAAGGTCCCGCAGCCCTGCGCGCCATGCCCGGTCGATCTCGATCGAGGCTCCCCCACCGCGCGCCCGCGCCTCCCGCAGGTTCTTGGGGCATTCCTCGCGGGCCGACCAGGGCGTCCGGGCTCGCCCGATGAAGACCAGGCGGGCATCGCCCGGCAGGCTGGCCGGGTCCACGGGAGAGACGATCTCACCGGGTCGAACCGTCGTGCTCATAGCCGTGTGCTTTCCCGTGGGTAGCTGAGCCCGACCCACGAGTAGGGCACGGGCACTCGATCCACAATTCTCAGACGGGCTTGCCTTCGGGTCGATCCCTTGACGGCCGGGTCCTACCCTTGACGGCTGCGTGTAACGATATAAAGATATGCGCATATCATTTTTCGCGAGCGGGCGAATGGGCCTTTCCGTCGATCTCGTCGTCAACCAGTTGAAGGCAGCGGGAGATGAGACGCGCATCCGGTTGCTCGCTCTGCTGCAGCGCGGGGAGCGGACGGTCAAGGAGCTGACGGAGATCCTCGGTCAGTCGCAGCCGCGGATTTCGCGGCACCTGAAGGTGCTCGCGGAGGCAGGTCTCGTATCGCGCAGCCCGGAAGGATCGTGGGTTTATTACCGGCTCTCCGACCAGGAAGCGGGGCGCGAGGTGGCGCTCGGCATCGTCAAGGGACTCGACCCGGGCGATGTTCGCCTGAAGCGTGACAACGAGCGGCTTGCCGGCCTGCGCCAGCAGAACCGCGAGGCGGCGGAACGGTATTTCGCCGAGCACGCGAGCCGCTGGGACGAGATCCGCTCGCTGCATGTGCCCGAGCGGCAGGTAGAGGCGGCGATGCTGCTGCGCGCCGGTCCGGGTCCGTACCGTTCCATGCTGGATATCGGGACGGGCACCGGGCGGATTCTGGAGCTCTTCGCCGGCCGTTGCGAGCGCGCGCTCGGCATCGATCTTTCGCCAGCCATGCTGGCGGTCGCGCGCGCCAATCTGGAGCGCGCGGCAATCGACAATGCGCGCGTGCGGCTCGGTGACGTGCTGAACCTGCCGGTGGTGCGCGACAGCTTCGACCTGGTCGTCATCCACCAGGTGCTGCATTTCCTCGACGAGCCGACCCGCGCGCTCGTCGAGGCAGCGTCGACGCTTTCAGCCGGCGGGCGGCTGCTCATCGTCGATTTCGCGCCGCACGAGCTGGAATACCTCCGCGACGCCCAGGCGCATCGCCGGCTCGGCTTCAGCCACGCGCAGATGAAGCAGTGGATCGCCTCCGCCGGGCTGAAGCTGGAGGCGGTCGAGGATCTCGCGCCGGACGTGGGATCGGGCGGGCTCACCGTCACCATCTGGACGGCGCTCGATCGGCGCGCCGCGGATGCCGGGCTGGGCAAGGCGGAGGCGCGGCTGTGAGCGCGACCGGGGTTCGCGAGGCGAAGTCGGCCCGGTTGCCCGTCGTTTCCTTCGAGTTCTTTCCGCCGAAGAATGAGGCGCAGGCCGCAGCGCTGGACGAGACGGTCCTGCGCCTCTCGCGCTTCCGGCCGAGCTACGTGTCGGTCACCTATGGGGCGGGGGGCACGTCGCAGGAGCGGTCGCTCGGAACGGTGCGGCGCATGCACGAGCAGGGGATAACGACCGCCGCGCATCTCACCTGCGCCGACGCAAGCCGGGATGCGCTCGCGCACACGATCGGGCTGTTCCGCGAAGTTGGCATCGAGCGATTCGTGGCGCTCCGCGGCGATCCGCCCGGCGGACTTTCCGTGCCTTACCAGCCGCATCCGCTCGGCTACCGTGACACCGCGCAACTGGTCGAGACCTTGAAGCTCGCCGGAGCGACCGAGGTCTCGGTCTCCGCATACCCAGAGCGCCATCCGCAGAGCGCCGATTGGGACGCCGAGATCGGCGCACTAAAGCGCAAGGCCGACGCCGGCGCCGACCGCGCCATCACGCAGTTCTTCTTCGACAACGATCTCTTCGAACGCTTCCTCGAACGTGTCCGCAGCGCGGGGATCTCGATCCCTGTGGTGCCCGGCATCATGCCGATCCACCGCTTTGCGTCGATCTGCACCTTCGCCGGCCGTTGCGGCACGACGATTCCGGCGAGCCTCGCGCGCCGCTTTGACGGGCTCGATCCGG
Source organism: Hyphomicrobiales bacterium (assembly GCA_038211615.1). Classification (GTDB taxonomy): domain Bacteria; phylum Pseudomonadota; class Alphaproteobacteria; order Rhizobiales; family Afifellaceae; genus DASWJZ01. The sequence continues at coordinate 8,718 of JBBQVL010000043.1, forward strand.
AAAAGGAAACGCACGGGCTGGTCGCCGCCGCGGTCGTGGCCGAACAGATGTCCGATCTCGTGACGCGCGGCGTCGATGCTTTTCACATCTATACGCTCAATCGCGCCGAGCTGACGGAAGCCGTCTGCCGGGTGCTTGGACTGGCCCCGGAAGAGGGGGCGTCCGCCTGCGCCGCCTGAGGCGCGCTCAGAAGATCCCGAAGACGATGGCTCCAACAAACAGGAACGCAGCGCACACCGCGACAAGGTTGAGCGGCTTGATGAAGGTCATTGGGTGGCCTCCCTCTGCTTCACAGGACGCATATTAGCGTGGAAGAGACGCTTTCAGAACATGAATTTTGGCAAGCGGTGCAAAACCTTGCGGCGAACGGCAGAGATCGACTTGAAGTTTACCCAATTTTATCAGATATTTAACCATATTTTCCCGGCTGTTTCGAGCGCCCGAACCGGGCTCTGCTTCCGGTCCCTGCAACCAAGGCGTTTCTCCTGCTTCTAAGATTGCGCGAGGCGCCGCTCGCGATTCCGTGATCATGACTTTCGGCCGCCACACATCGCGGCTAAGGCTCGGCAAAGAGGAGGAACCAACATCGACCGATTCGACTCCGGGCGCGCGGCCGCCCTGGCGCTCCGGCCCGACTCGCCCATCTATTGTTTTCGCCCCTCGGTGCTTCGAGCCGACGCAAAGTCGTTCGTCGAGGCGTTTCCGGGCAAGACAGCCTATGCCGTCAAGACCAATGGCGAGGACTTCGTGCTCCGTGCGCTGGTCGACGCCGGGATCAAGGTCTTCGACGTGGCGAGCCCGGGCGAGTTCGCCGCCGTGCGCGCCATCTCCGCCGACGCCGAACTCCTCTACATGCACCCGGTCAAGTCGCAGACCGACATCCGCCTGGCGCTTGAGGGCTACGGCATACGGGTGCTCGCGCTCGACCACGAGGATGAGATCGCGAAGCTGCTCCGCATCGTCCGCGCGCTCGATATCGATCCGGCCGACATCACGCTCTTCGTGCGGCTGCAGACCAAGGGCCAGGCCACTTACGAACTGTCGCGGAAATTCGGGGCTTCGCCCTCGCATGCGGTGGAGCTTCTGCAGCGGATCGACCGGATCGGTTTCGGCGCCGGCCTCTGCTTTCATGTCGGAAGCCAGATCGAGGACGAGGGGGTCTACGAGCGGGCGCTCGCTTCAGCCGACTGGGTGCGGAGCCGCGCTGGCGTGGACCTCGTCGGCCTCGATGTCGGTGGCGGCTTTCCCGCTTCCTATGGCTACGATCCGCGCCGCGCAAAACCTGCGATGCCGGGCCTGCCGGAGCTGATGGCCGATCTTCGCACGCACATCGCCGAATGGGGCTTCTCCGATCTGCCGCTGATCGCGGAGCCGGGCCGCGTGATCGTCGCCCGCTCGCTTTCCGTCATCGTGCGCGTGCTCCTGAAGAAGGGCAGGCGGCTCTATATCAACGATGGCATCTGGGGCTCCCTGTCGGATTCCTGGACCGGCAAGATCACGCTGCCGGCGCGGCTGATCCACGATCCGGCGCGCAAGCGCCGCAGCGGCCACCCGCGCGACCTGGTGCCGTTCCGGGTCTGCGGTGCGACCTGCGATTCCGTCGACATCCTGTCGCGGCCGTTCTGGCTGCCGGAGACCGTCGACACCGGCGACTGGATCGAGATCGGCCACATCGGCGCCTACAGCCTCGGGCTTCGCACCCACTTCAACGGCTTCTATCCGAACGCCTTCGTCGAGGTCGCGACGCCCTTCGAGGATGCGAACGGCGCTGGCGGATTCGCGGCGATCGAAACGATGGCGGATTGACGAGTCCGTAGCGGCGTCGAGGAGGGCATCGCATGAAGAAGATCGACAAGGCCATCGCGCCGACCATCGCCGGCACGCTCTATCCTGAGCCCTACGATGAGCCCTGCCGGGCGCGGCGGCGCATCCGCCTAGGCGATGCGGCCGGGCTCGATCAGTTCGGCGTCAATATCTGCCGGCTGCCGCCGGGCGCCTGGTCGAGCCAGCGCCACTGGCACACGCTGGAGGACGAATTCGTCTACGTCGTCGAAGGCGAAGTCGTCCTCGTGACCGACGCCGGCGAGGAGGTGTTTCGGGCTGGCGATTGCGCCGGCTTCAAGGCCGGTGCTCCGGACGGGCACCATTTCCAGAACCGCTCGGCGGTGGACGCTCTCATCCTCGAAGTCGGGAGCCGCCACGAAGCGGACGCCGCCCACTACCCCGATATCGATCTACGCGCCGAGGGAGATGCCTACCTGCATCGCGACGGAACCCTGTATCCCCCGACACCCCGCAAGACCTGAGAAGCCTCTCAGCCTTCCCACGCGGAACGGAGCGCTTCGAGCCGCGTTATTTCGCGACTTGGCTCCATGCGGAGCGGTGGAGGACGATATGGACAGGGATCGGGTCGAAGGCGCTGCGACGAACATCAAGGGCAAGATCAAGGAAGCGGCCGGCAAGGTCACTGGCGACGCGAAGCTGAAGTCGGAAGGCAAGGCCGATCAGGTCGCCGGCAAGGTGCAGAACGCCGTTGGCGGCGCGAAGGACGCAGTACGCGACGCCGTCAAGAAATAGATCATTCGCAGCTTCTGCTGCTCAGGGCGCCGGCGATGAGGAATCGCCGGCGCCCTTTCGTATTCCGCAGCTTGTTTCGCCGTTCGCCGTCGGGCACCTTGCTCGACTGCAGGTGAGGAATGCTCGACGGCCGGGTTGCATGGGGCGAACGCTGTGTTGCGACCGCTCTCGCGACGCTGGCGGCGCTATTCATTCCCCCCGGCTGCGCGGCGGCGGCGGAATTCTTCGCGGGTGGATACGCCTTCAGCGATGAGCTCGGCGGCTTCCGGCTCCTCTCCGCGACCGGCACGGGCAGCGCGGCCGATCCTGTCGTTATCTCCGAGGAGTTGTTCGAGGTCGCGCCGGTCACGCTCGTCATCCGCAACCTCAATCTGGTGAGCGGTCGCCCGATCCAGTCGCAGCTTACGCTCGTCAAGCGGGTCGCGAACCGCTCCAACCGCGTCTGGGCCGGATTTGAGATGGAGCTGCAGGAGATCCTGAAGCAGCCAAGCGTCTACAGCGACGGCCTCTCCTTCAAGCAGTTCTCGGCCGAGGCCGGTGACGTGAGCTCCGACTCCTTCATCAACAACGAACGCAATTTCGAGCCCTACGATCGCATCGAGTTCTCGAACGGCCATGTCGATCCGGACGCCGAGGCGACGTTCAAGGTCACCATCACCGACGCCACCCCGGTCAGGCAGTTCTACCTCCTGCAGGATCCGAAGCTGCTGGCGGCCAGTCTGCCTAAGGCGGGACCGAGCTTCGCCGCTCTGGGCAAGTGAGCGCTAGAGGAGCAACGGCAGGGTCGCGACCAGAAGCAGCCCCATCGCGATGTTGAAGAGGCGGAGCGCGCGATCCGTCCGCAAGAGGTATTGCATCGCCGCACCGAAACCGAGCCAGACGAGCATGCAGGGGATCCCGGTGACGACGAAGATCGCCGCGAACAGGGCCGCCTGCTCGACGGCCGGCGTGCCGGCCTGCAGGAAGCTCACCGCGCCGGCGCAGATCAGCCAGGCCTTCGGATTGATGAGCTGAAAGGCCGTGGCGCCCAGGAACCCGATCGGACGCTCGCCCGCCGTCGCACTGCTTCGTCCGGCCATCGCGATCTTCCACGAGAGCCAAAAGAGGACCGCGATGCCTATGATCTTGAGTGCGAGGAGCGCGCTGGGGATATCATTCAACGCAGCCCCCACGCCCCCGATGAAGAGGAGCTGCATGACGCCGAAGCCGAATGCGATTCCAAGAACGTGCGGCAGGCCACGCCGCATGCCCACGTTCGCCCCGGTCGCCGTCAGCATGACATTGTTCGGCCCCGGCGTGATCGTGGTCACGATGGAGTAGACGGTGAAGGCGATAACCGGCTCAAGGCGCATCGTCGGCTCGCAAAGATCGATCGCTGACACTTATGTCAGCATTACTGACCTTTCATAGCCGAGTTTCCGGGTCCGGGCAATCGGAGGGCCAGTCGCCGCCGGAGGAGGGCAGGTTTCGGTGGGTCGGCGAGACGGCAGAAGACGTCGCCGACCCATCTGAGTGGACGTCCTAGATGACGAACGCCTGCAACGGGGCGAAGCCGTTGAACGCCACCGCCGAGTAGGTGGTGGTGTAGGCGCCGGTTCCCTCGATGAGCACCTCGTCGCCGATGGTGAGCGACAGCGGCAGCTCGTAGGGCGTCTTCTCGTAGAGCACGTCGGCGGAATCGCAGGTCGGCCCGGCGACCACGCAGGGTCCGGTTTCCGTGCCTTCATCGCCCAAGGCGTCGTGCGGCGTGCGGATCGGGTAGCGGATCGCCTCGTCCATCGTCTCCGCGAGGCCACCGAACTTGCCGACATCGAGATAGACCCAGCGCACCTTGTCCTCGCGCGACTTCTTCGAGATGAGCACGACCTCGGCCTTCAGCACGCCGGCATCGCCGACCATGCCGCGGCCGGGCTCGATGATCGTCTCCGGAATGCGGTTGCCGAAATGCTTCCGCAGCCCGCGGAAGATCGCGCGGCCGTAATCCTCGGAGGAGGGGACGGCCTTCAGGTAGCGGGTCGGGAACCCGCCGCCGAGATTGAGCATGGCGAGCTGCATTCCACGCTCCGAGGCGGCGTGGAAGACCTTCGCCGCGTCGGCAAGCGCGCGGTTCCAGGCCTTCAGGTCCGTCTGCTGTGAGCCGACGTGGAACGACACGCCATGCGCGACAAGGCCAAGCGCATCGGCCCGCGCCAGCACGTCGACCGCCTCGCCGGCGACGCAGCCGAATTTCCGGCTGAGCGGCCACTCGGCGCCGATGCCATCGGTGAGGATGCGGCAGAAGACGCGCGCGCCGGGAGCGGCGCGAGAGATCTTCTCGACCTCCTCGACGCAATCGACCGCGAAGAGCGTCACGCCGAGCTGATGCGCGCGGGCGATGTCGCGTTCCTTCTTGATCGTGTTGCCGAAGGAGATGCGGTTCGCCGCGGCGCCGGTCGCCAGCACCATTTCGATCTCGTTGACCGAGGCGGCGTCGAAGGAGGAGCCGAGCGAGGCGAGGAGGTTCAGCACCTCCGGCGCAGGGTTTGCCTTCACCGCATAGAAGATGCGGCTGTCGGGCAGCACCTGCGCGAAGGCCTCGTAGTTGCGGCGGACGACTTCAAGGTCAACCACCAGGCACGGGCCCTCGGGTCGTCGCTCGTCCAGGAACGAGCGGATGCGGTCGGTCATCATCGGGCAAAAGATCCCTGTTCCAAGCGTTGCAGCCCGGGAGTCCTGCGCCGATCTCCGGCCCGCGATGGAAACGGGAAACGGAAACCCCTGGATCCCCCAACCGGCAAAGGCCGGGTGGTTCGCGCCGAACGGCTCCTCGGGAACGGAGAACAATCCGAACCAGTGAGCCATCGCTTGGATTGGGAACGTCCCGATCCGCACGTCCGGCAAAGAGAGTGTGTGCCTCTTCAGTGTCGCCGGTCTTTGGAGGACCGACAGAGACCAAAAAAGCCCTCCACCGTCGTTGCTTTAAGCCGCCACTCTTGAACCCCGGCGACCACAGGCACGTGCGAATTTGGGCAAGCCGCGATGTATGGGCTTCGTCTTGGGAATGCAAGGGAAAATTGCTTGTGCTGGCTTCCGTGCACAAGAAGCGGGGCGCGCAGAAAAGAAGGGGCGGCTCTGGGCCGCCCCTCCGATCGGACAAGTCAATTCTGGTCAATCCCCGCGCGACCAATGGCCACGCGTTAAAGCGCTTTTACCTCACCTGATTCGAAGAGTCCCCGTCATCGCGGTGTCACGGAAGTATTTCGACAGGCGTGTGCCCGGCCGGCAACACCCTGATATCGCTTGCAAACCCCCGTGGACGCCCGCGCAGCGAAACCTCCTGTTAACCGGCCATGTCCGGCAAGCAATGCTGCACTGCGGTATGAGGCGTTGCGCACGATCGCTTCGTGCTTATTCTCACAGTCAAGAAGCGGGAAAACGCCAGTCCACTGACGGGGGGTCGCCGAAACACTCTTGTCAGGAGAAGACTATGGCCTATGCCGCGTCCGAGCTTGCGCTCCCCTCATCAGCAACGCCCCGCCTTAATATTGGCGCGCTGCCGCTGTCGATAGCAAAGGCGATCGGAGAATCTCTCCGCAAGCGCTGGATTTATCAGCGTACCCTTTCCGATCTCGAAGGTTACAGCGAGCACGCCCTTCTCGATCTTGGGGCGCCGTATGGCGCCGAAGAGTTCGCCCGCCGCGCTGCCGGCTACTGAGCAGCTTTCCTCGATCCCAGCGCCCCCAGAACTGGAACAGCATCATGGCCTATGTCAGCACCCATCATCATCCCGTATCCGCGCCATCGCTCCTTGGCTCCCGGCTCGCTTCCGTCCGTGCGGCTTTCAGCACATGGCGGCGGAAGCGCGAGGTCTACCTGAGGACCCTCCGCGAACTTCAGTCCTACCGCCCGCACGAGCTTCAGGATCTCCGCATCCAGTCAGGCGATATCGAGGAACTGGCGCGGCAGCAGGCAGGCCTGTGACCACGCCGCTCGCGGCTCGGAAGTCCCGGTCTTCCGGGACTTGCCGGGCCCGTCCGCCCGTCGGCGGTTAAGATTCAGATCAGGGCGCGAACGAAGCGGCGACGAATCGGCGAGCCTGTGATATTCCGGGCCTGTTCTCACGAAATCTGGTGTCGCTGCGCCGGGCATCCACAAGGCTTGCGCCGGACCTGCGCTGAATTTGCGCGGGCCTGGCGCGCATCCTTAACTTTGCGTGCCAGAACGGCACGGAAACCGGGCCGCTGCAACTCAGCGGTTGCTTGTTGTCCGCATCACCGCACCTATTCTTGAGACGGATCAGCTGCGGATTCGCCAACGGGGGGACCCAATGGGCACCCGGGTCGTTGAATTCCTTGCCATTCTCCTGATGGCCCTGGTGCTGGTGCCGGCTGGGGCCCACTTCTTCGAGCTGCCGGGAAAGATAAACCTCGATCGCGATGTTTATTTTGCAGTGCAGCAGATCTACGCCGGCTGGGCGCTCTTCGGATTTGCGATCTTCGCCGCTCTCCTGACGACCGTTGCGCTCGCGGTACTGCTGCGGAGCGATCGCACCGCGATGGTCTTTGCCGTGCTGGGGGTGGCGGCGCTGCTTCTCAATCTTGCTATCTTCTTCACCTGGACCTTTCCCGCCAACGAGGCGACCGCGAGCTGGACGCATCCGACGGACGACTGGCAGCTTCTTCGGCGTAGCTGGGAATATTCTCACGCGGTCAACGCGCTGGTCACGGTGCTTGGCTTCTGCAGCGTGACGCTGGCGACACTTATCTATCGCGAATAGAGCCGGTCCAACCTGCGCGTCAGAAAACGCCGCTCCGGCTCCTGCTGCGCCAGGTTGAGCGCGCGGCTGTAGGCCGTGCGCGCCTCGGCCGTTCTGCCGAGACGCCTCAAGAGGTCCGCCCGTGCGGAGTGGGCGAGGTGGTAGTCCTGGAGATCGCCGCGCGCGAGGATCGCGTCGATAATCGCGAGGCCGGCTTCGGCGCCGTCGCGCATCGCAACCGCGACCGCCCGGTTCAGTTCGACGACGGGCGAGGGGGCCGCCTGCATGAGCAGGTCATAGAGTCCGGCGATTTGGGCCCAGTCGGTCGAGTCCGCCTTGGGGGCCAGGGCATGCACGGCCGCGATGGCGGCCTGCAGCGTGTAGTGGCCGAAGCTCCGCGACGCGAGCGCCTTCTCTACGAGCGCCGCCCCCTGCGCGATCTTTTCGCAGTCCCACAGCGAGCGGTCCTGGTCCGCGAGCAGCACCATTTCGCCCTGCGGCGAAGCGCGAGCGGCGCGGCGCGAATCGTTCAGGAGCATCAGCGCCAGCAGCCCGACCGCCTCCGGGTCGGCCAGCAACTCGACCAGCAGGCGCCCGAGCCGGATCGCCTCGCCGGTGAGATCGTGCCGCGTAAGCGACGCTCCGGAAGAGGCGAGGTAGCCCTCGTTGAACATCAGGTAGACGACATGCAGCACGCCCTCGAGCCGATCGGGCAGCTCAGCCAGGTCCGGCACGCGATAGGGGATGCGCGCTTCGCGGATCTTTGCCTTGGCGCGTACGATCCGCTGCGCCACCGTTGGCGCCGGGACGAGGAAGGCGCGCGCGATCTCCTCGGTCGTAAGGCCGCAGACCTCCCGGAGCGTCAGCGCCATCTGCGCATCGGGCGGCAGGGCGGGGTGGCAGCAGATGAAGATCAGCTGGAGGCGATCGTCCGCGATGCCGTCGTCCGATGGCTCGGTCATGGGCTCCGACTGCGCTTCGAGCTGCCGGGCAAGCTCGGCCATGGACGCGTCGCGACGAGACCGACGGCGCAATCGGTCGATCGCCTTGAAGCGGCCGGTCGAGACAAGCCAGGCGCGGGGATTTTTCGGAACGCCGTCGCGCGGCCATTGCGCCGCCGCCGCCGCGAAGGCTTCGTGCAGCGCCTCCTCGGCCAGCTCAAAGTCGCCGAGGAGCCGGATCAGCGTGGCGAGCACGCGGCGCGAATCCGTGCGATACACCGCCTCGACCTGTTCCAGGTTGCGTCGCTCGTCCATTTCCGTCACGCGTCGGGATCTGTCTTCTCAAGCTCCATGATCGGCCGCACCTCGAGGCTCGCCAGCCGCGCCATCGGAACCTTGGAGGCAAGCTGGATCGCCTCGTTCAGGTCCCGCGCTTCGATCAGTAGGAACCCGCCAAGATGCTCCTTGGTCTCGGCGAAGGGACCGTCGGTGGTCGAGAGCTTGCCGTTACGAACGCGTAGAGTGACGGCGGTGGCGACCGGCTGAAGGGCGGCTGCGAGATGCAACTGGCCAGCCTTTTTTAGCTCCTCATCATAATCGATCGATTCGTTCGTCAGCCGCCTGTTGTCGCGTTCCGACATACCGTCGAACGCGTGGTCGTCGACATAGACGAGGCAAAGATAACGCATCGAGGTGCTCCTCCTGCGGCCGCGACGGCGGCCGACACGGATAGTCGCTCGGCGGCGGCGGAATCGACAAACGCGATGGCGAATTTTTCCGCGAGCAAGTCCGTCGATTTGCGGACGATCCCAACGACCAGCCTTCGAAGCCTACCGCCAACGGCCGGAGGATCGGATGGAAACGTTGATGCCCGCGGCGCTCTCGCTGTGCGCCCGCGCTTTAAGCGCATGCGCGCGAGGCGGCGTTCCGAAGGGCAAATGCGACCGCTCGCCGGCGGACTTTGCCGATACGGTCGAGCGCGGCATCCGCGAATTCAAGGGCCTCGCCGTCCGCCTCCTGACGGGGTTCGTGGCGCTGGGGATATTTTTCCTCGCGCTAAGCGCCGCGTCTCCGCCGGGAAGCGGGATGGTGATCGAGGCCCGAAGCGATGGCTCGGTGATCGTACGGGGCGGTTCCGTTCAGCCGAGCTTCACGCCGTTCAGCGCGGCGATGTGGTCCGACAGCATCGGCAGATAGTCGCCGCCCTTGCCCATCGCCTCGGCGCTCGCGAGATAGCCTTTCACCACCGGCGCCACGACATTCGCCGAGCCCGCCTTGTTGGCGAGGTTCATCAGATAGCGCAGGTCCTTGTGGGCGTTCTGGATGGTGAATTTGTGCGCGTCGCGGTCGCGCTCCACCACGTATTTCATGAACGTATCGTAGAAGCCGCAGCTCATGCGTCCGCCGCCGATCACCGCGTGGAACTGCTTCGGCGAGATCCCGGTGCGGGCGCCGAGCGCCAGTGCCTCCGAATAGATCGCGGCGTAGCTGATCGACACGAAATTGTTGATGAGCTTCATCGTGTGCCCTGCGCCCGAAGGGCCGACATGCACGATCTTTCCGGCGAAGCACTCGATCACCGGCCTGGCCTTGGCGAAGTCCTCGTCCGATGCGCCGACCATCACGTCGAGCGTACCCGCCTCGGCCTCCTTCGGCGTGCGGGAGAGCGGCGCGTCGACGAGGCTGACGCCGGCCGCCTTCATCTCGCCGACGAGGGCGGCGGTGGAGACCGGATCGGCCGTCGAGGAATCGATGACCAGCAGGCCGGGCTTCGCCCCGGCAAGGATGCCATCCGCGCCCCGCACGACGCCCTCCACCTCCGGGCTGCCGGTCACGCAGATGACGATCACATCCGCCGCCGCGGCCATCAAGCGGGCGCTTTTCACCTCGCGCGCGCCCTCGGCAACCAGCGCGTCGATCGGCGCGCGATTGCGATGCGCCATGACGAGAAGATCGTTCCCCTTGCGCAGGATGTTGCCGGCCATACCCCGCCCCATCAGCCCAAGGCCGATGAAGCCGACCACTCGTTTCGCCATCGCGGAAATCTTCCTGTTGTGGGCGTTTAGTTCGGTGCGGCCGGAGGAGGCCCGGCTGCGGCCGGTGCGGCCATGGGTGTCGCGGCCATTGGCATGTTGCCTCCCGCACGGCGCAATTCGAACTTGCCGCCGCCCTGCTGGTTGCAGGCGACCACGTCCGCCGACATCAGGGTGCAGGCGGCGGCGCGCTGCTGGTGGGTCGCGACCGACTCCCATTGCATCGACACCGTGGTGCCGGCAACGCTGTACGTCCCCTGCGCCAGGATCTCGTTGGTTGAGGTGAAGCGCGAGGTGAAGTTGCCGTGCTCGAAGCTGGCGATGAAGACGCCGTCGGTAGACGCCCAGCCGCCGTCCATGGGTGTTGCCGCCGCCTGGACCGGCATCGCCGCCTGGTAGGTCTGGCAGCCGCCGACGAGAAGCGCGGCGAAGACGAACGCGCCGCGCATTCCGCGATAGATCATGATAGCCCCCTCAAGGTCCGCAAAATTGGTATAGGCCGCGCGCCTTTGCTGGTCCAGAACGCTGGAACGCCGTCAACGATCCCCCGGAAAGCGTCGCCCCGCCCGCCAGGCATCGAGAGACCACGCTCCGCCACCATGCGCGGCGAGGGTCAGGAAGCCGCCGGCCATCGCCAGGTTCTTGTAGAAATGCACCGACTGCTCGGGCGTCATGTGGAAGAGCAGCGCGGTGACGAGGCAGAAGCCCATCAGCGCAACTGCGGCGCACCGGGTAAAGAGCCCGACGGCGACCAGAAGTCCGGTGCAGAGTTCCGTGATGATGACGAGCGGCAGGAGCGCGCCGGGAACCCCGTTCGCCTCCATGTAAGCCTGTGTGCCGGCATAGTTGGAAAGCTTCAGCCAGCCTTCATCGACGAAAATGAGGGCAAGGAGCAGCCGCCCCACGAGGGTGGCGGGGGCCTGAAGCGCGCGCAGCCGGTTCATGCCGGGAGCATAGGTTGCGCGGTTGAAGCGGTCACCTCACGTACGTGTTGGGTGGGGGTGAGCGTCTCGCGCAATCCCAAGAATGCAGCTTCATGGGGATGGGTTGACTCCGCGCCGGGGTGCCGATAGTTAACTACATGGTTAAGTCTCAGGCCGACAATCTCGATCGCACCTTTTCGGCGCTCTCCGATCCGACCCGCCGCGCGCTGCTCGCGCGGCTGAGCCTTGCGGAGAGCGTTTCCGTCAGCGAGCTGGCGCGGCCGTTTCCGGTTTCGCTTCCGGCCATCATGAAGCACCTCGATGTGCTTTCGGACGCCGGGCTGATCACGCGTGCGAAGACCGGCCGCACGGTCGCCTGCCGGCTGAGCGCAGGGCCGATGGAGGAAGCGACGGAATGGCTCGGCCGCTACGAGCGCTTCTGGTCAGAGAGCCTCGACCGGCTGGCCGCCCTTGTGGAGGAGGATGGGTGATGAACATGCAGGCCCCGGTGAAACCGAGCCTCACGCTGAAGCGCCGCATCAAGGCGCCGCCGGCGAAAGTTTTCGCCGCATGGACGGACCCGAAGCTGATGGCGCGCTGGCTCGGCCCCGTAGGAACGGTGGAGCTGATCGCCAAGACAGATCTCCGCGTCGGCGGCCGTTACGAAATGACGATGCGCATGGGCGACGGGCAGGAGCACAACGTCAGTGGCGTCTACCGCGAGATCGTGCCGGACGAGAAGCTCGTCTTCACATGGGGGTGGCGATCCATGCCGGAGCGGGAATCGCTCGTGACGATCACGCTCAAGGCGGACGGCGACGGCACGCTCCTGACGCTCACCCACGGGCAGTTCTTCGACGAGCCGGCCCGCGACCGGCACGAGGAGGGCTGGAGCGGCACGCTCGGCAAGCTTGAGAAGCTCTTCGGCTGAAACCCAAGGACTGCAAGGGAGAAGACTCATGAAAGCGCAGCGATCCACGGACATCATTCGACCGGCGCGGTTCGAGGAGCGCGGGCCGCTCGTCGTCGCGGGCCTCGGCGGTACGTTTACCCCGGAGACGCGGGACGGCATTCCGGAACTCTGGAAGCGCTTCGCGCCGCACATCGGCAAGCTGCCGGGGCAGGTGGGTAATTTGGCCTACGGAGTGTCGAGCATGCGCGGCGGCAAGATCGACTATATCGCGGGCGTAGAAGTGGCGGGTGGCGCGGAGCAGCCCGACGGCTTCTCGGAGGTCCGCGTCACGGCCACGACCTATGCGGTCTTCGAGCATCGCGGCCACGTTTCCACGATCCCCGAGATCGTCGGCGCGATCGGCAGCGAGTGGCTGCCGAATTCCGGCTGGGCAATCGCCCCCGGGCCGCAGGTCGTCGAGCGCTACGGCGCGGGCTTCGACCCCAAGACCTCGAGCGGCCTCATCGAAATACTGATCCCGCTGAAGAGCTGATCCTGTTTCGAGCGAAGGTCCCGACGCTCGAACGCAGGAATGCAATCGCCCGCGACCGCGATAGAAAATCTGGTCGCGGCAAAACTGTTCTGGCAGGCACGTCGGAGTAAGACGAATGAAGAAGACCTATCACGGCAGTTGTCATTGCGGCGCGGTGCGGTTCGAGGCGGACCTCGATCTCGCCGGCGAGACCAGCAAGTGCAACTGCTCGTTCTGCCGCAAGAGCCGCCTGTGGAAGGCCATTGCGAGGGCCGACGAGCTCCGCATCACGGCCGGCGAGGATACGCTCACCGAATACACCGTCACCGGCTTCATCGCGCATTGCTTCTGCCGCCGCTGCGGCATCAAGCCGTTCGGCCGCGGCCATCTCGAAGCGCTCGGCGGGACGTTCTATGGCGTGAACCTCGCCTGCCTCGACGATGTGAGCGACGCGGAGCTTTCCGAAGCGCCGGTAGTCTTCCAGGACGGAGCGCACGACGACTGGCAGCACCCACCCGCGGAGACGCGCTATCTTTGAGGGCGGAGCCTACCCCTCCAGAATATTCTTCCGCCAGGGGTGCTCCTCCTTGAAGCCCAGCACCTCGCGGATCTTCCGGTTCGAGTAGAGCGACTCGTATTCGCCCATTTCGCGGGTCAGCGGCACGTTCGGCCAGAAGCGCTTCAGCAATTCCTTCGTCGGCAGGTCGGAAGAGGAATCGTTGTTGCCGGCGTTGAAGACTTCGAAGCCCAGCCCGTCCTTCTCGATGCAGAGCTTCACGATCTGGCCAAGGTCGCGCGCGTCGATGTAGCTCCAGGTGAGCTTGCGGCGCGCCGCCGGGTCCGCCTTCCACTTCGGCACCGCGTCCTTGTATTCGTGCGGCTCGATGACGTTGCCGATGCGGAGCGCGTAGATGTCGAAGTCGCCCCTGAGCGCAAAGGCGCGCGCCGTCTTCTCGTTGACAACCTTCGAGAGAGCGTACGAGTCCATCGGATCGCTGTCATAGTCTTCCTCGAGCGGCAGCGAGTGCGGCTCGCGCGGATATTCCGCGAAGATGACGCCGTAGGTCGTCTCGCTCGAGGCGATGATGATCTTCTTGATGCCGAGCGTCACCGCCGCCTCGATGACGTTGTAGGTCCCCATCACGTTGATGCGGAAGAGCTCGTTGTCGGGCACGATCATGATGCGCGGGATCGCGGCGAAGTGCACCACCGCGTCGATCGGGTGCGGTTTCAGGTCCTCGTCGAATTCCTGCAGCGTCGTGGTGCTCGACAGGGCCTTGTAGACCTGGCCCGCATCCGTGATGTCGGTGATGAGGGTGCGGACCTTCGGATTGTCGAGCGGCTTGGTATCGAGGTTCAGCACCTCATAGCCGTTGTCGACCAGGTATTTGACGGAGTGCTTGCCGGCCTTGCCGCTGCCGCCGGTGAATACGATGCGCTTCGGCATGAAGGTGTCCTTCCAGGCTTTCCGTTGCGGGGTGCGCTGGGGAGACCGACGCTTCAGCCGGCCTCCGATGTCCAGCCGGCAACATGCCGCAGGCCGCCTTCACCGTCCATCGGGGGTGGTCGTGCCGAACCATTTGTTGTGGACGGCGTCGTAGTGGTGGGCGGGATCGTAGATGGGCGCCGGCAGCCGCAGATGCTCCGGGTCGAGGATCCCCATGGCCGAGAGCAGCGAGAACTGCGCCACGATCCGGTCGCGCTCCGTGGCGACGAGCGCCTCGCGCACGTTCAGCAGCTCCTGCTGCGCGTCGAGCACGTCGAGCGTGGTCCGCTGCCCAACCTTCAGCTCCTTCTGCACGCCCGAGAGCGCAAGCTCCGCCGCCTGCACGGCGTCCCGCGCGGCGGCGATCGCCGTCGCGGTCGACTGCACATCCGCCCAGGCCGACACGACCGCGTCGCGGACCTGGTCCCGCGCGGCGTCGAGGTCGATCTCGAGCTGGCCCTCGATCTCCTTCGCCTGTCGCACGCGCCCGGCCACGACCCCACCCTGGAACAACGGAATGGTGACCCGTCCCTCGACCGCGACGGCGTTGGACCAGTTCCGGAATTCCGCCAGCGTGTTGTAGCTCTCGTTGTGCTGCATCGTTCCGACGATGCTGACGCTCGGGAGGAGGCCGCCCTCGATCTGCTTCACGTTGTAGGCCTGCGCGTCGACCTCGTACGCCGAGCCGAGGATGAACGGGTGCGTGTCGAGACCCGTTGCGAGCGCCTCGTCGAGCACCTTCGGGATGAGCGGCCGGAAGGGGAATGCGCCGCCCAGCTGCTCGGGATCGTGGCCGACGATCCTGCGATAATCGGCGCTGAGGCGCTTCACCGTCGCCTCGGCGCGGGCGGCGTTGGCGCGCGCGGTCGCGAGCCGCGAGTCGCCCTGCGCCACGTCGGTGCGCGTCACGTCGCTCACGGCGAACCGCTTGCGGAAACCTTCCACCTGCAGCCCGAGGAAGGCGACGTTGCGATGGCGGAGCTCGCTGATCTCGGCTGCGAGCACGACGTTCATGTAGGCCTGCGCCGCGTCGAAGAGGACGTTCTGCACGGTGTTGCGGAGAAACTCGCGACGCGCCTTCACATTTACCTCGGCTTCCCGGATCGCGTTCGTGATCTGGAAGCCGCGGAACAGCGGTTGCGTCACCGCCAGTCCGAGCTGCGACTGGTAGGTCACGCTCTCGAACGTCGAGAAGGCGTTGGCGATGGTCGAACCCGAGCCGTCGCCGAAGGCCGAGACCTGCGGCCGGCGGCCGCCCTTCGCAATGGCGACGTTCTCGTCGACCGCGCGGGTGTTCGCTCGCGCGGAGTTGATCGTCGGATTGTCGGAGTATGTCGCGGCCAGGGCCTCGACGATCGATTCCGCCGAAGCTCCGGAGCAAGCGCACGCGAGCGCGGGCCCGGACAAGGCCCATGCGATATATGCCGACGCCACCCTGATACGCACACAACACCTCTCGCAATCACACTCGGGCCAGACTGGGTGCGACGGTCTGATCGGCCGCTGCCCTTGCCAGAGTGGGCGCCGGCAACATGTCGTGGCCGAGCACTTCCGACAGCAACGCGCGCCAGGCCGGAGCCGTGTGTGCGCCACGGTCGAAGCGCTGCAGGATCGTCTCCCGCGCCGCCTTGCGATGCCGGCCGAATTTGTCCGGGACGGTGCAAGCCTCGATCAGCGCATCCGACAGTCCGTCGTGATCGAAGAAATCGACCAGGATGCCGTTCCTGTCGTGCTCGACGACTTCGCGCACCGGCGCTGTGTTCGATGCCACCACGCAGCATTCGGTCGCCATTGCCTCGAGCAGCGACCAGGAGAGCACGAAGGGGTAGGTGAGGTAGACGTGCGCGGCCGAGATCGACAGCGCCGCGATGAACTGGTTGTAGCTCACGCGGCCGAGGAAATGGACGCGCGACCGGTCAAGCCGGCCTTTGACCTCGTTCAGGAAGTATTCTTTCCAGGTCATGCCATGCGGGCAGGGCGCGCCGTAGCCGCGCCCGCTTCCCTCGCCGATCAGCACGATCTGTGCATTCGGGACCTTCGCCAGCAGGCGCGGCAGGGCACGCAGGAAGATGTGGTAGCCGCGCAGCGGCTCGAAGCAGCGGTTGACGAAGGTGATGACCGGCGCGGAGGCATCCAGGCCCCGCCCGTCGGGGAGCCTCAGCGTCTGGTTGGGGCGCCTCCTCGTGCGGGCCGTATCGACGCCCTCATGGATGCACGCCGACATTGCTTGCAGCGGACGCGGCATGAGGCTCTGCTGATAGCGGGTTGGGCAGACG
Organism: Hyphomicrobiales bacterium; assembly: GCA_038211615.1. Lineage (GTDB taxonomy): Bacteria > Pseudomonadota > Alphaproteobacteria > Rhizobiales > Afifellaceae > DASWJZ01. Next base: position 25,113 of record JBBQVL010000043.1, read on the forward strand.
ATGCGATCAGCTTCGTTGTAGGCCACGGCCAGCGTGGCGTTCTTGGCGATGACCTTCAGCCTGTCCTCGATTCCGACGGTGCCGAATTCCTTGTCGAAGCCGAAATCGCTGTTCGTGGTGCGATAGTAGTACTCGCCGTAGAGGACCTGCTTCGCCCGCGGATAGATCTCCTTCAGGAACAGGGTCTCGCCCCACCCGGGATGGCCGATGATCACGTCCGGCGTAAAGCCGCTCTTCTTCAGGAGAAGCGCGCTCTCGGCCGCGGCCCGTCCCCGCAGCATGTCGGCCTCGGCGCGAACCGCGTCCTGCAGGATGCCATTGGTGGTTCCCCTCTGCATCTTCCACGGAGCGGAGATGACCCCGGTGATCCCGGACGCTTCATCCGAGGAAATGGAGGCGCAGCAGAGCTCCTCGCGCCGCATCATCTCTGCGAGGAAGCCGAACTGCGCCGGGAAGTTGTTGTGGACGAAGAGGACCTTCGGGCCGCGCGCCCGCGCGCCGCGCAATATCCGCACGCCGTGCGGCTTTCGCGCGCCCTTCAGGACGACGGTGGGCATGTCGACCCTTGTCTCGCGGGTAAGGCGGGAACTCTACTGGGTCTTGCGCGCCTTCAGTCGCCCACGAGCCGCGGCCTCGCGCCCGGCGGCAGGCGATGCCGCCTCGGCGGCCGGCAATTGCCGCTCGCCCCGCACCGCCGTCAGGCACTCGGCGTAGGCGTTCAGGAGCCAGGCACGGTCGAAATTGACATGCGCCGGATCGAGTTCCTGCTGTTCGATCTGCGCAAGCTGCCGCAGCAGAGCCAGCGCTACGATCTCCGGACTGTCCCCCACCAGCTCTATGACCCGCGACCCGGTGCTGCCCGCGGTCGAGAGGTTGCTTCCCGGTTGCCCAAAACGTCCTAACGCCATGTCCCCCTCCTGCTGAAGAAATCTAGTCGTCCCTCAATGCGTAGGTGTAGGCCTGGAGCAGGGGATCCATGACGTACGCCATGATCGTCCTTGCCCCCGTTGCGATCATCACCTGCACCGGCATGCCCGGCACCAGCTCGGCGCCCGAGCGTGTCAGTTCGTTCGGATCGACGGTGACGACGCCCTTGTAGAATTTCACCTGGCGAACCTGGTCCACGATCTCGTCGGGAGAGATGCGGCTGAGGATGCCGGTGAGTTTCAGCTGATAGCGCTGGCGATAGGCCAGGAGCTGCACCGTCACCGGCTGACCGGGTTGCACCTGATCGATGTCGCTGGGCTTGATCTCGACGCTCAGCACCAGCGCCTCATTGGCCGGAACGATCTCCAGCACCGTCTGGCCGGGAACAAGGACGGCGCCCGGACCGAATGCCGAAAGGTTGAGAACGAAGCCGTCTTCCGGCGCTACGAGCACGCCGCGCGCGAGCCTGTCGCGCACCGCGACCAGCCGCGGACGCACGTCGGCAAGCTGCGCCTCGGCTTCAGCGAGATCCTTGGCGATCGATTCCTCGCGGTCCTTCTGCAGCTGCTGCTTCTTGAGCAGGCCCTGTTCGATGGCGCTTTTCTGGTCGGAGATGGCGGCGGCGATCATCTGCTGGTTGCCGACGAATTCCGCCGCCGCACGATCGAGCGCGAGCTTTCGCGACTTGGTGATGAGGCCTTCCTCGACAAGCGAGGCGATCGAATCGGCTTCCTCGCGTACTGTCTGAAGCTGCGTATCGATCGCGCTCAGGCGTCCGTTGAGGGCGGATATCTGCTGCTGCGCGCCCTCGATCTGTCCGGCGATGAGTCCGACCTGTCCGAAGTGCGCCTCCCGCCGTGCGCGAAAGAGTTCGTCCTCCTGCATGGCGATTACGCGCCCGTCAGGCTCCGAAAGCTCGGACGGAAAGTCAGGCTCCCCGCCGTTCGTCTCCGCCCTCAGGCGCGCTACGCGGGCCAGCGTCTGCAGCAATTGCGTGCGAAGGACGGCTTCCTCGGCCTGGCTGTCGGAGAGGTTGAGCTTGACCAGCGGTTCGCCCTTCACCACCCGCTGCCCCTCTCGGACGAACACCGCTTCGACCGGGCCGCCGTCACGGTGCTGCACGGCCTTGCGGTTGCCTTCGACCGTCACCTGGCCGGAGGCGAGCGCGGCGCTCGCGATCTGCATGGTGGAGGCCCAGATGAAGAGCGCGATCAGCAGCCCGAGCGCCACGACGCCACCGAGGAAAAGCAGCCTGCCAGGCCCATCGTCGGGCAATGGAGCGCGCGGCGTGGCGTGGCGGAGGGCAAGGGCTTTCGTGTCAGGCGCCATGCGAGGCCTTCGCCTTGACGATGACGGGCCGCCCGAGCTTGCGGTAGACGGCTTCGGTTTCCCCGAAGCCGACGACCTCGCCCTCCCGCAGCAGCACGACGCGCTTCATCTGCTGGACGAGGTCGCTGCGGTGCGAAATCATCACCAGTGTAGTGCCGGCCTTTTCGAGTGCGCGCACGCAAGTGCGAAGCGCGTCCTCGCCCGGCCCGTCGAGGTTGGAGTTCGGCTCGTCCAGCACGACGAGGCTCGGATTGCCGACCACGGCCCGGGCGAGCCCCACGAGTTGCTTCTGCCCGCCGGAGATCGGGTAGCCGCCGGGGCCGATCAGCGTGTCGTAGCCGCGCGGCAGGCGTAGAATCAGGTCGTGCACGCCCGCCAGCTTCGCAGCGGCGACGATCGCGACCTCGTCGAAGTCGCCGAGGCGGCCGATGTTCTCCGCGACCGTGCCGGGGAGCAATCCGATCGCCTGCGGCAGGTAGCCTATGTGCCGCATGGAGCCGGACTGGACCCAGTCCCAGACGTCGCTGCCATCGAGGCGCACGGTTCCCGCCGACGGGCGCATGCACCCGACGAGCAGGCGCGCCAGCGTAGTCTTGCCCGCGCCCATCAGGCCCACGACGCCGAGCGACATACCGGCGTCGATGCCGAAGTTGAGATTGCGAAGAACCGGCTTGTTCGAGCCGGACGGAACGTAGGTGACGGCCTTCACCGTCAGCACTCCACGCGGGCGGGGCAGGGGGATCTTCTCGCGCCGCGGTGGGACGGAGCGAAAGACCTCTTCGATGCGGGCGAGGCCCTGACGGACGGGGATGTAGTCGGTCCAGATCGTGATCATGCGCTGCGCCGGCCGCATCGCGAACTGGAAGAGCATCGAGGAGACGAAGACGAGCCCTCCGGGAGCCTCTCCACGCAGAAACTGAATGGCGGCCGTGGAGATGATGGCGCCCTGGAACAGGAGGTTGGCCCCCGCCTCGAGGGAGTCCAGCGCCGCCGCACGGTTGCGGACGGCATCCTGCGCCGCGGTGGCATCCTCGTGCAGCACGCGCCAGCTTCTCAGCATGCCGGGGAGCATGCCCATCCCGATCACTGCCTCGGCGCTCGGAAGGGCAAGATCGAGCGCCACATAGGAAGAGACGGAGGAGCGGTTCGATTGACCGACCTTCCCTTGTGTCGCGCCGACCTTCATGGCTTCCAGGGCCATCAGGACGAGCAGCGCAACGAGCGCGACCACGCCAACCAGCGGGTCGAGAATGAACATCAGGGCAATGAACAGGCCGGCCCACGGTGCATCCATCGCGGCCACGCCGCCCCGGCCTGTCGCGAATTGCCTGAACGCATCAAGGTCGCGAAGCGTCTGCGCGCCGGTGTCCTCACGCCCCGCGGCCCGCCTGCGGAAGAGGGCCTCGACCAGTCGCTCGCTGAGCCGCCTGTCGAGGCGCAATCCGGCGCGGGACATGAGCGCCGGTCGGATCCATTCGAACAGCGCCCTGAATGCGACGGCGATGGCGAAGCCAGTGAACAGCGCAAGCAGGGTCGCGAGGCTGCCGCTCTCCATCACGCGCTGGTAGACGCTCAGCATGAAGAGCGGGTAGGCGAGAACGAGAATGTTCGATCCGATATTGAAGATCGCCGCGGAAGCAAAATGGCTGCGGCAACTCCGAAGCGCCTCCGAGACGTCGGGGTCTTTGCTGATGAGAGACATCAGCAGACTGCGGGGGAAATATTGCTAAGCGAGCAAAAGAGAGATGCGTTTATTGTTCTTAAGTGCTCGTATGGCCGTCTACACAGTATATAAAAAATCGCACCAATATTGTTGATAGCCCTGCACGAGGAAGCGTCGGGATTGGTTTGCCGACGCCGGGGCCCTTCGTTCGGGTCGTCGACCGGACAAAGGCAAGAAGACTTGGCCGCAACAACAGGAACCCCGGACATTCGAGCACGAATGTCCGGGTTCCCGTTCGAATACGCTGTCGGACGGCGAACAGCCGCCATATCGCTGCCTCGGAGGCGGAAGGATCAGAAGATGAAGAGATCCTCCAGGTCGACTCCGTTCGGCAGGTGATTGAGGTCGATTCCCTGCAGCAGGAACGACGTGCCGTTCGGCAGCGTCACGATTGTGCTGCCATTGACGACATGGAAGTGCAGGTCGCCCACGTCGTGCGCGCCGTTTCCGCGCACGTCGAGCACATCGTCATGGACATCAAAGTCGCCAATGATGTCGCGACCGGCGTTGTGCTGGATGACGAAAGTATCATCACCGCTGCCGCCGAGGAGCAGATCCTGTCCGCCGCTCGCCACAAGCGTGTCGTCGCCGTGTCCGCCGAGAAGCGTATCGTTGCCGGAGCCGCCAAAGAGGTAATCGTCACCCGACCCGCCATCGAGACGGTCGTTGCCTGCGTCGCCCGAAAGGTTGTCGTCGCCCGTTCCGCCGAAGAGGCTGTCATTGCCGTTTCCGCCAGAAAGCTGGTCGTCGCCCTGGTCGCCGAACACGGTGTCGCTGCCGTCGCCGCCCCGGACGTCGTCGTCCCCGTAGCTCCCGTGAAGCGAATCGTTACCCGCCCCGCCGAAGATGAGATCGTCGCCGCGGCCGCCATCGATGTCGTCGCGCCCGGTGCCCCCCGATACAGTGTCGTCCCCGCCAAAGGCATGGATCGTATCGGATCCGGAGGTGCCGTGGAGAAAATCCGATCCGCTTGTTCCGCCTACCGTCGCCATCCCGGCCCCCTTATGATAGGTTGCATAAGAGTTGTTAGACAACCATGAGGAGAGCTACAGTGCAACCTCTTTCTGCAGAGTTTTCGGCACAAACAACCCCGCCATGCGCCCAATTTCTGAGAAACCGCACAAGATTCGAGCCTTTCCTGCGGATCTTCGAGGCGAGGCATTGATGCCGAGGTTCAAGGTCTATGTCGCCGGCGCTTCCAGCCACCTCACAATCGAGCACGCCGCGGAAACTGCGGAAGATCTCTTTACGCTGGCCGAGCGGGCGGGCTTCGTCACTGCCGTTGCCATCGAGCGAAACGGACGGAGGCGTGGGGTCCTGGTCCCGGCGCGTAACATGACCCTCATCGCGGAGAGCGACGATCGGGAGCCTCGCGTGCGGCAGGTTCGGCCCGCCTCGCGGACGCTGTCGTGAGCCGGCGCAAGCGGTTCCCAGCGGCGGAAGGTGAGGGGGCGGCGAGTCGGTGTCGCTGAAACCTGCCCGGCACGATTGGCGCTTGGAGATCTGGCCGCTCTTCGGTCGTCACTTCCTGACGGGCCGGGCTCCTCGCGGGGAGCGCGACCTGAATGTCTGGATCGACGGCCAGCCGGCCGCCCTGGCGACAGCCGGATCTCGGAAGCTTCTCCGCAGCCTGGCGTTCGCGGCGGTCGCTCCGGCGGCGCCGAATGAATATCCCGGTCGGCGGACCAGACATGTCACCGTCCGCCTGGATGGCAAGGTCTGCGTCGACGATGACGTGTCGCTCGTCGCGGCGAGCGTTGCTGCTCTCGCCGGATCGCCGTTTCTCTCCGCACTGCACGATTGCTTGCTTCTCGCGGTTCAGCCTGATCTCGGCGAGATCGTCGCTTCGCGAATAGCGTGTCGGCCGGCCGAAGCGCTCGGACCGCATGTGATCGAGGCCTCCGCGCGCTCGGGAACCGCGATGGTTGCGGCCGGCTGGGTCGAGAACATCGGGCACAGGCGCATCCACATGGTGGGAGAAGACCTGCAGGATTTCGTGCCGCACGATGCGATCGTGATCCGCTCGAAACCGGACATCCGCCCTTCAGGTCCAAGCCGGTTCGGTCCCACGGACCGTCACGGATTTCTCTTCGTGCTGCCTGAGACGATCGGGAACGGTGGCTACTTCATCGTCGAGAGCGATCCGCGGTCGGACACGTCGATCTTCCATGGCCCCTTCGCAAAGCCCGCGGGTGAGGACGAGGCTCTCGCCGCGAGGACCGCGTCGGCCCCGTTCGGAACGGTGTTCGCCACGCCGCCGCTCGCCGCCGAGCGACTCTATCGCCCACTGATCACGCGAAGACGCCCGCCGCTCAGCCCGAAGCGGATCGATTACACGCCGCCCGGGGGCGAACTCGGACCGCCGGAATATTCCATCGTCATTCCCTTCTATGGCGACGCCTTCTTTCTCACCTGCATTCACCACCTGCAGCGGATTCTCGACGAACAATTCGAACTCATCGTCGTCGTCGATGATCCCCGCCTCTGGCGCAGGATCGAGAGCGACTTCGAAACGAGGAAGTCCTTCGTGCGGCTTCGCACGACGCTCGTCCGTCTGAATGCCAACTACGGCTACGGGATCGCGAACAATGCAGGGGCTGCCGCCGCGGCGGGGCGTGTTCTCTTCTTCATGAACTCCGATGTGCTGGTGCGAAGCGCCGATCCCCTGATCCGGGCGGGGAAGGAGATTCGCCAAGGCTCCGAGCGGCTGCGCGAGATCGTCGCCGGATTCCCACTCCGCTTCGAGGACGAGACTGTCCAGCATGTCGGCGTTGCGTTCGAGCGGTCGCCATCGCTGCACAACCTCTACCTGGCGGAACATCCGATGAAGGGTTTGCCGATGGCGCTCTACGACGAAAGGAATTCGCCGGCGTTTCAGGCTGTGACCGGCGCGCTGCTCGGGATCTCAGCCGCCCTCTATCGGCGGCTCGGCGGTTTCGACCCAGCCTTCGAACGGGCCGACTTCGAGGACGCGGATCTCTGCCTGCGAGCCTTCGAGACAGGCGCGGAAATCAAGGTCATGGCGGCGACCGGACTTTATCATCTGGAGAGTCAGTCCGTCTCCTGCCTCGGCGCGGAGGCCCGCGAGATGCTCACTTATCTCAACTGCATGGAGTTCAATCGCCGCTGGGGGGATTGGCTCGACCGACGTCCGCGCGTGCGGAAACGCAGGCGCTCCTCCCCGCCTGTTCCCCTCGAAGCCCTCGCTCCGGTTCCCTAGGCGAGTTTCCAGTGCGCGTCGTGCTCCTGAGTCAGTTTCATCCGGAGATCATCTCCGGCGGGGCGGAGCGCGCCGCCTATTCTCTCTTCCAGAACCTGCAGGCGCATCCCGCAGTCGCGTTCGCGGCGCTGGTTGCTCCGGTGGGCGCGGCGGAGATTGGCCATGCCGGACGATTCGGGTCATTCAGGGCGCGACCGAACGAACTCGTTGCGAGCCTGCCCGGGATCGATCCCTTCACGTTCGAATCGCGCAATGTCGACGAGCTCTCGAAAATTCTCTCGACGCTCGTGCGCTATCTGAAACCGGATGTCGTGCACGCCCACCACTTTCTCTCGTGGGGCGTCGAGACATTCGAAATCCTGGCGCGGCTCGACGTCCGTGTGGTGCTGACGCTCCACGAGTTCATGCTCATCTGCAACAATCTGGGCCAGATGCTGACGCGTGCGGGACAGCTCTGCGAACGTGCCTCGCCGGTGGACTGCAACCGCTGCTTTCCTGAAATCGCATCGGGCAAATTCTTCATCCGCGCCGAGGTCATCAGGCACGCGCTTTCCCGGGTGGACCGCTTCATCGCGCCGAGCCGCTTCCTTGCAGCCCGCTTCGTGGAATGGGGACTCGAGGCGGAGCGGATCAGCGTCGTCGAGAATTCCGTGAACGCTTCATTCGCGACCGCCCGCCCGCTGCGGCCCAAGCATAGCGGCGATCGACGGGAGGTCGTCTTCGGCTTCTTCGGAAACTGGACCCCGTTCAAGGGCGTCGATGTCCTCCTTGAAGCGTATGGCTCCTTACCCGAAGCCCTTCGTCAGAAGACCGAGCTCCGCCTGTTCGGCGCTAACAAGCATTGGACCGGAGGGAAATTCGACCGGCGGGTTCGCAGGCTCCTCCTGCGGCTCGGCAGCGGCGTTCAAGCGCACGGTTCGTACCACAATGAAGACGCGCCGCGCCTCATGGCGGAGTGCGACTGGATCGTGGTCCCCTCGATCTGGTGGGAAAATTCACCGCTCGTCATGCAGGAAGCAATGCTCGCCGGTTGCCGCATAATCTGCTCCGACATCGGCGGCATGCGCGAGAAGGCCGAGCCTGGCGTGGACCTGACCTTTATCGCCGGAAGTGCGACATCCCTCGCCGCGGCGATGGAGGAAGCGACATCGCTGCCGTGTCGTTCAAACGATGCAGCGCAGCGGAAAAACCGCATCCGCTTCGAGGAGGAGGAGCGCTGGAAGGTGGAGCAGCACCTCCTCCTCTACGGCATGCAAGGGTCTCGAAAGTATGCCGGCGACACAGCGCCGGCTGCATGAGGTAGCGTCAGCCGACCACCGTCATCGCCCGGGGTCGCACAACGAGCCCCGCCGCTGGCGCGGCGGGAAAAGTCGTCCTACGGGAATTTCCAGCCCACCCGGCCCCGAATGGACTGCGTCTGCAAGTCCGCCGGCTCCGTCACGCCAGGAAATGGAGGGGCCAGATTGCCGGAGAAATCACCGAAGTCGGTGTAACGATACTCAACACCGACGATGAGGTGATTGGTGACGGCGTAGTCAACGCCGCCGCCCACGGTCCAGCCCCAGTTCTCGTCGGTATAGTTCCCGTCGGGTCCGCCCAGAGGCCCGCCGGTCACGTCCACGTCGGCAAAAGCCGCGCCCCCGGTCGCGTACAACTGCGCCCTGTTCCAGGCCACGCCAATCCGACCTCGCGCGGACGCCTGAAAGTTGACATCGATACTGCCCTCCGATGTCGCGCCTGCCGCGGAACTGTCGGAGCCGTTGATATCAGTTCCCTCGATGTCGCCCTCGATGCCGAGCACCAGCCAATTCCACTGGTAGGCAGCTCCGATGTGGCCGCCCCCGAAAAATCCCTCAGGGTCGAGGCTGAGCGATGGCGCGCCGTTGCTGAAATCAGAGCCCGAATCCCCCCAAGCATATCCGCCCTGAATACCGACGGTGATGCCGGTCCAGTTGAACGCAGCGACCGGCGCAGCCATCGGCATCTCAGCCGGAACCGGAAGATCGGCCGCGATCGCGGCGGTGGAAAGAAAAGCGACAAATGCCGCCGAGGTCAGGAGACGCGTCATGGGGAACCCTTCTAGATAGGCTGGAACATGATAACGCTAAGCGTGCCTCTACCCTGTCTCGCGATTGCAACACCTTGTTTCTGAATGCGAAACGGGACATCTCGGGGCGGGCGCCGGTTTACCGTCGAAGCCGCACCGTTTGCCTGGGGGCAGGCAACAGTGCTTGATGTCTTCCGACCGGCCTTCTGCAACGAACCGCAAGAGCAGACCGCGCGGATGAGATGGCCTTTCTCCGCGAAGTTCCCCCGACGAGCCCGCCCAGTCTCGTTCGCCGATGTGCGCCAGCGCACGCTTGGGGATTCTGACGGCCCGCGGATTCTCGTGCTGACTCCATTCCTGCCGTTGAATCACGCAAAATCGGTCTTCGGCATATTCCAGCGGTTGCGCCGGCATCTGCTCGCGCTCGATGCCCTGGGGCCGGTCCACGTCGCACTCTTTTCACCAGATCACGCGCCGGTGCCGCTGGCGGCGAAGTTCGCGATCAGCAGGAACGCGCATCAGCTCTGGCCCTTGCGGGGCACGCTCGACTTCGTGGCGGCAAGCGGTTCGAAGCGCTGGTTCGACCGCGTGACAGACCTGTTTTGGTCACTGCGCGGCATTGTCGGTTTCATCAATGGCCGACCGACCATGCATACCTGTCGATGGGAGCAAGTCGGGAGCCTGGAGCGCATCCTGGGCGCCTTGCAGCCCGACCTCATCTTTGCCCACGGACTGAGCGCCGCCGTGCCGCTGCTGCGGATAAAGTCGCGGCTTCCGCCGATCGTCGTCGCCTTCGACGATGTCGAAAGCGTCCAGCTTGAACGTTCTGTCGGGTCGAAGCGACACTCGATGGCAAGGTGGAGAGTGCTTCTCCGGGTATGGATGGCCCGGCAAGCGGAACGTCGTGTCACCGCGATGGCGACCGCCGTGCTCGTGTGCTCCGAGCTGGAGCGCCAGAAAGTTCGCGCCATGTGCCGCACCGACCGGGTATTTGCCATCCCGAACACGGCCACGGCGTTTGGGGAGCTTGCCGCGGCGTCACGGCCGGTGGCCGTCTTCGTCGGCACCGCACGCTATGGGCCGAACCGCGAAGCATTTGTCTGGTTTGCACGCGAGATCTGGCCGCGCGTTCGAGCGGCTGTTCCGGAGGCTCGTGTTCTGGTCGTCGGCGACAAGACGGATGAACTGGGAATTGCCTCTGCGCCGCTTGGAATCGAGACGCTGGGCTTTGTCGAGAACCTCGGGCCGATCTATGCGGACGCAATGATCGCCGTATGTCCGATCCGGCGCGGCAGCGGCACGCGCATCAAGGTCATTGAAGCCGCGATCAATTGCCGGCCCGTCGTATCGACTACGTTGGGGGCGGAAGGCCTGATCTTCGAGCCGGGCGCGGAGATTCTTTTCGCCGACGATGCCGAGGCTTTCGCGGCGGCATGCATCCGCCTGTTCCGGGACCCGCGGTTGGCGGCCCGGATCGGTCAGGCGGCGAGGGCGCGCGCCCTGTCTGCGTACATGGAAGACAGCGCCGTCGAACTCTTGCGCAACGTCTGCGGGGAGGCACTTAAATCCGCTCGCCGCGCTGCCTTCGATCCTGCCGAGGCGTCCGGCGCGGCTTGCGGCGAGATCGGCCGCAAACCTGCCCATTGGTCATGAAGGCGGCAGCCGTATGATCCTGCCATCCCGCCCGCTGGTCAGCATCATTACGCCGACCTTTCAGCGCGAAGCCTTCCTGCCCGCCATCGCTGCCTGCGTGACGGCACAGACCTGTCAGGACATTGAATGGCTTGTGCTGGACGACAGCGAGACGCCATCGGCTTTTCTCGCCGGCGAACGATGGGAAAAACTGCGCTATATCCACGCGCCGGAACGGCTCAGCATCGGCGAGAAACGCAACAGGCTCGTCGATGCCGCCTGCGGCGAAATCGTCGTGCATTTCGACGACGATGATTATTATGGCCCCGATTACATCGGCACGAGGCTGAAGGCCTTTGCAGCCGGCGCGCTGGATGTCGCTTCGTTGAGCGGCTTCTTCGCAGCGCATCTGGATGCCGGACTCGTCGGCTACTGCTGGACCCTGCTGAAGCGCGGCCCGGCGTTTCGATTTGATCGGCAGGGGGTTGAAGCCGTCGAGCTCGACAGTCTGAATATTCCGTCGATCCATCTGTGTTACGGATGGTCGTATGTGTATCGCAGAAGCGTTTGGAGCGAGGCTCCTTTCAATGACAGCAGCGTGTTCGAGGACCGCGACTTCATGATCGCGGCCGGCAACAAGTTCAGGATCAGTACACGCGGCTTTGCGGCCTCCGATTGCGTCCATTCGATCCACGCCGGATCTTCCAGCCGCTGCTTTCCGCAGCGCATGGTGCCGGAGTTCGGGGTCGCGTCGCTATCTGCGGAAGCCTATCGCCATATCTGCCGGCTGCGCGGCATTGCGCATGGCGACGCGAGCGCATCGACCGAGCTGGCCTACCGGAGCGAATGACGCCCGTCAGAAAACATTGCGTAGCAGGGAGCCAGCGGGCTCAGGAGGCAGGGCCGGCAAAATTATAGAGGGTAGACTCGTTTGGGGAGAAAAACATTTTTTCAAGCGAGGCCAGTCCATCCGATGGCGCAATTACAGTCGGCGTAGACCATTGACGCTTGCGAGCGTCGTCGCGGGAAGGGGAGTCGGAGAATAACTCCGAAGAGGACATGGACCATGAAGAGTGGTCAGGGGGAACGGGCGGAACCATGACGACCCTGCGATGGCACAGAAACTGCGGAACCAGATCGAAGCTAACACACCGAGTATAACGCGACAATATCCGACCGGTCGCGAGAGCGAATACGTGAGCAGCATCTGCGGAATATTGCGGTTTGACGGCGCCGGCCAGGCGCATGGCGGGGCGGAGCGAAGCCTGCGGCGCGACCTGGAACGCCTGGCGAATGCGCTCGCGCATCGCGGGGCGGACGGGCGCAAGGTCTTCGTCGATGGCGCGGTCGGCCTCGGCCACCTCCTGACGCGGGTCACGCGCGAAGACCGCTACGACGCGCAGCCGATCCATGATCGCCAAGCGAACCGCGTTCTGGTCGCGGAC
>JBBQVL010000044.1:0-37345 GCA_038211615.1 Hyphomicrobiales bacterium
CTCGTTCGAGAGCGTTGCCGCAGATAAGCCGGTGCCGACCGAGCTGCCAGATGTCGCCGGGCCGGCAGACGCAAGGACCGGTATCCTCGGGAAGGATATCGTCAGCAGGATCTCCCGGTTCCTCAGGATTGAGGCCCTCGACCAGGCTGTCGATCTCGGGGATGGAGAAGCCGGTTAATCCGACATGGAAGTCGACGTCGATCGCGAGCAGCGCTTGCAGTTCCCGCGCCAGCAGCTCCTCGTCCCAGCCGGCGTTCAAGGCGAGTTTATTGTCTGCGATGACATAGGCCCGCTTCTCTTCGGCCGACATCGTCTCGATCCGAACACATGGGACCTCGGGCATTTCGAGAAGCTTTGCCGCTGCGACCCTGCCGTGGCCGGCGAGGATCATGTTGTCGGAGTCGACAAGCACGGGGTTCGTGAAACCGAATCGCCGGATGCTCTCGGCAATCTGCCGAACCTGCTTCCGCGAATGCGTGCGGGCGTTCTTAGGCCACGGGCGAGGCGTGGTCGTCGGAAGCATCTCGATGGTCGTTCTTGTCATGGCCTCGGCCTCCTGCCGATGGGAATCGCTCAACGATACCGTAAGATACAGAAAACGCTCGCGCGGTGCAATGGCCGTGCTATGATTCCGTCAGATCAAGAGAACGCGCTCGACGTTCCGAGGGAGACATAAATGAGATTAGGAAGGCGGCTGGCGCAGTTGCGCCGGAAGAGTGGGGAATCGCTCCAGACGGTGGCCGATGCAGTCGGCGTCTCGAAGGCGCACATCTGGGAGCTCGAAAAAGCGCGGACTGACAATCCCGCCATGGACCTCGTCACCAGATTGGCGGACCACTTCAAGGTCACTGTCGCTTACCTGGTCGGTGAGGACATCGGTTCGCCGGATGCTGATCAAAAACTCCAGCGCATGTTCCGGCAGGCCGGAAAGCTCGGAGACCGAGAGCGCGCGATCATGGACGACATGCTGCAGACCCTATTGAGGCACCAGGAAAATCCGTGACGGCGCTCGTTCTGGATCGCATGGAGATTCAGGATGTCGGGGCCAACTCCAAGCGCCTGGCGGAAGCCATCCACGAACAGCTTGGTGAGCGATCAGGGCCTGTTCCGATCAATGAGATCGCCTTGGCACTCGATATCCGGGAAATCCGCGAGGAATATCTCGATAACTTCGAGGCTGCGCTCATCACACTGCCCGAGCGTGGTTACGGCTCGATCCTCCTCAACCTCAACTCGAGTCCTCAGCGGCGACGATACAGCATTGGCCACGAGCTGCTGCATTTCTTGAACCCTTGGCACGAGCCCACGTCTCAAACTGGGTTTCAGTGCAGCCGCCAGGACATGATGGAAAGCGGGCAGCGCCTTAGCGACCGTGACCGCCATCGCCGCCAAGAGTCTGAAGCCAATGAATTTGCAATCGAGATGCTCGCGCCGGCTGCCCGCGTTCGCCGTTACGTCGAAAGAGAAGCAGATCTCACACACATTCTATCGATGGCGACTGACCTGGACATCAGCCGCGAAGCCGCAGCCCGCCGCTATGTCGCGCTCCACGACGAACTCCTGGCCGTTGCGTTCATCACCAACGGGCAACTCCGATACGCAGAGCCGAGCCCGGATTTCCCCCGGCTCTCCGTCGTGAAGGGTCAGCCCACTCCCTATTTGCCCAAGTACCCCGACACCAGCGTGCTCTCCGCAATCGAAGAGGTCGACGCAGCTGATTGGCTTCAACGATCAGACGGCACAACCCTGTCGGCGCAGGTGCTACGGCAGCGCGATGGTCACGCCATTGTCCTCTTGAAAGCACAGCCGGACGAAGAACTGGAAGACACCTACAAGCGCTTTACTCGGGCTGGGACCGAGCGCCGACGTTAAGGTCCCTCCTCTTCAAAGTCGGCAGAAAATAGGATCGCAAGCCTTTGCCAGATCCGCGCGGCAGGATTCCCTGATCGGCTTGGGAAAATTCCCTGTTAATTCGAGCAGGGAAAATCCCTCCTAACGCTCTGAGCCGTCGTTGGTATTCGCGCGTGAATCGCCCCTCCGCTCCCGCGTTTTATGGGGATTTCCCTGTTCTTTCCCTGATCTGAAGCGACTTCAACGCGGAGACGGGTTCGCTCCGGACTGCGTCCACCACCATCTTCGCTCGTGATTGTTGTCGCGCAGAGATTCTCTAAGGAGATCGCGGCGTTCAAGGGCTTGTGGGCGATTGTATACCTACCCTGCAGTCTCTGGAGCCGGCGTTCTCGGGTTGAACCCGCCCAAATCTGCTTTCGGCTCCTCGTGGCGGTCGCCGCGCTGCCGCTCCTTGCCCACAGCTCCTACGCCAACCGATGGGACACAACCTCCGGCTCCTGCAGCTCTGCCCAGAAGTTCGTCAGAGCCTCAGCAACCGGCGCCGGCGTCTCCTCCGGCCACCAGTGGCCCACGCCCTCCAGATGCGCCACCCTTGCGCCCGATTGGCGCGCTGCCCACTCGTGCTGCTCCAACGTCCCGCTGGCTCGCCCGAAGTCGTCAACGGCGACGAGAGCGAGCCCCGGACGTTGTGCGGCTGTCGGCAGGAGCCGTCCCGCTTCGGCCATCGCCGGCTGTCGTGCCGACCGCAACAGTTTGAGGACGGCGCGACCCATCTCGGGGTCCATGCCTGCTGCGACCCGCTCCGCCATGCGCCCGGTCATACCGAGGGACGACGTCACCGCGAGCCGCTGCTCCAGATCGCCTCCAAACAACTCCTGCACCGAGGCCTCCCCTGGGCCCTCCTGCTGCCACACCTGTGCCCGCGGATGCCAGGTGTAGCCGGGTGCGAACACGCCGAGGGCATCGGAGGCCCAACTGCGAATGAGATCCGGACGGCTCATGGCCAGCGCCGCGACGTGAATTCCGCCCCAGTCGTGACCGACCAGGTCCACCGGAGCGCGGAACAGCTCGAGCTGAGACGCCAGCCAGTCTCGATAGGTCGTGGCCGACGAGTCGAAGCCGCGGGGCGCAGGGACACCGAACCCGGGCGGGGACAGGACGACCGCGTCGGCCCGGTCGAGCTCCCCGATGAGCGGCCCCCAGATGGCCGCGGACTCGGGGTTGCCATGGACGAGGACGAGTGGAGTGCGCGACACGAAGCGACCTCATATACTTGTTGGTTGACACACAAGTATCATAGTAGACCGTTTCGCCCGGGGCAACTCGCGCGCTTCTTGCACCCGCCGTAGACGGGACGAACGCGCAGACCCTATGCTTGATCGACCCGACGTCCGAGCAGTCCCGATGCCCGATCAGCCTCCCGCTCGCCGCACGCAGCAACAGCGGCGCGAAGAGACCGAACGCAAGGTGCTGGCTGCCGCGACGGCGATGATCGCCCGGCACGGGTCACGCGCGCTCACCCTGGCCGAGGTCGGCGAGGCCGCCGGCTACAGCCGGGGGATCGTCTCTCATCACTTCGGCAGCCGTGAGAATCTGCTCCGCGCGGTGATGCGCGATGCTCGGACGTTCACCCTCCCGGATCCTGGGGACAACGCCGCGGACTGGCTGGCGGAGACGGTTCGCGCCTACCTCAAGAACGTCACCAGCCGACGTCCGTCCGCTGGCGCGTTCCTGCAGATGTGGGGCGAGGCGATTGCCGCCGATCCCGTCCTGATGCCGCTCTACGCGGAGCATGACGCCAGCTTCCGTCGGCTCCTCGCCGACAAGGTCCGCGAAGGGATCCGCGACGGCTCGGTGCGAGCAGATGCCGACCCAGAGGCGATGGCCGTGTCTCTGGTCGGCCTCCTCCGCGGGATTGCACTGCAGCTGATCTCGACCCCGCCCCCGGCGCGAGTCAAAGCGATCATCGACGAAGCCGAGCGATCCACCCGGCGTGCTCTCAGACCGTGACCCGAACGGCCTTCGGCACGGGCTCCGGACCCCTTGCTTTACGAGCCGCTACTCATCCGGTCTGACGGGCGGCGAAGCTGTCGGCGTCCTCCTTCCACAGCCGGACTTCTCGACCCAAGTCCGGGCGCGCCGTATGATTCGCGCTCAATTCGCGCCATGCCGGCGCGGAGCGTGGGGAAATGTCGTGATCAACCGCTCGCCTCCCGCGGCCGCTGCGTTAGGTAACGGGGCTAAGGGAGCTCGAGGATCGGCGCCGGGAATGGTTCGCGGCAGCCCGGGAAAGATTGTATGTGCCGAACGCATGAGCGCGATTTTTGGAGTCTGGCGATTTGACGGAACCGGCGTTTCGCCGCGCGAACTTGAGCGTATGGGAAACGTGCTCGCCAACCGGGGACCGGACAAGCGCAAGTTTGTCGTCGATGGTGCGGTCGGCCTCGGCCATTGTCTGCGGCGCGTGAACAACGAGGATTCGTTTGAGGCGCAGCCCGTGCACGACCGCAGGGCGGGACTGACGCTCGTTGCAGACTGTCGCATCGACAACCGCGAAGAGCTCGCCGGCATCTTCGGAGTTGCCGCGGCCGAGCTTCGCGACATGCCAGACAGCAGCCTGATCATGCGCGCGTATCAGAAGTGGGGCGAGAACTGCGCCGACCATCTGCTCGGCGACTTCACTTTCGCGATCTGGGACGCGCAGGCGAACAGCCTGCTGCTGGCGCGCGATCATATGGGGCAGCGCGGCCTTTACTATCACCATGGCGCCAGTGTTTTCGCGTTCGCGACCGACGTGAAGGCGCTTTGGGCCATCGAGGGCGTACCGCGCGCGCTATCCGAGGATGCCATCGGCCAGCGGCTGCTGCTTCCTGTCGACCGCGAGCCAGGTCAGACAATGTTCGAGGCGATTTCATCTCTGCCCAATGCCTCGGTCCTGCGGTTCTCCGGCACTTCGTCACTGGCCCTCCGCACCTACTGGGCGCCGCATGCGGCGCGTGAGCATCTGGGGCGGGACGACCCGTATCACCTGGCCACCTATCGCCGGGTGATAGAGGAAGCCGTTGCCTGCCGCGTCCGCCGGCTGGCGCGTCCGCCTGCGCTATGTTTCAGCGGCGGCTTCGACAGCGGCACGATCGCCGCCCTGGCGGGACCGATCGTCGCCAAGCAGGGACACAAGATCATCGCCGTCTCGTCGGTGCTGAAGGAAGGCGAGCGGCGACCGGCTATCCGCGACGCACGCGCCGCGGTCGAGGTCTATCGGGCCTGGCCGTTTCTCGATATCCGCTACTACGTGCGCGGGGATGAAGGCGCCTTCACGGACATCGAGTCATCGTTCGACATCACCCACTCCGCGATCGGCTCACCCTACGTCCGCAGAGCCCTCTACGGAATTGCGGCCGCCGCGGGCGCAAGGCTGGTCATGGACGGCCACGGAGGGGACTATACGGTCAATGTGCGGGGCGGCGCGATGCTCGGCCGTCTGCTTCGGCGGAGGAAGCTCGCCGCATTCGCACGCGAGTTTCGCATGCGAATACGGGCGACCGGCCGCCCCGTGCTCAACGTAATACGGCACGATGTCGTCCCCGCCTTGCTCCCGTTGCGGGTCCTGGCGGCCGGCGCCTTCCTTGGTGGTGGATTTGTGCCCGAGTGGCGCCGGCGGCCGATCGCCGAAAAATTTGCCCGCTCCCTCTTCGAGCGCGGCATTGTCGATCCGAAGCGGCTCCGCGCGACCCGCCCCGTGCACAATCGCTGGCACGAACGATGGTTGGCATTTCTCCAAAGGACCGCGATAGAGCCGCCCATTCAGTCAGCGCTTGCGGCATCGTGCGGGATGGATTTCACACGTCCGTTTCATGACAAGCGCGTCGTCGAATTCGGGTTGGCAATTCCCGAAGCCCTGCAATTCAAGAACGGGCTGGAACGGCATCTTGCGCGAACTGCGCTTGCGAATGACCTGCCGCCTTCAGTGATCGCACGGCTCCCCGGCAACGATTCCGAAGAACCGGACATGTTCCGCATGACGATGGCGAGCACACCCGCCGCGCTCGCCGAAACACGCGCGCTCGATCGCGGCGGCCGGCTGTCGCGCTACGTCGATTTCGACAAGCTGGAAGGGATGCTCGCCGGAGCGGACGAGACGCACCGGCCGGACCATCATCGATTGTACGTCGCCAACTATTCGATCGCCGTGGCGCGTTTCATTGCGTGGTTCGATCGCAGCAACGCCTGATACGGATTCGTAGTCCGAGACGCGGCTCGCGTTGCGAGCCTGCCTCTAGGACCCATAGGGAAAGCCGCTGCTTCCGTCTGTGAAGTTAGTTACATGCGCTTGCGTAGAGCGGGTGCAAGATTTGATCACTACCGGCGTCACCCAGCGCTTGCGTGTCGGCTCCAGCTCGACCGGAAGCGTTCCCGGCTCGTCAAGGTCAATCTGGGGCATACGACACCGCCTTGAACCAAGGTTTCAGATAGAATCACCTTGCCACTGTACCACTTCGTCAATCGCCCGCCTGTTCCTTTCGACAATCTATCGGTATTTGAGCGAGTGGCCTGCAGGCGAAGGCGGCAGGTCCAGGCTATGCAAAGGCGCCGGGCAGAGTTCGAGTCCTCTGGGGGACGCCTCCCCGCGGTCGTAAGTGGAGCGGGCTGCAGCGCCAATCCCAAGAATCAGCTTTCGACGAACGTCAGGAGCTTGTGCGATTTCGGGGAATCGCGAAGCCGCTCGAGCGCCTTTGCCTCAATCTGACGGATGCGCTCGCGAGTCACGCCGAACACCTTTCCGATCTCCTCGAGAGTCTGTTCTCCCGCGCCGCCGATCCCGAAGCGCATCTGCACGATGCGCTGCTCGCGCGGCGTCAGGTCGGCGAGCGCCTCGGCGATGCTGTCGCGCAGCGCGGTCGCCTCGGCGGCGGCATGCGGGTCGACCCCGTCCACCGCCTCGATCATGTCGGCGAGCGTCGCGTCGCCATCCTCGCCGACCGGAGCGTCGAGCGAGGCAGGTTCGCGCACGAGCGTGAGCGAACGCTCGACCTGGCTGACCGATATTCCGGAGCGGGCGGCGATCTCGTCGGCTCGCGGCTCGCGCCCGTGCTGACGGTAGAGCTTCTGCCGCTCGCGCTGCACTTGCCGAGCGGTCTCCGTCATGTGCACGGGGACCCTGATGGTCCGACCCTGGTCGGCCATCGCGCGGGTGATCGCCTGGCGAATCCACCACACGGCGTAGGTCGAGACCTTCACGCCGCGCCGGTGGTCGTATTTTTCGACCGCGCGCATGAGGCCGAGATTGCCCTCCTGGATCAGGTCGAGAAAATCCAGCGAGCTGCGGGCGCGGTATTTCTTCGCGATCATCACGACAAGCCGCAGGTGCGCGCGCACCATCTCCTCGCGGTAGCGCTTCAGCTCCTGCTTGGCCCGGTGCACCTCCTCCATCGCGCGGCGGAACTCGGCGAGCGGCATGCCGACGCGTTGCACGATGGCCTGGAACGCCTCGCTCGTGGCGAGCCGCTGCGGCCTGCTCTCAAGCAGCAATAGCTGCCGCTCCGCGCCTTCCAGTTCGCCGGCGAGCTCGGAGATGCGGTCGCTCTGCAGGTTCAAGTCGGGGATTTCGACAGCGGCGCGCGACAGGCAACGGGCGAGCGACGCCCGGTCGCGCTTCGAAAGGTCCTTGTCACGAGATAGCGCGGCAATGCGTTTCTGGGCCAGACGGGCGATCTCGTCGACAAGCACGCGAAGGGCTTCGAGCCGCTCCCTGACGATGGCGGGCAGCCCGTGATCGCCGGCGGGAAACGGAACGGCTTCCTCCTTGAAGTCAGTATCCTGCACTTCCGCAGTCTCGCCCGGCGTGATGTCGGGGAGAGAGAACGCGCTCTCGTGCAAGGCCTCACCGCCCTCGGCGAGCAGGTCGATCAAATGGCCCAGGCGGGCCCGGCCCTCTTCAACATCCCGCGCCCAGCCGCCGATGCGCTCCACCGCCATCGGGATGCCGCACAAGCGGACCAGCAGGCCCTGCTGCGCTGCGTCAATACGCTTGGCGAGCGCCACCTCGGCCTCGCGGGAGAGCAGTTCACGGCTTCCCATATTGCGAAAGTAGGCGTCGAGCGGATCGCGCGACACGCCGACATCCGCGTGGCGGCTGGTCCCGCCCGCGATCTGGAGCACCCCCGCGGCGCCGCCTTCCGCGTCGAAACCCAGATTGCCAACCAGCGCATCCGTCTCGGCCAGCACGCCCCCGGCCGGGCGCGGCGAGCCGAGGTCGGACCGAGCCGTCTCCGTCGTATCGAAAGCCTCGACACCGTCGGGCAGGTCCTGCTCCTGCCGGGGCCGGTATTTCGCTAGCGAATCCATCTCATGTGTTCCTCGGCCGCGCGCGCACGCCGCCGTCGCGAATTGCAATACAGGCCAGCGAAGCGCGCCCATGCCCGCTGACGCACGCCCAACGTCACTTTGCCCGGAAGGGAAAGCCTGCGCCCGCCGCAGCGCTCGCTTCGCGCCGCCGCATAGCCCAAGCAGCCAGCAAATGGTGCTTATTGGAAGCCAAATCAAGGCATTGCCGCGACTGTGCGCGGTATTGGTTTACAGCCGGCTCCGGCTTGCGGGCTTCACGCATCTTCCACTGCTTCCTAGTGGCGATTGCGCGGCGGGGCCTGTTCGCTGCAAACTGGAGTCGCAAGACAGTTGCTGACTGAGGATGCCGGACTTTGACATTCGTTCGACGTAAAGGCGATTGGCTGAGCGCGATGGTCGGCGAGGAGCTGGTGATGATGAGCGCCGAGCGCGGCGCCTATCTCGGGCTCTCCGCGGTCGGCGCACGCATCTGGGAACTGATCGAGAAGCCACGCGAGGCGGACGACATCTGTGCGCGGCTGACCGAGGAATTCGATGTCCAGCCGGATATTTGCCGCGCCGAAGTGATGGAATTTCTCGAGGACCTGGCGAAGAATGGCGCGATACAGCTGGATCCGCCGCCGGCTCGTTAGGTTCGCCCAGGTCGGCCGGGCACGCCGCCTGCTGCTGCTGGAGGCGGTCGTCTGGCTGGCGCTGGCGCGGCTGGCGCTCGTCGCAATGCCGTTCCGGGTCATCGCGCGCCGCAGCGGCGCCTTCATCGCGCCGGGCGATGCGGCTGTGAAGGATGTGCTCGGCGCGACCCCCTCCCCCGACGAGCAGGAAGTGGCGCGCGAGGTTGGCTGGGCGGTGACGCGCGCCGCCCGCTACGTGCCGTTCAAGGCCGTCTGCCTGCCGCAGGCGCTCGCCGCCAGGCGCATGCTGAAGCGGCGGGGGATCGCGAGCGTGCTGCATTTCGGCGCCATTCCGGGGGACGGCGCGGACCGGCGCCTCGAAGCGCACGCCTGGCTCGACACGGCCGGCGTCGAGGTGACCGGGTATCCGGTGGCGCGGAATTTTACCGAGGTCGGCTGCTTCGTCTGAGGCTTTTTCGCGCCCGACGCCGCGCCGGTCAGCCGTTGGAACCCTCGACCCAACGGATGAACTGGCCAACATGAACGGCGCGATTGAGAGCCAATCGGTATTCTGCGCGGGATTTTTCCGCCTCGTCCTGATCGGTCGGCCATGTTTCCAAAAGCCGTCTGAGCCGCGGCAGGTCCATGAGGCGTCGTGCAAGCGGTGACGCATCCAGCCGATCGATCTCCACCGCAGTGTCCTGCCGCCGGGAACTGAGCCGGCCGAACCATTCGGGGACATTGGCGCCCGTCCGGTGCTCGTGGAGAATCTCGGGGGGAAGGCGGTCCGCGAGAACCGCCCGCGCGAACGACCGTGGAACACCATTCTGCCGGAACAGCCGCTCGGGGACCTTGAGCAGAAATTCCAACAACCGGCGATCGGCGTGCGGGTCGCGTATCTCGTAGCCACGCAGTTCGTTGTTCATGCCCTTAAAGTCGCGAGCCAGCTGATTGTGGTCGAACATGTAGCGGGCACGCCATGCCGCCGGATCTCGGCCGTGCAAGCCGAACCACGGGTCGAACCCCTCGCTCTTCCAGCGCCTCGCAAGATCGCACTCGGCTGCGAACTCCGCATTGAGCATGCTGAACCGCTCGACGCTATCCGGGTCGCGGCCTCTCAGCCTGGCGATCAGCGGGTACAACCAGGCTGGCGCGGCCGGCAAAAACACCTCGCTGGACAGGACACGCAGAAGACCGCGCCCCGATCTTCCCGACAGTGCATCGATGTCACGCTTGAAGCCTCGCCAGTCCCCGTCGCCGAGCAAGGCGAGGAGCGAAAACCGCCCGGCCCAACTCAAACCGAAGTTGCCAAGATTCCCCACGAGCAGGCTTCGATAACCCGCTGCCGACACCGCGTCGTAGAGAAAGCTGTGCGGTCCGAACACGCTTGGCCCCAGCACCGGCAGGTTGCTCCGTGCGAAGAACCGAGTGATGTCATCCTCGTGCGGGTGGGTCCCCTCCGGTGCAAAGAACTTCAAACGGAGCGATGGATGCATGCGCGCCAGCGCGTCCATCTTCTCGCGCTCATCCAGATACTTGGAACGCCCAACGTCGATCCGCGTCCCTGCGGGGGGCACCACGGTGAAACAGGTGACGGTCTCAGCTCGCCCCAGAAGCGCTACGGTCGCCGCGACCGCGCTCGAGTCCAGTCCGCCGCTCGCGGAAATGGCGACGTCGCTGAGGTCAGAGGTGGCAGTTGCGACCGCCTGGTTAAACAGCTCGCGCGCTCGTTCGACATAGTCAGCCTCGCGTCGATGCAGCGTGGGGGCATCAAGATCGGGCGACCAATAGTATCGATGCTTGATCGTATCGCCATCAACCGTCACCAACATTCGGCTCGGGACACGTTCGATACCCCGATAGAAAGTTCGTCTGGTCTCGATGAG
This sequence comes from Hyphomicrobiales bacterium, assembly GCA_038211615.1. Classification (GTDB taxonomy): domain Bacteria; phylum Pseudomonadota; class Alphaproteobacteria; order Rhizobiales; family Afifellaceae; genus DASWJZ01. The sequence goes on from JBBQVL010000044.1 coordinate 10,694, forward strand.
ATTGACGGCAAGAAAATTCGCCAGCGTAAGTTCGTCGATCTCGCGGGGAACGCCCGGAAGGGCAAGCAAAATGCCAATCGTGGTCGCGAAGGCGACGAACCCGTGCCCGCGAAAGAAGAACATGGCCCGGTTGCCAAGGCAATCGCGACCCAAAGTGAGGCGGCGAGCTCCCAGGTCCCAGAGTGCAAATGAGAATGCGCCAAGGCATTGCGCTAGCCCGGCGTCACCGAGCCGTTGATACACGCGCAGAACGAGCGTCGCATCCTGCACGCGCGCCAGTTCTATTGGGGAGATTCCGAGGACGGCTCCGAGTTCCGCGCGATTGTCCAGCCGTGCGTCCGCAACGAAAAGCGTGCCGTCATCGTGTTTCGCGAGCGATGCCCTCCCGGCTTGTCCACCCATCGTCGCAGCCGGGACCCGTTGGACGAACAGCGCGCCTCCTAAGCGGCGAGCAACTACCTTCCCTGCTCGCAGCGCGGTAACCGCATTGCCAACACGCTCTTCTGTTCGAATATTCGGCGACAGGCCGTCGAAGATAACCAAGCCAGCGAACGAGTTCATTTGCCTATGTGCTGTCGACTCGCATTCCGCTCATTGGCCCTCAGGGCTCGCAATATTTCCCCCGGTCAAGATCACGCTGACAGAAGGCAATTCATTCAACTGCTTTGATAGAACATCACTGCATCACTATTTGCGTTCGACCCACCATTCGTGCGTGAAGTAGTCGACAAGAAAAGCTTGGGTGAATGCCAGGGTTTGCGACAAGCCGGAGGCGGGCCTTCGCGCAGCGTACGCTCGCGTTCATGGAGCTGCCCCACTTCTCTCCTCCCCTCCTCGTCAACCATTACCCTCTCCATGAAATCTGGTTTTGGAGAATACCGCGAATATGTTTTTTGCACAAGTTGCGGTAGCGTCACAACCCTTCGGCAACGGTGTTCCCACGGTCGCATTGACGACCGCAGAGTGAAAAACTAGCACCATTTTCCTTATCCCTAGTTGTAAACCGCGATGGCTTCCGGCATGGTGAGCGGTGGGGAAAGAGAGGGGTGGGCGCATGACTCAGCCGTTCATCGGCCAGATTCAGCCGTTCGGTTTTAACTTCGCACCGAAAAACTGGGCTCTTTGCAACGGCCAGACCGTGGCCATCCAGCAAAACGCGGCGCTCTTCTCACTGCTGGGTACCACGTACGGTGGCAACGGGCAGACGACGTTCGCACTGCCCGACCTGCAAAGCCGCGTGCCGATGCATTTCGGCAGCTTCCAGGGCAGCAACTATTCTCTGGGGCAGTTTGCCGGCGGAGAGCAGGTCACCCTGCACATCAGCGATATGCCGATGCACAACCATTTGTTCGTCGGGACGGCGGCCAACGGAAACTCGGCAAACGTCGCCGATGGCCAGCTGATGGCCACCGGATTCAACGCAACCGGGCCGGCGGACTTCTACTATGGACCGGATGCGAATCCGGTGCCGTTGAATCCCACCTCGATCGGACAGACGGGCGGCAACCAGCCGCACAGCAACCTGCAGCCCTACCTGACGATCAGCTGGTGCATCTGCCTGTTCGGAATTTATCCGTCGCGGAACTGACGGCAATCGGCATGGCCAGAGCCTGGGAGGCACCTCAGCTATGAGTAACGCTTTTGTCGGACAGATCTCGATGTTCGGAGGCAACTTCGCGCCGCGCAATTTTGCCCTGTGCAACGGGCAGCTTGTCCCGATCGCGCAAAATCAGGCGCTGTTCTCGCTGATCGGCACGGCCTATGGCGGCGACGGCGTCAACACCTTCGGTCTGCCGGACCTGCGGTCCCGCCTGCCGGTGCATCAGGGCCAGGGTTCCGGCCTGTCCAACTACGTGGTGGGTCAGACCAGTGGCAGCCCGACTGTGACGATCGACACGACGACAATGCCCTCGCACAATCATGCCCTTAACGCGACGGTGACGACCGCGACCACCTCGACGATCAGCGGTAGCGTCATACCTGGCGCAGCGGCCGGCGCGGGCGACTTCCTTTACGCCGCGCAGACACAAGGCGGTCCGGCGCTTGTTGCCCACACCATGGCCGGAAGCGCCTGCGGCATCGCCGGTGGAAGCCAGCCCCATACCAACCTGATGCCGTCGCTCTGCATCTCCTTCATTATCTGCCTGCAGGGCATTTTCCCGTCGCGCAATTGAGGAGCCGAGGATGTCTGAGCCATATATCGGGGAAGTCCGCTGCTTCGGCTTTAATTTTCCGCCGCGTAACTGGGCGTTGTGCAACGGCCAGCTCGTGGCCATTGCTCAGAACAGCGCGCTGTTCGCGATCCTCGGCACAACGTTTGGGGGCGACGGGCGCTCGACCTTCGGGCTTCCGAACCTGCAAGGCCAAATACCGATGCATTGGGGAAGCGGCCAGGGCGGCTTCAACACGCAGATCGGCGAGGCCCAGGGCACTCCGAACGTGACGCTGACCGCGCAGCAGATTCCACAGCACAGCCATTCGGTCACCACCGCCGCCGCGACGGTTGCCGCAGAGCGATCGGCCAGCCCGACGAGCGCGAGCTTCCTCTCGTCCACGAAGGGTGAGGCTCTTTACCAGAATCCTCCGGTGACGCCGAATTCCGCCTTCTCGCCGCGAGCCATCTCGCCGAGCGGCAACTCCCAGCCGCACGACAACATGCAGCCTTACCTGGCACTCAACTTCTGCATTTCCCTGGAAGGCATTTTTCCGTCGCGCAACTGAGGCAGGCGGCGCGAAAAGCGTCGCGGCATGAATCTTTCGCCGCCCGGCTGCGCGCGCCTCCTCGCGATGCCGCGGGCGCTGGCCGCGCGAGGAATTGCGCTGCGGCCTGAGACCGAGGAAGACGTCCCCTTCCTGCGCCGTCTCTATATCTCCACACGCTGGGAAGAGCTGGCGCCGATCATCGACTGGAGCGAAACGCAGAAGCTTGCCTTCCTCGAAAGCCAGTTCGGATTTCAGCGCCACCACTATCTCACCTACTACGCGTCGACCGACTTCGCCGTTCTCGAGCAGGACGGCGTCCCGATGGGGCGGCTCTACATCGACCGGCGGAGCGACACGCTGCTCGTCGTCGACGTGGCGCTTCTGCCTGAATGGCGCGGACATGGGATCGGCGCGGAGCTGATGCGCGAGGTGATGGCCGAGGCGCGCGCGTCGGGCAGGACCGTGACGGTCACCGTGGAGAAGAACAACCGCGCTCAGAATCTCTACCGGCGGCTCGGCTTCGGAGAGGTCGCCGACGAAGGCGTCCACTGGATCATGGAATGGAGCGGCGCACCGGAGAGAGCTGCCGTCAGTTGAAAAGCGCCTGGTAGCTCACCGTGTCGCCATCCCTTCCAACCGGGACAAGGAAGATCGAATGCAGGCCGAGGGTCGCGTGGCGCAACGCATAGGCGCGCTGCAGCAATACGGGTGCACCTTGGCTGGTGAACACGAGCGAAAACGGCTGGCGCTGCAGTCCGGCGAAGTTGCGCACGGCTGTCGCTTCCGCCAGCGTGAGCTCGATCGGCGGGGAGCCGGCCTCCTCTATGACAAAGGCGTCGCCGATCTTGTCACTGACCGCGTCCAGCGTGAGAAGCTCAAGCTCCATCCTGTCCAACCTGTCCACTGTGCGTTGTCACCGCCACTCTTCCGCATCACTATCCCGCAGGTAGGCGCTCTTCACAACCAGAGCATTCATTGCTCCCCGCATCGTATTGTCGCCGATGCGACAGGCGCAGGCGTACTCCCCGGAGTTCCTGTGCAGTGAACGACATCGGACGTAGTGGGTATTCATCGCCTTCGGCGCTCGACCGGTTTCGCAGCCGGGTCCTCGCCGATGGTTCGCTGCAGCAGAAGCTCTGGGCGTGCGAGAACACGGATCGGTTCGTCGACCTCGTTGTCGAGATCGCGCGCGGCGGCGGCCTGGAGCTCACGGCGAGTTCGGTGCAGGCCGCCATGCAGAGCAATCTGCCGGGCGCCGAGCCCCTCTTCGCGGCCGAACCGAGCGATACCGCGCCGCCTGCCGGCTGGCTCCCGGTCCGCGCATCCTGGCGCGGGCGACAGCTTTGCGCCGAATGGCAATACTTCGCCGATCAGCGGCTGCGCGACCCGTTCTTCGAGGGCGACGTCCGTCGCGCCTTCAGGCGGCCTTTCAACCGCCTGTTTCGCCTTGTGACGCCGATCGCGGCGGCGGGCGAGCGGTCACGGGTCTTGCCGGGGCTGCGGCCGACCGGCTTCATCTTTCATATGTCGCGCTGCGGCTCCACCCTGGTCGAGCAGATGCTCGCCGCCCTCGACCGGAACATCGCGATCTCGGAGGCGAGCCCGATCGACGCTATCGTGCAGGCGCGCCACGTGCGGCCCGACCTGCCGGTGGACGAGCAGGCGCGCTGGCTTACCTGGATCGTCGACGCGCTCGCCGCGCCGCGGGCCGGCGAGAGCCGCTGCTTCATCAAGCTGGACTGCTGGCATACGTTGGCGCTGCCGCTCTTTCGCCAGGCCTTTCCCGAAGTTCCGTGGGTGTTTCTCTATCGCGACCCGGTCGAGGTGCTCGTGTCGCAATTGGCGATGCCCGGCACGCAGATGATCCCCGGCATGATGGCGCCGGATCTGCATGGGGTCGGTCAATCCTACGATCCGCGCCGCCCCGAGGACTATTACGCCCGCATACTTGCCAGCGTCTGCGCTCCGGTGCTGCGGCACTATTCACCCGGCCGCGCGCTCCTGATCAACTACAGCCAACTGCCGGAGGCTGCATGGACGGCCATCCTGCCGCATTTCGGCGTGCCGCTCTCCGAAGGCGACCGGCTGGACATGGCAGCGGCGGCGCGACGCGACGCGAAAGCGCCGAGCTTCGAGTTCGCCGGAGACACGCAAGCCAAGCAGCAGGCGGCGACCGCAAGGGTCCGGTCGGCCGCGTCGGAGTGGCTCGGCGAAATATACGGCAGGCTGGAAGTCCTGCGGCTTGCCCACCCCCACCCCGCTGGAATTTGCTGAGCCTGCATCGGCTGCCGGCAAGCGGAAACCGGGGTGCTTGCATCTTCCCGCCAGACAGGGAATTTGGTCTATGAACCGGACGGTCGATGCCTCATTCAGATGATGCGGACCGGTCGATTCCGGAGGGATTCTGTCTGCCTTCAGGGACGCGGAAACATCTTCAAGGCGCGTGATGCAGCACTACCGCATTTGTGGGCTCGATTTCGCATCCGAGCTTGAGCTGCCGGGCGCAATCGCGAGCCCGGCGCCGGCCGGCGAGACTGATGTAACGGTGCGGCGTGGCCCGATACCCGACGACCTCCCCGAGCCGTCGACCAAAGGGCCGAACTGGACGATGGCGGGCGACCGCTTCCTGCTCCGCCTTCCAGGCATCGCGCGGTTTCTGATCAGCGCCGGGCGCGAGATCGTGATCGAGACGGTGGCCGGCAAGGAGGAAGCCGACGCCGTTATTTTTCTGCTCGGCAGCGCACTTTCCATCGTGCTGCATCAGCGCGGGCGCATGGTGCTGCACGCGAGCGCGGTATCGGTGGGCGGCAAGGCGGTGCTGTTCTGCGGTCCGTCGGGCGCCGGAAAATCGACGCTGGCCGCCGCGCTGAACGAACGCGGCTATCCCTTCGTGAACGACGATGTGTGCTGCATCGGGTTCGCCGCCGGGAGGCCGCCCGTCGTTCTTCCGGACGGCCGCCTCCTCAAGCTCTGGGAGGATGCGCTCGATCACCTGAAACTCGTCGACCGCAAGGGTGACGCCGTCCGCTCGCAGCTGCGGAAATTCTATGTGCCGTCACAGGAGACGGTGAAGTCGGTGCAGCCGATTGCCGCGCTCTATGCGCTTCGCGACGAGCGTGCTCCGTTCAAGCGCGGAATCGAGCGCCCCAACCTCGTCGACGCCACGCAGATGCTCCGGCGGAACGCGCATCGTCCCCGCCTCGTCGCCGACATGGGCCTGAACGCAAGCTATTTCGCCAGCGCGACCGATCTGCTGCGCAGCGCCGGGATATTCCTGCTCACAAAGCCGCGGGATTTCGGCGCGCTTCCCGAGATCATCTCGCTGGTCGAGGAGCACTGGCGCGCCCTGGGCCTGCTGGATGCCGCGGCATGAGCCGACTGGTCTGGCTCGCTTCGTATCCAAAATCCGGCAACACCTGGTTTCGCCTGCTGATCGCCAACCTGTGCCCTCCGGGCGGCGTGGCGGCGGATATCAACAACATGCCGGGAAAAGCCGGCATCGCGAGCTCGCGCGAGCTGTTCGACACTTTCACGCTGGTCGAGTCGGGCCTGCTGAGCGATGAGGAGTGCGACGCCCTGCGCCCACGCGTCTACGAGGCACTCGCCAAGCAGGACAGCGGGCGGGATGACGAGACAGGGGTGCCGGAGGCCGGCGGACCGCTGCCCGGGCCTCACTTCGTCAAGGCGCACGACGCCTACACGGTCGCGACGCAGGGCGAGCCGCTTCTCGCCGCGGCCGACCGGGCGATCGTCATCGTACGCGACCCGCGCGGCATAGCGCCCTCGCTCGCCAATCACCGGCGCACGACGATCGACGAGGCGATCACCTTCATGGCATCGGACGACTCGGCGTTCTCGCACGTGCACAGTCGGCAACCGTTGCAGCTAAGGCAGAAGCTGTTGTCCTGGAGCGCGCACGTCGAGAGCTGGCTGGATCAACGCGATTTCTCCGTTCACCTCGTCCGCTACGAGGATCTGCATGCCGACACGGCCGGAATCTTTCAGCGCGCCATGCATTTCGCCGGCCGCGCACTGACCGGCGAGGAATTGCAGCGGGCCGTGCGGCTGGCCGGGTTCGCGAGTCTCCAGGCGCAGGAGCGCGACAACGGCTTTCGCGAGGCGCATATCGGCACGGTCTTTTTCCGCCGCGGCGAGGCCGAATCCTGGCGGAGCGAGCTCACGCCGGAGCAGATCTCTCGCATCGAGGGGGATCATGCGCCGATGATGACGCGCCTGGGTTATCTGCCGCGGGACCAGGCGTAAGCGCGCGGCCAGTCCGGACAAGGGCCAGCCGGCGGGGATGCATCGTCCTGCGGGCGCTCCGCGAAGCTTGGCCTGACGTGATCGGACTAAGACGTGATCATAGGATTCTGCGGAACCGTCGAAGGACGGCGTGCGCCATCTCCGCGGCAAGCGTCGCTCCGCGCAGTCGGCGTGAGTCGTAGGGATTGCGGCTGAAGGCTGTCCAGGAGGGGAAATTCCTCCATCCATTTTCGCTGTAGAGCGCGCGCCTGAACCTGAGATGCGCGGCTCTTGTCTGCGTTTCGTTGTGCCGGCCTGCGGCCCATTCAAGGAGACCCGGCGGGGTGGATTTCGGAAATATCTCTTCCGCGATGCGCAGGCTGGCGCGCGCTGCGACAGACATGCTTGAACGCTCACAATGCCTGATGATCTCGGCGAATTCCGCTTCAGGAAGCCGCCGCCAAAGCTGCGTCAAATCCGCTAGCCACTTCATACGGTGCCAGTCCGTCTGCGCGCCGTGCCCGATGAGATAGGTGGCGTAGGCAGCGTCGAGGGCAGGAGTCGGCAGAGACGGCGCGTTGGCCTGGACGGTCGAGAACGGTGGAAGCCGATCGACCATGAACCGCCTTTGATGCAGCTCGACGCGAATTCCGGTTGCGGCGTGATGAAGTTCGATGTCCCTCGCCATCCGATAGTACGCCGACTCCACCGCGCGGTGATCGCTTCGCGCCGTATCGGTAAGCACGAAACCGGACGACAGCAGGCGTCGGGCCGCTGGCAGGAAGTCGCCCTTGTGGACGAGCAGATCGACATCGTGTGACCGCCTGAGAAGAGGATCGCCGTAAAGTTGGCGAGCGAGGGACGATCCCTTGAAGACGAGCATCGAGGGCATGTCATCGCCGCAGAGCGCATGCACTTCATCGGTGACGACTTCGAAAGCCAGCGCCCTCCCGGCGTTTTGCTGGCGCGCGCGCTTAAGCACCGCCACCGCCTCGGGCTGGTGTGGCACGGCCTGCGAAAAAAGCCACGGATACAAAAGACATTCCACCCGATGCCGGCGCGCCGCGAACGACACGAGCTCAACGTCCAGGCCGATGGCGCCATCGCGTTGCGACAGCCCCAACGGCATGCGGAGAGCAGCGGCAAGACGTTGGACCAGGTGGCGCACTGGCGACTCGCTGCCAGCCGCCGGCAGCTCTGTTCCGACCGAGGCGGATGAGGGGAAAGTATCGATTTCGGTCACCCAACCCCCGCGACAGAGGCTGCCGCCGGTGTCTCTCCGAACAAGACCGACGCAAACACAGTTCCGTTCGGAAGCGCGATGGCAGGCTGCACTCGGCAGGTCATCGGTTCATCCGTTTGTCCACCCCAGCCATCGATAGGCATAGAGCCCCATCAGCTCTTTTATGGCGAGGGTGCTGTGGGCCAACGCCCGCACGTCTGGCAGGATCGCCAATAAAGTGATGCGCGCGGCAGCGCGACCGTGAATGTCGGTCGCAGCCGGCGTAACCTTCACACCAGCAGCTTCAAATACCGCCATCGCGCGAGGCATGTGCACCCCGGATGTCACGAGCAGGCCGCTCCCAATGCCCTTCTCCCGGAACAGGGCGGCGACATTGACGCCGCTCTCATAGGTGTTGCGGCTCCGCGTCTCCAGGACGAGGGCGGAGCGCGGCACGCCGAGCTCCGTCAGGAGATCGGCGATCAGCTCGGCCTCGGGGGCGTCGCCTTTCGCCCACGGCAGATTTCCGCCGCTCACGACGATCACGGGGGCCTTCCCGGCGCGATAGAGACGCCAGGCATGCGTGATGCGATCCGCGGCATCGCCAAGATCCGGCGTCAGCCGCGGTGGCAGCGGCTGCCCAAGAACGCCGCCGAGCAGGATCACGGCATCGCTCTGCGGCAGCGTATCGATCGGCACGGGCGGATACTGCGTTTCGAGGCTGAGGCTGATCCAGTTTGCGAACACGGGCGTTGAGGGAATCCAGAGCGCAAGCAGTACAATGGCGAGCAGCGCGCCACCGGCCCGGAGAAATCCTGCGACTAGCAACGCAAGAACGACGAGGCCCAGCAGGATCGCCGCCCCGAGCGGGTAGGCGAAAACCGGCAGCAGCTTTGTGAGGAAGAGCAGCATCGGCGGTCCGACTCGACTATGCAGGCGCGAGTGGTAGTTTTCCGGCAGGCTGAGCGACAGTGCAGAACAAAACCCTGGTGAAGCTCGCCCGCCCGGCGTTCTTCATTGCCCTCGTCGTGCTCCTCGTGTTCGCCCTTGCGCCGGTCGACCTGCCCGTGCAGCGGTTCAGCGACAAGGCGCAGCACCTTGCGGGCTTCTTCACGCTTGCCTGCCTCGGCCTGGCGGCATGGGGAAGGCGTTCGGCGCTGATGCTCGGCCTCGCGCTCGCTGCCCTCGGCGGCGCCATCGAAATCGTACAATCAACGCCCTTGATCGGACGCGACGCCGAGGTGATGGACTGGGTTGCAGATGTGGCGGGCATTCTGCTCGCGCTGCTGCCTGCCGTTTTCGTGCGCCGTGCCGATTGAAGAGCTGCGGCGCGCCGCTCGTTCAGCGCGGAGGCTCGATGTTCCTCGGCCACACCGTGCGCACCGACCCGTCCTCATGCAGGTCGACCTGCGAGCTCTTGCCTGCGGCGCGCGCCTGCAGCGCCGTGGCGATTGCATCCCAGAGCGCCGATTCCTGCGTCGCATAAGAGCCGAACCGGCGTCCCTTGCATTCAATCGTCCAAGCGCCCTCGACGGCGCGTACCGAGATCACTCCGGAGCTCAGTCCCTCGAGATCGGAGGAGACCTGACGTTCGCGCGGGGGATCCAACATGTTCACGGCCGCCAATTCTTTATGCATCGCGTCATCTCCGACGCCCTTGTGTCATTTCCAAGCCGGGCGATGCCTGCATCCGGTTGCACTCGCCGGCAGGGCGCCGAAGCCCTCATCGAGCCACTCGCATGGCTTCGTCGCGCGCCCGGTTCAGCTCGATCATCGCGGCGTCGGAGCCGCCATTGTCCGGATGCGCCTCCCGCGCCTTGCTGTGATAGGCGCGCTTGATGTCGCCGAGCGTGGCGCCGGCTCCAACGCCAAGCACCGACCAGCATGTCTTCGGACTGCGAATCGCCTGGAATCCGGCAAGCGCCCGCTCCAGCACCATGCGACCCGCCTGCCGTTCCAACTGACGGAGAGAGTCGAGCGTTCGCACGATCGACTGAATGTTGTCCTCCGCGCGCCCGTAGCTATCGCAGGCGAGCACGATCCGCATGCGATGCAGATCGAAATAGACCGCCACGCCGGACTCGTCGCCCGGCGCAGGGCTGGGAAGCGGGAGGCCATCCGGCCCGATGTCGGTGTTGGCGGAGAGCATGGCGCTTTCCGCACCGAGATGGTCGAGCTCTATGACCAGCGCGTCGCGCGCGGCGCTGAAGGACCAGGGTGTCATCCGTCCGCGGACGCGGTGGCCGACGAAATGCGCCTTGCTCGCCTGCCGCTCAAGGGCTGGCGTCTTTGGCCAATCCTCAGGCCATGCGAGTGGACTTGTGAGCACTACCGCCATTCCGGATCAGCCCGTCGCTGTTGGATGCCTCTTGTCACCGGCCTTGCGACCATATTGCGAGAGCACAGCAGTCAACCGACTCCTTTCCGGGCGATCATGACAACGTTGTCACAGAACAGACGTCCGCTTAAGCGAATCGATATTTGTTGCCATTGTAGCCGGGGCCGCCTCGGAATCCCGCCGGGAAGGCGGTAATCGAACCACATCTCCGTGAACCCGGCCTCCTTGGCCACCCGGCGCAGATCCTGCTCCAGAAGCGCTGTCAGATGTGCGGGATAGCTGGAGTCCGTGAACGCCCAGAAATGACGTCTCGCGAGCAGGGAGAGGTAGCCCCGGATGTTCTCGCAGTTTGGTGTGGTGATAATTGCGGTTCCGCCCGGCTTCAGAGCCCGGAAGACACTGCGCATCATCGCCCGAGGGTTTTCCAGGTGCTCGATGACTTCCGCTGCGACAACCGCATCGAACGCATCCTCCACCGGGAATCTCAGGTCGTTCAGGTCGAGGGCAAACCAACGGATCGCTTCAGCGATGGCGGGCCTCGGCAGTATGTCGGCGGCAGAGACCTCTGAGAACTTGCCGGATTCGTAGAGAAGCCGCGTCAGGTTGCCCTTGCCAGCGCCATAGTCGAGCACAGACCCGTGCAGGCCGAGCTCGTCGGCGATCATCAGAACCGCGGAATAGATCGGATCGGAAGAAGCGCCGCCGCTTGCAAGCGCAGCCTCCATGCGAGCCCTTGCAAGATTGTCCGGGGTCGAAGTCGTCGCGGATTTCAATGGTTCTTCCTTGCTGGCAATCGAGTCGCGTTCATTTCGTGAGGTAGTAAGCGTCGCGGTCGGGGATCCGCTGCGCGTGAGCGCCATAATTGGCGAGCACCGGCGGCATGAATCACCGTTCGATGTAAGTGGAGCCGAGCGCGAGCACGTCCATTTTCGTGCGCAGGAAGCAGTCGAGCGCTTCTTCCGGACGGCAGACGATCGGCTCGTTCTCATTGAACGATGTGTTGAGGAGCATCGGAACGCCGGTCAGCCGGCGGAATTCCTCGATGAGGCGCCAATAGAACGGGTTGGCGGAGCGCTCGACGGTCTGCAGCCGGCCCGAGCCGTCGACATGCGTAACGGCCGGAATGCGCGACCGCTGCTCCTCCCGTATCTGGAAAACCTGCATCATGAACGGCACGTCGTCGTCTTCCTCGAACCATTCGGACACCGCCTCGCGCTGCACCGATGGAGCGAAGGGCCGGAAGGATTCGCGCCGCTTGATCTTGTCGTTCAGGATCGCCTTCATGTCGGCGCGGCGCGGATCGCAGAGGATCGACCGGTTGCCAAGCGCGCGCGGCCCCCATTCCATGCGCCCCTGAAACCAACCCACGACCCGCCCCTCGGCGATCGCAGCAGCCGTGCGCGCGCAGAGCGTCTCCGGATCGAGCGTACTGATGCCGCACCCGGACTCCTCGAGGCGCGCGCGCTCCCTGTCGAGCACCGCATCGATCTCGACGGGGGAATAGCCCGGACCCCATGCGGCATGATCCATCTGGAACCGGTCGCGCTCGCCGAGGATGTCGTGCCAGACCGAGAAGGCGGCGCCGATCGCGCCGCCTGCATCGCCCGCCGCGGGCTGGACGTAGACCCGGCGGTAGGGAGTTTCGCGCCGGATCTTTCCGTTCGCGACCGAATTCATGCCGCAGCCGCCGGCAATGGCGATGGCATCGCCGCCATGCCTCGCATGCAGGTGCGAGAGGAGATGGAAGAAGGCCTCCTCGTATACCGCCTGCACGGAGCGGGCGATGTCCCGGTGCCGCTCTTCCAGCGGCTCGTCGGCACCCCGCGCCGGCCCGAGCAGTTCAGGCAGCGCTTCCGTGAAGAGCAAAGCAAAATTCGGAATGCCGCCCTGCCATTCGAACGCGATCTTCTCGCGATGATGGCGGAAGAATGCGAGGTCGAGGGTGAACCCGCCGTCCGGCGTCAGGCGCACGATCTTGCGTAGCGCATCGGCGAAGCGCGGCTGCCCATAGGGCGCGAGGCCCATGACCTTGTACTCGTCGCCGTAGCTCCAGAATCCAAGGTACTGCGTGAGCGCCTGATAGAAGAGGCCGAGCGAATGCGGGAAATACACCCGGCCGTCGATCGACAGCCGAGTGCCCTCCCCCTGCCCCCATGCGGCGGAACAGAAATCGCCGAAGCCGTCCACCGACACCACGCCGGCTGCCGCGAACGGTGACAGGTGGAATGCGGAAGTCAGGTGCGCCCGGTGATGCTCGACGGCGTGAACTCGTCCGTGGAATTTTGCGGCGGGGAAGGCCTCGTCGAGATGCTCGGCCACGCCTTTCCGTGCACGGCGATTGCGAATCCGTTCCAGCACGAAGGCCGGGTCGGGGCGACGGGTCAGGACATAGGCGAGCTTGCGCCAGAGATGCGCACCGCCGTCCTGGTTCAGCGCGAGATGATCGACGTCGCCGAGTTCGACGCCCGCCTCGGCGAGGCAGTAGGCAATTGCCTGGGAGGGAAATCCCGCCCAGTGCTTGGTGCGTCTAAAGCGCTCTTCCTCGGCCGCCGCGACGAGCTTGCCGTCGCGGAGTATCGCGGCGGCCGAATCGGCGTGGAAGGCGTTGAGGCCGAGGATGATCACGCGATCAACCCGCATTGCGCGAGAGCGCGACGCATCCGGGCTGCCACCGACGCTCTCACGTCGCTGCCGGAAGCGCGGCAATGTCCTGCCGCCGCGAGATGCAATAGACGCTATCGGCGAAATTCTTCAACCAGGGCGCCCAGCGCGCGACGCGCTTCAGGAATTCGGAACCGTTCGTCGCCTGCCTGGCGATCGGCGTCATGTAGGCGCGATCCGATGCCTGCAGGCCAAGCCCGAAGAAGCAGTCGATCTCGATCGCCGTCGGGCCGATGCGCTCCGAGAACATGGCATTCAGTTGCCGTGACGACCAGTATCTGACCGCAAAGCCCGTCGGCTCGGAAAACCCGCGTTTCGCCTGATGGAACAATGAACGAAGGCCCAGCGCGCGCGCCATCTGGACGACCGAACGGCCGTCGGGCTTCAGCACCCGCCCGATTTCGGCGAGCGCGGACTGGAGGTCGTCGCGGGAAAAGTGCTGCAGGACGCTGTAGGAATGACAGCAATCGAAAGCCGCCCCCCCGAAAGGGAGATGCCGCGCGTCGCCGCAGACGAAATCGATCGGAAGCCCGAGCGAAGTCGCCAACCGCTTAGCGGCGAGGACTGCGCCAAGCGATGGGTCAAGCCCGACAACGCGGTATCCTTCCCTGGCAGCGGCAATCGACCACCTGCCCCAGCCGCAACCGACGTCGAGCAGCGCACCGCCGCCCCTTGCCGGGAATGCCGGTATCGGCGGCGCCCGATCCGCGGCGCCATATCGGTATCCCATTCCGTTGGTGGCGCGGATGAGAAAGCGCAGCACCGGATCGACGGCATCCGGCGAGGTCCGGAGAGAATCCAGAATGGCCGCCTTCTCCGCCTCGGTGACGCCGATCGTATCTAGGGCGAATGGGTCGCTGGCCGACGGCTCGCGCGCGAAGCTGTAGCTCTTCCGGAGAACCCAGAGCGTCTGCTCCGTGTCCGCGCGAAGCAGCACCGGAATTCCCTGCACGATCGGATAGCTCGCACCATTTTCCGCGACGAGCGACGGGCCGACGAGCTGCAGCGGCTTCCGTTCCACCGGGTCGACGAGCGCCCCGAGCAGCGCTGAGGAAACAGCCGGCGATTGGGTCATCCCGAGACCGGCTCTCTGACGTGCCGCAACGCCGCCGGCCGACGCCCGACGATCTCGCGATAGGTGTCGATGACCTGCTCGGCGGCTGGGCCCCAGGTGTAGCGTTGAAGCACGAGCTCGCGACCCTTGGCGCCCATCCGCGCGGCCAGCGCCGGATCGGTTAGGAGGGTCCTGAGAGCCTCCGCGAAGTGTTCGCGTGTCGCGGGGAGGACCAGCCCTGCCTGCGCCGCCTCGATCGCACCGGCAAGATCGAGCCGATCGCCGACCAGCACGGGGCAACCCGCAGCCATCGCCTCAACGATTGCTATCCCGAAATTCTCCTGCAGACTCGGCAGCGCGAAAGTCTCCGCCGCCCGATAGGCCTCCGTGACTGCCGCGCCGGCAAGCGGACCGGTGAAAGTGGTCCGCCCCCCGAGATTTCGCGACCGAACCCGCGCCTCAAGGCTCGCCACGTAGTTCGCTTCGCCCGGTCCGGCGATGACCAGGTGCGCGTCCTCGATGTCCTGCGCGATCTGCGCGAAGGCGTCGATCAACAGATCGGGCTGCTTCTTCGGATGCAGGCGGCCGAGAAAGAGCACGAGCCGCCGCCCCGCAAGCGCGGGAAAGCGGCTCGCGAAGGCGGTCTTCGGCGGCAGGTCGCGATACGCGCTTTCGGCAACGCCGATCGGGGCGACGAACGAGGCAGTCGATCCGATCGCCGGACGCGCGCTGTCGCGCTCGCCCTCCGTGGTAAAATGGACCGCAGAGGCGGCGCGAAGCTGCGCGCCGAAAAGCTTCAGGTAGAGGCGCTTCTTTCGTTCCTTCTGCGCCATCGACCATCTGTCGAGCTGCCCGCACGGCCGGAGCACGAACGGCTTGCCGTGACGGACCGCGGCGCGCGCGGCTGCCCAGACCGGATAGTCCCAGACCATGTGCAGATGAACGACATCGGCCTTTTCGATCCGACGCTCCACCGCACCACGGAAGCCTGCAGCGAAACCCCATGAGCCTGGCCAGGCCGGCACCACTTCGACCGCCACTCCCTCGGGCCGCGGCTCCGCCTCGCCGCCATGATCGGTGGTGAGGATCGCCACGTCGAGGCCACTCCGGGCCTGCGCGGCGGCCAGTCCGCGTAGCGCCGTCGCCGGCCCGCCCGTCGCGACCGAGAGGTCGCGGATGACGTGCAGGACATTCATCGCGCGCCAGGCGACAGGGAGCCGACGATCTCGATTGCCCGGGCTCTGTAACTCCGCCAGTCGTAGTCAACAGCCGAGGCGATGCAATCGGCGCGCATGGCGCGGAGGTGTACGATATCGGCTGACACCTCACGCATCTGCCGCGCGAGATCCGGCACCGAGCGGGGCTCGATGACCCATCCGTTAACGCCCGGCTCGATCGCCTCGGCCGCACCAACCGCGGACGTGACGATGGCGGGCAGGCCCGCCGCCAGCGCCTCCACCACCACCATGCCGAAGGAGTCGAGCAGTGAAGGCAGGACAAGGCAGTCCATCCGCCAGCAGAGCGCAGCAAGGTCCGCCTGGCCGAGCTTCCCATGAAATATCAGATTCTGATTCGGGGCGCTGAAGAACTCGCCGGCTATCCGCTGATCGCCGGCGACATGCAGCTGCGCGTCCGGGTGCGCTTCGATGAGCGATGCGAAAGCCTGGTGCAGGCTGTCGGCGCCCTTGCGGTGCGACGCCGTGCCGACGAAGACAAACTTCACCGGTCCGCTACGCCGATCCGGCCCGCTTGGCGCGAAGAGGCGCGTGTCGCACCCGAGCGGGTTCGCGACCACTTTGCAGGAATCCGCGCCAGCGCGGACATAGGAGTCCCGCGCCGCCGCCGAGCAGCAGACGATCCGATCGGCGAGCGCGATTTCTGCGTCCTTGCGCCGCCGCAGCTCGATCTCCGCGGCGGGCAACCGCTTCCGGTCCAGGCCGAGCTGATTGTCCTGGTGCCGGTACTCGAAGGCGGCAGCGTCCAGAATGCCAGCCGCGCCGACCTCCCTCGCCGCCCTCAAGGTCTCGAGGCAGCACATCTCATAGCCAACGACCACCGAAGGCCGGGATTTTCGCACCGCTCGGGCGACCCAGCGATCGAAGATCGTCCAGGCCATCAGCTCCAGTCCCGGTCCGAGGCGGCCGGCCTTTTGCGAGGCTTTGGCAAGAAGCAGAGGTCCGTTGAGAATACGCACCATGCTCCGCGGCAACCGCGAAAGCGGATTGCGCGCCAGCGCAGTGGGCAGTCGGCGCCTCACTGGAGCGGGCAGCCAGCCAACCGACTCCTCGTCGGGCAGCATCGTCAGAAAGGACTGAAACCACCCCGCCTCGTGCATCGCGGCGGCGAATTCGAGCGCGTACTGCCGCATGGGATGGGCAATGAGGACGCGGTGCAAGGTTCGCCTACGCCATCACAAATAGGGACGCCCGACGAAACCGCGGCGCGCCGCAGAGCGCCCCTGCACTACGTTCGCCTGCCACATTGCCGCCCTTACCGGCTCTTCGAGCTGCAGCACCCAAAGGCCGAGCCCCACAACGCTCCAGAATGCGACGTTCGTCACAGGCGCGTAGACGCTCCCCGGCAGCAGCAAGCCCAGGCTGAGGACACAGGAGAGGAGCACGAGGCAAGTTTCGCGGCTCGCCGCATGCCGTGCCCCTCCCAGCATCTGCGCGATGAGGGTGAGCTTCGCTCCAAGGTAGGCGAACACGCCGATGCCAAGCTCGAACGCAATGCGTGAGAGCTCCGCCTCGTAGATATTCGGGGTCTCGCCGGCCACAACATCGACGAGCGCCTGGTGCCCGGAGCCGATGCCGATGCCAAACGGATACTGAAGCGCCACGTCGATCCACTGAAAGAAGAAGTCATACATCCGCCAGCCGATGTCCGACGTACCCACCATCTCGGTGCGGAAGGCGAATGCCTGGAACTGGTCCCGCAGCAGCACGAGGCCAACGAGCGCCAGCAAAATCACCGTCATTACAGTCGCTGCCGCCTTGCGCATTCGCACGGCGCCGACGAGCGTGCCCAACCCCATCAAGGCCGTACAATATACGACGAGCATTGCAAGCGGTCCGCGCGAGCCGGAGGCCATGATCGCGCCGATGGACATCAACAGAACCGCTCCTCCGAGGACAAGATCGCCCGGGCCGCGCCGGCGCAGCACGAGAATGAGAAACGCCAGTCCGCCACAGATCTGCGCGAATTGGGACAATCCGCTGAGATAGGAAAAGGTGCTCGTGACGCGCGCCGTCTGCAGCGTGCCGAAGCTCGCTATCTGCATCTCGGCGTCCGCATACTTGTTCCAGACGCTGTCCATCGGCTGCGTAAACTGGAAGAAGCAAAAGAGGAAAACGGGAACGCTGAGCAAAAGCAGCATCCGGATCTTGCGGAGGCCTGTCGACCACAAGCCGAGATAAGCCGGCATCAGAACAGCCAGTGGCAGGTAGGCGAAATGCGTTCGGAAGCCGACTGCCGCAACAAACAGCGGAAGATTCGAGGAAAAGAAGAACACCAGCAGGCTGAGAAAGGCGCAAGCGATGTAGGCGCCGAGCCATAGTGTCTGCGCGCCGCCGAGCCGGCCGAGTTCCGACAAGCGGCGATTTTCGAGGGCAAAGACGATCAGCGCGAGCCAGGGCAACAGGTCGCGGACGCTCTGGATCTCGAGCGAGAGATCGGGCGCAACCCACTTTCGGACCGCGCCTTCCAGCACGACGTAGATGAAGAAAAAATCGATTATGCGCCTGAACATCGTTCCGGCTCTTTCCTGCCCGCCGTCTTACAGGCTTCCCAGCCCATCGTCGACCGAGAGGCTGGCCGCGCGTCCGGTCCGGTCGGCGACCTTCGTCATGACTTCCAGGTAGCGGGTGGCGACATTCGCGGCGTGAAAGGCCTCCAGATGCCGGGGCGCATCACGCAGCATGTCCACCGCCCGACTGGGGTCGGCGAGCACGTCTTCAATGCGCGCTGCGAGAGCCACGTGGTCGCCATTCGGAAAGCTTGCCCCGTTCGGCCCGACGGCCTCGACCAGACCGCCCTCACGCGAGACAATCGGCAGGCACCCACACGCCAGTCCTTCGAGTGCGACGATGCCGAACGGCTCACGGTAGGAAGATGGCACGGCCAGGATCCGGTGACGGTTGAGCTCCGCCGCGAGGGCCTCGCCCCGCAACACCCCGGCAAACCTGATCTGCGCGCTGACTCCCGCTTCGCTCGCGAGAGCCTCCATCTCGGCCCTGCTCGCACCTTCGCCGATTACCGTCAGGCGCGGACACAGGCCGCGCGAGGCCAGTTCGCCCAGCGCGCGAACCAGCACGTCGCAGCCTTTTTGCGAGACGAGCCGACCAAGGAAGACGATGTCCCCCTCGCGTTGAAGCCAGTCAGTCCTGCTCCGGAAAGTCGCATCGTCATAGGGGTTTCCAATTGCCCATTGGCACTCGACCGTCGCCGCCACGTAGTTGCTGCAGGCGACTCCAGGCGTATGTCGGGCGACGATTCGCTTGAGCCGGTCCTGCAGCGAGAGCGTGCCGTCATCCCCCGCATACGCAACCCCGTGAAGGTAAAGCAGGCGATGACGGGCCAGGAGCAGCGGAAGCGCAAATTTCAGGCTGACATTGGCCTGCAGGTGGATGTCGGACCAGCGCAGCAACTGGAGAAATTGACCGAGGCCGGGCTGGCGGATCACCGGAAAGGGGAAATTGTCGGCGCCAGCGCCAGGCGTGAGCGTCGCAAGACGAACTTCATGCCCGAGCCGCACGAACTCCCTGCAGAGCACTTCTGCGACACGCTCGACTCCCCCGACGCTCGGATGAAAGACGGTCGTGAAATAGAAAATCCTGATTCCGGACTCCTTCAGGATGACGGTGTGGCTTGCGCCGAAGCGCGCAAGCCGTCGCGCACGCCCGCCAGCCGCCCGCGCACGCTCGCGAAGAAGAGCGCCGGAAGTCCACGGGTTCCCTTGACAAGCAGTTGCGCCAACTTGACGAGGCCAGGCGCGTTGCCGTCACCGACGAGCGATGTGTAGGCCAGGAAGCACGCCCGCCGGGGCAGGCTAAGATGCGACATCATGATGAAGGCGTAGTTGTAGTTCGACCAGTAGACCCCCTCGCTGTTCGGGGTCCTGAGCCCCGCGACGGAACGCGGCGCGGAATAGTGATCGACGATCGCGTGCGGGTCGTAAACCAGCCGGTAGCCCTTCGCCTTGACCCTCAAGGCCACGTCCAGTTCCCAATAGAACGACACGTTATGAGATAGGCGCGCATCCGGCAGGCATTCCCTTACGAGCGCGGCCCGATAGCTCATGTTGCCGCCCATGAGGGAATCCACGTCGGTCGGCCGGTCGGGGATGAAGTCGCGATACATGTTTCCGACCAGCCTCCCGTACCAATGGAGCTTGCCTACGGTCCGGACGGGAGGGTGATGGACCTTTGCGCCGTCCCACCAATCGACGGCCCTCCCCCCGACGCCGCCGACCACCGGGTCGGCGTAGAAGGAACAGAGGCGCTGAAGCCAGTCGGGATAAGCCACGGCATCATCGTCCATGAAGACGATCACATCGCCGCTGCACTCTTCCACGGCCTTGAAGATGGGTGGGAGCATCCCTGGCGCGTGCACCGGCAGAAACCGGATGATCTCGGCCCGCGGCATTGCCTTCAGCTCATCGAAGGTGGCGATGGTGCCGTGATCGTCGCCCCGGTACACAACCAGCACTTCGTCCGGCGGCCGCGTCTGGGCGAGGACCGAGGCGACCGCGCGCCGCACGAAAGCGGGGCGCTCGAATGTCGGTATCGCCACGGTGATCCGCGAAGGCGTTGCGGAATTTTCGCTCGACATCGGCTCAGCCGACCGCCGGTCGCGCCGGCCACTCCCTGACGACGCGGACGAGCAGCGCGGCCTGGACCAGAGCGTAGGAGACGACTGGAATGAGCGTGAGGACGAGTGCATCGTAGGTCGTCGCAACGCCGTGCAGCGCCGCGAAAATCACCTGGCCGAGCACGCTCGGCAGAATTACCCAGTATTGCCCGGCGGTGCGATTGCGCGAGATCACGACGGTATAGAGCGTGCCACCGATCAGCGTCAGCATCCCGGCGGCGAGCGTCACCGGCAGCTCACGCTCCAGGTTCTGGTAAGAGCGACCGAGGATCCAGAGCCACCAGCCCGGCGCGACGTAGGCCGATGCAATCACCAGCGTCGAAGCGACTGCGAGGCCGGCGACGATGAGTGCGAGGCGATTGAGGAACCGCGTGCGATCGATCTGCCGCGCCATGATCGGCTGAACCATGAATGGAAGCAGCAGCGTGCCGACCGAGAGAATCTGGCCAAGCCGCGTGACCGCACCCAGGTTTGCGATCGAGCTGGTGCTGCCGACGAAACTGAGGATGAGCACCGCTATCTGCCCCTGGAAGGCCGAGTATATGGCGATCGGCATGAGCGGCAGGATGAAGCGGCGGAGCCCGTTCCGCTGGTCAGCGGTGGAAACCGCCGTCCAGTCGATCGCTGCCTGCGTGTGGCGAAGGCATGTCCATCGTGCAAGCCAGAGACCGAGCAGCCCGACGGAGAGCGCGGTCACGGCGCTCGGCCAAAGGAAGCAGAGCGGAATGAGCAGCAGCCGCACAAGACCCTCCGCCATGCCGACGAGAAATAGGCCGCGGGAATCGTGGCGCAGATTCAACACCGAAGTCGCGATCATGGTGGGGACGCGCACCCAACCCATGGCCGCGACGATGATCACGACGACCACTTTGGCACCTGCGGACCAGCCGTGCCCCCAAAGCATCAGCGCCGCGACGAGGGCGAAGACCGGCAATGCTGCCGCGTAAAGCCGGTGCGAGATCGAAAGCGCGGCGCGCACGAGGCCGCCGGTGGCGGTTCGGTCGCTGCCGTGCGCGGCGCCCTGGGTAATGACGGCGTGCGACACCCCCGGGTTGCTGGCAAAGACCAGAAGCGTGACCAGCGTCATCCCCAGCGTGTAGAACGCATATTCATCGACCGGCAGAAGCCGCACGATCATCAGTCCGGCGGCGGTGTTGACGAGCTGGACGATTCCCTGGCCGACCATGAACAAGCCGGCGAGCCGCACCCAGCCGAGGCGTGTCCTGAGGGGCGCGGTGATCCCTGGCATCGGCAATTGAAGGTCGGCGGCCCTCAGGTGGCGCTCCTAGTTTCCAACGAAGGAAGCCAGCAACGCCTTGTTCTCCCGAACCCAGGTAATGAGCTCGGCAAGGCCGTCCTCAGTTCCGATCTCGGGGGCCCAGCCCAATCGCTCCCGCGCCTTGCTCACATCGCAGGCGAAAGCAGCTTGGTCGCCGGCGCGCCAGTCGCCCCATTGCAGCGGAATGTTAAGCTTCAGATGATGCTGAAGCTGCGTCAGCACCTCCAGCACCGACAGGGTATTCCGCGGCCCGCCGCCGATGTTGAAGGCCTGCCCGCGGGCCGCCGCGCGATGCTCGATCGCCGCCGCATAGGCGCGCGCCAGGTCGTTGACATGCAACAGGTCGCGGCTCTGCTTGCCGTCCCCGTAGACCGTGATCTGCTTACCGAGCACCGCGGCGATGGTGAACCAGGCGACCCAGCCCTGGTCCTCGATTCCGAACTGGCGCGGTCCGTAGACGCAGCTCTGCCGGAAGGTCACCGTGTCCAGGCCGTAAATCCGTGCGTAATCGATGGTGTACTGGTCGGCGAGGCCCTTCGAGCAGCCGTAGGGCGAATGAAAGTCAAGCTGCTGCTCTTCGTTCGCCCCGTCGGGAAGGTCGCGAAACTCGTAGCGACCCGATCGCTCCGCCACGCCGACGTCCTCCATCTTTCCGTAGACCTTGTTGGTCGAGGCGTTGATGAAGAACGTCTCCGGACTGGCATTGCGCACCGCCTCGAGCACGTTGAAAGTGCCGAGCGCATTGATCTCGAAATCCTCGCGCGGGTTGACCACGGAGCTGGTGACCGCGACCTGCGCCGCAAGGTGCAGCAGCGCCTCCGGCTTCACATCCCTGACCACGCCCTCCACCGCAGCGGCATGCCGCACGTCGATCTCGTGAAAGTCGATCGCTATCTCTTGCCGCAACTCTTCGAGATTGTGCGCCGCGCCGCGCCGCGAGAGGTTGTCGAGGATCGTAACGCGCCAGCCCGCAGCGGCGAACCGCCGCGCTGTGTTGACGCCGATGAAGCCGGCGCCACCGGTGATCAGGATCGAGCGTAGCAAGCCGGTTCTCCGCTTTGCGGCCACACTGCGCGGAAGTGCTGCCAGAAGACGTTCTCCGCCGCCGCCTGCGAGTATCTCTCCGTCACGAGGCGCCGCGCGTTCTCGCTGAGCCGCGTGCGCCGCTGGCGGTCCTCGGTGATCGCGCGTATGGCGGACGCCATCGCCCCGGCCTCCGACTCGGCGAGAAATCCGGTCTGGTCATCGAGGACAAACTCCTCCGGCCCGCCGCAGCGGGTCGACACGACGGGACATCCGCACGCCATCGCCTCCAGGGCTGCGATGCAGAGGCCCTCCTGGTGCGATGCCACGACGAATGCGTCGAGCGTCTGCAGTTCCTGGGACAGTTCGGCCTTCGACATCTTGCCGGGCAATTCGACGTGTTGCTCCAGTCGCAGGGCCTGCACCAATTGCATCGTCTGCGCATCGAGCGCGCCGCCGATCAGGACGAGAGTTGCCTCGCCGCCGCCGGCCCGCAGCGCGGCGAGCGCCAGCAAGAGCAACTCGATGTTCTTGCGCGGATCGCTCAATCGGCCGACGAACCCGATGCGGCCCGGGATGACGCGTCCGGGGTCCGGGCGAAACATCTCTACGTCGACGCCCATCGGCATGACGCCCCTGATTACCGACTTGCCCGCCGCGTTATTCAGACGACGCTCGGTGTATTGACTTAACGCCAGGATTCTCCCGTGCCGCAGGACCGCGCCTTCCAGCCGCCGCAGCACCGGGCCGTTCAGATAGCGGTCGAGCGCGCGGCGCGGGGCTGAGAAGCTCTGAATCCGCTGCTCTCGATCCGACTCCCAGTCGGTCGCGATCCAGCCGAGATAGTGCTTGCCGGTTTGCATCAGCGCCGTCGCGGCCAGAGCGTTTCCGGAGACGGCAATGTGAAAGTCGCAGCTTGCGATGATTTCCCGCCAGAGCCGCGTCGCGGCGAAGTGGGTGAACTCGAGTTCCGGCAGCCACGCCCCAACAGCGTGCATTTCTTCGCCATTGCCATCCGTTGTCATGCGAACGCCCACGCGCCGCTGCAGCAACCGAAGCAAGGGCACCGACAGTGTCGGCTCGATGCTGTACGGCTGATAGTAGGCGACCACCGGCTCGTAGCCGGCGCGGGCGAGATATTCCGTCACCAGTGCACGCATGGTGGCAACGCCGCCGTCTCCCGACAGACTGGCCACCAGGACACGCCGACCCTTGGGCGGACGGCCGGGGCGGTCAGGCACCTTCAGCACCGGCAACCAGGAGTCACGTTACCCGACGGCATGGGCCAGGAGCCCCCGCGCCCACCCACGGGACCAATGCTCCCGTCGCACGCCGGCGACGCGTCTCTTGTTCCCCCCGAACCGAATGCGCGACTGCCACGCGTCTAGTGGCACCGTGAAGCCGGACTTCGGACGGTCGAGCACAGTCTGCGGCAGCGGTGTGTTCAAGCTGGCAGCGATGAGGCTCTTCTTGGATCCTTCCGTTGCGGCGAGCGGAGCAGCGAGCCGCTCGAAGAGCACCCGATCCACGAAAGGGACGCGGATCTCCACCGAGTGTGCCAATCCCGCCCAGTCCGCATCCCGGAGAAGCTGGTTGCGCATGTAGAGGCTCGACTCCATGAGCATCACACGGCCGAAAGGCGTCCCCGGATCCGGTTTCGTGGTCTCTTCGATCCTGCGGAAGAGATCGAGGCGCTCGAGGCCGATGCGCGCCTGCTCTGTCCCAAGAAGCTCGGGAAGCTCCCAGGGCATGAAAAGGCCGCGCCGGACGAACCATGCTCCCGGGTAGGTCCCGCCAAGCGCGACCAGCGCAAGCGCTTTTGGATGCAGCGGCACGTGGAGCAGGCTCGCGCCGCGGGCTCCCACGGTCGCCAGCCGGCTGATCGGAAGGCGCGAGACCCGCCGCACCCAGCGCGGCACGTCCGAGAACGAGGAATAGCCCCCGAAAAGCTCGTCGGCGCCAAGACCGGAAATGCAGACCTTGAGCCCGGCAGCGCGCGCGGCCTTGCTCACCAGCCAGACGTTCACGCCATCGATTGTGGGCTGGTCCATAGCGTGCAGGATCCGGGCCCGATCGGCTTCGAACGCGGCATAGCTCACCTCGTGCAAATGGTGGCGCAGATCGTATTGCCGCGCCACGAGGCCCGCGAGCGGCGCTTCCGCCTGCCGCGTGCCGCGGAACTCCGCGAAGTCGAGGGTAATCGCATCGATTGACCTGGCTCCCGTTTCGCTCATCAGACCGACGAGCGTGCCGGAATCGATGCCGGCGGACAGGAACATGCCAACAGGCACGTCCGATACGCGGTGGGCGCGGATCGAGTCGCGCAGCGCCTCGCCGACGATCGCACCGAGATCGCGATCGTCGCGCGGCTCACGCGAAGTGCGGTGCAAGGTTTCGGCGAGGGAGAAGTAGCGCTCCCGCCGTGCGCCGCGCGCGTCTACGAACAGCGTCTCGCCCGCCTCGAGGCTGCGGATGGCGCGATGGAACGTGAACGGCTCCGGTACGCTGCCTGTCATCAGGAAGCCAGCAGCGCCGGCCGGATCGACGTCCGTCGGCACCGAACCTCCGGCGACGAGCGCCTTCACCTGCGAGGCAAAGCGGAAGGTCTTCCCGTCGTCGGCATAATAGAGCGGCTTGATACCGTAGGGATCGCGCGCCAGGAAAATTCCTTGCCGCCGCTCGTCCCAGATCGCGAACGCGAACATGCCGCGCAGCGATTTGACCGAAGCGGCGCCCTCCTCTTCGTAAAGCTTCAGGAGCACTTCCGTATCACCGTCCGAGCGGAAGCTCCGGCCCTTCGCTTCGAGGCGCTCGCGCAGCGCACGGAAATTGTAGATCTCTCCCTTGAAGGTCAGGACCGTATTTCCATTGTCGCTGGCCATGGGCTGCGCGGCCGCATCGGAGAGATCGAGGATTGCCAGGCGGCGATGCGCCAGCCCAACGCGCCGGTCCTTCGCGATCCACGACCCGGCGCCATCCGGCCCGCGCGCCGCCATGTGGTCGCGGATGCGATCAAGCTCGGACGAATCGACCGGCGGCGCTGAAGGGTCGTAGGCGAAGATGCCGCCGATACCGCACATGCTACGAGCCCGCCGCAAGCCTGGCGTGCGGCCAGAACTGCGCGACCTTGCGCAGCGGCTTGAGCACCAGCGCTCGGTCCACAAGCCCCGACGCGAGCCGGAGCTGACGCGAGCGCAGAGCTTCGAAATTGCCTCTGAGGTAGGCGCCTGGCCCGCGCGTGCTGGCCCCCCCGTGCCGCATTTCGACAAGTACACGATCGATCAGGACCGAGCGGAAACGATGCAGTTCGAAGGCGCGGAGCATGTAATCGTAGTCCGCGGCCAGATGAAAACGCCGGTCGAAGCGCCCGACGGCCTCGGCCGCCTCACGGCGCAGATAGAAGGTCGGGTGCGGTGGCGCCCATCCGGCTCGAAAGCCTCCCGGCCGGTACGGGGACGCCCGCCACTCGCGAACCACGCTGGGCCGTTCATGGTCCTCGACGAACACGAGATGACCAAAGGCGATATCGGCGTCGCGGAGCGCGAGCGCGATCTCGGAGAGACAGTCCGGCGCGGCGAAGCGGTCATCGGCGTTGAGAAACCCCACCGCAGCGCCGCGAACCCGCTCGAGACCCTTGTTCATCGCGTCGTAGATGCCCTCGTCCGGTTCGCTGAACACCGCGACGCCATCCCGCGCGTAGGATCGTGCGATGTCCGGCGTGCCGTCCGTCGAGCCGCCGTCGATCACCAGCAGCTCCTTCTCGGGGTGCGTCTGCGCAGCGAAGGAGTCGAGCGTGAAGCGGATCGTCGAGGCGGCGTTCAGACAAACGGTCACGACGGAAATCTTCATTGCTGAGCCGCATTCTCAGCGCGCCCCAAAACCGGACAGCACCGTCCAGATGGTGCGGGCGGTGATGAGGAGATCGAGCCACGGGGAGAAATGCTTGATGTAGAAGAAGTCAAAATGAAGCTTCTCCTGCGCCGCTTCGACAAGGGCAACATGGCCCTGCTGCACCTGCGCCCAGCCGGAAATTCCCGGCCTCACGATATGACGGTAGCTATAGAACGGTATCCGCTCTTCGTACCACGCCGCAAGCGGCAGGGATTCCGGCCGCGGCCCGATCCAACTCATCTCGCCCCTGAGGATGTTCAGGACCTGCGGCAGCTCGTCGATCCGGTAGCGCCGCAGGATCTTGCCGACCCGCGTGATGCGCGGATCGTTATGCTTCGTGTAGTGCGCGCCGTCGGCGGCGTCGGTCCGCA
>JBBQVL010000045.1:0-36235 GCA_038211615.1 Hyphomicrobiales bacterium
TTCGTATAGTAATACTCAAACCCGACAGTCAGGACGATGCCGACAGCGACAAAGATCGCGGTTGGAAGACGCGTCGGCCGAAGGACCCAGTCCCGTCTGCGCGCCGCCAGAGAGGCAACCCAGAATGCCGTCAGCGCGAACCCAACATCGCCGAATGTTGCCGATATGCACAGCTTGATCGCATCCCAATGGGGCAACTCTGCCATGCCGGCATAAGTTGGCACCTGAACGAATTCCCAGACGAAATGCAGCAGGAACGAAAAGAAGACGACCGGCAGTTCCGGTGCCCTCCACAGGTCGACAGGGCGCGCGCGGCATATTGACATGACGCCGCGCGCAGTCTTGTTGGTGTTCTGCACCATCAGATCGCCTCGACGGCCTTTGCCAGAAGGTCGCGGACCTCGCCCGCGACAGCCGTCAGTCCGGCGTTCTCGATCGCCTGCATCGACGCGACCGGATCGATGGCGCTGACCTCAACACCCCCGTCGACTTCGCGCAGAATGACGTTGCAGGGCAGCATCGCGCCCACCCGTGGCTCGATCCCGATCGCCTGATGCGCCATCTTCGGATTGCAGGCGCCAAGGATGCGATAAGCCGGCATCTCGACGTCGAGCTTCTTTTTCATGGTCGCCTTGACGTCGATCTCGGTCAGGACGCCAAAGCCATGGTCCGCCAGTGCCTTACGTGTGCGGGCGTCGACGTCGTCGAACGTGCTGTCTTTGAAGAGTCGGTTGATCGTGTAGCTCATGTGAGCGTCCCCCTTGGTTGTTTGAATGTCGACGCCGGCTCTGCCGACGCAGTGATGAGGGGCTGGATCTGACGTTCGCGGCGAGCATCCGGAACGCCCTGCGCCAACCCATGTCCGCGATATGGCCACCTGAAAGCAGGGTCCCGAGATTGATCCAGATCAGGCGCGGTGTTTATTCAGCTAATATATGAGCATGTAATGAGCAATTATCGCCAACCAAAAGGATAAGCCGGATGAAAACCAGAAGCTTCGCGGTGGCTACAAGCCTCATCGCAGCAACAATCGCAACAGTGCATCCCGCAATCGCGCAGGTCGGGGAAATTCCGGATCGCGGTGCCCCTTACTTCTACGGCCATGAGATGATGTGGGGCGGCAGCCAGTGGGGAGGCTTCGGAATGGTCCTTGGGCCGATCTTCATGATCCTGATCGTGGTCGGGATCGTTGCCGGGATCATATATCTCCTGCGCCTGTTCGGCGCGGCCGGTCCCGCCGTCAACAGTCACGCCGCGCACGACCGTGCCCTGGCGCTTCTGAAGGAGCGCTATGCCAAGGGCGAGATCGACTCGACCGAGTTCGCCGAACGCAAGAAGCTGCTGGCTGACTGATCCGCGACGCGTCGTGTCCTTTCAGGACACGCGAGACTCCGGCCGCGCCTGCAGGCGGCAGCTCGGGTTTTGGTCTCGTTTTCCGTCGTGGCGCCCCGCCAAACTCAACTGCCATAGAAGGGTTTGCCATGGCGACGCTTCAATCCAAGCCTTGAAAGATCAGCATGAAGAGACGCCAGTTCCTGACTTCGACCTCCGCAGCGATCCTGACCGCTGGCGTCTTTTCCCAGACGCCAGTCCGACGCGCCTTTGCGCAGGGACAAACGCCGCAAACGCGCCTCGCCATGCCGCCGCTTCTCGATACGCGGGGGACGGGGCGGTTGGCGCTGACGGCAACGTCGGGGAGCAGCGCCTTTGCCGGTGGGCCCGGCACACCGACCGCCGGGTTCAATCAGGCGTATCTGGGTCCGACCATCCTGGTGCAGAACGGCGAACTGGCCGCCGAAGTGCAGAATGCTCTTGATGAACCCATTAGCGCGCACTGGCACGGCCTTCTGGTGCCCGGAGAGCACGACGGCGGCCCACACCTTCCCATCGCACCTGGTGCGACATGGCAACCCGAGATGACCATTGCGCAGGGCCCGGCAACCGTCTGGTATCACTCGCATATCCACGAACGAACGGCAGAACAGGTTTATTTCGGACTGGCCGGGGTCATCCATGTGACAGACGGGCAGGACGACGCGCGCGGTCTGCCGTCCACTTACGGGATCGACGATCTGACGCTGGTTTTGCAGGATCGTCGGTTCGATGCCTCCGGACGTATGGTCTATGACCCGTCCATGATGGACTTAATGCACGGGTTCACCGGGAACCGGATGCTCGTCAATGGTCAGGTGGGCGCGACGGCGGTCGTGCCGCAGGGGATCGTGCGGCTGCGCCTGCTCAACGGATCGAATGCGCGCATCTACACGCTGTTCCTGAACGACGTGCGGCCCATGCACCTGGTGGCGACGGATGGTGGTTTCCTGCCTGCACCCGTCGCGCTGGATGTGCTGCGCCTTGCCCCCGGCGAGAGGGCCGAGATCCTTGTTGATTTCTCGTCAGGCGGCGCGCCGGTGCTAATGAGCGATCCGGGCCAGGACTATGGTGTCCTCCAGTTCGCGACCGACTCCACGCTTGCCGCGCGGATCACCCGCCTGCCTGACCAGTTGGGCGGTGCACCCGACGATCAGTCGGGGGGCGAGGTCGCGACGCGGCAGGTCTCGCTCGACATGGGCATGGGCGGTATGATGATGGGCGGCGGTGGCTTTGCCATCAACGGGCGCCCCTACGACATGCGCAGGATCGATTTTGAAGTCGCCCTCGGATCGGTGGAACGTTGGCAGATCCGCAGCACTATGGTGGCGCATCCGTTCCACGTCCACGGCGTACGCTTCCGGGTGGTCACCGAGAACGGCGGCCCCCCGCGGCCCGAGAACACCGGCTGGAAAGACACCGTGCTGGTGCCCGGCGAGGCCGAGATACTCGCCCGGTTCGATCAGCCCGCCAGCCGCGAGACACCGTTCATGTTTCACTGCCATATTCTCGAACATGAGGATGCAGGCATGATGGGGCAGTTCACTGTCACCTGACGCCTGCTCCGCATCAGTAGTCGTGGTCGACAGATGCAGGGGCTTCGTTCGGAAAGCTACAGGCTCAAACAGAGCAAGCGGCACTCTCGCCACGCCGACGTCGAAACGCTGACGGAACAACCACCAGGAGCCTGATCGTCGGGCTCAGATAGCCCCTCATGTGATCCTGCTGACCGTGCCCAATGATGTATCTTTACTCCGGCCGTCGATGCATTTTTGCTCCGGCGTTGACACCTGGACCAAGAGACCGACCATGGCGTCAAGGCCGATGAATTGGCGGCCCTGTTCGACGATCTGTTCGCCGAGCCGAAAGCCAAGGCGGTGGTGTTCTCGCAATGGACGCGGACCCACGACATCGTCATCCGGCGCCTCGAAGCGCGCGGCTTAGGCTATGTCAGCTTCCACGGCGGCGTGCCGTCGGAAAGGCGCCTGGAACTCGTCGAGCGGCTTTCGCGACGACCCGGCCTGCCGGGTGTTCCTGTCCACCGACGCCGGCAGCACGGGCCTCAATCTGCAACATGCCTTGACTCTCGTGAGCATGGACTTGCCGTGGAATCCGGCCGTACTGGAGCAGCGCATCGCACGCATCCATCGCATTGGTCAGGCACAGCCCGTGCGGGTGATCAATTTTGTCGCGAAAGGCACTATCGAGGAAGGGATGCTTTCGGTGCTGGCGTTCAAGCGTTCGCTGTCGGCCGGAATTCTCGACGGCGGCAGCGGCGAGATTTCGCTGGGCGGCTCGCGTCTAACCCGCTTCATGAAGAAGGTGGAGAACGTCACCGGGCGCATAGGCGAGGGTGAGGCTGTGACGCCGGCCGAGGAGGTGGGGAATAACGTCGTTGCTTCTGACGATGTCCGACCTGCGGAAGACATAGAGGCAAATGCGGATATCGGCGCCGGCGGTATCGCGCGCTCGAACGAGGTCGCAGGGCCGCCGCGCGATTTTGAGGCCGATCCGTGGCAAGCCTTGGCGCAGGTGGGCGCGCAGTTCGTCGCCGCTCTGGCGGCCGCCAATGATCCCAAGGCTCCGGCGCATCCATGGATCGAACGCGATCCGGCAACCGGCGTGCGGAGCCTCAAAATGCCGCTGCCGCCGCCGGAGACCACGCGACAACTCGCCGATGCGCTTGCGGCGCTTGCGGACGGGTTGCGAGGCAGGAATGCATGACGGTCTTTTCCTTGTAAGGTGACGAGGCTGCTCTTGCTAGAGGATTTCAAGTAATCGGCCGATGGATGTCGATAGTCGCTGAAACCGAGCAAATCGCAGATCGTCGAAATTCCTGTTTGAAATCAAGAGCGCAAATTTTTGACGGATCGAGGAAACGGTTCTTCGTCTCGCTCGGAAAATTTGCACTGGTGAATCAGCATGTTACCATCGCTCAAAACCATAGAGTGGGCGTGAGGGAGAGTAATTTGGGATAGTCTGGGAGGGCATAGAGTACTTTGGCGTCGTATTTCTTTCCGATTGTCTTCAATAGCAGCGCTATGCGCGAATGGACGTCGCAAGCAGCATCGCAACTCCTTTCAGAATTATTCGTGTCGGCGCAGATACACATCGGTCTATGGTCAGAACTTACGATGGTCGCTTCGCTCAGCTTATCGATACCCGACCCCGGATATGTAATCGCGAAGCAACTCATCCTCGTTCTCTGATTCGGACAGCAGAGCCTGCAAGGCTTCCCGCGCATAGATGATGCCGAGCGGCCTTCGTGCTTCGTCGAGAATCGGAACGCGTTGCAGGCTCCGTTCCCTCATCACTGACCAGACGTCGAACAATATCTCGTGTGTTCGGCAATAGGTGACATCGCGGGTCATGATGCTGTCCACTCTGGCTGTGCAGCCCGCACCCGTACAGCGACCGATCTGGCCGACGATGTCGGTCTTTGTCAAAACACCGACCATGTCGCCATGATCGCACACGACGATGAGATCGGTATGCGGCTTAGACATCAGCGCGGCCGCGTCTCTGACCAGTGCTTCTGCTTCGATCACGGCCAGACGTTCGAGCGCGCGAGGCAATATATCCTTGACGATCATCGTTTCAGCTCCTGCATCCTCTTGTCGCCGGTCGAGCCTCCTTGCCACGGCGCTCCCACGAACGGTCAAATCGGCATCCGGTAGCCGTAGAATTCGTGGTCCTCATTGTAGCCACCTTGGCCGGCGCCGAGATCGGCAAAGTCCGCCACGAACTCGATCGCTACGACCCATTTGACCATCTTGAAGCCGAGCTCGCTCTCGCAACGCAGGCGTAACGGCGCACCATGCAGAACGCTGACCGGCGCCCCGTTCATCTCGTAGGCGAGGATTGTCAGCGTGTGGCGCATGTTCTCGATCTTGTGGACGTCGTAATAGCGACCGCCATCGGCGCCGTCGGCCAGCGAATAGAACACGGCATAGCGGGCTTCGGGCGTCGGCTTCACCAAGTCGAGAATATCGCGCATGGGAACGCCACCCCATTCGGCGACGCCGGACCAGCCCTGGATGCAGAAATGAGTCGTGATCTGCTCCTGCTTTGCCATCGCTTTGAGGTCGTCCAGGGAAAATTCGCGGGGCGTTTCCACCAGCCCGCTGATCCGTAGCTTATAGCTGTCGAAATGGCCCGCCACGAGTTCATCGAACTCTTTCGAGTTCGGCATCGTGCCGTTCGGCCAGAAATAGGGCGAGATATCCTTCTTGGTTAGCTGCGAGCGCGGGTCCCAACCTTCCGCCAGCCCCATGAGCCAGCCGATCATGAATGCGCCCGTGCGCTGCACGAGACGCGCGTGACGGATGGTGAAAGGGGAGACAACGAGCCAGGCCGCAATCATGATGGCCATTGCGAGGAGGAACAGCGGGAACCCGGTCCAGGAGGCATCGTTGACGCCGCCAAACATGTGATTGGTGTTCTGCCGGATGCCGGTGACGAACACCATGGCGCCATGCGCCAGGATGAAGCCGACGAACCAGGCGAACGAGATGAAGTGCATCGAGCGCATCGCCTGCCGGTTGAACAGCCGACCGAACCATCCCAGCGCATTGGAGATCGCCGGACTCTGCATCAGACCGGTGAAGATAGAGACCGGTGCCGCTACAAACACCGTGATGAAGTAGCTGAACTGTTGGAGGCCGTTGTAGCGTGTCCAGCCTTCATCGACCGGAAAGTTCAGCGAGGCGTATTGGATTGCGGTCGAAAGCGCGGCCGGGAAGACCTCCCAGGCCAGCGGCACCAGCCGGCGCCATTGGTCGGTCGAAAACAGCAGCACATAAAAGGCGACGCCGTTGATCAGCCACAACAGATTGACCGAGAAGTGCCACCAGCGCGACAGCCCGAGCGTATGACGCAATCCCGGAATGCCGAGCCATGTCGGCAGCGTGACGGAATCATCTTTGGCGGTCCAGATGCGGCCCTTCGGCACCGGCACCTGGAACCGGAACCAATCGGTTCCCGGCGTGCAGTCGCGCCCCCAATAGAGTCGCGGATGGTCGGCCAGGATTTGCAGGCCGGCCCGCATGATGAACAGCATGAAGAACATGTTCAGGAAATGTTGGAGCTGCAGCCACCAGGGAAAGCCGGAGTCGACCGACGGCGCCGATTGCGCGATGCCGGGATGGTTTTGAATGAAGGCCGCTACGCTTGGCAGTTCGCGCAGGCTTTGCGCTAGCGCGATCAGACAGAGCAGCGCCGCGGCGCCGATCGGCAGCGCCCATAGCGTGTTGATCCAGCGGCTCCCTATCCGAATGTGAGGAAAAATTCCCAGTTGCGGCGGCATCCAGTGATTGAGACGGATGCGATCGTCCGCATCGCTGAGCTTCGCGCGGAGCGGCTCGGGCAAGGGAGGCTGGGAAGTCGTGGACATCGGGCGATCGCTTTCTGAGATCGATCGCGCCTGGCGGAATGTCAGTCGCGAAGTTTGGTGAGCGCCGAGCCCTTGTGGAAGGCGACGTGCTCGGTCTTGCTGCTCTTGATCTCGTATTGCGGCGCTTCCGCGCTTGCATGGTGCGTATAGCCGTTAACATCGAAATCGCGCGTATGGACGCGAACGATCGTGCCGCTGACGCGCCCGGCCTCCGAATTCCAGCTCACATGATCGCCGATCTTGAACGCGTCTTTCATGAGTATTTCCGAGCAGGATGGCGCGCTTTCGGATCCTCGAGCGACACAAACGAGCTTTTCTCGCGTCTAGCATGCGCCTAAAGCCCGGGTTGAAACAGTGTGTTTTGACCATAATTCTGCGGTGACGCCACCGCGATTGACCGCTTCCGCCATGTCATCGGAGCCGATACGAACACATTCTTCACCATCGGCCATTCCACCAGGGCGATCGCCGAATTCGTCGATCTCCTCCGGGAATCCCGCGTCGATTTCGTGGTTGACGTGCGGTCGATGCCGCGATCTCGCACCAATCCGCAATTTAATGGCGACAGCCTCCCGGAGGCGCTGGCGCCGTGGCAGATCGGCTACGAACACATCGCGGAACTTGGCGGCCTTCGCGGAAAGGCGCGCGGGGCCGAATCGTCCCCAAACGCTTATTGGCGAGTCCGCGGCTTTCGGAATTATGCCGACTATGCCCTGACGAAGCCCTTCGCTGCAGGCCTTGCGCGACTGCGGGAACTGGGCGGCCAGCACCGGTGCGCGATCATGTGCGCCGAGGCCGTCTGGTGGCGATGTCATCGGCGCATCATCACCGATTATCTGCTCAGCCAAAGCGAGCGTGTGATGCACATTCTTGGGACGGCGCATGTCGACGAGGCGAGCCTGACGCCCGGCGCAGAGGTGTGCCGCGACGGCACGATCCTCTATCCGGCCGCAACTCCGCAGTCGGAATAACTGCGATCGCCGCCGCCTCTGCTCAACTGCCAAACGCGATACGCAGCGTCGCGAGGATTCCAGTCACGGCGAGACCGTAGCAGCAAAGCTGGATCGCGATCACCGCCGCAAATCTGGCGCCTGAGTGAACATAATCCTCGATCACCACCTGCAGGCCGAGCGCGGTGTGATGAAAGAGGGCGATCAGCAACAGGATCATGCCGCCTGCGGCGAACGGTGTCCTCAGCCAGGAGATGAAGGCCGTGTAATCGCTGCCGGCATGGGCGATGATGGACGCCACGAACCACAACGTCAGCGGCACGAGCGCGATCGCCGTCACCCGTTCGGCCATCCAGTGCCGCGAGCCGCGTTTGGCCGCGCCAAGACCGATCGCGCGTGCTAGAGGAGAGCGGAAGGATTGGCGCCTCATTAGAGCCATCCGCCGACATAGAGACCGGCGGCCCAGGCCGCGACGGTGAGCACCACGCTCGCCGCCACCACGGACCATCCGGAAATATAGATCGACCGCAACTCGAAGCCGTGAACGGTGTCCCAGACGAGATGGCGGATGCCGCCGCACAGGTGTAGGAAAAAGGCGAAGGTGAAGCCCAGCATCACGATCCGTCCGATCCACGACCTGACCGTTTGCTGGACGGTGGCGTAGGGCTCAGGCCCGGCGGCAGCGGCGCTCAACCAGATCACCAAGCCGACAGCGCCGATGCTGAGAACGACACCGGTGATGCGATTGGCGATCGACAGGACCGATGTGAGCTGTGGCCGGTAGTTCTGGATGTTGGGTGACAGCGGGCGAGGCCGCGGCGCTTTCGTTGCAGGTGCGATCGTCTTGATGTCCATGGTCAGTTTTCGCGCTCGACGATCATCTTCTTGATCTCGGCGATGGCCTTGCCGGGATTCAATCCTTTCGGACAGGTCCGGGTGCAATTGAGGATGGTGTGGCACCGATACAGACGGAACGGGTCTTCAAGATTGTCGAGCCGTTCTTGCTTTGCCTCGTCGCGGCTGTCGGTCAGCCAGCGCCACGCCTGCAACAGCACTGCGGGACCGAGAAAGCGATCTCCGTTCCACCAGTGGCTTGGGCAACCGGAAGTGCAACAGAAACAGAGGATACATTCGTAATAACCGTCGATCCGGCCGCGCTCCTCGACGGATTGAAGTCGCTCTTTCTCAGGCTCAGGCGTCTTGGAGCGGAGCCATGGCTTGATGGCCGCGTATTGCGCGAAGACATGGGTCTGATCGGGCACGAGGTCCTTGATGATCCTCATATTGGCGAGGGGGTAAATCGTCGCCGGCGTCGCCATGTCGGAAATGAAGCGCGTGCATGCCAGCCAATTGGTGCCGTCCATCGTCATGGAGCAGGAGCCGCAGACGCCTTCGCGGCACGAGCGACGAAACGCGAGGGTCGAATCCACCTTGTTCTTGATCCAGATCAGCGCATCGAGAACCATCGGCCCGCAATCGTCGAGGTCGACGTGAAACATATCGAGGCGAGGGTTCTCGCCGGAGTCCGGATCGTAGCGATAGATCTGGAACGCTTTGACGCGCGTGGCACCGGCTGGCGCGGGCCACGTCTTCCCCCGCCCGATGCGAGATTCCGCCGCCACCCCGAAGTTCCTTGGTACCGGGAAGCGCTTGAATACGGTTGCGCGAGGAACCTGAGCAGAGGAGTTGATGATCATTATCGGCTTGCCTTCGATCCGTGTGTTCAGCGTCTGACCACGAGGTGCTGGAGAAGTTCCATCTTATCTGTCGCACCATCGGGACCTAACGTGTCAGAATTGGCGGTCGTGAGGGGGGCTGATCTTCAGACCATTGCTCAAGGGAAGGGGCGACATGAACAACACCAGGAATCTCTGGATCTATCTGGCGACCCTTCTCATAGCCTCCTTCGCCACTCTGCTGTGGACCGGCGGCGAAATCTACCGGGAATCGCCTCCCATGCCGCAACGGGTGGTCTCGACCGACACACAGGTGATCTACACGCGCGCCGACATCGAGTTGGGCCGCCAGGTTTGGCAGTCCATGGGCGGAATGCAGCTAGGCTCGATCTGGGGTCACGGCGCGTATGTGGCGCCCGACTGGAGTGCCGACTGGCTGCACCGGGAGGCTGTGGGCGTGCTCGACCTATGAGCGCAACGAGAGTCCGGGGTTACCAAGTTCGCGGATTTGCCAGAGGAACAGAGGGCGACGTTGCAGGCCCGCCTGCAAACGAGAATTGCCTTCTGGAACATCGTCGGTGCCGGGCTGCTCGGCTTCCTGATTAATCCGCCGCTGTCGCTCTACTACATGCAGGGACTCAACCTGACGCCGCTCCACGCCCATACCGCTCTCTTCGGAGTCTACGGCATGCTCGGCATCGGGCTCGTGCTATTTTGCCGGCGTGGCCTGAAACCGGATCTCATCTGGAGCGAGCGCCTGCTCAAGACCAGCTTCTGGTCGTTCAATATCGGTTTGGCCCTGATGGGCGTGATGACCCTGCTGCCAATCGGCACCCTGCAACTGCTGGCCGCGATCGACCACGGCTATTGGTACGCGCGGTCGGCAGAGTTCATGCAGCAGCCCATTATCGACTTCCTGGTTTGGATACGCGTCCCCGGCGACATCATCTTCAGTGTCGGGGCGCTGACGCTGGCCTGGTTCGTGCTGGGTTTGTGGATCAGGCCGCGATACGAAACGGCTTCGCTCTATTCCGCGCCTCAGGAGCTTCCCCATGCCTGACAAAAATCCGGATGTCCTAGAACAGTCGGAACAGCGGCAGATGGCTCTGTCGAGGTGGGACAACGAAGGTGGCGCTGGTCTTGGCGGGCCGCAGAAGGGAGCCGCGTCCGGCGAAACGGAACCCGAGGTTCCCGAATTGACCAACGCCGAGCTGGTACACATTCGTATTCGTGTGATCGCGCTGGAGAACCTGGTGATCTCGATGCTAGCGGGAGCAACTGATCGGCAGCTTGATCTTGCTCGCGAGATGGCGGGCTATATCTCTCCGAGACCCGGGTTTACCCAACACCCGCTTACGATCTATGCGGCCTCCCAGATGGTCGATCTCGTTGAACGTGCCAGTCAGTTCCGCGCGCCACCGCTCGCGCCTGTGCCTTACAAGCGCACCGCAGTGTTCGACGAAAACACGTTGCCGACGGGATTGCGCAAGGAGCATCGCACCAAGTCAGGCGTGTGGGGAGTCATTCGGGTGCTCGATGGTCGAGTGCGCTATAAGGTGCTCGAGCCGGAATCCGAGGCGATCCTTGAGCCCGGCCATCCCGGACTCGTGCTGCCAGACCAACCCCATCTCGTCGAGCCGCTGGGACCGATGCGGATGCAAGTCGAGTTCTACGATCATCACCCCGACCTCTAGCAGGCTGTTGAATTTCGGATTGATTTAGCTCGCGTTCCCTGACGTTTGCCATTGGGCAGGCGGCATTTTTTCAGTCGATAGCTTCCGGTTGGCTCGCATCGCTCATGCTTGGGATAGGAGTTTGGGGAGGCGGATGAGGTTGAAGGCTGCGAGGGCGAAGGTGAATGACCATCCGACTTTATCGATGCCACGCAGCTTGGTTTTCTTCAATCCGGCGATGGTTTTCACCCAAGCGAAGATCTCTTCCGCTCGTTTCCTGATCCGCTGACTGACGTCATATCCCGCATGACGCGTCGTGCGCGCGTCGATGGCCGATCGCCGGCGTTTGTTGTTTTGCGCCACGTGCGGTGTGACGTTGATCTCGCGCAGCTCCGCCACGAAGTCGGCCGTGTCGTAGGCCTTGTCGGCACCCAGTGTCACGGCAGTTGGCCGGTCCGCACGACGCTCGATCATCTCGCGCGCGGCGTAGGTCTCCGCATAACCCGATGCGCGCGTCAGGCGCGCGTCAACCCCAAGCCCGTGACGGTTTTCCATCAACGCATGGCCGAGAAAGCAGAGCTTGGCCTCTTGGCCCGAGCCTTTGCGATAGAGCCTGGCATCGGGATCGGTCGTCGAGGCATGGGTGTCGTTCGTCCGCTTCTCGCCTTTGAAGTCCGCTTCGGCGTTGCGTCCGCCACCGGACGGCGGCTCGTCATTCCCGTCCGTCTTCTGCGCCTTCGGTTTGAAGCTCTTCATACCAGCCCACGCTTCGACCATCGTGCCGTCGACCGAGAAATGGTCGCTGGAGAGCAAACCCTTGACGTCCGGTTGCGCCAAAACACTGGCCAGAAACTTCACCGCTACATCGCCGTCGAGCATACGATCGCGGTTCTTGGAGAACGTCGAATGGTCCCAAGGTTCGTCATCGATGCCGAGGCCGACGAACCAGCGGAACAAGAGGTCGAAGTCCAAGCGCTCCATCAACTGGCGTTCGGAGCGGATCGAGTAGAAGGCCTGCAGCAACAGCGCCCGCAAAAGCTTCTCCGGCGCAATCGACGCCCGCCCGAAAGGCGAGTAGAGCGCGCAAAACGCGCTGTCCATGCCGGCAAGCGCCGCGTTCACGATCTCGCGGATGGCGCGCAGCGGATGGTCCTTCGTCACCCGCGCTTCAAGATCGACATACGAAAATAACGAGCCCGAGCGTTCGTCCAATCCACGCATAGCATCCTCCGGCGCAAATCAGTGCTTCGCGCCCAGAGAATCATCGGAAATCGCTTCGCACCAGTGCCGAATTTCAACAGCCTGCTAGCGCCGACACCTCTATACTAGACTAGCTCGCAAAGATCATGATCGGCAGCGTGGTAGTCGGTCCGATCTGATAGTACTTTCGGGTAGCGGTTCGCGCGACAGGATTGCGTACGAGGCCGGTGGAGACAGGCAAGACGAAGCGCGTGCAGCTCTTCACTGAGTTCGTATCCCACAGGCTCGCCGCGTACGCGCCGCTTCTCGCGGGGCTGTCCATATCGCGCGACTGACGCGCGGCGGGGGCGCCGGCGACGCTCGCCGTAATCCGGTCGGAAGCCGAGCTGCGATCGCTTGAAGCGGCGTCGTTCAATCCGCGAATGGTGCGCCGTATCGCAACCGGCGTGAGGGCCACACGACTGGCGGACGACGGACTTCACCATCGCTGACGGTCTTTTTGGGCAAGCTGGAGACGCCGCTTTTGCGGAGGACTCCGAGGAAAATCGACCAATCGATATCGATAGTCTGTGAAACCGAGCAAATCGCGGATCGCCGAAATTCTCCTTTGAATTCAAGAGCGAGAATTTCTGACGGATCCGGGATACGGTTCTTCGTCGTCAGCGGAAAGATTTGCCTCGATAGATCAATGCGTTATCATGCTTCAGAACAATCGAGTGGGAGTGACGCGAGTTCCAATAGCGGGCATGTACAGTTTCGATAGCTCGGGCGCTAAGTTGCTCAACTCGCGGTCCGCATTCGCATTTCATCCCTGTGCGCGGCTGCGTTTGTGTAGGTAAATGGTGCTGTCGGCAAGCGGGACCATCTCACGCAATTTTTTCCACTGAATGGTCCTGCATAGCGCGGGAGCAGATGCTGCTGAGGCCAGCTTTTATCTCCGTCTGAATTTCACGTTAGGAGATAGAAGCGGATAGATGCTGGCGAATGAAGATGCGTCGCGCAGCAGTGCGGCAATATCGTATTCTAGCGTGCAAATCGGAGGGCTTGATTCCGGCAGCTTTTCAGCTTGGCACGGTGCGATCGAAAGCAGGCATAGTCGTGGGCAATTGTGACGAAGAGCTCAGACATCGCTCCGCCCTCCTAGATTTCATCAAGGAATTGCAGCACCCGTTCCCAGGTTCGCGCCGCAGCCGAAGCCTGATAATCGGCCGAGTTTGGATCGGTGTAGAAGTGCTCGGCGCTTGGTTAGACGAAGACGTCCACGTCCAGCCCGCGACGTGCCGCCTCTGATTGCCATGTCGTCCGGGTGTCATTGGACCAGAACGCGTCCGCTTCTCCCAAATGCAATTGTGCACGCAGGTTTTCGAAGGGCACCATATCCGGGATGTCCGCCAAGGCGTGAAGAAGCAGAACGCCTCGGGCTTCGCGACGCTCGGACCAGAGAGACGCCACCACGCCGCAACCCATTGAGAGACCTGCAAGGACCGTCGGCGGCGGCAGTGCATCCACGGCCCTCGCTGCCCGCTCGCAAATACGATCCCAACCGATCTCGTCCTTCAACGCCATCCCCGCTTCGATCGTATCGGCGAAGGCGCCGTCATAGAGATCCGGCGCTGAAGCATTGTGTCCGGCTCGGCGGATCATGTCCGCTGCCGCGAACTCCACCGGCCTCAGGCCGAGAACAGAATGAAAGAGAACGACAGAGGCCATGTTCGCTTCTTATGTTAGCGGGCGAGCGGTTCTGCCCGGGATCTTTGTCACCGTCTTCCTGGTAGGGCATATCTGAACGCCTACGCGGCTTGGCTTCTTGGTCATGTCCATCCTCCGTCGTTGAAAGGCGTCTGATGCAGCCCGGATCTTCCCCGCTCATGTAGGTGCGAAATAAGGCCGGGGTACTGACGGTACTTTTGGCATCGTCAGGTGCGATCCGCGCCGTTTTCGGATTGTGTAAGTCGCTTCCACGAACCGGAGTGCCCCTAACGCAGCGTGGCGTGCGGTAAGGCGGAGCAGTGAAGTTCTAGGCGGCC
The DNA here is from genome assembly GCA_038211615.1 of Hyphomicrobiales bacterium. Taxonomy (GTDB): domain Bacteria; phylum Pseudomonadota; class Alphaproteobacteria; order Rhizobiales; family Afifellaceae; genus DASWJZ01. Next base: position 14,290 of record JBBQVL010000045.1, read on the forward strand.
GGCCGCGAGATCGACGGCTTCATGACCGTCCCGCTCTCCCGCCCAGCCTGACGAGCAGCTCGTCGAGCTGCTCGAACGTCTCGCCCAGCGCATCTGCCGCTCCGGTCCCGGCGGCGTCGAGAGCGTCCTTCGAGGGATAGAGCTCGTGCAGGACCAGCAGCGTCCTGCCGCCTTTTTCCTCGAAGGTCACCGTGGTGACGGGGCCCTCGTCGCCGCCTTCGTCATTGGTCCAGGCGAGGCGCGTGTGCGGTTTCACTTCGACATACCTGCCGAAGAACGCGTGCGTGTTTGAAGCATCGGCGCCGAACACCAGGCGGTACCCGCCGCCGACACGAACATCCATCTCGCAGGACCGCAGGACCATGCCCAGCGACTTTGGCGCCCACCAGCGGATGAACAGGTCGGGCGTGGTCCACGCCTCGAACACGATGCGCGCCGGGGCATTGAACGTCCGCGTCACGACGAGCTCCCGCTCGGACGTCCGTTCGACCGTCGTGCGCATCTTCGCGGAGGCGGGCTCACTCTCTCTTTTTGCGTCCATCGACCTTCTCCTTCCGATGCAAGTCCTCGACAACCTTGTCCAGCTCGTCGAAGCGCGCGGCCCAGAGCCGGCGGTGCCGCTCGATCCACGCCGCCTCTTCCTCCAGCCGGTGCAGGCCGAGCCTGCAGGTCCGCACGCGTCCGACCTTCTTCGTGGTGACGAGCCCCGCCCGCTCCAGGACGCCGACGTGCTTCTTCATGCCCGTGAGGGTCATGTGGAACTTTTCGGCAAGGTCGGTGATCGAAGCGTCCGCACGCCCGAGCTGCTCCAGCACGCCGCGCCGGGTGGCGTCCGAGAGCGCGGCGAACGAAGCATCGAAGCGGGTCTGAGGATACTGAACCATGTAGTTCAGTATTAACACGCGGCTCAGGGGCCGGCAAGGGGAGGTCGCGGCAATCCAGCTGACGCCCGCCCGGGTCTCGCCTGGGGCTGAGGCTGATGGCGCCGTCAAACCCGGCGTGAACCGTTGGCTCCTCGGAGAGAAGGCGGGCCTCAGTTCGATGCAACTGCCTGTTCCGACAACCGCTTGCAGTCAGGTCCGGCTCTGCTTCGAATGGAGCGGGCCTTTCTGACCGGACACATCAGCCTATCGAGTGCTGGCTTCAACTCCGATAATTTCAGCCCTTGCATCAGCGGCGGCCGGGGTCATTGGGAGCGTAGCGCGCACCAGCGATCCGATCCGGGGCGAAAATGGCACTGAGATACGCAATCTCGTCGCAGCTCAGGGGGGTATTTGTCGCGGCAAGATTCTCGCGCACATATTCGATGCGTTTGGTGCCAGGGATCGGCGCGATGTCGAAGGGCTGGGCCAGGAGCCAGGCGAGCGCGAGTTGGCCGGGGCGGTAGCGCTTGCTCGCGGCCAGTGCCGTAAGTGCCTCCACGGGAGCGAGATTGGCGGCCAGGTTTTCGGCCGAAAAGCGCGGATCGGTGACGCGGAAGTCGCCTGCTGCAAAGCGGCTCTCGGCGCCGACCGCGCCGGTCAGCATTGACCGCCCCAGCGGACTGAACGGCACGAAGGTAATGCCGAGTTCGCGGCAGGCCGGCAGGATCTCCGCCTCGACGCCCCGCTCCCACAGTGAATATTCGGATTGCAGCGCGGCTATGGGATGAACGGCGTGCGCCTGGCGCAACTGGGCCGCAGTTACTTCGCTGAGGCCAATGGCGCGCACCTTGCCCTGCTCGACCAGCCGGGCCATGGCGCCGACAGTATCCTCGATCGGGACATTCGGATCGAGCCGATGGGCATAGTAGAGGTCGATGACCTCTACGCCGAGACGGCGCAGACTCGCGTCGCAGGCGGCGGCCACATAGTCGGGATGTCCGTCGATGCGCACGCCCGTGCCGTCTTCTGTGAGCCTGGCGGCGAACTTTGTGGCCAGCACCACCTCGTTGCGGCGCCCGGCGATTGCTCCGCCGATCAATTTCTCATTGTGCCCGAAGCCCCGGTTCTCGTCGCCCACCAGCATATTGGCGGCGCCATAGATATCGGCGGTGTCGATGAAATCGACGCCAAGGTCCAGGGCTTCGCGGATTTGTTCGTCGACTCTGCGTCGTCGGTATCACCATAGAATTGGGACATGCCCATGCAGCCCAATCCCACTGATCGGACGCTCAGATCGGAATGGCCCAGCAGAACGCGAGCCGATCCGACAATGCCATTGGGAGTGAGGGTCATCTGGGTACTTTCTTGCAGATTCAGGCCATGGCCCGGCGCAAGCGCCTGACTCTTGCCACTACATGTAGGGACAGTTGATCATCGCGATAATTGCGATAAGACGGATCACAGAGTAACGGAAACCGAGATAATGCGCGCGGCCAAGCTCCTCGAACTCGAAGCCGTCCTCGCTATTTCGCGTCGCGGCAGTTTTCGGGCCGCGGCCAGCGACCTGGGCATTTCTCCCACCGCAATCGGCAATGCCGTGGCCGGGCTCGAGGATGAACTGGGCGTCAGGCTTTTTGACAGGACGACCCGACGGGTGGATTTGACAGCTGCCGGACATGATTTCGTGCGTGCCATCGCGCCGGCTCTGTCCGACATCCAAGCCGCTACCGAGGCCGCCCGCAGCCAACGGGGCAGTCCGACGGGCACATTGCGGATCAATTGCTCGATCGCCGGCGGCCACCAGATTCTGGTTCCCTTCATCACCGAGTTCATCCGCCGCTATCCCGGCGTAAAGGTCGATGTCGTGACCGAAGGGCGCCTCGTGGATATCGTCCATGCGGGTTTCGACGCCGGCGTGCGGGTAGCGAGCGCCGTTCCGCCCAACATGACCATCGTTCCCCTCAATCAGGGACTGCGCTACCGGGTCGTTGGATCACCGGACTATTTCAAGACTCATCCTCGCCCGGTTCATCCCAACGAGCTCAGCGCGCATGATTGCATCCGCATCCGCTGGCCGAGCGGGGCGCCCTATGAATGGGAGTTCGAGAAGGATGGGGAGGCGACGCAGGTCGACGTGCCTTGGTCGCTCAGCCTCGACAACCATGGCCTTATCGCCCGCGCTGCCTTGGCGGGGATAGGTCTTGCTTATGTCGCCGAAGCCGAAATTGCCGACTATGTCGACTCGGGGCGGCTTATTGCCGTCCTCGGCGACTGGATGCCGCCTGTTCCGCGCTTTTGCGTCTATTATCCCGAGCGCCGCCCCAAGGTGGGTTTCGCTGATGCTTTGGCGCAAGTGATCGCGGAGCTCAATCGCGGAGGCGATTGATGTCTGTTGCGCTTACGCCAGGATGTCGGCGGAGGATCTCCTCCGGTGGATCGTCATAAGCATGCATGCGATTCCGGACTGGGCCCGCGAGGTTCGCACCACGGGAGTTCCGTTCCGGACCACCGACGGCGGGGCGCAGAGCGCTGCAGTACGGCAAGGGATCGGGATGACGACACTGCCGTGCTTCGTCGGGGATGCCGACCCGCTCCTGGTGAGGGTGCCGGGCACGCAAGACGAAAAGCGTCCGGCTGTTCACTGAGTTCGTGTTCCCCCGGCTCGCCGCGCACGCTCCACTTCTCGCGGGGCTGTCGATATCGCGCGACCGACGGCCGGCAGGTCGGATTTGATCGCGGCGTAATATGCCTTGACAGTTATATAACTGTTAGAGCATATCATCGGCATGAGCCCTTTTGAAGCCGTGGCTGAGCCGAACCGCCGTCGCCTGCTCGAACTTCTGCGACAGGGAGAACTGGCGGCGGGTGAGCTTGCGGAGGCGTCGGGACTCAGTCAGCCGGGGGCGTCCAAGCACCTCAGGCAATTGCGCGAGGCCGGTCTGGTGAGCGTGCGCGCCGACGGCCAGAAGCGGCTCTACCGCCTGGAAGGCGGCGAACTGGCCGCCCTCGATTCCTGGCTCCAGCAGTTCCGGCAATTCTGGACGGAGCGGCTCGATGCCCTTGGCGATCACCTGGAGAAGGAACAATGACGTACTCGAACAATCTTCTGCGCGACGCCCCAAAAGGCGAAGTCACGGTGAAGGACGACCGCATGCAGGTGGTTTTTCGCCGCCGCTATGCGAAACCCGTCGCGAAAGTTTGGGCGGCGTTGACCACCCCGGAGCGTCTGGCAGACTGGTTCGGGGCGGCGAGCGTCGACCTTCGTGTCGGAGGGAAGCTGCGCCTGACATTCGAGAACGATCATGCGATCGAGTTCGGCATTACGCGCGTCGATCCACCGTCTGTCCTTGCCTGGTCATGGACGATCGGGGGCCGGGACACTTCCGTGCTGTTCGAGCTCGCGCCGGACGGCGACGGTTGCGAACTCACGCTGACCCATAGCGGACTCGGGGCGCGCAACGGGCAGGGCGGGGGCGTGGGCGCCGGCTGGCACGCACATCTCGAAGGCCTGGCGGATTCGCTCGATGGGCGCACAACGCCCTGGGCCGTCAAGGAACAGCGCGAGACCGCTGTTGCGCACCTCTACCCGCCGCTGCCGGGCTGACCGCCGGAAAGAACTCGCCGGCTCGACCGCACACCGGTACGGGCCGCCTCGATGTCCCGGAGCCGAAAATGAATAACGCGCATTGTCGCTGGGTGATCGTCGCCGCCGGCGGCCTGTTGGGGTGCATGGCGGCCGGGGCGATGTTCTCCCTCCCGGTCCTGCTCCTGCCGATATCGCGCGACACGGGATGGTCGGTCGCCGGCGTGTCCACCGCCATGACCATCGGCTTCCTCGCAATGGCGTTCGCCAGCATAGCCTGGGGCAGCCTGTCCGATCGCCTCGGGGCGCGTCTCATTGCCCTGACCGGATCAGCGATTCTCGCGCTCAGCCTCGCTCTCGCCAGCCGGGCGACATCCCTTCTAGGGTTCCAGCTCATCTTCGGCCTGCTTGTCGGCGTTGCAACCGCGGCAATCTTCGCGCCGATGATCTCCTGCGTGACCGGCTGGTTCGACACGCAGCGGAGCCTTGCCGTCTCGCTGGTCTCCGCCGGCATGGGAATGGCGCCGATGACCATGTCGCCGCTGGTGGCGTGGCTCGTCTCCAATCACGATTGGAGGACTACCCTCCAGATCGTCGCCATCATCGTTGCCGTCGTCATGATCCCGGTGTCCCTGCTCGTGCGGAATCCGCCTGCCCTGGGCGGCGGCAACGCGGCTGCTCCCGCCGCGGCCGAGCCGCAATCCGACATGACCGTCTCGCAAGCCGTGCGCTCGCCACAGTTCATCATCCTGCTGCTCACGAACTTCTTCTGCTGCGCCACGCATTCGGGACCGATCATCCACACGGTGAGCTACGCGATCACCTGCGGCATACCGATGATCGCCGCCGTCACGATCTACAGCGTCGAAGGCCTTGCCGGCATGGGCGGCCGCATCGTCTTCGGCATCCTCGGAGACCGGCTTGGAGCAAAGCGCGTGCTTGTCGGAGGGCTGCTCGCCCAGGCGTTCGGCGCGCTCGCCTATGTCTTCGCGCACGAGCTTGCCGGGTTCTACGCCGTGGCAGCGCTGTTCGGCTTCATCTACGCGGGAACGATGCCGCTCTACGCGGTGATCGCACGCGAGAATTTTCCGCTACGCATGATGGGGACCGTGATCGGTGGGACGGCCATGGCCGGGAGCCTCGGCATGGCCACGGGCCCGCTGGCCGGCGGCCTGATCTACGACACGTTCGGCAGCTACATGTGGCTCTATGTCGGTTCCTGGGGTCTCGGGATTGGCGCCTTCCTCATCGCGCTGACCTTCAAGCCCTTCCCGAAATCCGAGCCCGCACTGGCCCTCGCGACGCGCTGAAGGCTGCTCGTCGAGAGATTGAGCAACCCAAGGTCCAGCGCACGAAATCACGCCGTGCAGTTCAGCATCCACTGCACGCCGAAGCGGTCGGTGAGTTTGCCGTAATAGTCGCCCCACGGCTGGACAGCGAGGGGCGTGGTGACCTTTCCGCCAGCGGCAAGGCGCTCGAAGAGCACTTTGGTTTCAGCGGGGTCGTCGAGCATCAGGATGTGCGCCGAGCCGCGCATGGGCTCCACGTCGTCGTTGTCCGATGCGTAGAAGCCAACACCCGGTCCCTCGAAGTGGGCGTGCATGATCTTGTCGCGCATGGCCTCGTTGGGAACGTTCGCGCCGTAGCGCTTGACCTCGGTAATTTTGCCGAGCCCGCATTCCGTGTAAAAGGACAGGGCTTCCTCGCAGGTCGTGGTGAAGAAGAGATAGTTGGACAGAAGCAGCATCTCGTTCCCGATAGGTCGTTGGTCAATCAGGCCGGCCGCAGGACAGGATGACGCTGCGAAGTCCTGGCTAAGCTATCGCCAGCGTGATCGCGATGGCGAGAAAGGGAGATTGTCATGCGCGCCCTTATCCTCGGTGCGGTTGCCGCAATAGCTATCCTCGCCTCGGCGCCCGCCTTCGCGTGGAGCTGCGGAGGGACGGTCCGCGGGCTGAGCTCACATTATAATCCCGCTACAGGTTCCGGATTTCTTGCCGTCCGGGCGGGCCCGCGATCGAGCGCCTCGCAGCTCGGCGAGCTTTTCAACGGCGACGAGGTCACGATCGTCGGGCAGCGCGGCAGCTGGTACCGCATCGACGCCGAAGGCGTCGGGCTCGGCTGGGTTTTTTCGCGGTATATCCGCTCGGATTGCTGAGCAGACGAAGCGTCTCGCATATATTTTTCCTAGTCTCTGGAACGCACGCTTAACGCATCCCACTTGTCGCCTGCCCGGCCCGGTTCGCGATGGCTAAAGTGTCATGCGAACTTTTTAGAATGCTCGCGCGTTGAGGGCTTGGCGACGCTGCGGAAGACGGCGGGGCGGGAGAAACGGCGATGGATCTGACCTCGAAAATTCGGGCGCAAATGCCGGTCGTTGCGGCTGATGGCCGGCAAGTCGGCTTCGTGACCAGGGTGCAGGGCGCCGACGGCGTCCGTCTTACCGCATTCAAGAGCGGCCACGGCTTCGAACACGTAATTCCGCTCGCCTGGGTCAGCGACGTCGACCGCTACGTTTTCCTGAACAAGGGAAGCGCCTTTGTCGCCGCGAACTGGCAGGCCGCGCCTGCCGGCAGGGCGTGGGCGGCCTGACACCTTCGCTCCGGCCCAGGAAAGCCCCGGGCTGAGCGCTGGACGTCACGGGTTGAAGGCTTCGACGTAGCGTCTGAGCAGCCCTCCCCATCCGTCGGGCGAGGATAGGGAAGCGGCGACAGCCTCCGCCTTCTCGCCATAGCGCTCGAGATTGCGGTGCTCGAGGTCCACACGCGTAAAGCCGGCGCCATCCGGCGCGAACTGCAACTCCAGTTCCGTCACCAGCGCGGAGTCGTATTTCCATTCCGCATTGAGCTGCCAGGCGAGCACAAGGCGGGCCGGGGGATCCCAGACCAGCACCTTGCCCCACTCGCACTCGCTTCCATCTCCGCCCACCTCGAACCATCGGCCGCCGGCTCTTCCCTCGATCACTACGTCCTTCTGCGGCGAGGCGTTGATCGAGTGGGAGGGATTCCACCAGCGCCCCATGCGGCTGGCAAATATCTCGAAGGCGCGCTCCGGCGTTGCCGCCACCCGGATGTGCTGGCGGACAGGCGCCACCTTGATCGTCAGATTGTTCATCGCGTGCTCTCCCCGTCCTTCTCAACTTCGTCGCGGAAACTCTCGAGCTGCGCCCGCCAGAAGCCGTCGAGCCAGGCGCGGATGGCGCCGAGACCGGCCGGATCGATGCGGTAGACGCGCCGCGCGCCTTCAGCCGTGTCGCTCACCAGTCCGGCGGATTTCAGCGCCTTCAGATGCTGCGATACGGCCGGTCGGCTGACCCTCATCCCCTCGGCGATGGCGCCGACCGAGCGCGGACCGGCGGCGAGCCGCTCGAAGACGATCCGGCGGGTCGGATCGGCGAGCGCAGCGAGGGCTTCATTTGCGTTAGCCATTGCTTACGGTAAGTATGAACTTACGTTTGTGTCAAGCGGCCCGTGCCTTCGTCTTGCCAGCATGCGCGGCGTGGTCTAGCGCAGGCTTCTCCAGCCGGCGGAGAGCGCAAAATGCTCGTCCTCATCCTTGGCCTTGTGGTTTTCCTCGGCGCGCATTCCGCAAGGATTTTCGCGGACGATTGGCGGGCGCAGCTCATCGCGCGTATCGGCGAGGGAGCGTGGAAGGGCCTCTATTCCCTCGCCTCCGCGGTCGGGCTCGTCCTCATCGTCTGGGGCTACGGCATGGCGCGCCAGGACCCCGTCGTCCTCTGGCTCTCACCCGAATGGCTCCGGCATCTTGCCATTGCGCTGAACCTCATCGCCTTCATCCTCTTCGCCGCCTATCTCGTGCCGTCGGGCCGGATGAAGGCGCGGCTCGGCCACCCGATGCTCCTGTCGGTCAAGGTCTGGGCCCTGGCGCATCTCCTCGCCAACGGAACGCTCGCCGATCTCGTCCTCTTCGGAAGCTTTCTGGTCTGGGCCGTTGCTGACTTCGTCGTCAGCCGGCGACGCGATCGCGCCAGAGGCATGGTGCGGGTCGCCGGGCCTTCGCGGAACGATGCGATTGCGGTGATTGTCGGCGTCGTGATCTGGGCCGCCATCCTCTGGCGGGTCCATTACTGGGTCATCGGCGTGAGCCCGCTCGCCTGATGTCCGTCCAGAAGCCGCCAACGGCGTCCGAGCGCCGCATCACTGCCGTCGATATCGCGGGTCGCAAGGGCGGCGAGCGGATCGTCGCGCTCACCGCCTACCATGCGCATACCGCGGGCATCGTCGACCGCTATTGCGACTTCATCCTGGTCGGGGATTCGCTCGGCATGGTCATGCACGGGCTGGAGACGACTGTCCCTGTCACCGTCGACATGATGATCCTGCAGGGCCATGCGGTGATGCGCGGGTCGAAGCGCGCGCTGGTCGTGGTCGACATGCCGTTCGGTTCCTACGAGGAAAGCCGCGAGCAGGCCTTCCGCACCGCGGCGCGCATCATGAAGGAGACCGGCGCCGGCGCGGTCAAGCTCGAGGGCGGCGTGCACATGGCAGAGACGGTTGCGTTCCTCGTCCGGCGCGGCGTGCCGGTGATGGGGCATGTCGGCCTGACCCCGCAGTCGGTCAACACGATGGGCGGCTTCCGCGTGCAGGGGAAGGGCGCGGAGGGGCAGAAGCTGCTCGAGGCCGACGCCCGCGCCATCGCCGATGCCGGCGCTTTCGCCATCGTAATGGAGGGGATCATCGAGCCGGTCGCCCGCGCGGTCACGCAGTCGATCGCCGCGCCAACTATCGGCATCGGCGCCTCGCCCGCCTGCGACGGTCAGATCCTGGTGCTGGAGGACATGCTGGGCCTCAGCGACTGGACTCCGAAATTCGTGAAGAAATTCGGATCGCTCCGCCAGCAGATCGAGGCGGCGGTGTCGGACTATTCCAACGAGGTGCGGGCAGGAACATTTCCCGGCCCGGAGCACGTCTATCAAACGAAGAAGGGTTGAGGGGCCTCTCTCCCCGCTTTGTTGCCTCTCCATCACAAAGTGGCTAGGGTCCGCGCCGCTTCGCGGGCTTTTCGGCGGCGGGGCCGAAATCGCGCAATCCTGCCGTAAATCGATCTGGATCCCATGGCCAACGACGAGCGCCAATCCGAAACGTTCATCCGCGAGGTCGACGAGGAGCTTCGCCGCGACCAGCTGAAGGCGCTGTGGAAGACCTACGCGCCGATCATCATCGGGGTCTGCGTGCTGATCGTCGCGATCACTGCCGGCTATCGCGGCTGGATGTGGTGGGAGGAGCGCGAGGCGGCGGAGGCCGGCGACCGCTTCATGGCCGCGCTTGCGGAAATCGAAAGCGGCGACCGCGCGAAGGGCGAGGCCGACCTCGCGGCGATCGCCAAGGATGCCACTGCCGGCTATTCTGCGCTGGCCCGTCTCAGGCTCGCCGGCGAGAAGGCCGGAGCTGGCGGCAAGCCGGAGGCGCTTGCCGCTTACGATGCAGTGGCGAACGACGTTGCGGTACCGCAGCCGCTGCGCGACCTCGGCCGCATCCGGGCGGCGATGCTGGCGCTGGATACGGGTGATCTCGCCGGTGCGAAGGACCGGGCGACGCCGCTCAACGTCGGCGGAAATGCCTGGCGGCATGTTGCCCGCGAGGTGCTCGGCACCGCGGCCTACCAGGCCGGCGATCTCGCCGGCGCGCGCGATCTCTTCAGCCAGATCCAGCAGGACGCGGAGACGCCGCAGGACCTCTGGATCCGCTCCGGGCTGATGGTTGCGCTGATCGATGGACAGCTTGCGGCGCCCGGCGCCGATGCTGCCGCCGCTCCGCCTGCCGCAGGCGCTGCGCCGACCGTAGCGAACGAGCCTGCGGCGCCGGCAGCAAACCCCGAGGCAAGTCCGGCCGAGCTTCCCGTGCCCGCCGAAGGGACGACAGGGTTGTCGTCGGGCGGCATGGGCGAGGCCACGGACGGCACGTCGCCGGCCCCCACGGTGCCGCCTCCCGGCCCCGCGCCGACGCCGGCTCCGACGCTTGCTCCGGCACCGGTTCCGACGCCGGCTCCGGCACCGGCGCCCTCAGGCTCCGGCGCTCCATCCACAACCCCGACGCCCTAGGCGCCATTTCCGCCGCAATGGCGAGGCACTGCGGACCACCATGAAACCGACGAGAGCTTTTCCCGCACTCCTGGCGCTTGCGCTGTTCGCCGTCGCCATCGGCGGCTGCAGCACGATTGCGGGGCTTAATCCGTTCCACAGCAAGGAGAAGATCCTTCCGGGTGAACGCGTGGCGGCCCTTCCGCAGAGCACGGCCGACGTGACAGGCGGCACGCCTGCGATCGGCGCCGCAGCGGCGATGGCCGACTGGTCGCAGCCGGGCGGCAACGCCGCGAACGCACCCGGTAACGTCAGTCTCGACGGCACTTCCGGAACCTCTGCCTGGAGCGTGCGCGCGGTCGAGAAGGCGAGCAAGCGGAACGTCCGGCCCTCGGTCCCGCCGCTCATCCTCGGCGGACGCATCTACGTCTACGATACGAGCGGGAAGGTAACCGCGCTCGCGCCGGGCGGCGGCAAATCCTGGTCGGTCTCGCTTGCTCCCGACGGAGAGAACAGCCGCGCCGCGGGCGGCGGAATCGCCGCCTCCGGCTCGACGATCTTCGCAGCGACCGGCTACGGCGAACTCGTCGCGCTCGACGCCGCATCGGGCTCCAAGCTCTGGACCTTCAAGATGAGCGCGCCGGCCCATTCGGCGCCGACGGCAGCGGGCGGCAAGATCTTCGTGGTGAGCGCCACCAACGTGCTGCATGCCGTGAACCAGGCCGACGGCAAGGAAGCCTGGCAATATCCGGGAATCCCGGAAGCCGCGGGCGTGCTCTCGGCGGCGAGCCCTGCCTTCGCCGGCAACACTGTCGTGGTGCCCTATTCATCCGGTGAAGTGACCGCATTCGACTCGGAGAAGGGGACGCTGAAATGGGCCGACGCAGTGGTGCGCTCGCAGCGCACGCTGGCGGTCTCCGGCCTGACCGACGTCGCCGCGAGCCCGGTCATCTATGATGGAATCGTCTATGCGACCGGCGTCTCCGGCCGCACCATCGCCGTTCGGCTTGCCGATGGCGAGCGGCTCTGGGAACAGAACATCGGCAGCGCCTCGACGCCCGCCGTCTCCGGCGACGCCGTGTTCCTTGTCGATCTGCAGGACAATCTGGTGGCGCTCGACCGGGCCAGCGGCAAGGTGTTCTGGCGCAAGGAACTGCCTGTCGTCCGGAAGAAGAGGTTCTTCTCCGTGTGGGCGGGACCGACGCTCGCCGGCAGCCTGCTCTGGGCTGTGTCGAACGACGAGCGGCTCATCGCCGCCGACCCGGCGACCGGCAACATCGTGGTCGATCGCAAGCTGTCGAGCCCGGCCTACATCAAGCCGATCGCCGCCAACGGCCAGCTTCTCCTCCTCTCGGCAGACGGCTCGCTCGCCGCCTACCGGTAAGGCCGCTCGTTGGCCTTCACCGTCGTCATCGCCGGCCGGCCGAACGTCGGAAAATCCACGCTCTTCAACCGGATGGCCGGAAAGCGGCTGGCGCTCGTCCACGACCTTCCCGGCGTCACGCGCGACTGGCGCGAGGCGGACGTCGAATACGGCAACCTCGCCTTCCGTCTGATCGATACCGCGGGGCTGGAGGAGGCGGAGCCGGAGTCGCTCGCGGACCGGATGCGCCGGCAGACCGAATCCGCGATCGGTCAGGCTGACCTCGTGCTTTTCGTGATCGATGCGCGCACCGGCATCAACCCGGCCGACCGGCATTTTGCGCAGATCCTCCGCTCCACCGGGCGGCCAGTCGTGCTCGTCGCCAACAAGAGCGAGGGACGGGCCAGCGACGACGGCTATTTCGAGGCCTATTCGCTCGGCTTCGGCGAGCCGGTCGCCACCTCGGCGGAGCATGGGCTCGGAATGTCGGACGTCTACGACGCGGTCCGCTTGGCCATGCCGCCGGCGGAGGACGAACAGTCCGGGGAGACGGCCGACGAAGGTGAGAGCGAAGCGGAGAAGCCGCTCCATATCGCCATCATCGGCCAGCCGAACGCGGGCAAGTCGACGCTGGTCAACCGGCTGCTCGGCACGGAGCGGATGCTGACCAGCCCGGAAGCCGGGACCACGCGCGATTCCATCGCCGTCGAGTGGAACTGGCGCGGGCGGAGAATTCTCCTCGCCGACACGGCCGGCATCCGCCGCAAGGCCAAGGTGGTGGAAAAGCTAGAGCAACTCTCGGTCGGCGATGCGCTGAAGATCATTCGCTTCGCCGAGGTCGTGGTCCTGATGATGGACGCGACCGAACCGTTCGAGAAGCAGGACCTGCAACTCGCATCGCTCATCGCCGATGAGGGCAGGGCGCTGGTGCTGGCGCTCAACAAATGGGACCGCGTCTCCGACAAGGAGGAGCGGCTCCGCTCCCTGAAGCTCGACCTGGAAGAGACGCTGACGCAGGTGCGGGGCGTGCCGATGGTGCCGATCTCGGCGCTCTCCGGCGACGGCCTCGACCGGCTGATGCAGGCCGTGCTCGACGTCTACGCCACCTGGAACAAGCGGCTGCCGACGGCGGCGCTGAACCGCTGGCTGCTCGCGGCGACCGAAAGGCACCCGCCGCCCGCCGTCAGCGGCCGCCGCATCAAGCTCAAATATCTCGCCCAATCGAAGACGCGGCCGCCGACCTTCTACCTTTCCTGCTCACGACCGGAGGCGCTGCCGGAGGCGTATCGCCGCTACGTGGTGAACGGGCTGCGCGAGGATTTTGGGCTGGCGGGAGTGCCGATCCGGCTGATGGTCAGGAGCGGCGCGAACCCGTTCGAGGGGCGGAAGAAGCGAGGCTGACCTTGCGCGGCTGCAGAAGTCCGGCCTATTGGGCGCGACTTTTCGATCCAGAGGGCGCCGCCATATGGCACATATGAAGAAGGGACAATTGTCGCGTTCGCCGCAATGGTGGAAACATCTCCGATGGGCCAAGCGATCCTTCTGGAAGCGCGAGCGCCGAGCCGGCAGGCGTCTTTGTGCGGCACTGTCTCCTAGAGCTGCTCCATCGCCTGCGCGCGGATGATGACCTCGTCCTGTTTGAACCGGTGCTCGAGCTCCTTCCGGTAGGTCGCCCACCAGGCGCGATCGAGTTCCCTGACCATCACTTCGACGACGACGATGTCGTCATGCGTCGGCCGTTCCGTGGTCGGCTGATTCCACACGCCCTCGGCCGGCGCGCGCGTGAAGGACGTCACGCCTCCGAAGCGATGCGCGAGATCGCTGGAGACACGGCGAAATGCCAGCTGCGGCAATTCGTTGCCATCGTTGTCGTAGACCGGCAGCAGAATCTGGACGAGATGCATGGCGTCAACTCGCGAGCGGCTGTTCGATATAGCGCCTGGTCGGAAACTCGAAGCGGACATTCGTCCGCTCGAACGACGGCGACGCCATCTCAATCAAATGCGGCACGATCTCCGACGGATGCGGGAGCGTGTCGGGGTTCTCGCCGGGCATCGCCTGCGCGCGCATCGCGGTGCGGGTGCGGCCGGGATCGACGATCGCGACACGGATCGCGGTCTTCTGGACCTCCTTCGCGTAGGTTTCCGCCAGCGCCTCGAGCGCGGCCTTCGAGACGGAATAGGCGCCCCAGAACGGCCGGCGGGAATGCGCTGCGCCCGAACTCATGAAGAGCGCGCGGCCGGATGGGCTTTGCCTGAGCAGCGGATCGAGCGAGCGGATGAGCCGCCAGTTGGCGGTGACGTTAAGCGCCAGCACATCCTCCCAGACTTTTGGGGAAATGTGCCCGAGCGGCGAGAGCTGTCCGAGCATCGCGGCGTTGGCGAAGAGCACGTCGAGCCGCTTCCAGCGCTCGAAGATGGCGGCGCCAAGCCGGTCGATGCCCTCGAAATCCTTCAGGTCGAGCGGCACCAGCGTAGCGGAGCCCCCAGCCGCCTTGATCTCGTCGTCGAGCTCCTCGAGGCCGCCCACCGTCCGCGCCACGGCGATCACATGCGCGCCGGCGGCGGCGAAGCCCTTGGCCGCGTGGTAGCCGATGCCGCGCGACGCCCCCGTCACGACGGCGATCCTGCCGTCGAGCGGTCCCTTTGCGCTCATGGGCAGAAGCTCATCCGGCCTCGGCGAGGAGGCTGAGCTGGCGCACCTCGCCGGTCGCCTCCTGGTCGGTGAGCCGGGTCGGGTAGTCGCCGGTGAAGCAGGCGTCGCAATATTGCGGGGCAATGGGATTGCGGCCCTTCTCGCCAACCGCCCGGTAGAGCCCGTCGATCGAGATGAAGGCGAGGCTGTCGACGCCGATGAACGCGCGCATCTCCTCGACCGACATGTGGGAAGCGAGGAGCTTCGACTTCTCCGGCGTGTCGACGCCGTAGAAGCACGGGTCGGTGGTGGGTGGGCTGGCGATCCGCATATGTACTTCCGAAGCACCCGCGTCGCGCACCATCCGCACGATCTTCACCGACGTGGTGCCGCGCACGATGGAATCGTCGACGAGCACGACGCGCTTTCCCTTCAGCACCGCGCTGTTGGCGTTGTGCTTAAGTTTCACACCCATGTGGCGGACGGCGTCGGCCGGCTCGATGAAGGTGCGGCCGACATAGTGGTTGCGGATGATGCCGAAGTCGAAGGGGATGCCGGCAGCGCCGGCGAAGCCGATCGCGCCCGGCACGCCGGAATCGGGAACCGGCACGACGATGTCGGCCGAGGCCGGCGCCTCGCGCGCAAGCTCGGCGCCGATCCGCTTCCTGACCTCATAGACGCTCGTGCCGGCGACGATCGAGTCGGGCCGCGCGAAGTAGACATGCTCGAAGATGCAGAAGCGCGGCCGGAGCGGCGCGAAGGGTTTTCGCGACTCGATGCCGTCGTCGGTGATGATGAGAAGCTCCCCGGGCGCCACCTCGCGCACCAGCCGCGCGCCGATGATGTCGAGCGCGCAGGTCTCCGAGGTGAGGACAGGCGAGCCATCGAGATCGCCGAGCAGGAGCGGGCGGACGCCGAGCGGATCGCGGCAGCCGATCATCTTCTTCTCGGACAGCGCCACGAGCGAGAAGGCGCCCTCGATCTGCCCGAGGGCGTCGATCATCCGCTCGACCAGCGCGCCGCGGTCGCTGGTCGCGATCAGATGGATGATGCTCTCGGTGTCGGACGTGGACTGGAAGATGGAGCCGCGCCTTTGCAGCTTCCGCTGCAGAGCGGCGAAATTGGTGATGTTGCCGTTATGGGCGACAGCGAAGCCGCCGGCGGCGAATTCCGCGAACAGCGGCTGCACGTTGCGGAGCGCGGCGCCACCGGCGGTCGAGTAGCGGTTATGGCCGATGGCGCGGTCGCCCTTCAGCCGCTCGATGACCGAAGGATTGGTGAAATTGTCGCCGACCAGGCCGATATGGCGCTCGACCCAGAACTGCTGGCCGTCGAATGTGACGATTCCCGCCGCTTCCTGGCCGCGGTGCTGCAACGCGTGCAGCCCGAGCGCCGTCAGCGCCGCCGCCTCCGGGTGTCCCCAGATGCCGAAGACGCCGCACTCCTCGTGGAACTTGTCGTTGAAGGGATGCGACCGCCAGTCCTGCATGCGATGAACCTCGATGTATCCGTCTAGTCCGGCGGCGGAGCCTCAAGCTCGCGCTGCAGCTGGTTCTGGTCGTCCGGCGCAAGGCCGGGCTCGGCTTCCGCCGGCGGCTCGCCCTCTCCGGGTGGAGCCGCGGTCTCCCCCTCCGGGGTCGGCTCCTGCACTGCATCATCTGGGGTCGCCGGGGTCCCGGGGGTAGCGGTGGCGCCGCGCAGGCGCTGCATAATTTCCGCCTCCGGATCGTCCGGCAGCCGGTTCATCAGGTCCTGACCGAGCGAATCCAGCCATGGCTTGGATTTCGCCATGGCGATCCACGGGGGCTGACGCTCCGGGGCGATGAAGAAATTCAGGAAAAGCACGGCGATGATGACCAGAACGAGGCCACGCGCCGCCCCGAAGATGAAGCCGAGCGTGCGATCGAGCGGGCCGGCGCGCGAATCCAGCACGAAGTCGGAGATGCGCATCGTGATGATCGAGACGACGAGCAGTGTGATGAAGAATATCCCCGCGATGGTCACGCCCAGCGAGATGTTCTTGTCCGCGATATAGCGGCGGACGTAGGGGAGGAGGTCGTCCCAGAAGAAATAGGCGACCGCGGCGGCGGCGATCCATGAGCCGATCGAGAAAACCTCGCGCGTGAAGCCGCGGATCATGGCGAGAGCTGCCGAGATCAGGATGACGAGAAGCAAAATCCCGTCGAGCAGCGTAAAAGGGATCAAGGCTTGCCTCCAGCAGGCGGCCGGCCGGGGGATCTCGCGGCGAGCCTAGTCAAAGCGATCTCCGCGCCCTTTCGCGGCCGATTCGGCGGCGATTGCCGCCACGATGTCGGCCAGCGTGGTAACTTCATTGAACGATAGAGTCGAGCGCACACCCTCGCGGCTGCCGGCAGGCAGGACGGCCTGTGCAAAACCGAGGCGTTCCGCCTCGTTCAGCCGCGCGCCGGTCTGCGCCACCGGGCGTACGGCGCCGGACAGGCTGACCTCGCCGAAGTAGACGTTTTCGCGCGGGGTGGGGACCCCGGCGCGCGAAGAAACAAGCGCGGCGGCGACCGCCAGGTCCGCAGCGGGTTCGTTCAGGCGCAGGCCGCCCGCCACATTCAGGTAGACGTCGTGGCTGCCGAAGCGCAGGCCGCAGCGCGTCTCCAACACCGCGAGGATCATGGCGAGGCGGCTCGGATCCCAGCCGACCACGGCGCGGCGCGGGGTTCCGAGCGTCGATTCGGAGACCAGCGCCTGCACTTCCACGAGCAGCGGACGCGTGCCCTCGATCCCGGCGAAGATCGCGGTGCCGGGGCTCATGGAATCGCGGTCGCCGATGAAGAGCAGCGAGGGGTTGGCGACCTCCTTCAGACCGCCGTCGGTCATCTCGAAGACGCCGATTTCGGAGGCCGGCCCGAAGCGGTTCTTGACGGCGCGGAGCAGGCGGAAATGCTGGCCGGTGTCGCCCTCGAAATAGAGCA
Organism: Hyphomicrobiales bacterium; assembly: GCA_038211615.1. GTDB lineage: Bacteria > Pseudomonadota > Alphaproteobacteria > Rhizobiales > Afifellaceae > DASWJZ01. The sequence continues at coordinate 31,718 of JBBQVL010000045.1, forward strand.
CGGCATCGACCATGTGCTCCACGACGCGCGGGCCGGCGATCTGCCCGTCCTTGGTGACATGGCCGACGAGCACCACCGTCGCGCCGCTGGTCTTGGCGTAGCGGATCAGCGCCTGGACGGAGGTGCGCACCTGGGTCACCGTCCCCGGAGCGCTTTCCACGAGATCGGTCCACAGCGTCTGGATGGAATCGATCACCACGAGGTCGACCGGCGGCCCGGACTGGAGCGTCGCCATGATGTCCTCGACGTGGGTCTCGGCGGCGAGCGCGACCGGGGCGTCGCGGAGGCCGAGACGCTCGGCGCGGAGGCGGATCTGGCCGATCGCCTCCTCGCCGGAAACATACACGACCCGGCGTCCGGCGCGCGCCAGCGAGGCTGCGACCTGGATCAGGATGGTGGATTTTCCGATGCCCGGATCGCCGCCGACGAGGATCGCCGATCCGGGAACGAAGCCGCCGCCGACGACGCGGTCGAACTCACCGATGCCGGAGAGTGTGCGCGGCAGGTCCGGCGTCGCGCCGGAGAGCGGCGAAAGCTCCACGGGGCGGCCGCGGCCGGTTCGAAGCGCCACAGGGGCGGTGGCGGGCGCCTCCTCCGACATGGTGTTCCATTCGCCGCAGGATTCGCAGCGGCCCTGCCATTTTGACGAAACCGCTCCACAGTTCGCGCAGACGTACTGGGTGCGGGCGGCGCGCGCCATCAGGCGGGCTTCGCCGCGTTCACATAGACGCGCGCGGCGCGGTGGCTGAGCTGCGTCAGAAGCTCGTAGCCAATGGTGTCGGCCGCGCCGGCGACCGCGTCGACCGGCACGTTGGGCCCGAACAACTCCACGACGTCGCCCTCGTTCACGGCGACGATACCGGTGACGTCCACGGCAATCAAATCCATCGAGACCCGTCCAAGCAGCGGCGCCCGCTTGCCGCGGATCCAGGCGAATGCGCCGGGACGCGCGTCGCTCGATCCGGCGCGACGGTGGTAGCCGTCGGCGTAGCCGGCCGAGAGAATGGCGATCCGCGTGTCTTCTTCAAGGCTTTTTGCCGCTCCGTAGCCGACGGTTTCCCCGGCCGCCGCATCGCGGACCTGCAAGATGCGCGCCGTCGCCGTCACCACGTTGGCAAGCGGCGCACGATGCGGCGAGAACTCCGCCCCGTAGAGCGCAATTCCCGGGCGCACAAGGTCGAAATGGTATTCCGGGCCGAGGTGGATGCCGGCGGAATTGGCGAGCGAGGCCGGCAGGCTCGGAAACTCCCGACGGATTTCCCGGAATAGCGCAAGCTGCGCGGCGTTCATCGGGCTGTCCGGTTCGTCCGCCGTGGCAAGATGACTCATGATGAGGCACGGCGCGGATTTTTCGAGAAGCTCCGGCCGGCGCGCAAGCTCCAGCGCTTCGTGGAGCGTCAGGCCGAGCCGGTTCATGCCGGTGTCCACCTGCAGTGCCGACGGTTTCTTGGGGAATTTCTCTGCCCAGGCCTCGACGCTGGCAAAGGTGTTGAGTACCGGGCGGAGATCGGAAGCGCGAAAGCTCTCCGCCCAGTCCGGGTGGAACCCGTTCAGAACGTAGACGACCGCATCCGGCGCGGCGGCGCGGACGCGCCGGCCTTCGTCAGGAAGCGCCACGAAGAAGGTCCGGCAACAGGCCGCGACGAGCGCCGGCACGGCGGCTTCCATGCCGATCCCGTAGGCGTCGGCCTTGACGACAGCGGCGCATTCGGCGGGCCGCGAAAGCTCCGCGAGGCGCCCGAAATTCTCGCCGAGCGCACCGAGGTCGATGGTCAGAACGACTCCCGCCGCGCCGGTTGCCGCGTGGGCCAAGTGTTCAGTTCCCGGCCCGGCCGATCGGCGGAGCGAGCCCGCGGACGCTGCCGGCGCTATTCATAGCGCTGCGGCAGGTGGTCGGCCCTGGCGAGCGTGGAGAAGCGCGTCAGCTCGGCCTCGAACTGCATCGGCACGGTGCCGGTCGGTCCGTGGCGCTGCTTGCCGATGATGACCTCGGCCAGTCCGCCGAGCTGATCCATTTCGGCCTGCCATTTGAAGAACTCCTCGGTGCCCTCCTTGGGCTTGCGGTTCTTCAGATAATATTCCTCGCGGAACACGAAGAGCACCACGTCGGCGTCCTGCTCGATGGAGCCCGATTCGCGCAGGTCGGAGAGCTGCGGACGCTTGTCCTCGCGCGATTCCACCTGGCGCGAGAGCTGTGAGAGCGCCAGGACCGGGACGTTCAGCTCCTTCGCCAGGGCTTTCAGGTTCGTGGTGATCTCGGTGATCTCCTGCACCCGGTTCTCCTGCGCCCGGCGCGAAGAGCCGGTGATAAGCTGCAAATAGTCGATGATCAGGAAATCGAGGCCGCGCTGGCGCTTCAGCCGGCGGGCGCGCGCCGCAAGCTGGCCGACCGAGATGCCGCCGGTCTGGTCGATGTAGAGCGGGATGCGCTGCATCTCCTGCGCCGCCTCGACGATCCGGTCGAACTGGTCCTCGTGGATGGCGCCGCGGCGGATGTCGGAGGAGGGGACGCCCGCCTGCTCGGCGAGCACGCGGGTAGCGAGCTGCTCCGACGACATTTCGAGCGAGAAGAAGCCGACGATGCCGCCGTCGACGGTCTTGATCGTGCCGTCCGGCTGCTGCTCGCCGCGCCATGCCTTCGCGACGTTGTAGGCGATATTCGTCGCGAGCGCCGTCTTGCCCATGCCCGGGCGGCCGGCGAGGATGACAAGATCGGAGCCCTGCAGGCCGCCCATCATCTTGTCGAGGTCGTCGAGGCCGGTCGCAAGCCCGGAGAGATGGCCGGCGCGCTGGTAGGCGGCGCCCGCCATGTCTATCGCCGCCTTCAGCGCCTCGGCGAAGCCCTGGAAGCCGGCGCGGAACTGTCCCTTCTCCGCCAGCTCGAAGAGCCTTCGCTCGGCGTCCTCGATCTGGTCGCGGGGCGCCATGTCGACCGGGGCCTCGAAGGCTATGTTGACCATGTCCTCGCCGATGGTGATGAGGTTCCGCCGGATCGACAGGTCATAGATGGTGCGGCCGTAATCCTCCGCGTTGATGATGGTCGTCGCCTCGTAGGCGAGGCGCGTGAGGTATTCGGCGATGGTGATGTCGCCGACCTTGTCGTTCTCCTTGAGAAAGCTCTTCAGCGTGCGCGGATCGGCGGTCTTCGACAGCCGGATGAGCTGCGCCGCCTTCTCGTAGACCTGCCGGTGCAGCGGATCGAAGAAGTGCACCGGCTCGAGGAAATCGGAGACGCGGTAGAACGCCTCGTTGTTGATCAGGATGGCGCCGAGGAGCGCCTGTTCGACCTCGATATTATGCGGGACCTGCCGGTGAACCAGCTCGTCTTCGGGCGCGAGTATGTGGGCAAAGCTCATTTTTCTTCCGGCTCTTGAACCGGCTGTGTACGTGCGCCGCGGTATCGCTGATACGCGTTTTCGCGCAATCGCGAGCGCGACACCCGATATTCACGCTAATCACGACGTCCCAGCGCGGGCAGCTTGATTCCTAGCTGATTCTGGATTCGCCGCTGATTCTATTCCCCGGCGAGGCGGAGCGATTCGGGACCCTCGTGCTCGGCGCGCAATGCTTCCTCGGCGGCGAACATGTAGTCGCGGGTGATCGGCAGCGCACCGGTGGCGCGGGTGAGCTGCAACTGGAAAACCATCATGTCGCCGCTGCGGAAGGCTGCCTCCGATCCGGCGAGGTAGAAATCCCACATCCGGCAGAAGCGCTCGTCGTAGATTGCGGCCGCCGATTCCCATTGCTCGCGGAAGCGTTCCCGCCAGGCCTTGAGCGTCTCGGCGTAGTGCAGCCGCAGGATTTCCACGTCGGTGACGAGGAGGCCGGCGCGCTCGACCGCCTTCAGCACCTCCGAAAGCGCCGGGATGTAGCCGCCCGGGAAGATGTATTTGGCGATCCACGGATTGGTCACCGCCGGCGGCCCGTAACGGCCGATCGCATGCAGCATCATGACGCCGTCGGGCTTCAGCAGCTTCGCCGCGGTATTGAAATACTCGCCGTAGCGCGCCGCACCGACGTGCTCGAACATGCCGACGGAGACGACGCGATCGAACTGCCGGTCGAGCGAGCGGTAGTCCCTGAGTTCAAAGTGCGCGCGCCCGCTGAGCCCACGCTCCTTGGCGCGTGCGTTCGATACCTTGTGCTGCTCGTCGGAAAGCGTGACCCCTGTGACGTCAACGTCGAAATAGTCGGCGAGGAAAAGCCCGAGGCCGCCCCAGCCCGAACCGATGTCGAGAATGTCCTGTCCTGGCTTGAGGGCCAGCTTGGCGGCGATGTGGCGCTTCTTCGCCCATTGCGCCTCCTCGAGGTTGACCCCTGGCCGCTCGAAGTAGGCACAGGAATATTGCATGTCGGAATCGAGGAAGAGCCCGTAGAGCCTGCCGTCGAGGTCGTAGTGGTGGGCGACGTTGCGCCGCGAGTGGCGGGGATCGTTGCGCTGCAGGAAGCGGCGCGTGACGAGGCGCGTGAGCGAGATCAGCCGCATCCAGCCCGGCGCCCGGCCACTGGCGGAGTTGC
>JBBQVL010000046.1:0-35443 GCA_038211615.1 Hyphomicrobiales bacterium
CCGGCACCTCAGGATGAGGGTGGTGGGGTGGCATCAGCGGTCCTCCGCATGAAAGCCGTCGTGATCGAGTGGATCAGCCTCGGGCTGCGCTGGGCGCATGTGATGGCCGGCATCGCCTGGATCGGCACCTCGTTCCATTTCATCTGGCTCGAGGCGAGCCTGAAGAAGCGCGATGGGCAGGAGCCGGGCATCGCCGGCGAAACCTGGATGGTGCACGGCGGTGGCTTCTATCTCGCGGAAAAATACGCGGTGGCCCCGGCGCGCATGCCCGACGAGCTGCACTGGTTCAAATACGAGGCCTATTTCACCTGGCTGACCGGCTTCCTGCTGCTCTGCGTCATCTACTATTTCGGCGCCGATGCGTTCCTCATCGACAAGGACAAGCTGCCGCTCGATCCGCGCTGGGCGGTGCTCCTCTCGGCCGGCTCGCTCGCCGCCGGGTGGTTTATCTACGATGCGATCTGCAAGTCGCCGATCGGGCAGAAGACCGCGCCGCTCGCCATCGCGCTCTTCGTCGAGATCGCCGCCTTCACGTTCTTCTTCCACGCCGTCTTCTCCGACCGCGCGGCGTTCCTGCATGTCGGCGCGCTCATCGGCACGATCATGGCGGCGAGCGTCTTCTTCATCATCATTCCGAACCAGAAGATCGTTGTCGCCGACCTGCAGGCGGGGCGGAAGCCCGATCCGCGCCTCGGCAAGCAGGCGTCGCAGCGCTCGCTGCACAATAACTACCTGACCCTGCCGGTCATCTTCATGATGATCTCCAACCACTATCCGCTGATGTTCGGGCATCCCTGGAGCCCGCTCATCGCGCTCGGGATCGTGGTGACCGGCGGGCTGATCCGCCACTTCTTCAACATCACCAACCACGGCATCCTCACGACCGCGGCGATCGTCTCGATCCCCGCCGCGATCGCCGTGGTGGTCGTGCTGATCATGATCACCGCCTACCGTCCCGGCGCGCCGACCATGGCGGGCGGCGCGACGTTCGCCGAAATCCACCCGATCATCGAGAAGCACTGCGTGCAGTGCCATTCGGCGCATCCCACCAATGCGGATTTTCCGGAAGCGCCGAAGGGGGTGATGTTCGACACGCCGGACGAGATAAAGCTGCACGCGACGCGCATCGAGCAGCAAGCTGTGCTGGCGAAGATCATGCCGCTCGGCAATCTGACCGGCATTACCGAGGCGGAGCGCGAGAGGCTCGGCGCGTGGGTCGAGGCGGGGGCGAAGATTCGTTAGGCTCGGCGCTTCTTGGACGGGCCGTGGAGGGGGAATGGCATCAATTCTGGATCACTGCGCCGGCATCGTCCCGCGCGCGTGCGCCGCGGGAACCGTGCTGCTCGCCGAGGGAGCGACATCGGGGCGGCTGTTTGTCCTGGCGGAGGGGCGGATCGAGGTGCTGCGCGGCGATACGCGGGTGGCGTTGGTGAGCGAGCCGGGCGCTGTCTTCGGCGAGATGTCGATCCTGCTCGGCCTGCCGCATACCGCCACCGTCCGAGCGGCCTCGCCGGTAAGCGCCTATGTCTTCGACGACGCGGAGGCGTTCCTCCGCTCGCATCCCGAGATCGGCTTCTATCTCGCCCGCCTGCTCGCCCAGCGCCTCAACGCCGCGACCACCTATCTGGTCGACCTGAAGCGGCAGTTCGAGGGCCGCACCGATCACTTCGGCATGGTCGACGACGTGCTGGAAAGCCTGCTGCAACAGCAGGAGGAGGCGTTCACGCCTGTCCGGGAACGGCCGGCTGATCCGCGCCTGTGAGCCAGGCCGGGAGCTGCCGGAGTTTTTGAAGCGGCCGCTGCAGCGGGCTGGAGAGATTGATTGTCTCGACGCCGGCGCCCGAGAGCCAGAGCGCCACATCCTCCTCCGTGTCGAAGATGATGTGCGCCGGCGGCGCGCCGAACTGCTGGCCCATGTTGAAGACCCAGGTCAGGCCGATCCTGTCCACCCACGAGCCGGCGTCCGTGAACGGCGACTGGTGGACATGGCCGGAGAGGACGATGTCGGGCCGGTGCATCTCGATCAGCCGCGCGAGCTCGGCGTCGCCGAAATACCGGCTCCCGCCCCAGCTCACCGGCGAGCCATCCGGCGGCGCGTGATGCACCCAGATCCAGCGCCGCCGCTCGCGCCCGGCGTCGGCGGCGAGCTGCGCGCGGATCGCCTGCTGCGCGACCGGACCGTCCCACCACGGGCAGACGGTGAAGAGGGTATCCTCCACCAGAAGCGAATCGCCGTCGGAAGCGACGCGGTCGCCGCGCGCGTTCAAAATCCAGCGCGTCACCTTCTCCCCACCCGCGTCGTCGGAATCGAGATCGTGGTTGCCCGAGCAGACGATGAGGCGCGTGCGGTCCTTCAGCCGCGCGATGTATTTCTGGATCACCACGCTCTGCGTGCGGCGGTCGACCAGCGAGGCAAGATCCAGGTGATCGCCGGCAATGACGACAACATCGAAGGCCGGCGCCACGTCCATGACCCAGTCGTATTGCTGCAAGGCGTAGTGGAGATCGGCGACGACGAGGAATCGCATGGCGCGCCCATGACTTGGCGCGCGTCCTTAACACGATTGCCGCGTTGCGTCTTGGCCCGGCCGCCGCATGTCTGAGGAGGAGGAGGAGGGGCCACCGGGGGCGGTCCCTCCTCCTGATGTCTGCTCGCGCTACGGCCTGGCCTCGAGAATGAGGTTGAAAGGCGTATCGGCGGCGCGGCGGAAGCGCGAGAAGCCGCCGCCGCCGGTCACCACGTCGCGGATGCGCGTCTCTCCCGCCTGGGCGCCGAGCGCGGTGCCGACTTCCTGCGACAGCGAGGTTGGCACGCAGATCATGGTGGAAGCCGCGTAGTAGAGCCGGCCGACCGGGTTCAGGTTCTCTTCCAGCCGCTCGTGCGCCATCGGCTCCACGATCATCCACGTTCCGTCCTTCTTCAGCGCCTGCCGGACATGCGCGGCGGCGCCGGCCGGATCGCCCATGTCATGCAGGCAGTCGAAGAATGTGACGAGGTCATAGTCGTTGCCGCCGAACGTCTTGGCGGGGCTGACCTCGAAACGGACATTCTTCGGCGCGCCATGCTCGGCCGCATGTCCGCGCGCCTCGGCGATCGATTTCTCATGGAAGTCGAAGCCGACGAACTCCGAGTTCGGAAAGGCGTTGGCCATGATCACCGTCGAATAGCCGCAGCCGCAGCCGACATCGGCGACGCGCGCGCCTCGCTTGAGCTTCTCCGTCACGCCCTCCAGCGCCGGCAGCCACTCGGCGATGAGGTGGTTGTGGTATCCCGGCCGGAAGAACCGCGCGATGGCGCAGAACAGGCAACCGTCCTGGTGGCCCCATTCGACACCCTTGCCGGTCCTGAAGCCGGCCTCGACCATCGGCCGGTTGCCGAGCGAGCGGGCCGCTGAATCGAACGCGTCGACCAGATAGACGGGACTGTCGGAGACCGCGAAAACCATCGCGTGCTCGGGGGGCAGGGCGAACCTGCCGCTGTCGGCCTCGTAGGTCAGGTAGCCGGAGGCGGCCTGCTGCGCGAGCCATTCGCGCAGGTACCGCTCCGCGAGGTCGGTATGCTCGGCGAGCTCCTGGGCGGTCATCGGGCCGGCCTCGTGCAGCGCCTTGTAGAGCCCGAGATTGGCCCCGATCTGCACAAGGCCGATCGAGAACGCGCCGCCGAGGTCGTTCAGCACCTGGCCGACAAAAGCGTGAAGCTTGTCTTGCTGGATCACATTTCTCTCCTTCGTTCAAAAGCGGGTGAAGCGCGTGTAGCGGGGGTCGATCTCGATCCCGTCGATCTGGCTGCGGACGAGCCCGATGTCCTTCAGGGCCGCGTCGTCGAGCCGCGACAGGATTCGCTGCGTGCGGGCCTGGATGTAGGCAGCCGCCGCCCGGCGGCCGAGCGCCAGCGCTGCCAGGCGCAGCCCGTTCAGGACGGTTGCACCCGGGGATTCTCGCCGCCGTTCCGCCATGGCGATGGCGTCAGTCATGGCTCTCTCCTCAGTCCGTTTCACCGCAGGTTGCGGCCTCATTGCGGACTTAGAGAAGGAAGGACCGGCAAACTTGCAGAGGATTGAAAGGTTGTCTGGAGATTTCCCGGATTCTACAGAGCAGGCTGCAAGCAGGCGCCCAGCGGTCATGCTCTACCGATTCGACCCCTACGAGATCGACGTCGACGCACAGGAACTGCGCCGCGACGGGAGCGTGCTGCCGGTCGAGCCGCAGGTCTTTGCGCTGCTCGTCTACCTTGTGGAGAACCGCGACCGCGTTGCGAGCCGCGACGATATCCTTGCCGCGGTCTGGCACGGACGGATCGTCTCGGATGCGGCGCTTTCCAGCCGCGTGAAGGCCGCCCGGCATGCGATCGGCGACGATGGCAAGGCGCAACGCCTGATCCGCACCGTCCACAAGCGCGGCTTCCGCTTCGTCGGAAACGTCGAGGCCATCGCCTCGGCTGCGTCTCCGGCCGCCGTGCCAGCCGTGGCGGTCGAAGATCGGCCGGCCGAGCCTCTCCTGGTCGAGCACGGCGGCCGCAGGCTCACCGGTTCGGAGCCGTCGATCGCCATCCTGCCGTTCGAGACGGTCGGCGAGCCCGGCGTTCTTGCCGAGGGCCTGGCGCACGATCTCATCACGCGCCTCGGCCGCACCCGCTGGCTGTTCGTCATCGCAAGGGGCAGCGCGTTTCGCTTCAGCAGCGCGACCGAGAGCCCGGCGGAGATCGCCAAGCGGCTGGGCGTGCGCTACGTGGCGCACGGCGCCGTGCAGACCGCCGGCCGCCACATCCGCATTCACGCGGTGCTGACCGACGCAACCTCCGGCACGGAGGTCTGGTCGGAGCAGTTCGACCGGCCGCGCGACGATCTCTTCGCGATCCAGACAGAGATCGCCGACGCGATCGCCGCGGCGATGGAGACCCAGATCGAGTTTCTCGAGCGCGGCCGTTCGCTCCTCAAGCCCTCTGGGAACCTCGACGCCTGGGAGGCCTATCACCGGGGCTGCTGGCACATGTACAAGTTCCGCCCCGAGCATTATGAGGAGGCGGAGCGGTACTTCCTGCGTTCGATCGAGCTCGACGGCAGCTCGCCCCGGCCGCTCGCGGGTCTCTCGTTCGTCCATTGGCAGCGCGCATTTCTTGAGATCAGCAAGGATCGCGCCGGTGAGGTCACCCAGGCCATCGACCTCGCCAAGGAGGCGATCAGCCTCGATCCGCGCGATCCGCAAGGCTATCTGGCGCTCGGACGGGCGCGCAATCTGGCCGGCGAGATCGAGGCGTCGGAGCGCGAGCTGCAGAAGGCGCTCGACCTGAACCCGAGCTTTGCGATCGGGCACTACTCGCTCGCCTACACGCTCTACTTTGCCGGGTTGAACGATGAGAGTCAGCTCGCCGTGAGCCGCGCGCAGAGCCTCAGCCCGTTCGATCCGATGAAGTTTGCCATGCTGTCGATCCGGGCGATGAGCCTGATTTCGACCGGCGCGATGGAGGAAGCCGCCGGGCTGATGGCGCAGGCGGTGGAGGAATCGAACGCGCACTTCCACATCCTGGCGATCGCGGCGAACGCTTTTGCCTCCGCCGGCATGCCCGAGCGATCAAACGACTACCTGGCGCGGCTGCGCGCGGTGCGCCCGGACTACGATGCGCGGACCTATCTCCGCGCCTTCCCGCTGTTCCGCACGGATGACATCAGGACGGCCGAGCGCGTCCTCGGACTGAGATCGGTACGATAGCGTCCATGTGCCAGCCCGCGGCGACTACCCCGCGGCTATGAGAAGCGGTTGAGCAGCCCCTCCAGATATTCCTGCCGGCCGCTCTTCGGCTGCGGGTCGAGCTTCTTCTCGGCCACGTGTTTGGCGAGGTCGTCGAGGCTCTTCCGGCCGGCGAGGATGTCCTTGCCGAGCTTGCCCTTCCAGCCGGAATAGCGCTCGTCGACGAAGCCCTGCAGCGCGCCGTCCTTGATGATCGCCTCGGCGTTCAGCAGCGCCTGCGCCATCGCGTCCATCGAGGCCGCATGCGCGTGGAGGAGGTCGTCGGGCTCGATCGACTGCCGCCGGATTTTTGCGTCGAAATTCATGCCGCCGGTCTTGAAACCTCCGGCGCGAATGATCTCGATCATCGCGAGCGTAAGCTCCTGCACGTTCATCGCGAACTGGTCGGTGTCCCAGCCGAGGAGATCGTCGCCGCGGTTCAGGTCGAGCGAGCCGAAGATGCCGAGCGCGCCGGCGAGCTGGATCTCGTGCTGGAACGAATGGCCGGCAAGGATCGCGTGGTTCTGCTCGATGTTGATCTTGACCTTGTCCTCAAGGTCGTAGGCCTTCAGCATCCCGAAGATCGTGCCGACGTCGAAATCGTACTGGTGCTTCGTCGGCTCCTTCGGCTTCGGCTCGATCAGGATGGTGCCCTTGAAGCCGATCTTCTCCTTGTGCTCGACCACCATCGTCAGGAAGCGGCCGAGCTGCGCGAGCTCGCGCTTCATGTCGGTGTTGAGCAGCGTCTCGGAGCCTTCGCGGCCGCCCCACAGGACGTAGTTCGCGCCCTTCAGCTCGTGCGTCACGTCGAGCGCGTTCTTCACCTGTGCGGCGGCATAGGCGAAGACATCCGGGTCGGGGTTGGTGGCGGCGCCCGCCATGAAGCGGCGGTTGGAGAAGAGGTTCGCGGTGCCCCAGAGGAGCCTCACCTTGGACTTCTGCATCTTCTTCGCGAAGATGTCGGCGATCTCCCGCACGTTGCGGTTCGATTCCGCGAGGCTCTCGCCTTCCGGCGCGATGTCGCGGTCGTGGAAAGTGAAGAAGGGACCGCCGAGCAGCTCGAACATCTCGAAGGCGACGTCGGCCTGGAGCTTCGCCTTCTCCATCGAGTCGCCGAACCACGGCCGCAGGAATGTCTGCCCGCCGAAGGGATCGGTGCCGGGCCAGGCGAAGCTGTGCCAGTAGCAGACGGCGAAGCGGAAATGCTGCTCCATGGTCTTGCCGAGCACCTTGCGGCCGGGATCGTAGAAGCGGAAGGCGAGGGGATTGCGGCTATCCGGCCCCTCGAACCGGATGGGCTTCTGGTCGCCGAAAAAGCCGCTGCTCATGATTCAAGAGCCTCCTTGATGGCGGGATAGAGCGCACGATAGCGCTGGAAACCGATGCGATAGGCGTCCGCTGCGTCGCGCTCGGGCAGGATCGTTTCCTTGACCGCGGGCGGCTTGCAGATTGCAAGCGGATCGGCGTTCTCGGCAGCGATCAGCCCGAGCCGTGCCGCGCCGAAGGCGCCGCCGAAATCCCCCTCCGCCGGCACGTCGATCGGCATATTCAGGACGCTTGCGATGATCTTCAGCCAGGTGCGCGAGCGCGAGCCGCCGCCGACGGCGGTCGCCCGCTCGACGCTCGTGCCGGCCGCCTTCAACGCCTCCAGGCAATCGGCGAAGGCGAAGGCGACGCCTTCCATGACGGCGCGCGCCAGCGACGCGCGGTCCGTCTGATGCGAGAGGCCGACGAAGCTGCCGCGCGCTCCCGCGTCGTTGTGCGGTGTCCGCTCGCCGGAAAGGTAGGGCAGGAAGAAGAGCGGCTCCTCGGCGGCGGGCGCTTTCGCGACGGCGTCGTCGAGATCCGCGGCGCTCGATCCGGTCACGAGGCCCAGCCATTCGAGCGAGGCGGCGGCGGAGAGGATCACGCCCATCTGATGCCAGGTGTTCGGCAGCGCGTGGCAGAACGCGTGCACGGCGCTCGCGGCGTTCGGACGGAACTTCTCGTTGGAGACGAAGAGCACGCCGGATGTGCCGAGCGAGACGAAGGCCGAGCCCGGCGCAACCGTTCCGACCCCGCAGGCGGAGGCAGCATTGTCGCCCGCGCCGCCGGCGATGACCGGAGGGTTCGTCATCCCCCAGCGCGTGGCGAGCACAGCGCGCAGCTTGCCGGTCGGCGCAGTGCCCTCGTAGAGAGCCGGCATCTGGTCCCGGTGCAGGTGGGTCGCGGCCAGGAGGTCGTCCGACCAGTCGCGTTTCCCCACGTCGAGCCACGAGGTCCCGGCGGAATCCGACATGTCGGAGGCGTAGTCGCCCGACAGCCAGAGCCGCACATAGTCCTTCGGCAGCAGCACCCGGGAGACCTGGTCGAAGATCTTGGGCTCGTGGCGCTCCACCCAGACGAGTTTCGGCGCGGTGAAGCCCGGAAACACGATGTTGCCGGTGATTTCCCGGAAGCGCGGATCGGCGTCGAGCATCGCCGCCTCCTTCGCCGAGCGCCCGTCGTTCCAGAGGATGCAAGGCCGCTGCGGACGGCCGGCCTTGTCGACGAGCGTCGCGCCGTGCATGTGGCCGGACAGGCCGATGCCCTTGACGCGCTTCAGCTCCGCCGGGTGGTCGCGGCAGAGCGCGTCGATCACGCCGGAGGTCGCGGCGACCCAGCTTTCCGGATCCTGCTCCGACCAGCCGGGATGCGGGCGCTCGACGGTGAGCGGTTCGCTGCGCGAGGCGACGATGCGCTGATCGGCGTCGATCAGCACCACCTTCACCGACGAGGTGCCGATGTCGATTCCGAGATACATGAAGCGCTCCGCCTCCCGTCGTCGCGCGAGAAATCCCGTCTACGCGGGCTCATTTGTTCGAGGGTCGAACATGCTTTGGCTGACGGAGTCTGTCAACCGGAGCGACGCCGAGGCCTCGAACGTGTTTCGAATTCTGCAATCATTGCGCGGAGTCGGCTGCCCTCGACCGGGTCGTTAGCAACCTCGGCCGCGTTCCGAATTGCATAATATTCCACTTCCCCCCGTATCCGTCCCCGTTTCAGTGCGGACTGAATGCGGCGCCAGAACCGATTACGTATCCCCGACAACGTAGGGAGGCCAGCCGAGGCGAGGCCCGTATCTATCGCCCTGACTTGTTCAACAGAGAAATCCGCAGACATTTCAAGGCAATCGTTGATCGCCATCTGAAGTCCTTGCCGGACCTTTGTTTTGGGAAGCGACGATGAAGAGCGGTCGAGGACTGCAACGGGGTGGTGTTCGGGCGCCAGTTTCATTCGGACAACGTTGTCAAAGAAGTATCCCAGGAACCCTCTGAGCCCGTTGTACTCGTCGTCGGTTATGCTCATGCATCCCAGCCTGATCGTTACACCCGCCGCTCCGGCCAGTGGTGCATGATCCAGTGGCGGGCGATGTCCATGCGGCGCGGCATCCAGACGCGCTCCTTGCCCTTCACGTAGTCGAGGAAGCGGATCAGGGCGGCGGTGCGGCCCGGGCGGCCGGCGAGCCGGCAGTGCAGCCCGACCGACATCATCTTCGGCTGGCCAGCCTGGCCCTCGGCGTAGAGGGTGTCGAAACTGTCCTTCAGGTAGGTGAAGAACTGGTCGCCGGAGTTGAAGCCCTGCGGCGTGGCGAAGCGCATATCGTTGGCGTCGAGCGTGTAGGGGATGGCGAGGAACGGCCCTTTCGGCCCGGGGATCCAGTAGGGGAGGTCGTCGGAATAGACGTCGGAGGTGTAGAGGAAGCCGCCTTCCTCCGCCGCGAGTTCGATCGAGTGGATCGAGCTTCGGCCGGTGTACCAGCCGAGCGGCCGCTCGCCGGTAAGCTCGGTGTGGATGCGGATCGCCTCGCGCATGTGCTCGCGCTCGTCGTCCTTGGTGAAATCCTTGTAATCGATCCATTTCAGGCCGTGCGAGGCAATCTCCCACTCCGCTTCCTGCATGGCGGCGATGGCCTGCCGGTTGCGCTCAAGCGCCGTTGCGATGGCGTAGACGGTGACCAGGATGTCGCGTTCGGTGAAGGCGCGCCACAGCCGCCAGAAGCCGGCGCGCGACCCGTATTCGTAGATCGATTCCATGTTCATGTGGCGCTGCCCGGGCCACGCCTGCGCTCCGACGATCTCCGACAGGAACGCCTCGGATGCGGCGTCGCCGTGCAGGATGTTGTTCTCGCCGCCTTCCTCGTAGTTGACGACGAACTGCACCGCGATCAGCGCCCCCTCGGGCCATTTCGGATCGGGCGGGATACGTCCGTGGCCGACCATGTCGCGCGGATAGATCATGAGCCGAGAATCTCCGCGAGGGTGAGCGCCACGACCGATGTCGCGGCTGTGAGATCGGAGAGTTTTAGCCTTTCGTCCGCGCGGTGGCCGTTCGCCTCGAGGAACGAGGGCGGGCCCGCGCCGTAGGCGACAGTCGGGATGCCGGCCTCGGCATAAAGCCGCGCGTCGGTGTAAAGCGGCACGCCCTCCACTTTCGGCGTCTCGCCGAGAATTTCGGTGGCGAAGCGGCGGAGCGGCTCGATCAGAGTCTCGGCGCCTGCAAGCTGGCGCAGGGGCGAGGCAAGCAGGATGCGCTGGATGTCGCAGCGGATGCCGGGGAATCCGCGAACGGTGGACTCGATGACGGCCCGGAGATGCGCCTCGACCTCGACCGGGTCTTCGTCTGGGATCATCCGCCGATCGAGACGGATCGTCACCTTGTCGGGAACGACGTTGGTGTTGATGCCGCCGGAGATGAGCCCGACCGTCAAGTTCGGATGCCCGATGCCCGGATGCGTCGAGAGGCGGTCGGTATAACCCTTCCGCTCAGCGTAGAGCGCGCCGAGCACAGCGTGCATGGCCTCCAGCGCATCGTGGCCGGTATCGGGAGCGGCGGCGTGCGCCGACTTTCCCTGCAGCGTCACCTGCAGATGCAGGACGCCGTTGTGGGCGGTCACGATCGAATAGGAGAAACCGGCGGAGATGCAGAAATCCGGCTTCACGATCTTATGGTCGAGCAGCCATTTCGGTCCGATCAGGCCGCCGGCCTCCTCGTCGAAGGTGAAGTGCAGCTCGATGCTGCCCTTCAGGTGCTCCGCCACCGATTGCAGCGCCAGAAGCGCGAAGGCGTAGGTGGCGAAATCGGATTTCGAGACGGCGACGCCGCGTCCGTACATCATCCCGTCCACGACCTCCGCGCCAAAGGGCGGATGGGTCCAGCCTTCGCCCGGCGCAACCACGTCGCCGTGCGCGTTGAGCGCGATCACCGGTCCGTCGCCGAAGCGGCGGCGCACGACGAGATTGGTCGCCGAGACCATGCCCGCGCCGCGCACCAGGTCCGCCGGCACGGCGTGCCGCTCGACCGCGAAGCCGAGGCCTCCGAGCAGCCCCGCGGTCACCTCCGCGATCGCCGCGCAATCGCCCGGCGGGTTGGAGGAGGGCGTCTGCACGAGCTTCGCCAGAAACGCCGCGCGCGCATCGTCGCGGGCGGCGATGTCGGCAAGGACGCGCTCTTTGATGGCGGCGGCGAGGGTCACGCACTTTCCTTCGGGCAGGCCCGGCCGTGCGTCAAGCGGCGGAAGTCCGCTCCGCCGGACATTTCATCCAAGTGTCGCGAGGCCTGGAAACGCCTCCAGCATCCAGTAGGAAACGCGCGCCATCTGCCCGGTGATGAACAGCGCGCCGGTCAGCACCAGGAGTACGCCCATCGCCTTCTCCACCGTCGGCAGGTGCCTGCGGAAGTTCTTCGACCACCCGAGGAAAGCGGGCGCGAAGATCGCCGCCAGCAGGAACGGGATGCCGAGGCCGAGCGAATAGACGAAGAGCAGGCCGGCGCCGCTCGCCACCGTATCCTCCGAGCTCGCAAGCGCCAGGATCGCGGCGAGGATAGGCCCGATGCAGGGCGTCCAGCCGAAGGCGAAAGCAAGACCGAGCACGTAGCCGCCGATCAGGCCGGGGGGCTTCTCCTTCACCTGCAGCCGCGCCTCGCGGGAGAGAAGCGCGAAGCGGAATATTCCGAGGAAATGCAGGCCCATGCCGGCGATCACGATGCCGGCGGCGAGCGAGATCACGGGGACGGTGGCGCCGAAGGCATGCACCTGCAGCACGAGCAGCCGCCTGACCGTCTGGCCGAACACGCTTGCCGTCGCGCCGAGCGTCACGAACACCGTGGCAAATCCGAGCACGAAGGCGAGTGCCGCAAGCACCACGTCGCGGCGCCGCTTGGCGGGGCTTTCCGGCTGCCCGAGCTCCTCGATGGAGACGCCGCCGATATAGCAGAGATAGGGCGGGACCAGTGGCAGAACGCAGGGCGAGACGAACGATATAAGTCCGCCGACGAGCGCGGTCAGGATGCCTACATTGTTCATCGGCTTTGCCGTAGGAGGAAGCGGAATTCGCAGGCGGTGGCAGGTGCCGGGAGAAGTGACCCGCTGCCGGCGGGAGGTCAAGCCGGCGCCGCGGTTTCATTGGGGCGGCAATGCTGACAAGATAACGGCTTCGTGGCCTGTCGGAGGCGGGATGCGTGTTGTTGCGTTGATCGCGGGTGTTGTCCTCGCGGCGGCATGGAATGCGGCGGCGGAGGCGCAGAGTCTCGAGGACATGCAGCGCTGTCGCTCGATTTCGGAGGAGGGCCGGCGGCTTGCCTGCTACGATGCGATCGTGCTCGCGCCGGCGCCGCGCAGCAAATACGATACCGTCGATCTCGCCGATTTGAAGAGTTTTGCGCTGAGCTATCGCGGCCAACTCGTCGAGGTGACGGGATGGATCAAGCCGGCGCCCGACTTCCTTTTCCTTGGCGCGGACGCCGGCGACGCGCATCCCGTGCCGATCGATTTCGACTCCCTGACGCGCCGCGACAGGCAATCCTTCCTCAACGCATGCGGAGACGGCTGCCAGGCGACCGTGCAGGGCCGCGTCCGCCCGGTCAACTTCACCACCGGCATCGTCGCCGACGCGCTCGTGGCGCATTGAGGCACGCCGGTCGAAGTGACTCGCTGGCGCTTTATGACGGCCGCCTCCCGGGTTAGGATTTCGGCGAGGGGGCGCCATGGCGGCAGCACGGAAGGGCAGGACGACCCGCAGCGTCGTGACGTTCGCGAGCGCCGCCGCGTTCATCGCGCTGGTCGCGGGCGCTGCCGGGAACCTCGACGCGATCATCGGTTTCGGCCGGACCTATCTGCTTCCGATCCTCGAGCCGAAGTCGACGATCGATATCGCCTACGGCGCAGATCCCGGCGAGACGATCGATGTCGCAGTCGCATCGCCCGCCGACACGACAAGCGTGCTCGACGCGGCCAAGGTCGCCGGGGGCGGCACGCACAGTTTCGAGGTCAAGGCGAACGGCGTCTACCGGATCGTCTGGCAGGGCGCCGGAATCCGTGCGGCGTCGGCGGATGGCATTTTCGCTGTAGCGCCGAAGGTGAGGCTCAGGCTCGATCCGGGAGAAGCGCCCGAGACCGGGCGCGATCGTGAACTCCGGCTGGTCCAGATCGAGGGCGAGAAGGATATCAGGGCCGAGCCCACGGTCTCCGCCGCACTCCTTGTCAGCACAGGGGCTGCCGCCTCCACCACGCAGGCAAATGCCAAGCCGGCGACGACTCCCGCGCTGCCGGAGTTCGACCGCGCGGCGACGATTGTCGGCCTCTTCCAGACGGGCACGACGGATTGCTCGCGTCTGGTGTTCCTGTCGAAGCGCGACATTTCGGTCGGTTGCTTCGCCGACACGCTGCAAAAGGCGGCGGGAAGCTCGATCCTCGACGATCTGGACGGGTCCGACAACGGACTGAGCGGGATTGTCGAAGATGACGATGCAGCGGTCCTGCGCGCCCTGCAGAAAGCGGAGGTGCTCTATACGCATTCGGCTTCCGACGCCGAGATGGTCGCCTATGCGCGCGCGGTTGAGCATCTGACCGGCACGCTCGATTTCTGGACGGCCTATGACAGGCGCTATCTGCAGTTCTACGGCATGGCCGCGCGCTATGCCCGCGGGCTCGGACTCGTCAGCGAGCGGGGCGTGCTGCTGGTCCTGAACGAGATCTACAATTCCGGCCTTTCGCGACTGAATGCGGCCCGGCAGGATTTCACCGACAAGGTCGCCGCGGCCGGTCCGACGGTCGATGAGCAGACGCGCATCACGATCCTCTCCGATGCGCTCGCCGCGCAGCGTCCCAGCCGATTCCTCAATACCGAGCTGAAACGCGCGAATGCCGAGCTTCTGCGGAGCGGCAAGGTCACCTGGCAGGGGATCGATTACGATCTCGATGCGCTCGGCGTCAGCCTCGGGCCGATCGCCGACAGCCAGCACCTGTCGATCAGGAGGATCGGAACCTGGAGGACTCTGCCGGAATCGGCAGCCGCGTCATTCGATGCAATCCCGGAGCCTCCCAAAACCGCCTGCGACAAGGTGGACGAGGAATTGCGGAGCCTCATCGTCGAGCGGCTGGGCATCGACGCGGCGAGGGTCAAGCCTGAGGCTAATTTCATCGACGACATCGGGACAGATACCCAGGACGTGACCGAGCTCGCGCTCGCGGCAGGGGAGCATTTCGGAGTCGATCTCGGAGCGGATGCAAATCCTCCGACGGTTGGCGCCATGGAGGCGGCGGTCTCGCAGGCCATGGATTGCCATCCATAGGCCGGGCTCTCAGAGATCGAGGTCCCAGTCCTGCCCGACCAGATCCTTGCCGAAGGATCGGTGCGCCCATTCCTTCGCCAGTCGGAAGCCCGCCGCCTCGTAAATGCGGCGCGCCGAGACGAGGACGTCGTTCGTGTAGAGCGTGAGCTTCCGATATCCGACCCGCCGCGCCTCCTTCACGCAGGCATCGACGAGCTTTCGGCCGATGCCTGCGCCCCGCGCGCTAGGCTCGACGAAGAGCAGCCGGAGCCGCCCGATCTCATCCGTGTCCTTCACCAGGAACACCGACCCGACCGAAGTGCCGCCACGCATCGCGATCCAGCATTGCTCGCGCGCCGGGTCGAAGTCGCGGATGAATTTTGAAGCGATCTCGGCGACCAGCCCCTCGAACTCTGCATTCCAGCCGAACTGTTCGCCATAGACGCGGGCATGTCGCTCCACGACCCAGCCCATGTCGCCGAGCTTCCACGGCCGCAGGCGAATGGGGGCGGGGTTCGTGGGCGCGGTCCCATCGAGCAGCGTCCGGATCTGCGCCATCGACGCGACGAGCCGATGCCGGTCGGCAGCCGGGAGCGGTGCGATCAGCGCTTCGGTCACGCTTTGCCACGCAGCGTCGATTGCCGCGAAAACGGCAGCGCCCTTCGCGGTCAGCCGGATATGGCTCTGCCGCCCGTCGGCCGCGGATCGCGATCGCTCCACAAGACCCTGCTTCTGAAAACGCGCCAGGATGCGGCTGAGATACCCTCGGTCGAGCGCGAGGTCGCGGCAGAGCTCGCTCGCGGCGGGCGCGTCGCGGTTGGCCAGCTCGTAGAGAACGCGGCCTTCGGTCAGCGAGAACGGCCCGCCGTGCGGGGCCTCGTCAACCACCCCGATCCGCTGCGTGTAGAAGCGATTGAAAGCGCGCATGGCGGCGGCATCGGAAGCGACGGAAGCGTCAGAGTTCATCGGGAAATGATGGCGCGGATTAGATGACGGAGTCAACGATATCGGAGGGCGCCGCAACCCTGTCGCCACCCGGTTGACCCGCGCCTATCCGAATGTATATAACCAATGCGTTATAGAACAATTCGGTTATATAGCATGCAGTCGAACCAGCTAGATGCGACCTTCGCCGCCCTTGCCGATCCCACGCGACGAGCGATCCTCGCCCGTCTCGCGCTGGGCGAGGCCTCGGTCGCCGACCTTGCGGAACCTTTCGCCATGAGCCAGCCCGCGGTCTCCAAGCACCTGAAGGTGCTGGAGCGGGCCGGATTGATCTCGCGCGGCCGTGACGCGCAACGCCGGCCGCGGCGGATCGAGGCGCAGCCGCTGGCGGAAGCGACCGGCTGGCTGGAACGCTACCGGAAGATCTGGGAGGGCAATTTCCAGCGCCTCGACGCCTTGCTCGATGAGCTGCAGCCCGAAGCAACGAAACACCGCGACGCGAAGCCCGAGGAGGAGAGCCGGTGACGAACGCCCTGCAAGTCACGAAGATCGGAGACAGCGAAGTGGTGATCCTACGCGCCTTCGCCGCGCCGCGCCCGCTCGTCTTCGACGCCTTCACCAAGCCGGCGCTCGTCAGGCGCTGGCTGCTCGGCCCGCCGGGCTGGTCGATGCCGGTCTGCGAGATCGACCTGAAGGTCGGAGGCCGCTTCCGCTACGTTTGGCGCAACGAGGCGAGCGGCGCCGACATGGGCGTCGGCGGCGCCTACAGCGAGATCGCGCCGCCTGACCGGATCGTCCACACCGAACTGTTCGACGAGGACTGGACCGGCGGCGAAACGGTCGTGACCACCGTCTTCAGCGACGAGGGGCGCGGTACGCTCGTCACGATGACGGTCCGCTACGCATCGGCGGCTGCCCGCGAGGCCGCGCTCGGCACCGGCATGACGCGCAGCATGGCGGAGAGCTTCGACCGGCTCGACCAGACCCTCAGAGACGAGAACGCGAACAGGAACGCAGCCTGAAGACCAGGCGCAGGGAGAAGCGACATGCCGAAGATCAATCCGTTCCTCTGGTTCGACACGGAGGCTGAGGACGCGATGAACCATTACACCTCGATCTTCAGGAATTCGAAGATCGGCAAGGTGGTGCGCTATGGCGATGCGGGGCCGGGACCGAAGGGGAGCGTGATGGTCGCCTCGTTCGAGCTGGATGGAATGCAATTCACAGCGCTGAACGGCGGCCCGATGTTGAAATTCACCGAGGCCGTCTCCTTCGTCGTCGATTGCCAGAATCAGGAGGAGGTCGACCATTACTGGGAGAAGCTCTCGGCCGGCGGCAAGCCGGGAGATTGCGGCTGGCTGAAGGACAAGTTCGGCCTCTCCTGGCAGATCGTCCCGTCCGCCCTGCCGCGGCTCCTCGGCGACCCCGATCCGGCGAAATCCGGCCGCGTCATGCAGGCGATGATGCAGATGAAGAAGATCGATATCGCGAAGCTCGAGCAGGCCGCGAAAGGGTAGCCGCAGCCCGCTTGCTTCAATCAGGCAGGCGGCTCGCGAATTTCTCGAACTCGTCGTCGCTGATCGGCACGAGGTGCTTCTCCTCCGGGTACGCTCCGCTCTCCACATCGGCGATGAATTCGCGGAAGGCGGCGATCCGCTCCTGTTGCAGCCGGTCGAGTTCGGCGCGGAAGTTTCGGTAGACCTTGGCGTGGCGCGGACGGTGCCCGCGCGTGTAGCCCAGAACGTCCTCGGAGAAGAGATACTGGGCGTCGCAGCCGGTGCCGGCGCCCATCGAGAGAAGCAGCAGCGAGGTGCGTTTGGAGATCTCCGCCGCGACCCGCCCCGGGACCACCTCGATCTCCGCCGCGAACGCACCGGCGGCTTCGAGGTCCTTCGTCTGCCTGTAGACGAGCAACGCGGTGTCGGCCGTCTTGCCGACCGCCTTGAACCCGCCGGTCCAGGTGTTCTTCGCCGGGATCAGCCCGACATGGCCGACGACCGGGATACCCTCGGCGCTGAGCCTGGAGATCGTATCGAGGCTGCCGGCGCAATAGACGCAGCTTCCGCCGACCTTCAGCGCGACGTGCGCGGCGCGGAGATAGTCCTCGTAGGTGCACTGGTCGCCGTAGATCAGCCCTACCTGCACGAAGCAGCCACCGGCCGCCTCGCTCATCGCCTTCGTCCAGATGGGGCTGACGATCGACAGCATGTCGATGCCCGCAGCATCCGCCGCGGCCGCCTCCTCGACGCTCTCCACGAAGAGCATCGAGATCTGCCGCTTCCCCTTCAGGGCAAGCATGTCCGCTACGGTCGGCCGCTTTCGGGTCATGGTTTCCTGCACGCTTCGTCGAATCTGGAAATGTCGGCAGCTTGCCTAGACGTACCCGGCTTTGATATTGCCGGGAACCCATGAAGTACCAAAACCATAGCATCGCCGTCGCGCCGATGATGGACTGGACGGACCGGCATTGCCGATTCTTCCATCGCGGGCTGACGCGCCGGGCGTTTCTCTACACCGAGATGGTGACGGCGGAGGCGGTGATCCGCGGCGACCGCGAGCGTCTGCTCGGCTTTCACGCCGAGGAGCATCCGCTGGCGCTGCAGCTTGGTGGCTCCGAGCCGGGGCGCCTCGCCGAGGCGGCGCGGATCGGCGAGAGTTTTGGCTACGACGAGATCAACCTGAATGTCGGCTGCCCGTCCGACCGCGTGCAGTCGGGCGCGTTCGGCGCGTGCCTGATGCGCGAGCCGGAGCTGGTCGGCGCCTGTATCGCGGCAATGAAGGCGGCGGTCGGCGTGCCTGTCACGGTAAAGTGCCGACTTGGCGTCGACGAGCAGGACGTGGAAGAGGCGCTCGACCGGCTGGTGGATTGCGTGCTTGCGGCCGGCGCTGATGCGATCTGGGTGCATGCGCGGAAGGCCTGGCTCTCGGGACTGTCGCCCAAGGAAAACCGCGACGTGCCGCCGCTCGACTACGATCGCGTCTATCGGCTGAAGCAGCGGCTGCCGGACGTCTTCATCGGCATCAACGGCGGCATCCTCGGTCTCGACACGGCGAGCGCGCATCTCGCGCATGTCGACGGCGTCATGCTCGGCCGGGCGGCCTATCAGCACCCGGCGATCCTCGCGGGGATCGATGCGCTGACGGGAGGCAATGAACCGCCTCCCGCTCTCCGCGCGGCGGTCGAACGCATGCTCCCCTATGCCGAGGCGCACCGCGCGGCCGGCGGCCGCCTCCCTGCGGTCACCCGGCCGATGATCGGGCTGTTCCAGGGCGTGCCCGGCGCACGCCTCTGGCGGCAGATCCTGACCGTGGACTCGACGCGTCCGGGCGCAGGTCCCGAGGTGATCGAACGCGCGCTCGCGGCAGTCGCCGGCGCGCGCCGGTTCGAGGAAGCGGCGTAGGCGCGCGCGGCGCCGTTCCCGTCCGGCCGGCGTCAACGGGACTCGGCGCAGCGTCAACGCATTGACATCGGCCGTCTGCTACCCTCAGCGCCAGCGTTCGATCGATGGGGGAGCTCCGATGCGCACGAGATCAATTTTCGCGATGACTTTGGCGGGTCTGCTGCTTGGAGCGCCGGCGGCGCTGGCCGAGACGAAGCTCACCGTCATGACCTTCAACATCTGGGGCGGCGGCGGCAATGCGGACAAGCCGGTGGACGAGACCGCGGCCGCCATCCGCGCGGCCGGCGCCGACATCGTGGGGGTGCAGGAGACCCGCCTGGAGAGCGATCCATGCGACGCCGACAATTGTCCGCCGACCGGGGAGAGCGTCGCCAAGGCGCTCGCCGACGCGCTCGGCTTCTACTACTACGACCAGACCGCCACCAACGACGCTCTATGGGCGAACGCGATCCTGAGCCGCTATCCGATCGGCGCGGCGACGCCGAACGATCTCGGCGTTGCGATCGATGTCAGTGGACGCAAGGTCTACGCTTTCAACATTCACCTCGATGACTCGCCCTACCAGCCGTACCAGCTCCTCGGGATTCCCTACGGAGACTCGCCTTTCCTCAAGACCGAGGATGAGGCGGTGGCGGCCGCGAAGGCGACGCGCGGCCGGGGCCTGGAGCTGCTGTTCGGCGATCTGAAGGCGGCCGAGGGCGCCGACGCCGCTTTCGTCTTCGGGGATTTCAACGAGCCTTCGCACCACGACTGGACGGCGGCAGCCGCCGCGGCAGGCCGCCATCCGATCGCGGTCAGGTATCCGAGCGAGCTGTCAATCGAGGAGCACGGGTTCATCGACGCCTTCCGCACCGTGTTTCCGAACGAGATGACGAAGCCCGCCTTCACCTGGACGCCGACGACCGCGCCCGACGATCCGACCGACCACCACGACAGGATCGACTACGTGCTGGCGCGCGGCAAGGGGCTGACGGTCGAGAGCGCCGGCATTGTCGGCGAAAAGGCGCCGGAAGCCGATATCATCGTCGCGCCGTGGCCGTCGGATCACCGCGCGGTGGTTGCGACGGTGAAGTTCTGATCGGGAAGTCCGCAGGGCTGGTCGCAATCAACGCGACGCTACGGCACCAGCACCATCTTCTCGCCTTCGACGCGCCAGCCGGAGAAGCGGTTGATGGTGTTCATGCCGAGCAGGCTCGTGTCCATCGCCTGCTGCGGCATCACGCCGACCGGCACCGAGGTGAAGCTGTAAGGCCCGATCGAAAGGCTCTTCAGGAAGGCGGCGGCGTAGAAGGCGGTGCCGTTCGCGGTCTGCACCGGCCGGTTGAAGGCGAGCGCATCGACATCGATGCCGGCGCGCCGCGCGTCCGCCATGGTGAGGACGGTGTCGGTGGCCCCGGTATCGACCAGGAAGCGCACGGCGACGTCGTTCGCCTTGGCGTCGATATGGAAATGCCCGTCGTCGGCTCGGGCGATGAGAAGTTCGCGCGCCCCGGAGGGATTGGTCACCTCGGTGACCCGGCTCGGGGCGAGGTCGCGCAGCACCGGCGCCGCGAATTCGAGCACCGGCTCGCGATAGGCATAGACGACGACGAGAGCCACGGCGGCGAGCACCCAGAAGCCGAGATGCCGGAACTTCGCCGCGCCGCGCGTGCGTCCGAGCCCTATGCTGCCGACCAGGATGACGAGCAGCAGGCTCAGGTAGACGAGGCGGGCCGACTGGTCTCCGGTGAGTCCGAACATGGAAAGAATGTGGGGCCGATCAGGGGAAGTTGGTAGCTGAAACCGACGACAATCCCACGAAAAGCAGCGTTTCCGAGATCGCCTGGGCCGCGCCTATCGTATCGCCCGTATGGCCCCCGATCTTCCCCTCGACCAGCCGCGAGAAGAGCCCGGTTGCGAGCGCCGCGAGCGCCAATCCCAGCAGCGACGCGAAGCCGAAGGCGATGGTGAGCACAATCGCGCCGGCGAGACCTGACAGAAGCCCAATCTGCAACGCGGCGGGGTCGGGCCGGCCGGCCGAATAGGCCATGCCATCGCGCCGTGCCGGCCCTGTCGCGCTCCAGTGCCAGAGCGCCATCGCGCGCGACACCATGGCGCAGGCGAGCAGCGCCAGCACCGCGCGCGAGGGATGACCGAGGAGGGAGGCGAGCGCCGAGCCTTTCACCAGCAGCGCCAGCAGCAGCGCCAGCGCTCCAAACGTCCCGAGCCGGCTGTCGCGCATGATCGCCAGCCGCTCCGTCCTGCCGCGTCCGCCGCCGAGCCCGTCGAACGTGTCGGCAAGGCCATCCTCATGCAGCGCGCCGGTCAGGCCGAGGCCGGCCGCAAGCGCCAGGAACGCCGTAACGGCGGCCGGTATGCCCAGCAGGTCGTTGACCACCACGACGGTCGCGGGCGCGACAGCGAGTAGCAAGCCGGCCGCCGGCCATGCTCCCGCGACACGGCTGAGATCGAAAGGTCGGGCCGGCGCATCCACCGGCAGGCGCGAGAAGAAGGAGAGGGCGGATACAACATCCTCGGGGAGGCGGCGCAGGCGCTCGACGAATTCAGACATCAGGACTCCGTCTTCTGACCGGGCGACGCCGCGCGGAAAACATCGCGTCCTTCGCCGCCGACCTATAAACGGGCGCGTCTGGCCCGTGAACGGCCAAAGATTCGATACAGCCCCAAGACCCAGCCAAGACCCAGGAAAGCGAGCGCGCATGAGTTCCGCCCCGACCGGCCAGCCCTTTGACGACATCCGCCGCCTGCTCGCAGCACTTCCCGGCCCCGACGAGGACGCGCGCGCCGCCGTCGCGGCGCGCGACGCGATGCTGACGAAGCCCGCCGGAAGCCTCGGGCGGCTGGAGGAGATCGCGGCGTGGATGGCGGCGTGGCAGGGGCGCGCGAAGCCGGTCGTGATGCGCCCGCTCGTCGCGGTCTTCGCCGCAAATCACGGCATCGCCGACCGCGGCGTGTCAGCCTTTCCGCAAAGCGTCACCGCCGCGATGGTGGCGAATTTCGCCGCCGGCGGCGCCGCCATCAACCAGATCTGCAACGCCAACGGGCTGGGCCTTAAAGTCTTCGAGCTGGCGCTCGACAAGCCGACGCCGGACATCGTGGTGGAGGACGCGTTCGACGAGAAATCCTGCGCCGCCACCATCGCCTACGGCATGGAGGCGATCGAGGGCGGCATCGACCTCCTGTGTCTCGGCGAAATGGGGATCGCCAACACCACGGTGGCGGCGGCGATCTACCATGCGCTCTACGGCGGCACGGCGGAGGACTGGGTCGGCCGCGGCACCGGCGTCGACGATGCCGGCCTGAAGCGGAAGGCCGACGCGGTGCGCGCCGCCGTGGCGCGCATCGGCGCGGGCAACGAGCCGCTGGAAGTGCTGCGCCGCCTCGGCGGACGCGAGATCGCGGCGATGGTCGGCGCGATCGTCGCGGCGCGGAGCGAGCGTGTGCCGGTCATCGTCGACGGCTTCGTCACCACCGCCGCCGCCGCGATCCTGCACGCCCACGACCCGCATGCGATCGACCACTGCCTCTTCTCGCACGCCTCGGCCGAGGCCGCCCACAAGGCGGTGCTGAAGCGGATGGGCAAAGTGCCGCTCCTCGATCTCAACCTCAGGCTCGGGGAGGGCACCGGTGCCGCCCTCGCCGCCGGCATCGTCAAAGCCGCGCTTGCCATCCACAGCGGCATGGCGACATTCGGTGAGGCGGGCGTGGCGGAGAAGGGCGACTGAGAGTCGCCTCCTCCGCCAGAATTCACGCGGCGTGTCGCGCGGCGGAGCCCTCGATCGGAAGGCCCGCCTCGATCCAGTCTGCCTTGCCGGCCTCGTAGGCGCGGACATTCTTGTATCCGAGAGCCGCAAGGCTTTCGGCGGCGAGACCGGAGTTCTTGCACGCCGCATTGGCGCAATAGACGACGATGTCGGCCGCCTTGTCGGGGAGGAGGGCAGGCGCGAGCGCCTCCACCGCGTCGTGCGGGATGTTGATCGCGCCGGGCAGATGCGAGTGGCGGAAGTATTTCTCTGGCAGTGCCTCGACGATCACGAAGCTCTCCCTGCGTGCCAGCCTGGCCTGAAGCTCGTTGCGCGAAATTGTGCGAACCATGGTTCGATCTCCTTTGCTGTCGGTCGCTCTTGACCGGAATAGCGCGAAGGTAGAGGGTGCATTTCTGCAGGTATAGGCCCGTAATTTGCCAAGCCTCTTTGCAGAATTGCAATGACATGCTCGACTGGGATGATCTTCGCTTCGCTCTCGCCATTGCCCGGCATGGTGGCCTCGGCGGCGCCGCGCGGGCGCTCGGCGTCGACAATTCCACCGTCTTTCGCCATCTGAACGCGCTTGAGGCGAAACTCGGCGCCAAGGCGTTCGAGCGCCTCCCGGCCGGCTACCGCCCGACCGACTCCGGCGAGCGGCTCATCGATGCGGCCGAGCGGATGGAAGCGGAGGCCATTGCGATCGACCGGGAGCTCTCCGGCCGCGACACGCGGCTTTCGGGACGCCTGCGCGTCACCGCTTCCGAGACGCTCTCCTTTCGCATCCTCACCGCCGAGATTGCGCGCTTCCGTGAGGCGCATCCGGGAATCGAGGTTGAGCTCACCATCGACAACCGTGCGCTCGATCTCTCACGGCGCGAGGCCGACGTCGCCCTTCGCGCTACGCGGCCGCGCGAGCCGGACCTCTTCGGGCGCAAGCTCGCCGACATTCTCTGGGCGGTCTATGGCGTCAGCGACGGGAAGAAGCGGCGCGCCCCGGGCAAGTTCTCGCACGAGGGCAGGAATTTTATAGGCTGGGCCGAGGCGGCACAGGGTATCCGTGCCGCGCGCTGGCTGACAGAGCAGGTCGCGCGGGACGCCATTGTCTATCGCTCAAGCTCCGTGCTGAACCAGTTGGTCGCCGCCAAGGCGGGGATGGGTCTGGCAGTGCTTCCCTGTTACCTGGGCGACCCGGAGGAGGAGCTTGCAGCTTTCAGTCCTCCAATTCCCGACCTCACGACGGAACTGTGGCTCATTACGCATCAGGCGATGAAGGATTCGGCGCGCGTGCGTACTTTCATGGAGGCGATTGGCGACGGCGTGAAGAGGGCGCTTCCGAAGCTCGTTCGGCGCCGGAACCGCCGCTAGCCCGCTCTCCGCAGCGACATCGCGGTGCGGAGTTCCGCCGGCGGGCGGGGGCGGACGGCGCGCGTGAAGGCGGAGACGACGCGCTTCGCGGGGAGCGTCGCGATCGCCTCGGTGTCGACGCCGACCTTGCTCCGGAGCGTGAAATTGCCGCCGTGCAGGTGAATGAGCGCCTGCACGATCGGCACGCCGAGGCCGGTGCCCTGTTCGGCGGTCTTGATCGAGATCGACCCCTGGCCGAAGGCGGAGAGCACGATCGGGATTTCGTCCTCGGGAATGCCCGGGCCGTTGTCGCGCACGGAGATGTACTGCCCGCCTGACTGCGTGCGCCCGACCTTCACCGTCACCTCGCCGCCCTGCGGCGTGAACTTCAGGGCGTTCGACACGAGGTTCAGCACGACCTGGCGCATCGCCTGCTCGTCGATCACGATTTTCGGGAGATTGTCCTCCAGCAATTCGTGGACGATGATCTCCTTCTGCCGGGCCTTCAGGTGCAGCAGCGATGAGGCTTCGCGCGCCACCTCCACCAGCGACGTCAGCTCCTCGCGCAGCACGCGCTTGCCCGCCTCGATGCGGGAGAGGTCGAGGATGTCGTTGATGATCCTGAGCAGATGCTGGCCGCTCGAATGGATGTCGTCGAGGTAGGTCTTGTAGGCCTCGTTGCCGATCGGCCCGAGCATCTCGCCGCGCATCAGGTCGGAGAAGCCGAGGATGGCGTTGAGCGGCGTGCGCAGCTCGTGGCTCATCGTGGCGAGGAACTGCGACTTCGCCATGTTGGCGGCTTCGGCACGCCGCCGCGCCTCGTCGGACACCGCCTTCGACTGTTCGAGCTCCGCGAACATCGCGTCCTTCTCCGCCCGGTAGGCGAGGCTCCGCGCGTTCTGCGCGTAGAGATGCCGCGTCATGTAGAGGAAGAGGATCTCCGCCGTCAGCGTGCAGACCGCGATGGTGATGTTGAAGAACGTCGGCTCGACGATGTGGACCGCGGCCATGCAGAGCGCGATCGGCAAGGTGCTGGCGACGGCCGCGGCGGGGATCGGCGAGGAAAGCAGCGCGCCCACCGAGAGCACGACCAGCACCGCGGCGAGACGGATCACGGCGATGCCGCCGGTCATCTCGGTGCTGAGGCTCGGCGTGATGAGCAGCGGGAAGAGGGCCCAGGCGAGGCCATAGGCGAGATCGCGATGCACCAGACGCCGCTTCCAGAGGTAGAGGCTCGTCCTGGAAATGCCCTCGCGCAGGAAATTCCGCGACGCGATCATCGCATAGACGTGCAGCGCGAGGACGATCGAAACCCAGCCCGCCGCCAGAAGCGGGCTGCCGAGCACCGCGATCGCCACGCCCATGCTGACGACCAGCACCGGAATGACGGCGTAGGAGGAAAGGCGGTTCTTGGCGAACTGCTCCGCCATCTCCTGCTGGAAATGGAAGAGGTTGCGCCGCGGCCCGCTATCCTCCGGCAGGTTGCTGAGGAGCGCGCGCGTGATCAGCCGGCGTCGTGCGCCGGGCGATGCTGTCTCTGAGGGGGAGGCGGAAACCGCCTCCGTCTCGGCGACCATGCGAGCCTGCTGGGTTTTAGTGCGCTTTTTCAACGGATTGCATGGCCGCCGTTAAGATTGCGCGAGGCGGGATGGTTAAGGAACGCTCAAATGGAGGCGTGGCCGGAGGGGCGGAACCTTAGCCGACGGCGCTTTGCGGTGCTTCGATCCCTCGGGATGCCGCGAATTCCGGGCAAGGCGCGATTGCAGAGAAATCCATTCCGGATGTTGCGTCGCTCATGCGCTCGTTGACGATGAATGCCGAAGTGTTGCAGAAAATGGTTTCAACGAGTCTGCTTTGAGTTGCCGCCAATGGACCGCCTCGACCGCATGATCCTGACAATTCTGCAGGAGGACGCCACCGTCCCGGTGGCGGAGATCGGCCGCCGCGTCGGCCTTTCGACCACGCCCTGCTGGCGGCGCATCCAGAAGATGGAGGAGGAGGGGGTCATCAAGGCCCGCGTCGCCGTGCTCGACCCGAAGCAGGTCAACGCCAAGGTCACGGTGTTCGTCTTCATCACCACCAACCAGCACAATGAGGACTGGCTGACCCGCTTCTCGCGCGTTATCAGCGAGTTTCCGGAAGTGGTCGAGTTCTACCGGATGAGCGGCCAGATCGACTATCTGCTGAAGGTGGTCGTGCCGGACATCGAGGCCTACGACAATTTCTACAAGAAGCTCGTCGCCAAGATCGACATCATGGACGTCTCCTCGGCGTTCGCGATGGAGTCCATCAAGACCGCCACCGCGCTGCCGCTCGGCTACATGCAGCTTGAGCCGATGGCCAAGCAGCGGGGCTAGGGGAAAGCCTGAATTGTTTTCGTTAGCCGGAGAATAGAATTCTCCGGTGTTAATATTTCTTGCAGCCGTCTTTCTCCCAACGCCGATATTGCGTTAAGTGCGCTCCGCGAAAACTTGAAATACTGAAGTCTTGGGGAGCGTCATGCGATTCCGGCCGTTGCTTGTTCTTGCTTTCATGCTTTGCGCGATGCAGTCCGCGTCCGCGCAATACGCGGCGGTCAACGCGCCCCGGAAGATCATGAGCTGGGTCGCGCCCTACGCGATCGCGGCGAGCAAGGCGCGGCTGCAGGACGCCTACGGCAGCAACATCGGCCCGCGCAACTCGCTGACGCATCTGGCGCTGCAGTTCTGGATACCGAAAGTGTCGCCGGCCGGCGTCTTGACTCTCGCACGCTCAGCCCAGGGCGCGACCACGAATGCCAACATCGGCTGGTTTGTGAACTGGGGCCACAGCAACGGCATCAAGGTCATGCTGTGCGTGTTCAACGCCGAGCACGAGTGGGACTGGACGCTGGCTCAGGCCGTTATCAAGGCGTCGAACCGGACCAAGTTCATCGACGCCCTCATTGCGCAGATGCAGGCTCTCAAGCTGGACGGCATCGATATCGACCTCGAGGGCCCGAACAACGAACACCCGGCGGACAAGGCCGCCTTTGTGGCGTTCATCAAGGAACTTGGGCAGCGCGTGCATCTCTTGAACAAGATGCTGACCGTCGACTCCTTCCCGATCAAATGGAATGCCCCGAACTGGACCTGGTGGGAGGCGCTGTTCCCGAACGTCGATGCCATCAACTCGATGGGCTACGAGGAACTCGGCATAAACGCCGCCGGCTCGCTGCGATACGTCGCACAGGCGGGTCACGCTGGCGCCTACGCGGCGAAGCTGAACATCGGCATTCCCTCCTACCTGCCTAGCTGGCTCGGGAACACGACGCTGGAGCAGATTCAGTGGTTCCGGACTGCGCAGGCCGGCCGCGTCGGGATTGCGATCTGGGACGCGCAGTTCCCGGATGCAAGCTGGAAGTCGCTGCCGGTCTGGAACAACCTCAGCTACATAAGGCGCCACTGACCCCATCGCCGGTCAGCCGGCGTCAGCCCGCAGCGCACGTCCTCGGTCGCGCAAGCCGGGATCACTTCCGCTCCAGCCGCGCGATCAGGCTGGAGGTGTCCCAGCGTTCGCCGCCCATCGCCTGGATCTCGGAATAGAACTGATCGACGAGCGCGGCGACCGGGAGGTGCGCGTGGTTGCGGCGCGACTCCTCGATCGCGATCGAAAGGTCCTTGCGCATCCAGTTGACCGCGAAGCCGTGGGTGAAATGCCCCTCGTTCATGGTCTTCCAGCGGTTCTCCATCTGCCAGGATTGTGCCGCGCCCTTCGAGATGACGCCGATCACCTTCTCCACGTCGAGGCCGGCGTGCCTGGCGAAGTGGATGCCCTCCGAGAGCCCCTGGACGAGACCGGCGATGCAGATCTGGTTGACCATCTTGGTGAGCTGGCCCGCGCCGACCGGGCCCATGAGCCCGACCATCTTGGCGTAGGCGTCGATCACCGGCTTCGCCTTGTCGAACGTCTCCTGGTCACCGCCGACCATGACGGTCAGCGCACCATTCTCCGCGCCTGCCTGTCCACCCGAGACGGGCGCGTCAAGAAAGCCTACGCCGCGCTTGCCGGCCACCTCCGCAAGCTCGCGCGCAACGGCCGCGCTCGCGGTAGTGTTGTCGATGTAGATCGCCCCCTCCCGCATGCCGGCGAGAGCGCCGTCATCGCCGAGCGCCACGGCGCGGAGGTCGTCATCATTGCCGACGCAGGAGAAGACGAATTCTGCCCCCTCGGCTGCTGCGCGCGGGGTGGGCGCGCTCCTGCCGCCATGCTCCGCCGCCCACTTCGCCGATTTCTCGGCGGTGCGGTTGTAGACGGTCAGCGTGTGCCCGCCCTTCTTCGCGAGGTGGCGCGCCATGGGATAGCCCATTACCCCAAGCCCGATGAAGGCGACCTTGGCCATCTTGACTCCGTTCCAAAGTGAAGCGGCGGAAATCTACTCGATCACGGGAACAAGGCCAGCGGCTTCCGTCGGGGTCGGGCGGCTTTCGCGCCGGAGATGCCTTGTCAGCCGCCGGTCCATCGCGTTCCAGAGACGCCGGATGACCTCGACCATCACGAGGTAGAGGATCGCGGCATAGAAATAGATCGAAAGGTCGTAGCTGCGCGAGAAGGCGAGGCGGGTCTCGCCCATCAAATCGAGCACCGTGACGATGCTGGCGATCGCCGAGGCCTTGATGAGGAGGATCAACTCATTGCCGAGCGGACGCAGCGCCACGATCGCGGCCTGCGGCGCTATGACCTTCCACAGCAGCGGCAGGCGGTGCAGGCCGAGCGAGAGCGCCGCTTCCCATTGCCCGCGCGCCACAGAGCTTATGGCGCCGCGAAAAATCTCCGCCTGATAGGCAGCGGTGTTCAGCGCGAAGGCGAGGACGGCGTAGTAGAACGCGTCGCGCAGATAGACCCAGAGTCCCATCGCCTTGAGCTGCGGGGCGTATTGTCCGGCGAACTCTCCGACGCCGTAGTAGACGAGGAAGAGCTGCGCGAGGAGCGGCGTTCCGCGGAAGAAGTAGACGTAGCCGAACGCCAGCGCGCTCACGAAGCGGTTCTTCGAGAGACGCCCGATCGTGAGCGGTATCGCGAGCAGCGCGCCGATCACGCCGGATATCGCCACAAGCTCGAGCGTGATGAGCAGGCCATGCAGCAGCCTCGCTCCATGCCTGACGAGCAGGTCCGGGATCATATCGCCGCCTCGGCGGAAACCCGCACCGTGGCCCGGCCGCGCTGGCTGCGCTCCGACCAGCGCTCGATCGCACTGATGCCGACCGAGGATACAATCGACATCAGCAGGTAGAGCAGGCACGCGACCGCGTAGAAAAAGAACGGCTCCTTGGTCGTGCCGACAGCCACCGACGTCTGCCGCAAGAGATCGTTCAGCGCGATGGCGGAGACGTAGGCGGTGTCCTTTATGAGAACCAGCCAGAGGTTCGCAAGCGCCGGAAGCGCGAGCCGAACGAGCTGCGGAAAGATGATGAGCCGCATCACCTGGAATTTCCGCAGGCCGATCGCGGCGCCGCCCTCCCACTGTCCCGACGGGATCGCGTTGAAGGCGGCGGTGAAGACTTCTCCGGAATAGGCGGCGTGGATGAGGCCCAGCGCGATCATTCCCGCCACGAACGCGTTGACCTCGACCGGACTGTCGGAGAAGCGCGAGACGATGAACTGCAGCAGCTTCTGGCCGCCGAAGTAGATGATGAAGATCATCAGGAGCTCCGGAATGCCCCGGAAGACCGTCGAGAACACCTCGCTGAAGCCTCTGAGAAACCGCGCCCGGCTGCGCCTCGCGAGTGCCAGCAGGAAGCCCAGCAGCAGGCCCACCGGCAATGTCGCGAGCGCCAGGCGGACTGTGAGCGACGCGCCGGAAAGGATTTCGTCGCCCCAGCCGGTCGGGCCGTAAGACAGAAGCTGGAGGAGATCAGCCATTCAGCCCGCCCGGCTCCTCACTCGATTTGACGGATCGCCGATACGAGAGCGGCGGGGATCGCCCCGCCGCAGGATTGCGCATATCCCGGTTCGGCTCAACTGCCGTAAGCGTCGAAGGAGAAGTACTTGTCGTTGATCTTCTTGTAGGTTCCGTCGGCGCGGATCGCTTCGATCGCCTTGTCGAACGCCGCCTTCAGGTCGGTGTCCTCCTTGCGGATGCCGACGCCGGCGCCGGCGCCATTGATGACCGGGTCGACCGGCAGCACGCCGAGGATCTTGCAGCATTTGCCGGCGTCGCTCTTCGTCCACTCATCAAGGACGACGACATCGTCGATCGCCGCGTCGAGCCGACCGTTGGAAAGGTCGAGCTTGTACTCGTCAGGCGAGGGGTAGATCTTCAGCTCGGCGTCGGGAAAATGCGCCTGGGCGTAGTTCGAGTGCGTGGTTGCCGTCTGCGCGCCGAGCGTGATGCCCTTGAGATCTTCGGCGGTGACGCCCTTCAGCGGCGAGTCGCTTGGCACAGCGATCGCCGGGGGCGTGTTGTAGTATTTCGCCGTGAAGTCGATCTGCTGCTTGCGCTCCTCGGTGATCGACATCGAGGAGAGGATCGCGTCGTACTTGTTGGCGAGCAGGCCGGGGATGATGCCGTCCCACGCCTGGTTGGTGAATTCGCACGTTACCTTCATCTGCGCGCAGAGCGCGTCGGCGATATCCTTGTCGAAGCCGACGATCTGGCTGCTCGCATCGAGCGACTCGAAGGGCGGATAGGTCGCGTCCATGGCGATGCGGACGGTGGTCCAGTCTTTTGCCATGACAGGGCCGACGGCGAACGCAGCGAGGACGGTTGCAGTCGCAAGG
This sequence comes from Hyphomicrobiales bacterium, assembly GCA_038211615.1. GTDB lineage: Bacteria > Pseudomonadota > Alphaproteobacteria > Rhizobiales > Afifellaceae > DASWJZ01. The sequence continues at coordinate 30,473 of JBBQVL010000046.1, forward strand.
CCGGTCAGAATGCGCATTTATTTGTCTCCCATCTTTTTGAATGGCGGTCGGGTTGGCCGCGCGTGCCGGGGCATTCTTTCGAAGGCGGCCAGCACAGGTGGCAGCCAGTCTGCCGCTAAAACGCCGGCGAAGCAAAGCCCGCGCTGCCGGTTGACACCCCTCCGACCTGTCCCTAGCGAGGATTGTGCCAATCCACCGGAGACCCTCCATGCCGCTCCGCACCATTGCCTTGCTGGCTGGGGTTGCAACGCTTGGGGTCGCCCTGGGCGGCTCGGCGGAGGCGAAATCGGCCCGCTGCTTCACGACGGACGACGGCGAATACGACTGCAGCTTCACCGCCACGGATTCCGCGGGAAGTTTCGAAATATCCGCGCCGGGCAAGCCGACGTTCTTCCTGCTGATGAGCGAGCCGGGCGTGGCGTCCGGCTATGGCGACTACAGCGGCGACGGCCACAATGTAATGCTGCCCGGGCGCTTCCTGCGCTCCGACAGCGATCCTGCCTGCTGGGCGAACGAGGACACCGAAACGCAGATCTGCGCCTGGTAGCGCGACTTTGCGCCGCTACCCGGCAGCCGGGCTCATGGCGCCGCGGCCTTCGAGCGCCGCCACGATCGCTTCTGCGCGCGCCGCGTCCTCGGGGGTGTTGACGTTGAAGAACGGGTCGACGGCCTCGCCGGTCGGCAGAACGAGGTCGTCGAAGGGCACGTTCAGCCGCATGAAGCGGTCCGCGAAAGCCAGAACCTTCGGATGCTCGCCGCTCTTCAGGAACCGTTCGAGTCCGTCCGCGAGCGCCACCGGCCAGAGTCCGAAGACCGGGTGTGTTCCGGCGGTTGAGGCGGCGAGGGCGACGGTGTTCTCGTCCCGGCCGCAGCCCTCCGAAAGCCGTTCCACGAGATCGGCCGGAAAGAACGGCGTATCCGCCGCCACGCTCGCGATGAAGCGCGCTTCCGGCAGGTTCTCCTCCGACCAGCGCATGCCGGCGAGCAGCCCGGCGAGCGGACCTTCGCCCAGAACGTCGGCGACGGTCGGCAGGCCGTAGGCGGAGAAGCGCGCCGGGTCGCCTTTGACGCTCAGCACCATCCGCTCCACCTGCTGCCCGAGCCGCTCCACCACGCGCTCAAGCATTGGCCGCCCGCCGAGCTTCACAAGCGGCTTGTCGCCGCCTCCCATGCGCGAACTCAGCCCGCCGGCAAGGATGACGCCGACATGCGGCCCGAGGCCTTTTGATGCGCTGGACATGGTTTCAGCTATCCGCCGGGCGTCGCCCGTTTGATCTTGCCTGCCGTAGATCATATGTCACGGGGGCCGCACGAATTCCACAGGTCTCCCGTATGCCCACCGCCTGCAAGGATGACGTTCTGACCGCGCTGCGGCGCGTCCCGGGGCCGGGAGGCGGTGGCGATATCGTGGCGCTCGGCCTCGTCTCCGACATCGTCGTGGCCGACGGCAAGGTGATCTTCTCGATCTCGGTTCCGGCGGAGCGGGCGCGCGAGCTGGAGCCGCTGCGGCAGGCCGCGGAGCGGGCGGCGCGGGCCGTTCCGGGCGTCGAGCAGGTGATGGTCGCGCTGACCGCCGAGCGCCGTCCCGGCGCCGGCGCGCCGCCGCCCCAGCGGCCGTCTCCGCCGGCAGCGCCTCCGCATGCGCACGCCGGCCCGCCGCCGAAGGCAGGCGTGCCGGGGGTCGCCGCCATCATCGCTGTCGCCTCCGGCAAGGGCGGCGTCGGCAAGTCGACGGTCGCGGTCAACCTCGCGCTTGGACTGCAGGCGATCGGGCTGAAGGTCGGCATCCTCGACGCCGATATTTATGGTCCATCCATGCCGCGGCTGCTTGGCCTGCGCGGCCGTCCGGAATCGCTCGGCGGCAGGGTGCTGAAGCCGATGGAGCGCTACGGGCTGAAGGTCATGTCGATCGGCTTCCTGGTGGAGGAGGAGACGCCGATGATCTGGCGCGGGCCGATGGTGCAGTCGGCGCTCGTGCAGATGCTGCGCGAAGTGGCCTGGGGCGAGCTTGATGTTCTGGTCGTCGACATGCCGCCCGGCACCGGCGATGCGCAGCTTACCATGGCGCAGCAGGTGCCGCTCGCCGGCGCGGTCATCGTTTCGACGCCGCAGGACCTTGCGCTGATCGACGCGCGGAAGGGCCTCGCCATGTTCCAGCGGGTCGACGTGCCGGTGCTCGGCATCGTCGAGAACATGAGCTACTTCCTCTGCCCGCATTGCGGGGAGCGCACGGACATCTTCGGGCATGGCGGCGCGAAGCACGAGGCGGCGCGGATCGGCGTGCCCTTCCTTGGCGCGGTGCCACTCCACATGATGATCCGCGAATATTCCGATGCGGGAACGCCGGTCGTTGTGCGCGACGCGGAGGGCGAGCACGCGAAGACCTTCCGCGCCATTGCCGAGCGCACATGGGCGCGCGTCAAGGCCGAACAGGGAAGTGCGACCCGTCAGCCGCCGAAGATCGTGATGGAGTAGGCGGGCTCAGCTCGCGGCGGGGGGATCGATCGCGGCCGGCGCGGCGATGAGCGGTCCGCCGGCGAGGGCTGCCTGTCGCTCGCGGTAGAGCGTGTAGAGGCCGGCAGCGACAATGATCACGCTGCCGATGATCATGAGCACGTCCGGCACGTCGCCCCAGACCAGGTATCCGATTGCGATTGCCAGCACCACGGCGACATAGCGGAACGGAGCGGTCACCGAGATGCTGCCCTGGCGCATCGCGGCGATGGCGGTGAAATATCCGATGCTCAGGAGGAAGCTCGCCCCGGCGATGCGGACCACGTCGGTCAGCGTCGGCCAGAGCCATTGCTCCCACAACCCGATCGCGGCGCCCATCGCGGCCACCGACGCGGCGGTGACGAGCGTCATCAGCAGCGTCGGCACCGTCGCCGGAAGGGCGCGGCTCATGAGATCGCGAAGCGACATGAAGATCACCGAAACCAGCACGAGCAGCCCGGCCGCGTTGAAGGAGGCAAGGCCGGGGCGGATGACCACGAGAACCCCGAGAAATCCGACCACGATCGCCGTCCACCGCCTCCAGCCGACCGCTTCCCGGAGAAAGAGCGCGGCCCCGGCGGTCACGCTGAGCGGCACCGCCTGGAAGATGATCATCGCGGCGGCAAGCGGCATCTGGAACAGCGCCAGCATGTAGAAGAACGTCCCGCCGAGCTCTCCTATCGAGCGCGCCAGGACCGTGCGGTGGAACAGCTGCCCGACCTGCCGGTGCAGACCGAGCGCAATTACGGGAACAGCGATGAAAAGCGTCGCAAAGCAGCCGCGCGCGCAGAGGATCTCGCCGAGCGGGAGGTGCTCGCTGGTCAGCTTGACGAGAGTGTCGTTGAGAAGGAACGCGAGTTGCGACGCCAGAATCGCCGCTACCCCGCGCCCGTTGGTCCGGTAGGCCGACATCCTCGCCGGCTCAGGGCGCCGGCGGGGCCGTCGCGGTTACGCCAGCGGAGAGCGGGACGTTATCGCCCTTCAGCTTGTGCTCGCGATAGACGGTGTAGAGGCCGGTGGTGACGAGGATGGCGCTGCCGATGAGGGTCCAGCGATCGGGAAAGACGCCGAAGACGGTTATCTGGATCAGGATCGCCCAGAGAAGCACCGAATAGCGGAAAGGCGCGACGACGGAGATCTCTCCGAACCGGACCGCCGATACCACCAGCACATAGGCGAAGCTGAGCGCCACAGCGGCTCCGAAGCAGTAGAGGAAGGCGGCGGCGGTCAGCGGCCGCCAGGGCTCGAACACACTGAGCGCCGCGCCGAGCGGGACGAGCGTCACCAGCGAGACGAAGGCGACGGCAATCGGGTCCACCCACTGCTTCATGCGGCGCGAGGAGAGGTCTCTCAACACCACGAATCCCACCGTCAGCAGCGGCAGTAGCGACCACGGGCTGAAACCCGAAGTCCCGGGGCGGATGACGACGAGCACGGCGCAGAAGCCGATGGTGATCGCCAGCCAGCGGCGCCAGCCGACCTTCTCGCCGAAGAAGATCGCGGCGCCCGCGGTGACCGCGAGCGGCGTGGTCTGCGTGATGGCGGTGGAGACGGCGATATCCATCCGGGCAAGCGCGGTCAGATAGGCGGCCGTTCCCCCAAGCTCCGCGAAGGTCCGCCACGCGAGGAAGCGGTCTCGGATGAGGAGGAGGCTGCCGAGCGTGCCCCTGTACCAGCAATAACCGACCACCAGCGGCAGAGCGAGCAGGCTGCGGATCACGATCACCTGCGGGATCGGGATGTCCACGCTCGCGAGCTTCACGAACATGTCGTTCATGATGAACCCGACGCAGCACGCGAGCATGAAGAGAATGCCGCGGGTGTTGTGGCTGCTGTGCGATCGTGGAGACATGGGAATCGGCAAGGAGAAGGCCGCGCTCTAACAGGTGAAACCGCCGCGCGAAAGGGTGGGCGGCTCCCAGGGGCCGCAAGGAAATTCCGCCCGCCCGGAAGAGCGGGCGTGGAGTCCCGGCGGCTCAGCCGCCCGTGACGCTCATATGCCGCGCCACCGCCGGCTTCTGCGACCGGCGGTCGATGATGAAATCGTGGCCCTTCGGCTTGCGGGAGATCGCCTCGTCGATGGCGCGCGACAGGAGTTCGTTGCCCTCCGACGCCCGCATCGGCGCGCGCAGGTCGGCGGCATCCTCCTGGCCGAGGCACATGAACAGCGTACCGGTGCAGGTGATCCGGACGCGGTTGCAGCTCTCGCAGAAATTATGCGTCAGCGGCGTGATGAAGCCGAGCTTGCCGCCGGTCTCCTTCACCCGCACGTAGCGGGCCGGCCCGCCGGTGCGGAAATCGAGGTCTTCGAGCGTGAAGTTCTCCGCAAGGCGCGCCCGCACCAGCGACAGCGGCAGATACTGGTCGGTGCGGTCGCCGTCGATATCGCCAAGCGGCATCGTCTCGATCAGGGTGAGGTCCATGCCTTCGCCATGCGCGAAGCGGATCATCTCGGGGAACTCGTCCTCGTTGACGCCC
>JBBQVL010000047.1:0-35319 GCA_038211615.1 Hyphomicrobiales bacterium
ATAGTGGCCGACCTTCGCAAACTCCTCGTCGACGGGAAGGAAGTCGAAGTTCCCGCGCACTACACGCTGTTGCAGGCGTGCGAGGAGGCGGGAGCGGAGATTCCGCGCTTCTGCTTCCATGAGCGGCTATCGATCGCCGGCAATTGCCGCATGTGCCTGGTGGAATTGAAGGGCGCGCCGAAGCCGGTCGCGTCGTGCGCGTGGGGCGTCCGCGATTGCCGGCCAGGGCCGAACGGCGAGCCGCCGGAAGTGCTGACGCGCTCCAAGCTCACCAAGAAGGCGCGCGAGGGGGTGATGGAGTTCCTGCTCATCAACCATCCGCTCGATTGCCCGATCTGCGACCAGGGCGGCGAATGCGACCTGCAGGACCAGGCGATGGCCTACGGCGTCGACTCGTCGCGCTTCCAGGAGAACAAGCGCGCGGTGGAGGACAAGTATATCGGCCCGCTGGTGAAGACGATCATGAACCGCTGCATCCATTGCACGCGGTGCATCCGCTTCTCCACCGAGGTGGCGGGCGTCTCCGAGCTCGGCGCGACCGGTCGCGGCGAGGACATGGAGATCACCACCTACCTCGAACGCGCGATGACTTCCGAGCTGCAGGCAAACGTGGTCGACCTCTGTCCGGTCGGCGCGCTCACCTCCAAGCCCTACGCCTTCAGGGCGCGGCCCTGGGAGCTGACGAAGACCGAGTCGATCGACGTGATGGATGCGCTCGGCTCCAACATCCGTGTCGATGCGCGGGGCAAGGCGGTGATGCGCATCCTGCCGCGCATGAACGAGGCGGTGAACGAGGAGTGGATTTCGGACAAGACGCGCCACTGCGTCGATGGCCTCGGCGTGCAGCGCCTCGATCAGCCCTACATGCGGGTGATGGGCAAGCTGCATCCGACCACCTGGCATGAAGCCTTCGCCGTGGTCGCCGCGCGCGTTGCGGCGGCCGGCAATCGCGTGGGCGCGATCGCCGGCGATCTCGCGACCGTCGAAGAGATGTTCGCGCTGAAGCTGCTGATGCAGTCGCTCGGCTCGGCCAGCATCGATTGCCGCCAGGACGGCGCCGCTCTCGATCCCTCGCTTGGGCGCGGCAGCTATCTCTTCAACGCGTCCGTGGCGGGAATTGAAACTGCGGACGCGGTGCTCATCGTCGGCTCCAATCCGCGCAAGGAAGCGCCCGTCCTAAACGCCCGCATCCGCAAGCGCTGGCGGCTCGGGAATCTGCCGGTCGCATTGATCGGCGAGAACGCCGACCTCACCTACGCCTACGAGCATCTCGGAGCGGGGCCGGATTCGCTGTCGCGGCTGATCGCGGGGGAGGGTGCTTTCTACCAGACGCTGAAGGCCGCCAAGCGCCCGCTCATCATCGTGGGGCAGGGCGCGCTCGTCGGCGAGAACGGACCCGCGATCCTGTCCGCTGTTGCGAAGCTCGCCGCGGATGTCGGGGCGGTGAGCGAGGAATGGACGGGGCTCTCCATCCTCCACACCGCGGCCTCGCGCGTCGGCGGGCTAGACATCGGCTTCGTGCCGGGTCCGGGCGGACTTGGAACGGCCGAGATGCTGGCGGGTGGCAAGGACCTCGATGTCCTGTTCCTGCTCGGGGCCGATGAGGTCAACGTTCCGGAGGGCGCGTTCGTCGTCTACATCGGCACGCATGGCGATGCCGGCGCGCACCGCGCCGATGTGATCCTGCCGGGCGCAGCCTACACCGAAAAATCGGGCACCTGGGTCAATACCGAGGGACGCGTGCAGCTCGGCAACCGCGCCGCGTTCCCGCCCGGGGACGCGCGCGAGGACTGGTCGATCCTGCGCGCGCTGTCGGGCGTGCTGGGCAAGACCCTGCCGTTCGACAGCCTCGCCCAGCTCCGCGCAGCGCTCTATGCCGCGCATCCGCATATGGCCGGGATCGACGCGGTGAAGCGTGGCGAGACGGCCGACTTCGAGAGGCTCGCCGCGCTCGGCGGGACGATCGCCGGCCCGGCCTTCGCCAGCCCGATCCGCGACTTCTACCTGACCAACCCGATTGCCCGCGCCTCAAAGGTGCTGGCGGAATGCTCCGCCATGCATCTCGGCCCGGCGGCGGAAGCGGCGGAATAGGCGGGCGATGAACATCTTCGTCCACGACTATCTGCTCCCCGGCGTGCTCATCGTGATCGAGAGCGCGGTGCTGATGACCGCGCTCCTCATCCTCGTCGCCTATCTGCTGCTGGCGGACCGCAAGGTCTGGGCGGCGGTGCAGCTGCGACGCGGCCCGAACGTTGTCGGGCCGTGGGGACTCTTCCAGTCCTTCGCGGACCTGCTGAAGTTCGTGCTGAAGGAGCCGGTCATCCCGGCGCCGGCCAACAAGGCGATCTTCCTGCTCGCGCCGCTCGTCAGCTCGGTGCTGGCGCTTTCCGCCTGGGCCGTGATCCCGATCTCCGCCGGCTGGGTGATCGCCGACATCAACGTCGGCATCCTCTACGTCTTCGCCATCTCGTCGCTCGAGGTCTACGGCGTGATCATGGGCGGCTGGGCGTCGAACTCCAAATACGCCTTCCTAGGCGCGCTCCGCTCCGCCGCGCAGATGGTCTCCTACGAAGTCTCCATCGGCTTCGTCATCATCGCGGTGCTGCTCTGTGTCGGGTCGCTCAACCTCTCCGATATCGTGCTGGCGCAGACCGACGGCCTCGGCACCATGCTCGGCCTGCCGAATACGTTCCTCGACTGGCACTGGCTGTCGCTCTTTCCCCTCTTCGTGATCTTCTTCATCTCGGGGCTGGCGGAGACGAACCGGCCGCCGTTCGACCTGCCGGAGGCGGAATCGGAGCTCGTGGCCGGCTTCATGGTCGAGTATTCCTCGACGCCGTACCTGCTCTTCATGCTCGGCGAGTATGTCGCCGTCGTCATGATCTGTGCGCTGACGACGATCCTCTTCCTCGGCGGCTGGCTGCCGCCGTTCGCCTTCGCGCCGTTCACCTGGGTGCCGGGCATCATCTGGTTCGTGCTGAAGATCTGCTTCGTGTTCTTCATGTTCGCGATGGTGAAGGCGATCGTGCCGCGCTACCGCTACGACCAGCTGATGCGGCTCGGCTGGAAGGTGTTCCTGCCCATTTCGCTGGTGCTGATCGTGATCGTCGCCATTGTGCTGCAGGCGACGGGCTGGGGCGGCGTTCCGGTCGTCCCCGGCGGTGGAGCCTCGTGATGGCAAACCTTTCGCAATCCGTAGGCTCGCTGTTCCTGCGGGAATTCGTCGCCGCGACCTGGCTCGGCATGAAGTATTTCTTCAAGCCGAAGGCGACCCTGAACTATCCGTTCGAGAAGGGGCCGGTCAGCCCGCGCTTCCGCGGCGAGCATGCGCTCCGCCGCTACCCGAACGGCGAGGAGCGCTGCATTGCCTGCAAGCTGTGCGAGGCGCTCTGCCCGGCGCAGGCGATCACCATCGAGGCGGGGCCGCGGCGCAACGACGGCACGCGCCGCACGGTGCGCTACGACATCGACATGGTGAAATGCATCTATTGCGGCTTCTGCCAGGAATCCTGCCCGGTGGACGCCATCGTCGAAGGCCCGAACTTCGAGTTCGCCACGGAGACGCGCGAAGAACTTTATTACGACAAGGACAAGCTGCTGGCGAACGGCGACCGCTGGGAGCGCGACATCGCCCGCAACATCGCGCTCGACGCGCCGTACCGGTAGGCGTCGATGATCCTCCAGGCCATCTTCTTCTATGTCTTCGCGGTGGTGACCGTGGCTTCCGCGTTCATGGTGATCGCGGCCAAGAACCCCGTGCATTCGGTGCTCTTCCTGATCCTCGCCTTCTTCAACGCAGCGGGGCTCTTCATCCTGCTCGGGGCGGAGTTTTTGGCGATGATCCTGGTCGTCGTCTATGTCGGCGCCGTCGCCGTGCTCTTCCTCTTCGTGGTGATGATGCTCGACGTGGACTTTGCCGAGCTCCGCCAGGGCTTCCTGCAATATTTGCCGATCGGCGGGCTGGTCGGCATGATCCTGCTGGTCGAACTGATCCTGGTCCTCGGCGGCATGCTTGTCTCGCCGGAAGCAGTCTCCAGCGCGGCATCGCCAACGCCGGCGCTCACGCAGATGTCGAATATCGGCGCCATCGGCGAGCTGCTCTACACGCGCTACATCTTCTTCTTCCAGATGGCCGGGCTGGTGCTGCTCGTCGCCATGATCGGCGCGATCGTGCTGACGCTCCGCCATAAGGTCGGCGTGAAGCGGCAGAGCATAGCGCAGCAGGTGGCGCGGACGCCGGCGACGGCGGTCGAGGTGCTCACCAATGTCGAGCCGGGACGGGGGCTTGGCGCATGATTATCGGACTCGGCCATTATCTGACGGTCGCCGCGATCCTCTTCACGCTCGGGGTCTTCGGCATCTTCCTGAACCGCAAGAACGTCATCATCATCCTGATGTCGGTCGAGCTGATCCTGCTCGCGGTGAACCTCAACCTCGTCGCCTTTTCCTCGTTCCTGCACGACCTGACCGGGCAGATCTTCGCGCTGCTGGTGCTGACGGTCGCGGCGGCCGAGGCGGCCATCGGGCTCGCCATCCTCGTCACCTTCTACCGCAACCGGGGAACGATCGCGGTCGAGGACATCAACATGATGAAGGGCTGATCCGCGTGTATTCGGCAATCGTCTTCCTGCCGCTGCTCGGCGCGATCCTCGCGGGGATCATCGCGATCTTCGGCGCCACCGCGCGGCATCCAGGCGGCGAGCCCGCGGTCGGCGACGCGCATGCGTCTGGCGGACACGGCGGCCACGAGGTTTCGCACGGCGCAGCGCATGGGCATGAATCCCACCACGAGCCGCATAACGGGCATCACGCTCCGGCGCAGGGCTCGCGCCCGGCGGAGCTGATCACCTCGGCGCTGCTCGTCGTCTCCGCGGTCCTCTCCTGGGTGGCATTCTTCCAGGTGGCGTTCGGGACGGGCGAAGTCTTCACCGTTCCGGTCCTCACGTGGATCCGCTCCGGCTCGCTCGCCGCCGACTGGGCGCTCCGCATCGACACGCTGACGGTGGTGATGCTGGTCGTCGTCAATACCGTGTCGGCGCTCGTGCACATCTACTCGATCGGCTACATGGCGCACGATCCGCACCGGCCGCGTTTCTTCGCCTACCTGTCGCTGTTCACCTTCGCCATGCTGATGCTGGTGACGGCGCAGAACCTTGTGCAGATGTTCTTCGGCTGGGAGGGCGTGGGCCTCGCCTCCTATCTCCTGATCGGCTTCTGGTATCACCGGCCTTCGGCCAACGCCGCGGCGATCAAGGCGTTCGTCGTCAACCGCGTCGGCGATTTCGGCTTCGCGCTCGGGATATTCGGCGTCTTCTACCTCTTCGCCTCGATTGACCTCGACACGGTCTTCGCCAACGCCAGGTCGGTCGCTGAGAGCAAGGACATCGTTCTCGCCATCTTCAACCACAATCTGGACGGCGCCGGCGCGATCACCGTCGTCTGCCTGCTCCTCTTCATGGGGGCGATGGGCAAGTCGGCGCAGGTGCCGCTGCACACATGGCTGCCGGACGCCATGGAAGGCCCGACGCCGGTCTCCGCGCTGATCCATGCCGCGACGATGGTGACGGCCGGCGTCTTCATGGTGGCGCGGCTGTCGCCGATCTTCGCACTCTCTCCGACGGCGCTTTCGGTCGTGGTGCTGGTAGGCGCGATCACCGCATTCTTCGCAGCGACGGTCGGCCTTGTGCAGAACGACATCAAGCGCGTCGTTGCCTATTCGACCTGCTCGCAGCTTGGCTACATGTTCGTGGCGCTCGGTGTCGGCGCCTACCCGGTCGCGATCTTCCACCTCTTCACGCACGCTTTCTTCAAGGCGCTGCTTTTCCTCGGCTCCGGCTCTGTCATCCATGCCGTCGCCGACGAGCAGGACATGCGCAGGATGGGCGGGCTCAGGAAAGTCATCCCGGTCACCTACGCGATGATGGTGATCGGCACGCTGTCGCTTACCGGTTTTCCGCTCACCGCCGGTTACTTCTCCAAGGATGCGATCATCGAGGCGGCGCATGCGGCAGGGCCGGGCGTCGCGGTATTCGCGTTCATCCTGCTCGTGCTCGCGGCGGCCTTTACCTCCTTCTATTCGTGGCGGCTGATCTTCATGACCTTCCACGGCAAGCCGCGCGCGCCGAAGAGCGTGATGGCGCACGCGCATGAGAGCCCGCAGGTCATGCTCGTGCCGCTCTATATTCTGGCGTTCGGGGCGCTGCTCGCCGGCTGGGTCTTCGCCGGGCATTTCATCGAGGAGGGCGCCGGCGAATTCTGGAAGGCGTCGCTGGTGCTCGAGACGGAGCTGCTCGAGGCGATGCACCACACGACCTTCTCGATTGGTGCGCTGCCGACGATCGCGATGCTCCTCGGCTTCGCCGTCGCCTGGCAGTTCTACATCCGCTCGCCGCAGACGCCGGTGAAGCTCGCCGCGGAACAGCCGGTGCTTTACCGTTTCCTGCTCAACAAGTGGTATTTCGACGAGATCTACGATGCGCTGCTCGTCCGGCCGGCGATGTGGCTCGGGCGGTTCCTCTGGAAGAAGGGCGACGGCTGGCTGATCGACGGGTTCGGGCCGGACGGCGTCTCGGCGCGGGTCATCGACGTGACGCGGAACGTCGTCCGCCTGCAGACCGGCTACCTCTACCACTACGCCTTCGCGATGCTCCTCGGCATCGCGCTTATCGTCACCTGGATGATGTTCGCGGGATGATGCGGCGATGAACTGGCCCGTCCTCTCCACCATCACCTACCTGCCGCTGGCGGGTGCGGCGATCATCTTCCTGTTCCTGCGCGGCGAGGGACCGGCGGTCCGGCGCAATATCCTGAACGTGGCGTTCGGCGTGACGCTCGTGACGTTCGTTGTCTCGCTGCTCATCTGGTGGAATTTCGACACCGAGAATCCCGGCTTCCAGTTCGTCGAGGAAGCACCGTGGACGCCGGGCTTCATGAGCTACCGTATGGGGGTGGACGGCATCTCCATGCTGTTCGTCATCCTCACCACCTTCCTCATGCCGTTCTGCATCCTGGCGAGCTGGAAGGTCGTGCAGGTGCGGCTGAAGGAATACATCGTCGCCTTCCTGGTGCTGGAGACGCTGATGATCGGCGTCTTCACCGCGCTCGACATGATCGTCTTCTACGTGTTCTTCGAGGCGGGCCTGATTCCGATGTTCCTCATCATCGGGGTATGGGGCGGGCCGCGGCGCGTCTACGCGGCCTTCAAGTTCTTCCTCTACACGCTGCTCGGCTCGGTGCTGATGCTGCTCGCCATGATGGCGATGTACTGGCAGGCGGGAACGACCTCGATCCCCGAGCTGCTGCATCACCAGTTCCCGCCCGCGATGCAGACCTGGCTATGGCTCGCCTTCTTCGCTTCCTTCGCGGTGAAGATGCCGATGTGGCCGGTTCACACCTGGCTCCCCGACGCCCACGTCGAGGCGCCAACCGCCGGCTCCGTGGTGCTCGCCGCCATCCTCCTGAAGATGGGCGGCTACGGTTTCCTGCGCTTCTCGCTGCCGATGTTCCCGCTCGCCAGCGCCGACCTCGGGCCGCTCATCTATGCGCTCTCGATCGTCGCGATCATCTACACCTCGCTCGTCGCGTTGATGCAGGAGGATATGAAGAAGCTCATCGCCTATTCCTCGGTGGCGCATATGGGCTTCGTCACGATGGGCATCTTCTCGATGACGGCGCAGGGCGTGCAGGGCGGCATTTTCCAGATGCTGTCGCACGGCATCGTGTCGGGCGCGCTCTTCCTCTGCGTCGGCGTGATCTACGACCGCATGCACACGCGCCAGATCGATGCTTATGGCGGGCTGGTGAACCGCATGCCCTGGTATGCCTTCGCCTTCATGGTGTTCACCATGGCGAATGTCGGGCTCCCGGGCACCTCGGGCTTCGTCGGCGAATTCCTGACGCTGATCGGCGCCTTCCAGGTGAACACCTGGGTGGCGGTGCTGGCGACGACGGGCGTGATCCTCTCCGCCTGCTATGCGCTCTGGCTCTACCGGAGGGTCGTCTTCGGCGTGCTCGACAAGCCGAGCCTCGCCGGCATCCTCGATCTCAGCCTGCGGGAAAAGGTGATCCTCGCGCCGCTGATTGCGCTCACCATCTTCTTCGGGGTCTATCCCGAGCCGATCATGAAAGTGACCGCCGGCTCGGTCGACCTCCTTATCCACAATTACCAGGCGGCGATCGCCGGCGGGCCGGCGACGGCCGCGCTGGCGTCCGATGCGACGGAAATTCCGCAATGATGGCCGTCGATTATCCCGCGCTTTCGTCGCTCCTGCCGGAGCTTGTGCTCGCCGTGGGCGCGCTGCTGCTGCTGATGCTCGGCGTCTTCGCCGGCGACCGCTCGGCGCGCACGGTCAACGTGCTGGCGATCGTCGTCATCGCGCTCGCCGCGTTCGCCGTCGTCGTGCAGGATCAGGTGGGGCAGATCCTGAATGGCGCTTTCGTGGTCGACGGTTTCGCCCGCTTCATGAAGGTCGCGGCGCTGATCGGCTCCGCCGTCGCCATCGTTCTCGCCTGGCGCTTTGCGCGGGCGGAGAAATTCGAGCGCTTCGAGTTCCCGGTGCTGGTGATCCTCGCCACCCTCGGCATGCTGGTGATGATCTCGGCCAACGATCTGATCAGCCTCTATCTCGGACTGGAGCTCAGCGCGCTCGCCTCCTACGTGGTCGCGGCTATCCATCGCGACGATGCGCGCTCGAGCGAGGCGGGCCTGAAATACTTCGTCCTCGGCGCGCTCTCCTCCGGCATGCTCCTCTATGGCGCGTCGCTGGTCTACGGCTTCACCGGGCACACCGGCTTCCAGGCGATCGCGACGGCGCTTGTCGACGGCCGCTCGCTCGGCCTCGTCGTCGGGCTGGTGTTCGTGCTTGCCGGGCTGGCGTTCAAGATCTCCGCCGTGCCGTTCCACATGTGGACGCCCGACGTCTACGAAGGCGCGCCGACGCCGGTCACGGCCTTCTTCACCTCCGCGCCGAAGCTTGCGGCGCTGGCGCTCCTCGTCCGCATCGTGATCGAGGCCTTCGCGCCGATCACCACCGACTGGCAGCAGATCGTCGCCTTCATCTCCATCGCATCGATGCTGCTCGGCGCGTTCGCGGCGATCGGGCAGACGAACATCAAGCGGCTGATGGCCTATTCCTCGATCGGCCACATGGGCTACGCGCTCGTCGGACTCGCCGCCGGCAGCGAGCAGGGCGTGCAGGGCGTGATCGTCTATATCTCGATCTACCTCGCCATGAGCCTCGGCGCTTTCGCCGCGATCCTCGCCATGCGGCGCGACGGCGTGATGGTCGAGGACATCGCCTCGCTCGCGGGCCTCGCACGCACCAGGCCGGCGATGGCCTTCCTGCTCGGAACGATCCTCTTCTCGCTCGCCGGCATCCCGCCGCTCGCCGGCTTCTTCGCCAAATACTACGTGTTCCTCGCCGCCATCCAGTCGGGGCTCTACGCGCTCGCCGTGATCGGCGTGGTGGCCAGCGTGGTTGGCGCCTATTACTATCTGCGCATCGTGAAGATCATGTATTTCGACGAGCCGGAGGGCGTCTTCGAGCCGTTGCCGGCGGAGCTTGGCGCGGTGCTCGGGATCTCCGGCGTGCTGATGCTCGCCTTCGTGCTGATCGCCGCTCCGCTGGTCCAGGCGGCCGGCGCCGCTGCCCATAGTCTGTTCTAGGATGGCTTTTGCACTCGGGCCGAAAGCGCTCGCGGCAGGCTATCGGGTGCAGGCCTACGAAACGACGGGCTCGACCAGCACAGAGGCGCTGGCGCGGGCGACGCTCGGCGACCCCGGCCGGCTCTGGGTTGTCACAAGCGATCAGACCGCTGGGCATGGCCGCCGCGGCCGGGCGTGGCAGACACCGCGCGGCAATCTTGCCGCCAGCCTCTTGATCGTCCAGCCCGGAAATTCCTCGGCGTCAGCGCGGCTCGGCTTTGCCGCGGGGCTGGCGCTGGAGAGCGCCATCCGGGCAGCGGCGCATGCGCTTGGCCTCGATGTTGGAGCCGATGCGGGATCGGGCGGGCGCGCCCGGCTGGCGCTCAAATGGCCGAACGATCTCCTCTTCGACGAGGCGAAGATCGCCGGCATCCTGCTCGAGGCGGCGACGCGCCCGGGCGGGCAGAGCAGCGTGGTCATTGGCCTCGGCGTCAATGTCCGCTACGCGCCGCAGGGGATTCCCTACCCCGTGACGTCGCTGGTGGACTGTGGCGTGGATTGCACCGCGGAAGCGCTTTTCGCCCTGCTGTCCGATGCCTGGGTCGATCAGGAGATTCTTTGGGCCGAGGGACGCGGCTTTGCGGCGATCCGGGGCCATTGGCTCGAGCGCGCCTCGGGGCTCGGCGGGCCGATCGCGGTCAAGATTGGAGACGACGTGCTGCACGGGACATTCGAGACGATAGACGACGAAGGACGGTTGATCGTCCGCGCCGGCGACGGCTCGTCGCGCGCCATCAGCGCCGGCGAGGTGCATTTCGGCGCGGCCGCCACGGCGAGGCATTGATGGCGGCGGCGGAAGACCTGGTTTTCGTGACGCTCGGCGGCGTCGGCGAGATCGGCATGAACCTCGCGCTCTACGGCTATGGCCGCGGGCGCAGCCGCAAATGGCTCGCGGTGGACCTCGGCGTCGCCTTCGGCCTCGGCGATGAGCTGCCGGGCGTCGACGGCGTGCTTCCCGACATCCGCTTCATCGTGGAGCGCAAGGCAGACCTCGTGGGGATCGCGATCACCCATGCGCACGAGGACCATTACGGAGCGCTTCTCGACCTGTGGGGCAAGCTCGGCGCGCCGGTCTTCATGACGCCGTTCGCGGCGGCGCTGCTCGAAGCGAAGCGCGCCGGCGAACAGAATGCGCCGAAGATTCCGGTCACGATCGTGAGGCCGCGCAAGCCGTTCACGGCCGGTCCATTCGAGATCGAATACGTTTCGGTCTCCCACTCGATCCCCGAGTCGAACGCGCTCGCCATCCGCACGCCGATGGGGACGGTGATCCACACCGGCGACTGGAAGCTCGATCCGGCGCCCGGCATCGGTCCCGCCACCGACAGCGACCGGCTCGCGGCGCTTGGGGAGGAGGGCGTGCTCGCGCTGATCTGCGACTCGACGAACGCCATCCGCGACGGCGTCAGCCCGAGCGAGGGAGAAGTCGCCAAGGTGCTCGA
Organism: Hyphomicrobiales bacterium; assembly: GCA_038211615.1. GTDB lineage: Bacteria > Pseudomonadota > Alphaproteobacteria > Rhizobiales > Afifellaceae > DASWJZ01. Next base: position 11,146 of record JBBQVL010000047.1, read on the forward strand.
ACGCCTCATCGCCGAGGCGCCGCAGCGTGTGGCGGTGACGACGTTTGCCTCGAACGTCGCGCGCATCCGCTCGGTGGCCGAGGCGGCGCATCGCGCCGGGCGCGACGTCGTGGTTGTCGGCCGCGCCATCCGCCGCTCCGTCGACGTGGCGCGCGAGCTTGGCTACCTTGATGGCCTGCCGGAATTCCTCGACCAGGAGACCTACGCGCATCTGCCGCGCAACAAGGTCGTGGCGCTGATGACGGGGAGCCAGGGCGAGCCGCGGGCGGCGCTCGCCAAAATCGCCAACAAGGACCCGCGCTCCATCCCGCTTTCCTCCGGCGACCGGGTCATCTTCTCGTCGCGCACCATTCCCGGCAACGAGAAGGCGGTGAACTCCATCATCAACGCGCTGGTGGATTTCGGCGCGGAGGTCATCACCGACCGCGATGGGCTGGTGCATACGTCGGGCCATCCGCGCCGCGACGAGCTGCGGCAGCTCTACGACTGGACGAAGCCGGAGATCGTCGTCCCCGTGCATGGGGAGCCGCTGCATCTCCACGAGCAGGCGAAGCTCGCGCGGGCCGCCGGGATCCCGCAGGTGCTCGAGATCCGCAACGGCCAGATGATCCGGCTGGCGCCGGGGCGTGCGGAGATTGTCGAGAGCGTTGCCACGGGGAGGCTCTACCGCGACGGGCGGCTGATCGTTTCGCACGAGGCGAGCGGCGTTGCCGATCGCCGCCGGATGAGCTTCTCCGGGCTGGTCAGCGTGGCCATCGTGCTCTCCGACAGCGGCGACGTGCTGGAGGATCCGGCGGTGGCGCTGCTCGGCGTGCCGGAGACCAATGCCGAAGGCGCTGCATTCCGCGCCATCGTCGAGGAGGCGGTCGACGAGGCGCTCGACGGGCTGTCGAAGGCGCGCCGCCGTGACCCTGAAGTCGTGCGCGAGGCGGTGCGGCGGGCGGTGCGCGGCGACATCGACACGGCGTGGGGGAAGAAGCCGCAGGCCATCGTGCACGTGGTGCATGTGAGCGACTGAGGCATGCTCGGCCGGCTCAACCACGTGGCGTTGGCGGTCCCCGATCTTGAAGACGCGGCCCGTCTCTACCGCGAGACGCTGGGCGCCCGGGTATCGGAGCCGCAATCGCTTCCCGAGCACGGGGTCAGGATCGTCTTCGTCGAGCTGCCGAACACGCGAATCGAGCTGATGCAGCCGCTCGGCGACGATTCGCCGATTGCCGCTTTCCTCGCCGACCACCCGGCCGGCGGGATGCACCATCTCTGCTTTGAGGTCGGGGATCTCCACGCCGCGAGCGAAAGGCTGCAGCGCGCAGGCGCGCGCATTCTCGGCAACGGTGAGCCGAAAGCGGGGGCGCATGGTCGGCCGGTGATCTTCCTCAGCCCGAAGGACTTCGCCGGGACGCTGATCGAGCTGGAGGAGGCGGCGCCGTGAAGCTGCTTCCCTCGGTTGCGATCTACTTCGTCATCTGGTGGCTCTGCCTCTTCGTCGTGCTGCCGTTCGGGGCCAACAGCCAGCACGAGACCGGCGAGATTGCCCCCGGAACAGACGCCAGCGCGCCGCATCGCCTCTACATTTTCCGGCGTGTACTGGCGACGACGCTGCTCGCAGCCCTCGTCTTCGGCTGCGTCTATCTCTACTTCGGCGTGTATGGAAAAACGCTGGAGGATCTGGCGCCCTGAGGCATTTCGGAAGTTTAGCCGTGAGCCAGAAAAGAAAAGAGCAAGGCAACCGCCTTGCTCAAGACTTTCGCGATTAGCCGCCCGTCATCCTAACGTTGACGCCAGTCTGACGAAGTCCTCCCAAGACTTGGACCGCGAGTATTGGTGTCGAGGCACCTTCTTAGTCCAAGGACCATAGCCGATCGAAATTGGCCTGTCACTACCCTTTGGCCCGGATGCCAAAAATTTTGGCGCGTTGCCCTATTTCGGCGCAATCGGCAGGTTGTCAGAGCGCGGCGTCGGCATCGACTATTGCCAAGCCGGGGCCGATTCGTTCATCTCGCCGAATTCCTCAGATGATTCATGGTCCATGCTGCTCTCCCGCTACTTCCTGCCTATCCTGAAGGAGACGCCGAAGGAGGCGGAGATCGTCTCGCATCGGTTGATGTTGCGGGCCGGCATGCTCAGGCAGCAGGCAGCGGGCATCTATTCCTGGCTGCCGCTCGGGTTCCGCGTGCTGAAGCGGATCGAGGAGATCGTGCGCGAGGAGCAGAACCGGGCGGGGGCACTTGAAGTGCTCATGCCGACCATCCAGTCGGCCGACCTTTGGCGCGAGAGCGGTCGCTACGAGGACTACGGCAAGGAGATGCTCCGGATCGTCGATCGACACGATCGCGACATGCTCTTCGGGCCGACCAACGAGGAGATGATCTCCGACATCTTCCGCGCCTATGTGCGCTCGTATCGCGACCTGCCGCTCAACCTCTACCATATCCAGTGGAAATTCCGCGACGAGGTGCGCCCGCGCTTTGGTGTGATGCGCGGCCGCGAATTCCTGATGAAGGACGCCTATTCCTTCGACCTCGACTACGAAGGCGCGCGCGCCGCCTATAATCGCATGTTCGTCGCCTATCTCAGGACTTTCGCGCGGCTAGGCCTGAAGGCGATCCCGATGCGCGCCGATTCGGGTCCGATCGGCGGCGATCTCAGCCACGAGTTCGTCATCCTCGCCGACACCGGCGAGAGCGCGGTGTTCTGCGACAAGGCGCTGCTCGATCTCGACGTGCCGGGGGAGGACACCGATTTCCGCGCCGACCTGACCCCGATCGTCGAGCGCTGGACAGCGCCCTACGCGGCGACGGACGAGAAGCACGATGAGGCGGCCTTCGCCGCGCTGCCGGAGGAGCGGCGCGTCGCGGCGCGCGGCATCGAGGTCGGCCATATTTTCTACTTCGGCACCAAGTATTCCGATCCGATGCGAGCCCGAGTGACCGGCCCGGACGGCGCCGACCATGCCGTCCACATGGGCTCCTATGGCGTGGGGGTTTCGCGGCTCGTCGCCGCGATCATCGAGGCGAGCCATGACGATGCCGGCATCATCTGGCCGGACAGCGTTGCGCCGTTCTCCGTCGGCCTCATCAATCTGAAGCCCGGCGACGAGGCGACCGACGAGGTTGCCGAGGGTCTCGACATGCGGCTGGAGAAGGCCGGCATCACGGTGCTCTACGACGACATCGACCAGCGGGCCGGCGCGAAGTTCGCCTCCATGGACCTGATCGGGCTGCCCTGGCAGCTGATCGTGGGGCCGCGCGGCGCCAAGAGCGGCGAGGTGGAGATCAAGCGCCGCGCGACCGGGGAGCGCCAGACGCTGTCCATCGACGCCGCGCTCAACCATTTGATCAGCAGCATCGGCGGAGGCGGATAGGGATGGCCGGGCCAGCGGCGGGGCTGAAGGCGACGCGGCCGTTCTCGCCCTTCGAGTGGATGCTCGCGCTCCGCTATCTCCGCCCGCGCCGGTTCCTTTCGGTGATCGCCGGCTTCTCGCTGCTCGGCATCTCGCTCGCCGTGGCCGTGCTGGTGATCGTGATGGCGGTGATGAACGGCTTTCGCGTCGAGCTCCTCGACAAGATTCTCGGGATCAACGGCCACATCATCGTGCAGCCGATCGAAAGCGACCTGACGGATTACGACGTCGTGGCGAAGCGGATAGCGGATGTGCCGGGCGTGCATGCCGCGATTCCGATCATCGAGGGCCAGGCGCTCGCGTCAGGACAGGTGGCGGGCGGCTCGGGCGTGCTGGTGCGCGGCATTCGCGGCCCCGACCTGATCGGCATGCAGAAGATCTCCGGCTCCGTCGAGGACAGCGGCGCGCTCCTGGACTTTGACAATTCCGGCGGCGTGGCGATCGGCACCGAGCTCGCGGCCTCGCTTGGGGTGAGCGTCGGCGAGAAGATCACGCTCCTCAGTCCGCGCGGCGCGATCACGCCGTTCGGCTCGTCGCCGCGGGTGAAGTCCTATCCTGTCGTCGCGATCTTCAACATCGGGATGACGGAATACGATTCCACCTATGTGTTCATGCCGCTGACGGAGGCGCAGCTCTATTTCAACAGCCCCGATTCCGCCCAGGCGATAGAGGTCTACCTGAACAATCCCGACGATGTCGGTGCGCTGCGCCCCATTGTCGAGAAGGCCGCCGGACGCCCGGTGTTCACGGTCGACTGGCGGATGCGGAATGTGACCTTCTTCAACGCCCTGCAGGTGGAGCGGAACGTGATGTTCCTGATCCTCGCCCTGATCGTGCTGGTCGCGGCCCTGAACATCATCTCCGGGCTGATCATGCTGGTGAAGGACAAGGGGCGGGATATCGCCATCCTCCGGACAATGGGCGCGACCCGCGGGGCGACGCTGCGCGTATTCTTCATCGTGGGAGCGCTGATCGGAACCGTCGGCACGGTGATCGGGCTCGTCATCGGCACCATCGTCTGTCTCAATATCGAATCGCTGCATCAGTTCGTGAACTGGCTCTCGAACACGGAAGTGTTCGCGCCCGATCTCTATTTTCTCTCCAAGCTGCCGGCGCGGATGGATGCCGGCGAGACGACGGCGATCGTCGTCATGGCGCTGGCGCTTTCCTATCTCGCCACCCTCTATCCGGCTTGGCGGGCGGCGCGGCTCGATCCGGTCGTTGCGTTGCGCTACGAATGAGCGAAGAACAGACCCGCGACGTCGTGGCCGGCGAGCCGGCGGCTTCACCCAATCCGCTGAAGACCGCGGCGCGGAAAAGCGCCCTGGCGCTGGAGGGGATAGCCCGCGCCTACAAGAGCGGCGCCGGCCCTCTCGTCGTGCTGAAGGACGCAAACCTCTCCGTTGCGGTGGGCGAGATGGTGGCGCTCGTCGCGCCGTCGGGGACGGGGAAATCGACGCTCCTCCACATCGCCGGGCTGCTCGAGCATCCCGACGCCGGCGAGGTGCTGATCGCGGGAGAGTCGGCGTCGGGCCTTGGCGATGACGCGCGCACCGCGCTTCGCCGCCGGCAGATCGGCTTCGTCTACCAGTTCCATCATTTGCTGCCGGAGTTCTCCGCGCTCGAAAACCTCGTGCTGCCGCAGATGATCGCCGGGCTGCCGCGGCGCGAGGCGGAGAAGCGCGCGATGGAGCTGCTTCGATATCTTCAGGTCGACCAGCGCTCAACGCACCGGCCGGCGGAGCTCTCCGGCGGCGAGCAGCAGCGCGTGGCCATCGCCCGCGCCGTGGTGAACGCGCCCCGCGTGCTCCTTGCCGACGAGCCGACCGGGAACCTCGACCCGAAGACCGCGAACCATGTCTTCGCGACGCTGAAGGCGCTGGTGCGCGAATCGGGTCTCGCCGCGCTGATCGCCACGCACAATTACGCGCTCGCCGAGCAGATGGACCGCACCGTCACCATCGAGGATGGGGCAATCGTGCCGGCGAAAACGGGCTGACGGTTTCCGGTCGCGAACGCGTCGCTATCTGAGTGTGCTGTCGGGGACCGTTCCGCCGGTCCGGAAGGCGCCGCCCGACACGATGGCCGTTGATATGTGCGCCAGCAGCGCATCAATTGCGGTCCGGAGTTCGACGTCGCGCAGATCGCCACCGAGAGAGTGCTCGAGCGCCAGCGCCTCGGCGCCGACCCGATGGAAGCCGGACGCGGCTGCCGCGTTGGCCAGCCGGATTGCGATCTGCCTGATGTTGACCAGGCCATCCAGCCGATCAGCGCCGGCTGCGAGGCCCGTCATGCAGCCGGCAAGCTCGGCCGCATATCCCTGCGCCCGGCCGAGAAAGTCCTCTCTGACGGCTTCCAGGCCCGATGGCCTGGGCTTCAGGGCCTTCCGCACCACCTCGACCAGCACCGCTGCCTCAAACGGCTTCGCGAGCACGCCGGCGACGCCAAGCGACGCCAGATGCGCGAGTTCGCGCGCGTGCGCCCTGCCGCTCATGAAGACGATCGGGATGGATGCGGTATTTCGATCCATGCGCAGCTTGGCGAGTGTCGCGAGACCGTCCATGCCCGGCATCACGTCATCGAGCAGCATGAGATCGGGACGCCAGTCGCGAGCGGCCGCCAGCGCTTCTTCGCCTGACGCGCAACTCCGCACCGTCATCTGCGGGTCGAATTCCAGCGACAGCCGAACGACTTCCCTGACGTCCGGTTCGTCATCGACATGCATGATTCGCGCTGCGGGCATTTGCGTCCCCCCCTCGGGGACTGCTCAAAGGCCGCTAGCCGCGAACCGAAAACCGGTGCGCGGGCGTGTCTTGCGATGCAAACTTCAGAATCGCCTTTGGACTGGATACAACTACCCGTACCAGCCAGAGAATGTTGAGCAGTATCGCTCACTGTCAGCGGTTGAATGGACCCGCCGTTAATTCTTTTTATCGAGATCGTTAGCCGGCTTCGTCTTGAGTGGGGCGAGAGGCTCCTGGTGGATTTACTCCAAGATGGTCGTACAGAACAACGTTCAGCAAGGAGCTGTGCACTTCGATGCCGCCATTGTATTCAATGAAACCGAGTCGCCTGAACTTGTTCATGAAGAAGCTGACCCGGGACCGAGTAGTTCCGATCATCTCCGCCAACGTCTCCTGACTGATCTTCGCAATTACCGTCTCCGGCTTTCCTTCCTTGCCGAAGTTGGCGAGCAACAACAGCAGGCGGGCGAGGCGCTTTTCGCTCGAATTGAAAGCTGGTCGACGAGGTCCGCCTCGACGCGAATGGCGCGGCTCAGAAGGTGGGCGATGAACAATTCCGAGAAAGACGGTTCACGTTGCAGAACGTCGATGACCACCGCCTTGTCGAGGCGCACAATGGTTGAGTCTGCCATCGCCACCACCGTCGCGATGCGTTGAGGCTGGCCGGCGAGGCATCCCTCCCCGAAGAAGTCGCTCGCCCCCAGGATCGCCACCACCGCCTCCTTCCCTTGCTCCGAGACGACGACGATCTTCACCTTCCCCTTCTGCAAGTAGTAGACCGCGTCGGCGGGATCGCCCTGCGCGAAGACGATTTCCGACTTCAGGTATTTTGCAATCGTGTGGCCGTTGCCGACCAGAGCAAGGAATTTCTTTGGATCGAATGCGGCACGTTGTTTTGAAGCCATGCAAATCCCCCAGGCGCTGTTGCGCGCCGCAGCAAAGTATCACGATTTTCGAGTCCGACCGCCAAACAATAGAAGATTGAAAAAGACCTTTTGCTTAGGCGGCTTACATTTCGCGCTGAAAACTTCGCATTTGGTAATGATAAATGAGGGACAATCGAGGGCACTGATCAATTTTGTACAGAACTTGCATTGCGACGCGTCTTAACCCGAAGATGTCCGGGCGCCCCTCAAGTCCTATCATCCCCCAGCGCCCGGTCCAGGACCTCGGCTGATTCACCGGCAGCCGAGGTCCACATTGCTATTCGATCACGTCTTTGATCGCCTTCCCGAGCTGCGGCTTCGTCTCGACCGGATAAAACTTGAAGTAGGGCTCGGCCTCCGAAAGCACCCGCGCGAAGGAGGGGCGCGCCCTCAAGCGGTCGAGGTAGCGCGGCAAGTTCTGCAGCGCCGCATCGAAGGGAACCAGCGTCGTCGCATAGGCGAGCGCCGGCGCCGCGGCGCAATCGACCAGCGAGAAATCACTGCCCATCGCCCAGTCCTTCGACCCGATCTCGCGATCGAGCAGCGCATAGGCTTGGCGAATCTGCTGCTCCGCCTGGTCCACCCCGAACGGGTCGGTCTTTCCGGCGGGACGGATGCGGTCGCCGACCATCTTCTGCATCGGCTCGTGGACGTAGTGATCGAAGACGCGATCCCACATGCGGGTTCGCCACGCGGCCGCGAAATCGGCCGGCACGAACCGCGTCGGGCCGGGATACACGCCGTCGAGATACTCGATGATGACGGTCGCCTCCGCGATCGTGCAGCCCTTTGCGTCATCGCGGAGCACGGGGAATTTCGACAGCGGCCAGAGCTTCGCGAAGTTCGCGCGCGAATCCGCGTCGCCGAGGTCTACGATGTGCGGCTCGAAGGGCGTGTCGTTCTCGTAGAGCGCGATGAGCGCCTTCCAGCAGAACGACGCGAGCGGGTGGTAGTAGAGTGTCAGCGACATCGGAAGGTCCTGTCAGGTGTTGGTGGATTGGCGTTTGAGCTCCGCGCCGAGCTGGTCCAGCAGGTCGTTCGTGCCGCGCTCGCGGTCGCCGGAATTGTCGTAGCCATCGAGGAAGGCGCCCTGCTCGGTGAAGGTGAGCAGGGTACGTTTGCCCGCGGGCTTCATCTCCACCGTTGCGAGCGAGACGGATATCCGCCGGTCGGCGAGGTGCATGTCGTAGGCGACGATGATGCGCTCGTTCGGCACGATGTCCTGGTAGCGGGCGTCGTAGGTGTGGGTTGGCCCGCCTGGCGGTCCGCCACTGCTCCGCTCGCGGCCGCCGACGCGGAAGTCGAGTTCGTATCCGCCGTCCGCCCATTCGCCCGGCCCGACGAACCAGCGCCGTTTGGCGACGGGGTCGGACCAGGCGGCGAAGACGCGGGCAGGGGAGGCGTCGTAGGTGCGCTCGATGACGAAGGTTGCGTGCGTGACGGATCGCGCGGCCATCTCTACTCCCTGGCTTTCGTGTCTTCGGGCTGCTCGGCGAGGAATGTTCCGAGGCGGTCGAGACGGCGCTCCCAGCTTGTCCGCCGCGAGGCGATCCACTGCTCCGCGGTTCGGAGCGCCTTTGGCTCGACGCGGCTGGTGCGGACGCGCCCGACCTTCTCCGACTTCACCAGTCCGCTCGCCTCCAGCACCTGCAGGTGCTGCACGACCGCGGAGAGCGACATCGCGAGAGGTACGGCCAGCTCGCTGACGGATGCCGGTCCACGGCAGAGCCGCTCCAGCATCGACCGCCGGCCGGCATCCGCCATCGCCTGGAACATCAGATCGAGCGGGTTCGAATACTGAAGCATTCACTTAAGTATCATGGCGCGCGGGCTCGGGCAATAGAGGCCGAGGCCGGCATCGCTCTCGCACGGTGCGCGACGAAGCGACCCGTTTGACCGGCACTTCGTTCCGCGTAAGCATCGCGCGGTGGAATCATGTGGGGCCGCATGGGTCGCAAAGCCTTCTTCGCGTCGCTCGCCGTCACGCTGGTGCTTGCCGCCTGTCAGGGGCCTCCCGGCCCGGCGGGAAAGGACGGCGCGGCCGGCGCACCCGGCAAGGATGGCGCGACCGGGCCGGCCGGCAAGGATGGCGCCGCGGGCAAGGATGCCCGTGAGATCCGGATGATCTTTTCGGAGACCGAGGCGGACCAGTGCGCGGCCGACGAGGTGATGGTCAGCGTCTATTGCCGGGATTTCTCCCCGCCGCGCGCTGTGTCGGGCGGCGCGGTCACCTGCCCTAACGGTGGCCTGGTGCTCGCCTGCCAGCAGCACTAGGAGGGGATAGAGCCGGCGCGGCTCTGGACGGTCGCGGCCTCCCGGTCCATCTAACGGACGAAAGGGCAGGCGATTGGCGGAAGACCCCGGCTTCATTCATCTGAATTGCCACTCGGCCTACTCGCTGCTGGAGGGCGCGCTGCCGCTCGCCACGCTGGTGAAGCTCGCAGCGGGCGACGGGATGCCAGCCGTCGGCGTCACCGACACGGCGAACCTCTTCGGCGCGCTGGAATTTTCGGAGAAGGCAGCGGCCGCGGGCATCCAGCCGATCATCGGCGCCAAGCTGCCGATTCGCTTTGAGGCGGAGGCGGAGTTCGAGGCGCGGCGGCCCGGGCCGCAGAAGCGCTCGCGCCATGTCGCGCCGCTCTTTCTGCTGGCCTCCACCGACGATGGCTATCGCGGGCTGATCAAGCTCGTCACCGACTTCTATCTTGGCGATGCCGGCCGGGCGGAGCCCGTCACGCTCGATATCCTCGCGGCCGCCGCCTCCGGCGTCATCGCGCTCACCGGCGGCCATGACGACGTCCTCTACCCGATCCTCGCGGCGGGTGATTCCGTGCTCGGAGAGACGCGGATCGAGTCGCTGAAACGCATCTTCGGCGATCGTCTCTACGTGTCGCTGGAGCGCCACGGCATGGACGTCGAGCGGCAGGCGGAAGCGGCCGTCATCGACCTCGCCTACCGGTTCGACCTGCCGCTCGTCGCGACCAACGAGCCGTTCTTTCCGAAGGCGGAAGACTTCGAGGCGCACGATGCGCTCCTCGCCATCGCGGAGGGCCGGCTCCTCTCCAGCGACGACCGCCGCAGGCTCACGCCGGAGCACCATTTCGCCTCTCGCGCGGAGATGCTGCGGCGCTTCAACGATATTCCGGAGGCACTCGAGAACACGGTCGAGATCGCGCTCCGCTGCCGCACCCGGCCGCATGTGGTGCAGCCGATCCTGCCGCGCTTCGTGGCGGCCGCGACCGATGCGGAGGCCGCCGGGCGCGAGGAGGCGCTGGAGCTTCGGCGGCAGGCGGAGGAGGGGCTCACCCGGCGTCTCGCGGCGCACGGTCTTGCGCCGGGCTTCGAGGAAGAGGACTACCGCCAGCGCCTGGAGTTCGAGCTCGGCGTCATCGCCGCGATGAAATATCCGGGCTACTTCCTGATCGTCGCCGACTTCATCCAGTGGGCGAAGGCATGCGGCATACCTGTCGGACCGGGCCGCGGCTCGGGCGCCGGGTCCGTCGTCGCCTGGGCGCTGACGATCACCGACCTCGATCCGCTGCGCTTCGGTCTGCTCTTTGAGCGGTTCCTGAACCCCGATCGCGTGTCGATGCCGGACTTCGACATCGACTTCTGCCAGGAGCGGCGCGACGAGGTGATCACCTACGTCGCCAACCGCTACGGCGCCGACCGCGTCGCACAGATCATCACCTTCGGGACGCTGCAGGCGCGCGCCGCGCTTCGCGATGTCGGGCGGGTACTCGAAATGCCCTACGGGCAGGTCGATCGGCTCTGCAAGATGGTGCCTGCCGATCCCGCCAATCCGGTCACGCTGGCCAAGGCGGTGGAGGACGAGCCGCGCTTCGAGGAGGCGCGCAGGCAGGAGCCGGTGGTCGACCGGCTGCTGACCGTCGCGATGAAGCTCGAGGGCCTCTACCGGCACGCCTCCACGCACGCCGCTGGCATCGTCATCGGCGACCGGCCGCTGATCGATCTCGTGCCGCTCTACCGCGACCCGCGCTCGGCGCTGCCCGTCACGCAGTTCAACATGAAGTGGGTCGAGCAGGCCGGGCTGGTCAAATTCGATTTCCTCGGGCTGAAGACGCTGACGGTGCTGGAGAAGGCGCTGGCGCTCATCCGCCGCCGCAACATCGAGGTCGACCTTGCGGCGCTGCCGCTCGACGATGCGCCGACCTTCGCGATGCTGGCGCGCGGCGAGACGGTCGGCGTGTTCCAGGTGGAAGGGCAGGGGATGCGCCGGGCGCTCGTCGGCATGCGCGCCGACCGGCTGGAAGACCTGATCGCGCTGGTCGCGCTCTATCGCCCCGGCCCGATGGACAACATCCCGCTCTACAATCGCCGCAAGCACGGCGAGGAGCATGTCGACTATCTGCATCCGCTGCTCGAGCCGATCCTGAAGGAGACGTACGGCGTCATCATCTACCAGGAACAGGTGATGCAGATCGCGCAGGCGCTCTCCGGCTATACGCTCGGCGAAGCCGACCTGCTGCGCCGCGCCATGGGCAAGAAGATCAAGGCGGAGATGGACGCGCAACGCGAGCGCTTCGTCGACGGCGCGGTCGAGCGCGGCGTCGCCTACGCCGATGCGGTGATGATCTTCGATCTGGTGGCGAAATTCGCGAGCTACGGCTTCAACAAGTCGCACGCCGCCGCTTACGGGCTGATCGCCTACCAGACCGCCTATCTGAAGGCGAACTTCCCGGTCGAGTTCCTGGCGGCGTCGATGACGCTCGACATGGGCAACACCGACAAGCTGAACGAATTCCGGCTGGAGGCGCGGCGGCTCGGCATCGTGGTGGTATCGCCCGACGTCAACAGCTCCGGGGTCGCGTTCGAGGCGGTCGATGGCCGCATCGTCTACGCGCTCGCCGCACTGAAGGGCGTCGGCACCCACGCGGTGGAGCATCTGGTCGGGGTGCGCGGCGACAAGCCCTTCGCCGACCTTGCCGACTTCGCGCACCGCGTCGATCCGCAGATCGTCAACCGCAAGGCGCTCGAATGCCTGGTGCAGGCCGGTGCCTTCGACGGCCTCGATGCGGACCGCGCCAGGCTGTTCGAGAACATCGGCCGTATCCATGCCGCGGCGCAGGAGCGGAGCGAGCGCACCGCGAGCGGCATCGTCGATCTCTTCGGCGGATCGGGTGAGCCGACGCGGCTGTTCCTGACGCAGGCCGACCCGTGGCCGCCGGCGGAGCGGCTGCAGCGCGAGTTCGCGGCGATCGGCATGTATCTCAGCGCTCACCCGATCGACGATTACGCGGATCTCGTCCAGTCGCGCGGCGGACTGACCTGGAAGGCGTTCCTCGGACAGCTTCGCGCCAACCGCCAGTTCACCGGCCGCATCGCCGCGACGGTCGTGGCGCGGCAGGAACGGCGCACCCGGACGGGCGGGCGGCTCGGCATCTTCATGCTTTCAGACCCGACGGCGCAGTTCGAGGCGACCGCCTATCAGGAGCGGCTGGCAGAGTGGCGCGACATGCTGGAGCCCGGGCACTCCGTCTTCGTGCAGATCGGTGGAGAATTCGATCCGGAGACCGAGGAGGTGCGCGCGCGCATCCAGTCGGTCGAGCCGCTCGAGGCGATGGCGGCGCGCAAGGCGCAGCAGATCCGCGTGTTCCTCGACGCGCCCGAGCCGATCGAGCGGCTGGCGAGCCGCCTCGACAAGGGGGAGGGGACGGTCTCCGTCATCGTCATGCTGCAGGGGCGCGAGGTGGAGGTGAAGCTCCCCGGCCAATACCGCGTCACCCCGCAGGTCGCCGGCGCCATCAAGGCGGTGCCGGGCGTGGTGCACGTCGAGATGGGGTAGGCCCCGGCGGCCATTGTCGACATACCTTTCGGAGTATATATCTTTAAGAGTATATAGCCAATGAGCTGGGAGGTTCTGTTTCATCCGGCCTTCAAGGCCGAATTCGACCAGCTCGCCGAACCCGTCCAGGATGAGCTGCTGTCGATGACGGAACTCCTGAAGGTTGCCGGCCCGCACCTAAAGCGGCCGAGGTCGGACACCCTGAACGGGTCGAGACACACGAACATGAAGGAGCTGCGTTTCGACGCGGCGGACGGTGCATGGCGGGTCGCTTATGCGTTCGACCCGAAGCGCATGGCGCTCTTGCTGGTTGCCGGCGACAAGTCGGGCGTTTCGCAGAAGCGGTTCTACAAGAGTTTGATCGGTAAAGCGGACGAGCGCTTTGACGGGCACCTTCGCGCTCTCGCCCGTGACAGGAGATCGAGGTGAGCGAGAAATATCGTGCAATTCCAGCCGGGGAGGTTCTGGCCAAACTTCCGCGCGCGCGCCAAGTTCGGATCAAGGCGCGGGCGTCCGAACTGATTGCGGAGGAACTGGCGCTAAGGGATCTTCGTCGCTCCAAGAAAATCACGCAGCAGGAGGTGGCCGACCGGCTTGGCGGGCGGCAGGTCTACGTTTCACGCCTCGAGCGGCGCACCGATATGAAGCTCTCCACCCTGCGCGACTATGTGCGTGCGATTGGCGGGGACCTGCAGCTCATCGTGAGCTTTCCGGAGGGGACAGCGGTGCGACTCGCCGATTTTGGCGAAGGACGCGGCGGAGAACCGAAGGCAAAGAAATCCGCCGTGAGCAGGCGGCGCGTGCGCGCGCAGTGAGGCTTCGCACTGCGCTCAATCGTCACCGCCGGTCGGCAATGACGGATCGTCGTCCGGGAATTGTTCGCCCGTAGCGAAGTCGAACGAGAGCACCCTGCGCCGGTCGGGCGTTGCGCGGCAGCGGAAGGCAAGGTGGTACCAGTGCCCGCGGCTCAGGTATGCGCCGCCTTCAGCGACCAGCGTATCGCCTTCGATCCGCGTGTCCTTCACCGCATAGGCGACCGCCTTTTCCGGCTTGCTGTTCTTCTGGGCGCGGGCGACCTGCTCCAGCGCCTCGATGTCGCAGAGCTGCTCGAAGCGGGCGTCGCCGTCGAGACTGCGAAGGCTCGCCCGCGCGACACGGTCGATTGCTCCGCCGGAGAGGATCGTGGGCGCATGCGCCAGCGGGGTCCGCGGCGCGACGAGGTCGCGAGGTGTCGGCGGCAGGACTGGCGCCGCCGGCGGTGCGGCGGTTTCTGGCTTTGGCGGAGGCGGTAGAGGATTTGGCGCAGCCGGTGAAAGCCTGGCGAATTCTTCCGGCGTCAGTACTTCCACCGACATGCTCTCCGGGGGCGGAGGCGGCTGCGGCGGATGGACAGGGAAGGCGAGCAGCGCCACCACCGCGAGCAGCGCATGGAGCGCCAGCGAGGCGGGAAGGCTCTCGCGGTTTCGATGCAACCAGCGAAGCAGCGCCGGCGCGATGCCGGGGCTGCGGGCCTGCAAGACTGGCCCATCGCCCGGAACGGATAGCTCTGGTTCGGTGGACAAGGATGGCCGGATAGCCGCGGTTGCAAGTCCGTCCTTAAAACCGGCGAATGCCGGTCATTCTATGGCGTGTTCGCCGTAGTTCCGAAACGCATTCCGCTTCGCAGACGTGGTTTCGCGGAGGCTCGTACCGCCCCAATCGGCAACTCGCTAACTTCGACGCATGCTAGCCGCAGAGGCCGCGCTTCACCGGTGAGCCCGCCTCTCCACCAAAGGTAAAGACGAGCCTCAGGGCCTTGTCACGTGCGAAATCCTAACAGCCTTGTTTGATCAGAGAGAAGAGACCAGAGCCAATGCCTTCGCCTCTGAGCCGAGTTCATCGCCGGTGACTCATCCTCCTCGGTTCGCCAGCGCTTCAAATTCTCAGCGGAACGATGACTTGCTGTTTCCAGGGCCGCGAGCAAATCAGTAACCCGGAATTCTTCCGCTAGGCCATAACGGTTAGCATTCTCAGACATTGTTCTCCTCTCTCTTCCTGATTCTTCCCATGATCATAAGCACATCGCGGGCGGCCCCTCGATAGCTCTCAAGTATCGCTTTAGATAGGCCGTGAGGAAATCCACCAACGAGGTTATCTACACATAGAAATCCGACTAAAGACGGAGAACCATCATTGATGACTATTGGAAGCACAGCTGTTGCCGAATATAATCGAATCCACCCAAAATGAAAATTCTTATACTTGCGAAATATCCAAAGGAGCGGAAGCCAATTTGAAATATAAATTTCCTCCCCACCATCAACTATGCGCATAAAGGCGGTATTCCTGTCATAGCTAAAGGCCGGCAGAAGTTGATCTGCCCGCTTCCTCTTATCGAATTGATGCAAGTCTCTCGATTTTGTGCTTATCTGTTTGAGGTTTGGATCAAATATCTTAAGGGTGGCACAACAATCACCGCGCGTGACGAGGGCAAATGCGGCCGACAGTCTATTGCAAAGCTTCGCCAGAAGCTCGTCAGCCCGCTCTACTATTAGTAGATATTTCTCTTGTGTCAGTGGCGACCGGGAACTGTCGTGTAGGGGCCTGAGAATGCCCTCCTCGAAGTCAAAGGAAAAATCAGTCATATACTCGGTATGCAGGTCGATTACCTCTCGTACCGTCCTCCTGGATATTCGCCGACGGTGGAACTGACGCCATCCAAGGAACATCGCTATGGCGACCCCGGCCGCGAGCACCGGCCGAACCTTGGCCGACTCGACGAGCGCAAAAAATAAGGCGTTGGCGTCTGCCCACACCTCGTCCATATGCTGGCCTTCCGAAAGAAAGGCATGAATTGGTAGGACGAGTACGACAATCAGCCCAAGGATAGGGAGAAAGAGTCGCTTTGCGACAAGGAAGCAGGCAAACAGCCAATCGCGACAAGACCGCATGGCCCTGCGCAAATTTTCATTGCGTAAGCTTCTGGCCGCGGCGGTCCTTTGGGAAGAATAGTTCGGTACCATCGAGTGGATTTGAGTCGCCCAGTCGAGGTATACATAATGAGGATATTCTCGCAAGGGTAGTGTGATGCAAGAGGGTGTGCGTTGAAGTGTTCTGAGTTGCCTTTCCTCGCCTCTTCCCCTATATCCGCGCCATCTCACACGCGGGGCTAAGCCTTAAACCGGCTTTCCGGTGGCATCTGCCTTTTGGCTCCTGCCATTTCCCGCGGCGGACAAAACCGGAGAATTCTATGGCGCTTCCCGAATTTTCGATGCGCCAGCTGCTTGAGGCTGGCGTGCATTTCGGTCACCAGACGCACCGCTGGAACCCGAAGATGGGCAACTACATCTATGGTGCCCGCAACAATATCCACATCATCGACCTGGCGCAGACCGTGCCGCTGCTGCATCGCGCGCTGACGCAGGTGAGCGATACGGTGGCGAAAGGCGGCCGCATCCTCTTCGTCGGCACCAAGCGGCAGGCCTCCGAGGCGATTGCCGAGGCGGCAAAGCGCTCGGCGCAGTACTACGTCAATTCGCGCTGGCTCGGCGGCACGATGACCAACTGGAAGACGATCTCCAAGTCGATCGAGCGCATGCGCAACCTCGACCAAATGCTCGACGAGGGCGCGCATGGCCTGACCAAGAAGGAGCGCCTGTCGCTCACCCGCGAACGCGAGAAGCTCACCCGCTCGCTCGGCGGCATCCGCGACATGGGCGGCGTGCCCGATCTCCTCTTCGTCATCGACACGAACAAGGAGGCGATCGCCATCGCCGAGGCGAAGCGGCTCAACATTCCGGTCGCGGCGGTGGTCGATACCAACTCCGACCCGGACGGAATCACCCTGCCGATCCCCGGCAATGACGACGCCGGCCGTGCGGTCGCCCTCTATTGCGAGCTCATCGCGCGCGCCGCGATCGACGGCATCTCCCGCGCCCAGGGCGAGAGGGGGATCGACGTCGGCGCCGCGGAGGACGCGCCGGTGGAGCCGACGCTCGACGAGGAGATCGGCGGAGAGGCGAAGGCCGAAACGGCAGAGGCCGCGCCGGCCGCCTGAGGCCGACGTACGACGCGCGACGCCGGGTGCGTCGCGCGAACACTTGCTCAACTGAAAGGAACAGCCTGATGGCAGCCATCACAGCGCAGATGGTGAAGGAACTGCGTGAAAAGACCGGCGTCGGCATGATGGATTGCAAGACGGCGCTGAACGAGACCAACGGCGACCTCGAGGCGGCGGTCGACTGGCTGCGCACCAAGGGCCTCGCCAAGGCGGCGAAGAAGGCCGGCCGCGTGGCGGTCGAGGGCCTCGTCGCCGTGGCCGGCTCGGGCGATCGCGCGGCGATGATCGAGCTCAACTCGGAGACCGACTTCGTGGCCCGCAACGAGCAGTTCCAGGCGCTGGCGAAGAGCATCGCGGAAGCCGCGCTGAAGACCAACGGCGACGTCGCCTCCGTGCTGCAGGCTCCGATCGCGGGTGGCACGACTGTGGAAGCCGCAATCACCGCCGCTATCGCCAAGATCGGCGAGAACATGACGCTCCGCCGCGCCGCGATCCTCTCCGTCGAGGGCGGGATTGTGGCCAGCTACGTGCATGCGGCGATCTCGGCCGGCCTCGGCAAGATCGGTGTCATCGTCGGCCTGAAATCCTCCGGCGACCGCACGAAGCTGATGGCCCTCGGCCGGCAGATCGCGATGCATGTCGCGGCCGCGAGCCCGCTCGCCGTCGATTCCAGCCGTATCGACCCGGAGACGATCACCCGAGAGCGCGCCATCTTTGCCGAACAGGCGCGCGAATCCGGCAAGCCCGAGGCGATCATCGAGAAGATGGTGGAAGGCAGGCTGCGCAAGTTCTACGAGGAATCGACGCTCCTGAAGCAGTCCTTCGTGATGGACAGCGACCGGACGGTCGAGACCGTCCTCAAAGACGCGGAGAAGGACCTCGGCGGCGCGGTGACCGTGACGGACTTCATCGTCTTCAGGCTCGGCGAGGGCATCCAGCGGGACGCGGAAGCCGCTTGATCCCGGCCGGATCGCCCGTCGGGCGAGCGGCAGGAATCCCGGGAGCGCGCCGTTATCCGGATGGGGCGTGACTTGTCGGCGCCCTTGTCTTATGCGGACGGCGCGGCGCCAGTTGCGGCGGAAGGTGCGAGGTCGGTCATGCCCCCGAGGCCGAAGCCGAAGAGAGTCCTGCTCAAGCTGTCGGGCGAGGCTTTGCTGGGAAATCTGGCGTTCGGGATCGACGATGCGGCGCTTTCCCGCTTCGCCAAGGAGATCGCCGACGTCGCCCGCTCCGGCACCCAGATCGCGGTCGTCATCGGCGGCGGCAACCTTTTCCGCGGCGTCGCGATTTCCGCCAAGGGCGGCGACCGTGTCACCGGCGACCACATGGGCATGCTCGCGACCGTCATGAACGCGCTCGCGCTGGAGGCCGCTCTCTCCAAGCAGGGCATGGAGGCGCGGGCGCTTTCGGCGATCGAAATGCCGTCGATCTGCGAAACCTACGTGCACCGGCGCGCCGCCTGGCACATGAGCCGCGAGGTGATCGTCGTGCTCGCGGGCGGCACGGGCAATCCGTTCTTCACCACCGACAGCGGCGCGGCGCTGCGCGCGCTGGAGCTTGAATGCGACGCGCTGCTGAAGGGCACGCAGGTCGACGGCGTCTATTCCGCCGATCCGCGCCGCGATCCGAACGCCGTCCGCTACGATCACGTGACCTTCCAGGAGGCGATTTCGCAAGGATTGGCGGTCATGGATACCGCCGCCTTTGCGCTTGCCCGCGACAACGGACTGCCGATAATCGTGTTCAACGTGCACGAAGCCGGCTCGCTGGCGCGAATCGTGGCGGGGGAGGCCGTCGGGACGCTCGTTTCCGCCGGCTAAACGGCCGCAGCAAGGGCCGAAGAAGAATCTGGGATGACGACCATGGAACAAGGCCTCGATTTCAAGGACTTTCAGCGGCGCATGCATGGCGCCACCTCCGTGCTGAAGACGGAGCTTTCCGGCCTGCGCACCGGCCGCGCCTCGGCAAGTCTCCTCGATCCGGTCACAGTCAGCGCCTACGGCTCGCAGATGCCGATCAACCAGGTGGCATCGATCAACGTGGCGGAGGCGCGCATGCTTTCCGTCCAGGTTTGGGACAAATCGGTCGCCCCGGCCGTGGATCGCGCCATTCGCGAGGCGAATCTCGGTCTTAACCCGATCGTGGAAGGTACCCTGCTACGCATCCCGATCCCTGAGCTCAACGCCGAACGCCGGCAGGAAATGGTCAAGGTCGCCCACAAATATGCCGAGCAGGCGCGAATCGCGGTCCGGCACGTTCGCAAGGACGGCATGGACAAGCTGAAAAAGCTCGAGAAGGACGGCCATCACAGCCTCGACGACACGCGCGTCCAGTCGGAGAAGCTGCAGGAGATGACCGACGCGACGATCAAGGAAATCGACGAAATGCTCTCCGGCAAGGAACGCGAGATCGTGCAGGTCTGATGCCGCTCGTGAGCCGCTCTTCATCGTCTCTTGCCGACCGCGCCGCACCCCGGCCGGAGCCGGCGCGACTTGAGACCGACGGCCCCTCCGGCACGCTGCCCCGCCATGTCGCGATCATCATGGATGGCAACGGCCGCTGGGCGCATGCGCATGGCCTGCCGCGTGGCGAGGGACACCGGCGCGGCGTCGAGGCGCTGCGCGGCGCCGTGCGCTTCGCGGTGCGCCGCGGCATCCGCTATCTGACCCTTTTCAGCTTTTCCTCGGAGAACTGGTCGCGCCCCGATGCGGAGGTCGAGGGCCTCTTCAACCTGGTGCGCATCTTCATCCGCGGCGACCTCGCGGAGCTGAACCGCAGCGGCGTGAAGATACGCGTCATCGGCGAGCGCGAGCCCTTGCCCGCCGACATCCGCGGCCTCATCGAAGAGGCGGAGCGCGTGACCTCCGGCAACCGCGGGCTCAATCTCACCGTGGCCTTCAATTACGGTGCGCGCGACGAGATCGTGCGCGCTGCCCGCGCGCTCGCCGAGCGCGCCGTCCGTGGGGAGATCGCGCCCGGCGACATCGATCACGCAACCTTCGAGCGGGCTCTCGACACGGTGGAGATACCGGACCCCGACGTCATCGTGCGGACTTCGGGCGAACAGCGGATCAGCAATTTTCTGCTGTGGCAGGCGGCCTACGCCGAACTGATCTTCACGCCGGTGCTCTGGCCCGATTTCGGCGATGCGGAATTCGAGGCGGCGCTGAGCGAATACGTTTCGCGTGAGCGGCGCTACGGAGGCGTCGTTGGCGTCTGACGGCGCCGGTGTCGCCGGTCGTGGCGAGTTGCGGACGCGCGTCGTCTCCGCCGCAATCCTCGCACCCGTCGCGCTCGCCGCCGTGATCTATGGCGGCCTGCCGTTCGCGGCGCTGGTGACGCTTGTCGCGGCAATCGCCTTCTGGGAGTGGACCGCGATCGGCAAGGCGGACGATCCGGCCTGGCCACGGGCGACCGCGCTCCTCTGCCTCGTGGTCGGGCTCATCGGGCTTGCAGCGCTTGGCCCCGACTGGATCATGCTGGTCGCCGCCGCCGCGGTGCTGGCGATCGTTGCCGGCCTTCACCGGCCGATGTTCCGCTGGATCGGCCTCGGGCTCGTCTATGTCGCCGTTCCCTGCGCCAGCTTCATTGTGCTGCGGCAGTCCGAGCCGTTCGGCTGGGCCGCGATCCTCTTCATCCTCTGCGTCGTCTGGGCGACGGATATCGCCGCCTATTTCGGTGGGCGCGCGTTTGGCGGCCCAAAACTCTGGCCGCGCGTCTCCCCCAAGAAGACATGGTCCGGCGCGCTGACCGGCCTCGTCGCTGCCGTCCTCGTGGGCGGCCTCGTGGTTTGGCTGACGCGCGCCGGCTATCCCCGCACCGGCCTCTTTCTCGCAGCACCCCTCTCGATCGCCGCGCAGGCCGGTGACCTTTTCGAATCGGCTATGAAGCGGCGCTTCGGCGTGAAGGATTCAGGGTCCATCATCCCCGGGCATGGCGGCGTGCTCGACCGGGTCGACGGGCTCTTCGGCGCCGCCGCGCTTGCGTGGCTGATCGCGGTGCTCGGCCTCGGCGGCATCACGCTGGCGCTGCCGGGAAGCGTCGTTCCGATCGCGGGAGGCGCGCCGTGACGAAGCGCGTCACGCTCCTCGGCGCGACCGGCTCGGTCGGCACCAGCGCCGCCGATGTGATCGGCGCGGCGCCAGGGAGCTTCGAGGTGCATGCGGTCGTCGCCCGCTCGAATTTCGCCAAGCTCGCCGATACCGCGCGCAAGCTCGGAGCGCGCCGCGCGGTGGTGGCGGACGAGGCGCATCTGATGGCGCTCCGCGATGATCTGTTCGGCTCCGGCATCGCCGCCTCGGCGGGCTCCGAGGCGATGGAGGAGGCGGCCGCCGAGCCGGTCGACATCGTGCTCTCGGCGATCGTCGGCGCCGCCGGCCTCAGGGCGACGGCGGCAGCCATCCGCGCGGGGAGCGACATCGCGCTTGCCAACAAGGAATGCCTGATCTGCGCCGGCAGCGCCTTCATGGCGCTCGCGCGCCAGCACAAGGTGCGGGTCCTGCCGGTCGATTCGGAGCACAACGCGCTCTACCAGCTCATCGACGGGCGCGACGCGGCCGACATCTGCACCTATACGCTGACCGCTTCCGGCGGGCCGTTCCGCACGTGGTCGGCGGAGCGCATCCGCGAGGCGACGCCGCAGCAGGCGGTCGCGCATCCGACCTGGTCGATGGGCGCGAAGATCTCCGTCGATTCGGCGACGCTCATGAACAAGGGGCTGGAACTCATCGAGGCGCACCATCTCTTCGGCATCGGGCCGGAAGCGCTCGATGCGATCGTGCATCCGCAGTCCGTGGTGCACGCCCTCGTCACCTTCCGCGACGGCTCGATCCACGCCGAGCTGGGCGCCGCCGACATGCGCCGTCCGATTGGCTATTGCCTGCACTGGCCGGAGCGGGCTCGCGAGCCGGTGGCGACACTCGATCTCGCGGCCGTGGGACAGCTCACTTTCGAGAAGGCTGATCCGCAGCGCTTTCCGGCGCTCGGCCTTGCGATCCACGCGCTGAAGCAGGGCGGCGGCGCTGCGACCGTGCTGAATGCCGCGAACGAGGTGGCCGTGGAGGCCTTCCTCGCAGGCCGGATCGGCTTCACCGTCATCCCCGAGATCGTCGAAATTGCCTTGACGGCCGCCGATTCGGGGGGATTGCTTGCGCGACCCGCCAGCATAGATGAAGCGCTTGCGCTCGATTCCGCGGCGCGCAGGATCGCCCGGGCCGACCTTAAACGTCGATCCGCCGCGGCCTGAAGGCAACCGAAAGACGAGCGATGGGCATCGTGCAACAACTTTCAGGAATATTCACGGGCAACGTCATCCCGGCGCTGATCGTTCTGACCGCGGTCGTCTTCGTCCACGAAATGGGCCACTTCCTCGTGGCCCGCTGGTGCGGGATCCGCGTGGCGGCGTTTTCCATCGGCTTCGGCCGCGAGCTTTTCGGCTTCAACGACCGCCATGGCACGCGCTGGAAGCTTTCGGCGATCCCGCTCGGCGGCTACGTGCGCTTCGAGGGCGACGACAACGCCGCGAGCGTCCCCGACCCCGAAGCGATGGCGGCCACGCCGCTGACCGAGCGGCGCGGGCTCTTCCATTTCGCGCCGCTCTGGAAGCGGGTTGCTGTCGTGGCGGCCGGGCCGGCGGCGAACTTCATCCTCGCCATCGTCGTCTTCGCGGCGGTCTTCGCAATCGTGGGTCGGTCGCACATTCCTCCGATCGTGGGAGAGGTCGAGGCCGGCAGCCCGGCAGACCAGGCGGGATTCCTGAAGGGAGACAGGATCGTCAGCGTCGATGGAGAGAGTGTCGATTCCTTCTCGGATCTGCAGGATATCGTCATCCGCTCCGCCGGGGAGCATCTCGCCGTCGTCGTCGAGCGGCAGGATGAGCGCCTGACCCTTTCAGCCGTTCCGCAGCAGAAGGAAGTGGCCGACATCACCGGCCGGAAGCACCTGATCTCGATCCTCGGGCTCAAATCCGGCGTCGCCGATTTCGGCCGGGACGATCCGATCACCGCGATTTCCGAGGGCACCCGCGAGACCTGGCGCGTCGTCCACACGACGATGTCGTATCTCGGCCATCTGGTGACCGGTCGCGAAAGCCCAAATCAGCTCAGCGGAGTGGTCGGCATCGCCCAGGTCACCGGCGCAATTCCCTCCTTGCCGGGGCGCATCTACCTTACCGCGCTCCTTTCGGTCTCGATCGGGCTCTTCAATCTGTTTCCGATCCCCATGCTCGATGGAGGGCACCTGCTCTTCTATCTGATCGAGGCAATCCGTGGCCGGCCGCTCAGCGCTCGCGTCCAGGATCTCGGCTTCCGCATCGGCTTTGCGCTGGTGATCATGCTGTTCATCTTCGTCACCTTCAACGATATCGCCAACATATCTGGAATCTTCGTGAAGTCCTAAGGGCTTAGCCTACGTTGCCCAAAGGCCACTTCGTGTGGAAAAAGGGGTGTGTGCGAAAGCTGGCGCAATTGAATGCGCGGGCAATCCCTGCAATACCTTGATGAGGGACCGACTCCGGGCGGCGTCCTTACGTTTCCTTGTGTGCTCGAAGACCAGAACAAGCGGCCAATGCGCGTAAAACCCAGCCGACGCCTCCAGAGCCTCCTCGCCATGCTCGTGCTCGTTGGAGCGGCGATCCTTGCAGGCGCAGGGATGGCTTCGCGGGCCGAGGCGGCGGTGGTGAGCCGCATTGATGTGCAGGGCAATCAGCGCGTCGACGCCGGCACGATCCGTGCCTATTTGGTCATTCAGCCCGGCAAGAATTTCAGCAGCCAGGATGAGGACGCGTCGCTGAAGGCGCTGTTCGAGACCGGGCTCTTCTCCGACGTGCATCTGAACCAGCAGGGCTCGACGCTCGTCGTCCTCGTGGTGGAAAACCCGGTCATCAACGAGGTGGCCTTCGAGGGCAACAAGAAATTCAAGGACGAGCAGCTCTCCGGCGCGGTCGAGTCGGCGCCGCGCGGCGTCTTCACCCGCGTCAAGGTGCAGAACGACGTCGCGAAGATACTGGAGCTCTATCGCCGCTCGGCGCGGTTCGAGGCATCGGTCACGCCGCAGACGATCGCCTTGCCGAACAACCGGGTGAATCTCGTCTTCGTCATCACGGAGGGGCCGAAGACCGGCGTCTCCGGCATCACCTTCATCGGTAACCAGGCGTTCGGCGATGCGCGGCTGCGTAACGTCATCCAGACGCGGCGGAGCGGCATTCTGAGCTTCGTCCGCGGCGGCGACAATTACGACCCCGACCAGCTCGCCTCCGA
>JBBQVL010000048.1:0-34710 GCA_038211615.1 Hyphomicrobiales bacterium
CAATTTCACCGACCGGATGTTCCGGCCCGGCGACCAGGCGTTCTTCGACATCCTGCAGTCCTACCAGGGCTATCGCACCTGCTATTATCGCACCTTCAATGTCGGCCGCGCCACGCCGGTGCAGCACGACGCCTACACGAAATGCCGCGAATGGCTGGAAAAGGCCATCGAGCTCATCAAGCCCGGCGTCTCGAGCGATACGGTCGCCTCCGTCTGGCCGAAGGCCGAGGACTTCGGATTCCCGAACGAACTGGCCGCCTTCGGCCTGCAGTTCGGCCACGGACTGGGCCTTGCCATTCACGAGCGTCCCATCATCTCGCGGCTCGTCTCGCTCGAGCAGCCGATGGAGATCAAGACCGGCATGGTTTTCGCGCTCGAGACCTATTGCCCGGCGACCGACGGCTATTCCGCGGCGCGCATCGAGGAGGAGGTGGTGGTAACTGACAAGGGATGTCGCGTGATCTCGCTCTTCCCCGCGGAAGAGCTGCCGATCGCAAACGCCTACTGAGTCTATCACGGGAAGTTTCAAAGGATCGTGAGCATGGAGTCGAACACGCGCCGGATCGGTTGGATCGGCATGGGCCGGATGGGCTATCCGATGGCCGAGCGGCTGGTGACACGCGGTTATGCTGTCAGCGTCTGGAATCGCACGCGCGCCAAGGCCGAGCCGCTTTCCGCCAAGGGCGCGAAAGTCGTCGACCGGCTTTCCGATCTCGCCGATGTCGACATCCTCTTCACGATGGTGTCGACCGGGTTCGATCTCGAACAGGTGCTGTTCGGGGAGGATGGCCTGATCGACGGAGCCGCGCGTGCGCTGCCGCGCATTCTCGTCGACTGCTCAAGCATCGGGGTGGATGAGTCCGCCGCGCTTCGCAGCCGGATCGAAAGCGGCGGCGCGGCGTTCCTTGCATCGCCTGTCAGCGGCAATGGAAAGACGGTAAAGGCGGGCAAGCTGAGCTGCGTCGTCTCCGGCCCGGCCGATGCGTTCGAGGTCGCAAGGCCATATCTTGAAACGATTGCCGCCAGCGGCGTCGCATATGTTGGCGAAGGCGACCTCGCACGCATCTGCAAAGTCGCCCACAACGTCTTCCTCGGTGTCGTCATCCAGAACCTCGCGGAGATAACCGTGCTCGCCCAGAAAGCTGGCGTGGCGCGTCACGCATTCCTTCAGTTCATGAACAACAGCGTGCTCGGTTCGATTTTCTCCCGCTACAAGAGCCCGGCGCTCGTCAATCTCGATTTCGCCACCACCTTTACGCCCGCGCTGCTTCGCAAGGACCTCGATCTCGGGCTAGCCGCGGCGCACGGCCTCGGCGTCCCAATGCCGGTGACCGCAGCCACGCGTGAAGCCCTGCAGGCGCATTTCGGCGCCGCCATGTTGCAGCCCGATCCCAAGGCTTACCTCGAGAAGGATTTTTCCGCGCTCATCGAGACGGTCGCGCTTGCGGCCGGAATGAAGCTCACCAGCGAAAACAAGCCCGTGCCAAGCGGCCTCGAAGTTCAGGAATGACAAGGAAGCAAGATCAAGTCTGACAGGGGAGGGAATGAGCATGAGAGGTCTAGCAGAAGGCACGCGGACACTGAAACTTCTCGCGACCGCGGCCGCCGCCACATTGCTTCTTGCGAGCGCGGCTGCGGCCGGAGAAGCGCCGCTCAAGGTCGGCATTTCGCTGTCGCTCACCGGCGATTTCGCCGACCCGGGCAAGGCTGCAAAGCGCGGCTACGAGCTCTGGGCCGCGGATGTCAACAAGAGGGGCGGCGTTCTCGGACGACAGGTGGAAGTCAAGATCGTAGACGATACGTCGAGTCCGGACCAGGTCGTGACCAACTACCAGAACCTCATCACGCAGGACAAAGTCGACATCGTCTTCGGGCCTTTCTCGAGTTTGCTGACGATCCCCGCGGCGCGCGTTGCGAAGCGCTACGGATACTCCTTCATCGAGCCGGCCGGCGGCGGGCCGAAGGTGTTCGCGCAACACCTGGACAACCTCTTCTTCGTGCAGCCGGCTCCGGTTGTGAAGGGCGGTGACGTATTCGCGAAGTACATTCTGTCTCTGCCTGAAGACCAGCGTCCGAAGACCGCGGCCTACGCAAAGCTCGACGACCCGTTCGCAGCGCCGATCGCCGACTTCGTGAAGGACCAGTTCGAGGCGGCTGGGATCAAGACGGTCTACGACCAGACTTATCCCGCCGAATCGGCTGACCTCACGCCGATCATCGCCGGCGTTGCCGCGGCGGATCCCGACGTCGTCGTTTCGGGCACCCAGTCGCTGGATGCATTCGCCCAGGTCAAGGCGATGATCCAGCTGAAGTTCAATCCGAAGTGGCTGTTTATGTCGAATGGCGCAAACTCTCCGACCGAATTCCCGGACAAGGTGGGCGCCAAGAACACCGAGGGCATCTTCACCAGCGGTGACTGGTACCCGGCGTCGCCCGTGGCGGGAAGCAAGGCATTCATCGACGCCTACATCGGGATGTACGGCGGCGACGCGTCCGGCATCGACAGCACATCGGCCGAGGCTTATTCCGCCGGGATGCTACTTGAGCAGGTCGCGGGAAAGACCGGCGCAGTCGACAATGCAACGGTCATCAAGACGCTGCACAGCGGCTCGTGGCATACTCTCGTCGGCGATCTGAGCTGGGATGCCGATGGCGCGCCACAGGGCGAATATCTGTTGACCGAGTGGATCGGCGGGCAGCTCATCACCGTGTTTCCTCCCGAGGTTGCGCAGCACGCGCCGGTCGCGCCAAAGCCCAACTGGGCCGAGTAAGGCAGGGCACGATGCATGCCCTGGTCCAGGCTGTCATTCTTGGAGTGCTGACGGGGGGCGTCTACGCGCTCATGGCGAGTGGGCAGACGCTCATTTTTGGAATCATGAAGGTCGTCAATCTCGCACAGGCTGCCCTCGTGATACTGGCGTCTTATCTGACGTTCAGCCTGTTCACGCTCACCGGCCTGGACCCCTTCCTCTCGATTCTGATTACGACGCCCATGCTGTTCGTGATCGGAGCGGCGATCCAGTGGGCGCTGCTGCGCCCGCTGAACTCCGATGAAGTCTCGCAACTCTCTTTACTCGTCACGTTCGCGGTGGCGCTCGGCATCGAGGGTCTGCTTGCGATGGCCTACAACACGACGTTTCGCTCGATCCAGCCCGGCTACGAGAACTTCAGTTGGACGGTGCTGGGATACCAGGTGAACATGGTTCGGTTCTACGCCTTCCTGCTGTCGCTGGTGATGCTCGGCCTTCTCTACCTGATCATGCAGCGCACCAAATTCGGGTGGGCAATCCGCGCCACTGTGCAGAACCCGATGTCGGCGCAGCTTCTCGGCGTCAACTCGAAGATGGTCGCGGCATTCGGCTTCGGGCTTGGAGCCGCGACGGCTGCCGCGTCGGGAGCTGTCTTCGGGCTCATCTCGCCCTTCAACCCCGGCAGCCACTACGACCTGATCAGCCGGCTGCTGACCATCGTCGTGCTGGGAGGACTGGGCAGCATCGGCGGATCGATCATCGCGGCGCTGATCATGGGAGTCGGCGGATCGATCATCGCCGCACTTCTGTCTCCCATCTGGTCGGATTTCGCTTTCTTCGTGGTGCTTCTCCTCGTGCTGTTGTTTCGGCCGAGGGGACTCTTCGGCCCCCGCATGCGGGGCGCGATATGAGCGGTCTGGGTTTGCTGCGCGGCGTTGCGTTCTTCGGAGCGCTCGCGCTGCTGCCATACGGCGTCGGGGCGCCGTGGATATTGAACCTGCTGATCTTCACGCTGATGTATGCGGGCCTGGCGAGCGCGTGGAATCTGCTGGGCGGCTACGCTGGCTATCCCTCGCTTGGGCACGCCGCATTCTTCGGGCTGGGCGCATATGCCATCGCCATCGTCTTCGAGGACAGCGTCGGCAACGGATACCTGCCCTTCTTCCTGCTTCCGTTGATCGGAGTGGGAGCCGCTCTGGTGAGTGTGCCAATCGGGTGGATCGCCATGCGGACGCGCGCCGATGTTTTCGCCATCGTGACGATCACCCTGCTGTTCATCACACAGACCCTCGCATTCAATCTGCGGTCCATCACCGATGGAGCGCAAGGCAAGGCTGTCGCCGTGCCGCCCTTTCCGGTCGATACCTACGGCTGGCCCTTCTACTACGCGATGCTGACGCTTCTTGCCGTGGCCATGGGCGTATCCTTCTATTTCCGACGCTCGAAGATTGGTCTGTCGCTGGCGGCCGTGCGAGCCGATGAGGACAAGGCGCACGGCGTTGGTGTGCGCGTTACCGGTGTCAAACTGATCGCCTTCGCCCTGAGCGTCGGTATCACCGCGATGATAGGCGGCGTGTGGGCCTACTATCTGGGGTTCGTCTATCCGCAGTTCGCTGTGGATCCCCTGCTCACCATCGGCATGGTCCTGATGACTTTTCTCGGAGGGCGGGCAACGTTGTGGGGACCGGTGATCGGGGCGTTCATTCTGGTCCCGGCCCAGCAGACCTTCGCGTATCACTTCGGTGCGAGTCAGGTCTATCTGCTGGCCTACGCCGCGATCTTTCTGATCATCATGCTGGTGCTGCCGCGCGGCATCCTGCCGACGATCACGGACCGCCTGCGTCATCGAAACAAGCGAGGACCTGGGGGACAGCAGAGAGCCGCGGCGTCGCCCGTGGGGAACCCCGTTCAGGCCGCGGGAATGATCGACGAATTACGTGCGGCTGAACGATGACTGCGCTGCTGGAAGTCGAAAAGCTGTGCAAGCGCTT
This sequence comes from Hyphomicrobiales bacterium, assembly GCA_038211615.1. GTDB lineage: Bacteria > Pseudomonadota > Alphaproteobacteria > Rhizobiales > Afifellaceae > DASWJZ01. The sequence continues at coordinate 4,742 of JBBQVL010000048.1, forward strand.
CGGCGGCGTCAGAGCAGTCGACGACTGCTCTTTCTCCGTCGACGAGGGAGCGATCACGGCGCTGATCGGGCCGAACGGCTCAGGCAAGACGACGGCCTTCAACATGATCACCGGATATCTCAAGTCCGATTCGGGGGACATACGCTTCGACGGTCACACCGTGAACGAGCCGGACCCGGCTCGGCTTTACCGGAAGGGATTGTCGCGAACCTTTCAGCAGGCGCGGATATTTCCGGACCTGTCGGTCGAGGAGAACCTGGTGGTTGCCGCGGGACCGCCCTGGCGCAGCCTGTTCGGCGCGAGACTTACGAAGACCGACCGGCTGCGCGCGCTTGAGATGCTTGAAGAGTTCCGGCTCGCCGGCCTCGCCGATCTGCCCGCCGCTGAGCTCTCCTACGGTCAGCGCAAGCTGCTGGAGTTTGCCGCCGTGCTCATGAGCCGGCCAAAGCTTGTGCTGCTCGACGAGCCAACCGCCGGCGTCAACCCCGTAATGATCAACATGATGGAGCACCATATCCGCGCCCGCCACAAGGACGGAGTGACCTTCCTTATCGTCGAGCACGACATGCATCTGGTCATGCGGCTTTGCGATCCCGTGATCGTGCTCGATCGTGGGGCGACCATCGCAATGGGACCACCGGCCGAAGTGCAGATCAACCCCATCGTGCTCGATGCGTACCTCGGAAACTGACGTGGATGAAATGCCGGCGACGGCGCTCATCCCAACGGTACCACCGGAGACACAGGACCGTGGAAAATCTGTCATCCTCCGGCTCTCCGGAGTGACTGCTGGGTATGGCGCGGGATTGATTCTGAAGGGCGTCAACCTGAGCGTCAACACCGGCAAGATCATGTGTTTGATCGGGCCGAATGGTTCGGGAAAATCAACCGTCCTCAAAACGATAAGTGGGCTTCTCCATCCCGAAGGCGGTGAGGTGATGCTTCGGGGTGAGGACATCGGCCGGCTGTCGTCGAGGAATCGGTTGGCTCGGGGGGTGATTCACGTGCCGCAGGAGCGGAGTCTCTTCCCGGGGATGACGGTCTGGGAGAATGTGCTGATGGGAGCCTTCATCCTCTCCGACAAGGCGCTCGTTCGAAGCCGGGCCGAACGAGTTGCCGAGCTTTTCCCGATCGTTGCGGAACGTCGCCATGCGGCAGCAGGCTCGCTCTCCGGCGGAGAACAGAAGCAGGTAGAGCTCGCGCGCTCCCTCATGCTCGACCCGGCGCTGATTCTCCTCGACGAGCCATCGATCGGGCTCGACCCGAAGGCGCGGAAGGGGGTCTTCGCCTCCATAGCCGCCCTGGCCAAGGATGGGCGGACTGTTCTTCTGGTCGAGCAGAACGCGCGATCCGGGTTGGCTGTGGCGGATCAGGCGGCGGTCCTCGATGCGGGTCGTATCGCGCTGGTCGGCACGGGGGCCGGGTTGCTCAACGATCCGGAAGTGGCCCGACTCTATCTCGGCGCCGGCACCATACGACCGTCGATGTGAAGTCGAAGGAATGGACCTCTCCCTGCTCAGCGTGTCACGAGCTCAATCAGACGCTCTCTTTGAACGAATCGTGTCTGCACCGAGATTGCTCGCTTGACCCCTAAAGAATAAACGCTCCTTGGCGATCACGCCGATCTCGGCGCACAGGGAGCGGTTCTCTTGCGTGTGGTGGCTGCTCAGGAACGTCGTGACGTTCTCGCGTTCTGAATCTCTCGCAGCAGTTTCCCGGTTTCACATTTGGCCGGCAGGTAGAACCCGCAGGTCCACAAGAGGTGACGCCAGGCCAAGCGAATAGTTCTTTTGGACGTGGGTCTTGCTAAGAAGGTGACAGTGGAATCAGGAAGAAGCCGGTCGAGGTTTTGAAGAGTCTGCAACTCACCAATCTGAACCCTTGGAAAGAGGCTGGTCTGCCTGCAGGGCGGAGCCATCTTCTCAGGACCGCGCTAGGTGAGGGATGTGGTGTGTCGATGGTGAATTGCGAACTAGGGAAGCTCGGAGATGAACAAAGGTCGAATCCTTGCTGAACTCGAGGCAATGGCAGTTTCCAGATTGTTCGGAAATGGTCCCTGGCTGGCGGACCGCGAAGCCATCTATGCGATCACTAGGAGATTTCAAGAAATGGGTCTTGAGGAGCAGATCGCCGAAAATGCGACCCGCAACACGGCACTCGGAAGCGAACTAGGATTGGATATCATGATGGTATTCACCGGGGTTTTCGACGAGTGGGAAATGGCCATTATTCTGGAGCAATACGGCCTGCTCGATCGCGAGGCAGTTGATGACATATTGGATGGACCGAATCTCTCTGAGCATGGAGAGCGTATTCTTCGGCCTATCGTACAGAAGGCATTTTTCGCCTACCATCGCTCGTCCGGCTGGGTGACGTGATCTGCGGCAGGCCGGCCAAGCTTCTGCTCTAGGTCGCAGCCTCCAGAGGGGGCTTATTTCCCGTTGGTCCATGACGGGCATGTATCTCGGCCTACTGGTCCAGGAGGCCGATTAATCTTTCTCCGAAACGAAACGGGTTGCCTCGCGGAGATCGGCTGGGGGCCCGTAAAGGCTTGGCGATGATGCTGGCCGGATTCAATGCGAACGGATTTTTCTTACGCATCGTGATTGCTCGGAAGCGTCGTAATATTCTCGCGATCGGCAAGTTCTTGCAGCAGCGCAGGCGCTATGTTTTCGCGCCAAACATATCGCCTGCCTTCTTCTGAGGTGCTTGGAACGCGTGCGTCGCCCGGCTCTGGCTTTGTGCCCACGATACGCTGGCGGAATGCATCGCTTTGCGACCTTCACCTCGCTGAAAATGCCATTGCTAAGCGAGCCCTAATTGAAGTGGAGGACCTAAGGACGACGCTCGCTTCGGTACTCTGGCACAGGTACAGTTTGGATATTCTCGCCACTCGCTGGATCAACTCGCTTTCGGGCGGGTTCGTTTTTCTCGACACGATCCTCGTCGTGGTCGCGATATGGGGCGTCCCGGCCATCGTGCTGGTGGTGGCGGTGCTTTGGGTTCCGTCGATGTCCTTGCGGCCGTCGCCCCGGCGACTTCATGTCCGCCACGTGGTGGTAGCGAGCGGTCTCTCGGCAGCCTTGGGACTTCTCTTCAATCAAGCCGTGCTCCTGTTCGTGCATCGTGCGCGCCCATACGATTCGGGAATAACGCATCTCCTCATCGACAGGAGCACCGACTTCGCGTTTCCGTCCGATCATGCGACGGTTGCCTTCGCGGTCGCTGCCACTTTTCTCCTGCATGGCAGGCGATCCATTGGCTTGCTGTTCATGGCCGCAGCCGTTCTGGTGGGCCTCTCGCGGGTTTACGTCGGCACGCATTTTGTGTCGGACGTGCTCGGTGGAGCGGTCACGGCGGGACTGGCCGCAGCTGTGATGCGTTCGGTCTATCCTGAGGGAACCCGCGCCGACCTTCTCGTCACCCGCATCCTGTAGGTCCGCGTGCAGCAACTGCTTGCGGGGATATCGATCCCTGATCTGATCCAGTCCTACGCCCTCTGGCTTGTCTTCGTCGTCGTAGCGTTGGAGGGAATGGGCGTCCCAGTGCCGGGTGAGACCGCTCTGGTTTCGGCCGCGCTCTATGCAGGCTCGAGCCATCGGCTCAGTATCGTCGCGGTGATCGGCGTCGCGTGCGCTGCAGCGATTCTGGGCGACAATAGCGGCTACGTGATCGGCAGGTCGTTCGGGCGCAGCCTAGCCGTGCGATATGGCAGGTATTTGCGCGTGACGGAACCGCGCCTTGCGGTGGGCGAATATCTCTTCCTTAAGCACGGCGCAAAGATCGTCTTCGTCGGCCGCTTCTTCGCGCTGCTCCGGACATTTGCGCCATTGCTTGCCGGGGTGGACCAGATGCGTTGGCGGCGCTTTGTCGTCGTCAATGCGCTGGGCGGACTCTGCTGGTCAGTTGCATTCGGGTCGGCTGCGTATTTCTTTAGTGCAAAGCTGAAGCGGGTCACTGGTCCCGCTTCTTGGCTGCTCGCGGCTGCCGCTCTGGCATTCTTGGCAGCGGGCATCATTTTCTTCCGCCGGAACGAGAAGGAGATCGAACAGCGGGCCAGAGTTTTCCTGAAGGCGCGCTAAAACGGAAGCGCCGGCAAATCCTGAGTTCCCTCGACCGCCACCGCCTGGAGTTCGCTTGCGTCATAGCCCAAGGCACGAAGGATGGTGGGCGCAACCTGCGTCGTCTGTACTAATGCTGGCACTGTAGCGGGTGCAACCGAGGGGCTGCTGATCAGCAATGCCACGTTCCGGTCGTTCCAATTGGCGCCACCATGCTCGGCGACCTTGGACCCCGATGTGTAGACGACACCCGGGTTTACCGTCACGACGAAGTCTGGTGTGCGACTGTCGCTCGCCGGATCCTTGTATGTAAGCGCTAACACGTTGGGCGGCAGGATCTGGGCGATACCCACGGTCTTCGTCAGCGTTTCAAGATAGTCCTGCGCAGCACCGAGGTTCTTGTCGCGCTCGTCGGGCTGGAGCCAGATCAGTGCGGCGTCATCGGCGATGTGGAACGCATAGCCGGGGGTCTTCGTATAGGGGTCGTCGTCGAGTGGCTGGAAAGTCGCGGGATCGATCGGCGACTGACCGTGCTTTGACGCGATGATCAGAAGCGTAGAATCATCGATACGATTCTGCTTGAGCGCGTCGATCAATTCCGCGAGCGCGCCGTCGACGTAGGCCAATTGACCAGCAAGCGCGTTGCCTGGCTTTCCGCTTGCATCCTCGTAGCCGCCTACAAGACCCGGTTCGTCGCCAGGTCCTGACTTTGGCAGCTTCTGCCCGACGCTGACCGCCTGGAAATTCATGCCAAAAAGGGTAGGTACGGGGGCGGCGTGAGTACCGGTGCTGTCGAGTCCATTGATCTCGTTCAGCACGGCCTTGACGCGAGCCTCGTCAAAATCCCGCTCAGCCTTGAAACTGCCGGTGGTCTTCACCTTTGTTCCGGGGATCAGGCTGTCTTGCTCCAGAGCATAGAAATCATCCAGGCCAGTGCCAGACGGCCCGTTCAGCCATTCATAAGCGGGGTGCTTGTCTGACCACGCTGTGGTGCCACCGTGCTTTTTGACGATCTCGAAGATGTTGTTCACCTGAACGAAGTCGTGCGGGTAGACCGCTGTGCATTTTCCGTTGATCAAGGCCATTGGTAATTTGTCAGGGTCGATCTGGCTGCGCCCGTCGCCGGGCTTGCCACCGGCGTCGAGACGCGTCGGATCGACATCGATATTCTCAGCAAATGACACTTCCGCGCCCGGTGTGCCGGTGCAAATTGAACCCGGTGCAAAATAGGTGCGATCAAAACCGTCATCGTAAAACACGCCCGTAGACATTGGCGATCCGCCGGTCACTAGCGCGACCAGGCCGGGAAAGGAGTCGGAAGGAGTCGGTGACAGAGCGTTCGGATAAAAATGCCCGTATGTGCCAACGAAGCAAGCGTGCTCGCCGGATGGGCGGCGACGTAGTTTGCGAGGTCTAGCGCGTGCAGGCCGTCAACGCTGATGATGAGGACGTGCTTGTATGGAACTGCAGACAATGCACCTGACGCCGGGCTGAGCGCCAGAGCAGTCAATGCGCAAAAACGCAGTGCCCTTGCGAGGCCCTTCGTGCAAATCCCTCGTCCAGCAAGCCCATGCGGAGAAACAAGGTAGCGGTTCGTAGTGGCCTGCGCTCGGGTGGAAGAGTCGGATGCAAGGATCACGCTCTGGCGAAATTCCTTTGCACTTCGCGCTGTCAAGTGGCGCATGTGTGGTCTCCACGGTTGGCAGGAGGCACATGCGGCGGCGGTTACGACACGAGGATGACAACGGGTCGCTTCCAACCACTTCCTAATTCTGTGCTAAGTTGACGCGATCAGCCGTCAGACATCGATGTACGGCACTGGTGGGTGGAATTGCCGTGCGCCGCCGCCCCTTAGTCGCTCACAAATTCGAGCGAACGACGCGCCGGTCACGACTGCGGATCGGCAAAGCAAGACCTATCGAGGAAGGCGGCTTGCCAAAGGAACGGCAGTAGAGGTGCGGGGGCCACCGACGGTCATGCCGTGTCCAAACCACACGCGAGCGACCAATCCGTTTCTGTCCTTGCGGTTTTTCAACGAGACCTTTGCCCCGCACCTTTCGGCGATCGTCTGCACGATGGACAGCCCGAGACCACTGCCTTCGGCCTTCGATCCGGCGACACGGTAGAAGCGGTCGAAGACCCGCTCGAGCAATGGCTCCGGGATGCCTGGCCCAGTGTCTATGACTTCGAGAATGGTGTCCCGCCCGTGCGACGAGACCTGCAGATCGACAGTGCCGCCCGCGGGCGTGTATCGAACGGCGTTGTCGACGAGATTGCCGATCAGCGTGCGCAGGTCGTCGGGGTCGGCTCGCACGCTGGCGTGCTGTGGCCCTTCCAGGCCCACGTCGATCCCTTTCTCATTCGCAAGTGGCAGAACGGCCTGAACCGATTGGGCGATGGCATGATCGAGGTCGGCGTCCACCAGCGCCGCGTTCGAGGCTGCGCCATCGGCGCGCGCGAGGCGCAGCAGTTGCGTGATCATGTCGGACATGCGCTGAAATCCGCGCTCCATGTCGGTTGCGAGCGAGTCCCTGTCGGCGAGATGAGCGGCGGTCCGGAGATTACGCCCCTGCAGCCGCAATGCCGTCAATGGCGTGCGCAGTTCGTGTGCCGCATCGGAGACAAACGCCTTGCGAAATTCGAGTTGGGCATGCAGGCGGGTAATGAGATCGTTGGTGGCGAGGGCCAGCGGCATCATCTCGTCCGGCACGTCTTTCAGCGACAGCGACGTGCCTTCGGTCTTCTCCCATTGCTGAAGCTCCTTGGTGACGGAGCGGAGCGGCCGCAGGACCCGACCGACCACCCATCCCACCAGGATCCACGATAGTGGAATGAGCGCGACGAAAGGCAGCACGGCACGAAGTGCAGAATTGGCGGCGAACTCCTCACGCACGATCGTGCGCTGCGCGACTTCCACCGTGCGATCGGGACCAACCAGCGCAAAGCCGCGCCAATCCTCCCCAGCCGCGCGAAGATTTAAGTATCCGCCCTCGCTCGGCCTCGGAAACACGATCGACGCTACCGAGGAATGCTGGTTGCCGGCGGCATCCCATATCGTGACGACGAATGTGTCTTCCGGGTCGATCTTGTCCCCGTCCGCCATGCGAGCCGACGCCGGGCGATCCGTATTTCCGACGTTGAGCGCGATTTGCGCGAGCTGTGCATCGAGCGCCTCGGCGACTTCATCGCGGTCGAGCCAGTAGGCCGCGAAGCCGGCCAGGCCGCCCACCGAGGTCAAGAGGGCGATCAGCCAAACAAGCAGCCGGCCGCGCAGCGAGGTCATCATCGGACCTCATCCGGAATCGTCCAGCCGATTCCCCGGACATTGCGGACGATGTCCCTATCGAACTTCTTTCGCACATAATGGATCAGCACTTCGACCGCGTTGCTTTCCACTTCGTTGCCCCAATCGTAGAGGCGATCCTCGAGTTGCGCCTTCGAAAGGATACCGCCGGGACGATCGGCGAGCGCCCAAAGGAGCGCGAACTCCTTGCGTGGCAGCACCTCGGTTGTCCCGCGGTAGCTTACCTCGTGCCGGGAGGGGTCAAGTGTGACCTCACCCGCCACTACGGCAGCGCCGACGCGACCTTGGTGCCGGCGCAAGACAGCGCGGATGCGCGCGCTCAGCTCGTCAAAGCTGAAAGGCTTCACGAGATAATCGTCGGCGCCACCATCAAGGCCCGCCACGCGCGTCGGTACGTCGTCGCGCGCCGTGATGATGATCACCGGCACATCGACATTCTCCTTGCGCAGCGTCCGCAGCGTCTCGAGGCCCGAGCCATCCGGCAGTCCAAGGTCGAGAAGCAGCAGGTTGTATTCGTTGTTGCGCGTTGCCGTCTGGCAATCGTGGCCGGTTTTGACCCAGTCGACGGCCATGCCCGCATCCGACAATGCCTTGTCAAGGCTTTGACCGATCATGGCGTCGTCTTCTACCAACAGGATGCGCATGGGCCTCGGCTGCATAGTATAGTGAAGCGCGGGAGGGCCGGCCACACCTTGATCCTGGCGAGATGACTATCGCGGCTGAGCCGCAAGAGCCAAATATAGAGCCGTCAAAATTGGATCGGCAACAAAAACGACCCGAGCATCGTGAATCCGCTCGCCGCCAATGCCATCCAGCATTACGACACGTCCAATCTGAGCACTGAGGTCGACTTCCGCGAAGGGCGCTGCCGGCTGAACCGCCGGACTCGTAAGGACTTCGACCTCCCTGTCAATCAAGGCGTTGTGCGGTCCGGACGCAAGCAGGACAATGATCTTGTTGGCGGCCGTCACGTAACCAATGAAGCAGGTGCTTCTGACAATATTCGGGCACAGCCGCATGAGCGGCGGCGGGTCGGCCGCGGCGGCGACCGGCTGAAAGGCGGTGATTGCCGCAAACGCTAAGCCCGCGATCCCCATGCGGTCAGGTCTGTGACACTCCGGGCTTAGGAGAGAATTAGTCGCGCGCTCAATTCGGTTCCGAGGTCCAGGCGGACGCTTCCAACGCCTAAGTGGCGGCTAATTCACAGGCCCCAGCTTGTTGTAGCGAGCACCGACGTACGCGGTCGGCGGCGGCGAACCTCGATACGGCTAACCCTTCGGAAGGACCGTCATGATCGGACATCATTGCGCAGTAGGCGGCAGATTGAAGCTAGTCGATCGCACGAATTCGAATGCTCGCGAGCCGACCTGCCACCAGGGGTTTTTCAGTACGGCGAAAGTCAGCGCTGCAGCCGTCTTTTTCCTGATCGCATTGTCCACTGCCGATGCAGCGGAAAGGCCGATCGCGGCCGAGCACAATCCGCCTGGCGACATCCCGGATACGCAAGCCTTCGTGACGTATGACTCTCCGGAGGGATTCACGATCAAGGTGCCCGAAGGGTGGGCTCGAGTCGACGCTTCCGGCTCAGTGCAGTTCTCCGACAAGTACAACACGATCAATATCGTGGTGGCACGGCAGGCTGCCGTTCCGACCCCCGCCTCCGTAAAGGTAGCCCAAGCACCGGAGATCGAGAGTGCCGGGCGGGCGGTCAAGCTCGGCAAGATCAAGGAGGTCAAAGTCGCGAGTGGCTCGGCGATCCTGATCACCTACACCTCCAACTCGGAGCCCAACCAAGTCACCAATAAGCAGGTGCGGCTCGAGCATGATCGCTATCTTTTCTACAAAGATGGCAAGCTCGCATCGCTCGACATGTCGGCCCCGCAGGGTGCGGACAACGTCGATGATTGGTTGCTGATGGCCAACGCCTTCCGGTGGAAGTGAGAATGCCCGTCGTCGACGCAGTGGAGCTTTACCGGTTCTTTCACCCCGGCGACTCTGAGGTGGCGGCGTTGCAGGGGGTGAGCCTTTCCCTTTTTCGGGGCGACCTCACGGTCGTGCTTGGTCCTTCAGGCAGTGGCAAGTCCACCCTGCTGAACCTGTTGGCAGGACTCGATGAGCCAGACGGCGGGTATGTCGAAATAGCTGGCAAGCGCCTGAGCCGTCGGCCGGAGCGCGTTCGTGCCGGTATTCGCGCGCGCCATATCGGCATGCTGATGCAGTCGGGCAATTTGGTCGATCATCTAACGATTGCGGACAATATCCGTCTGCAAAGAGCGCTTGCCGGCAAGCAAGATTGTGACGGCAAGATCGTGGATCTGGCTGCACGGCTCGGGCTATCGGGCCACTGGAATGCACTGCCGAGTCAACTCTCCGGCGGCGAGATGGCGCGGGCGGGTCTGGCGGTGGCGCTCTCGTCGGAGCCGGATGTTCTTCTCTGCGACGAACCAACCGCAGAAGTGGACGCCGACACGGAGCAACACCTCATCGCTGTGCTTGCGGAGCGCTGCGCCGCCGGGGCCGCCGTCTTCGTAGCGACCCATAGCGCAGCGCTGGCACGTACCGCCGATCAGGTCCTTCATCTCAAGGACGGAAGGCTTATCGATGCCTGAAGGCGCCGGCGAAAAGCTCCTCGTCTCAGCGCAAGGCGTTTCTCGGGTCTTCATTCAAGGACAGACCGAGCTGCAAGCTCTTGCGCCGACGACTTGCAGCATACGGTCAGGAGACCGCATCGCGATCATGGGTTCGTCGGGGAGCGGAAAGTCAACGCTGCTGCATCTTTTTGCGGGGCTCGATCTCCCGACTAGCGGCACGCTGCAGTGGCCAGAGCTCGGTAGCCGTGAGGATTTGCGGCCAGGAAAAATCTCGGTTGCGTTTCAGGCGCCGAGTCTTGTGCCCTTCCTGAGCGTCTCTGAGAACATTGAATTGCCTCTGCTGATCCTCGGTGAGGTTGCAGCGGCAAGCGAAAGGGCGAATGCCGCGCTGGAAAGACTTGGGCTCGCACACCTCGCAGACAGACTACCCGAAGAAATTTCAGGCGGGCAGGCGCAACGCGTTGCTCTCGCCCGCGCGATGGCGAGCGAGCCGCAGCTTTTGCTGGCCGATGAGCCGACCGGACAGCTCGATCAAGTGACCGGAGGCGCAGCTACCGCTCTGCTCCTGGACTGGGCAACCGCAACTGGGGCAGCAGTCGTGATCGCGACGCATGATGCCGCCGTAGCACGCTCGTTTGATCGCGTCTGGTTCATGGAGCATGGCCGGCTCAGTTCAGGGGATTCGGCATGAGCAGCACCATCGCTGCATGGCTGGCCGGGCTCCTGCGGACGCGCAAGCCAGCGACGCTCGCCGCCGTCGCCGGGATTGCCGTCACCGTCAGCCTCGTCGCCGCGCTTGGTGTATTCATGCAGTCGAGTGCCGCCGAAATGACCGCGCGCGCCACGAGCGATCTGCCGATCGATTGGCAGGTCGAAATCGTGCCTGGCGGGTCGATCGACACGCTCATATCGGAAATGCATAGTGCGGCGCGGGTCACACGCACCGCGCTTGTCGGCTACGCCGCAGTGAACGGATTCGAAGCATCGAGCGAAGGGACTGTTCAAGTCACTGGCCCGGGCAAGGTCATCGGTCTCGAACCAAACTATGCGGCCGACTTCCCAGGCAATATCCGGCCGCTGCTCGGCGGACCCGGCGTTCTGGTGGCTCAGCAGACTGCCGCCAATCTCCACATTGCTCCCGGAGAGACGGTCAGAGTGCATCGACCCGGGATGCCGGACGCACAGGTCGCGGTCGATGGCATTGTCGACCTGCCGAATGCCGATTCGATGTTCCAGGCGATCGGTACCCCGCCTGGGGCCGCCCCGCAAGCACCGCCGGATAACGTGCTGCTTCTGCCGATCGACAGATGGCACGAGCTTTTCGATCCGCAGGCCGAAGTTCGACCTGACAGCGTGCGCCTGCAAATTCATGCGAGGCTCGACCGGGTCGGGCTTGCGGCCAATCCGCAAGCCGCCTTCCTCGACGTGTCAGGCAAAGGCCGCAATTTCGAGGCGCGTGTCGCCGGCAGTGCACAGCTCGCAAACAATCTCGCGGCCACTCTGGATGCTACGCGCGGAGACGCCCTTTTTGCGCGTGTCTTATTTCTGTTCCTGGGAGCACCCGGTGCGGCCGTTGCGGCCCTGCTAACTCTTGCGGTGGCCCGCTCGGGTGCAGAGCGAAGACTGAGGAATCAGGCGCTGCTCCGCCTGCGGGGCGCATCCTTGCGGGCGCTTATCACGATAGCCGCAGCGGAGGCGCTTGCGCTCGGCGTCGTCGGATCTATTTTCGGCCTCCTCATCGGGGTAATCGCCTCGCGACTCATCCTTGGTGTCCCTCTTCTCGGCGCACGCCTTCTGATCTGGCTGGGAATCGCAGCGGACACAGGCATCGTGCTCTCGCTGGCGGCGGTTCTCGTCCCGGCATGGTGGGATGCCCGGAACCTCAGCATCGTCTCGGCGCGCGGCTCCATGACCGAGGACGGACGCTTTCGCTGGACTAGGGCCTACCTCGACATCATTTTGCTGGCTCTGTCCGCGATCGTGTTCTGGTGGACCGGAGCGTCTGGCTATCAGATCGTACTCGCCTCGGAAGGCGTGGCCGCGATCTCCGTAGACTATTGGGCGTTTCTTGCGCCGCTGTTCTTCTGGCTGGGAGCGACGCTGCTCTGCATCCGTTTCGCCAAGCTGTCGCTGCGACGTGGTCGGGCCGTGTTGACGCGAGTGCTGCAACCGGTCTCGGTCGGTCTGTCCGCGCTCGTCGTTAGCGCGCTCGCACGACAGCCCGGACGGATCGCCGCGGGTGTCAGCCTGACCGCGCTCGCCCTGGCCTTTGCGGCCTCAACCGCAATTTTCAACGCGACATATCAGACCCAATCGCACATCGACGCCGAACTGACGAATGGCGCCGACGTTACGGTGACCGGCACGTCGTCCGCTCCCGCAGGTCAGGCTCTCGATCGATTGGCCGCGGTGCCGGGGATCGCGGCGGCGGTTCCGATGCAGCACCGGTTTGCCTATGTCGGCACCGATCTCCAGGACCTCTACGGAATCGACCCGGCGACGATCGAACGAGCGGCGACAATATCGGACGCCTATTTCGGAAATGATGATGCTCGAGCCTCCCTCGACGCGCTGAAGAGCACTCCCGACGGCGTGCTGGTCTCGGACGAGACCGTGACGGACTTCCAGCTTCAGCCGGGAGACGCGATCAATCTCCGCCTCCAAAGCGCTGATGACCACCAATATCATGTGGTGCGCTTCCGCTTCGTAGGCATCGTCCGCGAATTCCCCACGGCCCCGAGCGATTCCTTCCTCATTGCGAATGCGGAGTACGTCGCAAAAGCGACCGGCGACGCAGCATCCGAAGTCGTGTTGATGCGGGTGACCGGTGACCCGATCTTGGCGCACGAGCATGCCGCGGCGGTCGCGAAGGATCTGCCCGGCACGAAAGTCCGTGACATCACCGAGGCGCGTAAACTGATCGGCTCCAGCCTGACGGCGGTGGATCTCGCGGGTCTCACTCGGCTGGAGCTCATTTACGCCGTCGCTCTCGTGGCCAGCGCTGCTGGGCTCATCCTCGCTCTCGGCGTGCTCGACCGGCGTAGGAGTTTTGCAATCATGGCAGCAGTGGGCGCCAAGCCGTGGCAGATACGCGCCTTCATTCGAGCCGAGGCAATATTGATATTCGTCGGCGGATCGTTCTTAGGAGGGATCATCGGCTCGGTCGTAGCGTGGATGCTCGTGAAACTTCTGACCGGCGTCTTTGATCCCCCTCCTGATCACATGACGGTCCCGTGGATATATCTTGGCATCGTCATCGCGGCAGCGGCGGCGTCGACTGGCTTGGCAGTGCGGATCACCGAGCGACGCACCGACACGTCCGCGGTTCTTCTCCTGCGCGAGGCCGCGTGACGGCGAGGGTGGTCCTGGCTGCGGCCCCCCTGGCCGATCTGCATGATGTTCGCGGGAGGAAGTGCCGGGCGCTGGCCGTTGAGGCAAGCCTCGCCGCGCTATCGCTAGACCGGGGATGCGTCGACGGGGCGGCAGTGCGGGGCCTCAGTCTCCCACCCCCAACATCGGAAGCGATCACGGTGGTGGACGCCGCATTGTCCAGCGGGTTGAACCGCGCTCGCAGACGCGGAGATCAGCGCAAAGAGAAACACGCCAGTGCCCGAGCTGTGTCCGCGCGGGGACAACAATCAACCCGAAGGGTCGAGGATGAAACCGCCTAAGAAGATCGCGACTAGACACCATGCCGCGAGGACGAGAAGGACAACGAAAGCCATCCTCACGAATGCAGGCCGTCCCGCCGCGGTAGCGGAGGGAGCGTTCGTCAGGGTCTCCTGCTTACGATTTTCGACTTCTCTCGGGGGGCTGCGGGAACGGGAATTGAGGGAGCAAAACCGACGTCGCCATCTGCATCGTCATCTTCTTCGCCACGTCGGCTGAACGTGATGTAGAGGACCAGGGCCGCGATACCGGCCATGAACATGAAGCTCGTGACAGTCGTACCAAATCCGAGACCCCCATATCGCGGTGGCTGCGAGAAGAGATCGCCGAGCGACGCGCCGACCGGCCGGGTCAGGATGTAGGCGAGCCAGAACGCCAGAACGGAGTTGATAATTCCAAAGAAATAGGCGCCGGCGATCGCGGCAATGATCGCGGAAAAGATGAGGCCCGTTGAAAGGTAGCCGAGACCAAAGCCCTCCGCGGTGAGGTCACCTGCTGCTGTCCCGAGCGCAAACGTAAACAGAATGGCGAGCCAGTAGAATGCCTCACGCCGCGTCGTGTGGATCGTATGGATAGAGAGGGTCTTCTCAACCGCGTACCAGACCGCGAAGGTGACAGCCAATGCGAGACTGAACGCGACAGTCGTCGTCTCCAGGCTCACGCCGAAATTGTCCACGAGATTGTCGGTCACCAGCGTTCCGACGACGCTGATCAGGACGACCGCCACCCAATAGATCCACGGCACGTATTTCCTTTGCGCGAACTGCAGCATCAGCGCGCCGACCAGCACGGCACTTAGAATCCACGATGTCTTCGAAAGCCCGAGGCCGAGGTCGAGGTTCATATAGTCGGCGGCGGTCTCGCCGACGGTGACCGCCAGGAGCTTGATCAGCCAAAATTCGACGGTTACAGCGGGAACCTTGTTGAGCATTCCTGTGCTGCTTTGCACGGCCTCGGTCGTCATCAGGATGTCCTCGTGGAAAGTGAAATCGGAGCGGCTTCGGTCTATTTGCCGAGCAGCTTCATCGCATCCGCGAAGAGCGCATCGGCGCCGGCATCGTCGTCAGCCTTGCAGCGCTCGATCCCTTGGCTTTCGAGGTCGGCTGCTTTCGCCTTGTCCGCGTCGGAAGACGTGGAGCTCGCGACCGCAGCTTTGAGATCGTTGAGAGCCTGCTCGCAAGGGACCGGATCGGCGGCGAAAGCCCTCGAGGCAAGGCCGGAAACAAGAACAAGGGCAGCGACGAGTTTTAGCGAGCGCATGTGGGTTTCTCCGATGTTGAGACGGACTGTGGGTATCCGGTCGCGGCGTATTGCACGCGGAACCATCTGCATCGGTAGGAGTGTCGAGTTAGGCGTGAATTAGGAGTCGCGGATAGGCATCCTCGCCTCGCCTCTAGATCTGAATTCCGGCTGGCATCCAACGCGGGTCTAACCTTCTTTAGCATCGGGATGCCCCACCGCGCTTCCTGGCGAGACGGACACCCGACGCGCTAATTCTCACCTAAGCGGCCGGAAATAGGTTCGCACCCAAGGGGCTCAAAGAAGGAGCTTTTTGAATGACCAATCTTGCAAGGATCGCCGCGATAGTGGCTGCGCTGCTGACGACCGGCGCCGCTCTCGCCGCAACCGACACCTCGACGATCAAGCAGATCGATCCGAGGAGTGATGCCATTACGCTGGACGACGGCAAGACCTTCACCCTTGCCGAGGGAACGGAGGCCGAGTCCCTCAAGGTCGGCCAGACCATCACGGTGACCTACCACGTCAAGTCTGGAAAGATGGTGGCGACAAAGGTCACGGCGGCCCACTAACTGGAGGGTGAGTCCTCTGGGCCGGTTTCGACGTCATGGCCGGCATGCAGCCTCACCGCGCTCTCGCGGTGGGGGTGCATGACGAACGCGACGGCAGAAGGAGGCGAGCGATATTGAGCTCTCTCCGCGCGCCGACATCTCCCAAGAATACACGGAGTATGAGATTCGCGGCGACGGGCGTGATAAGGTTGCGCGGCTGTTCTACTACACCATGCGAATCCTGCTTGTTGAAGACAACCGCGAACTGGCGGACTGGGTGGTACGCCTCCTGAGGCGTGACCACTTCGTCATCGATTGCGTGCACCGGGGTGACGAAGCCGACGCGGCGCTGGCAACCGAGGACTATGCGCTCGTCATACTCGACTTGGGTCTGCCGCACCTTGGCGGCATCGAGGTGCTCCGGCGCCTCCGAGGACGGGGCAGTGTGACACCGGTCATCATCCTCACCGCGAACGATGCGCTGTCTAGCCGGGTCGCGGGTCTCGACAGCGGCGCGGACGACTACCTCGTCAAGCCATTCGAGGTCGAAGAGCTCGAGGCCCGCATCCGCGTGCAGCTCCGGCGGGTGCGCGGCAACTTCGACCCGGTCATGAGCTATGGCCCCCTGACTTTCGATACCAATGCGCGGGAATTCATGGCCGCCGGCGTCGCGATCCACCTGACCCGCCGCGAGCACGCGGTGCTGGAAACGCTGATCTCGCGTTCCGGCCGGCCTGTCCCGAAGGACAGGTTGTCGGAGAGCGTGTTCGGCCTCGACGATGACGGCAATCCAAACGCGCTCGAAGTCTGCATTCACAGACTCCGGCGAAAGCTCGAGGGTAGCGGCGTCGGCATCGTCACACTTCGCGGCTTGGGCTACATGCTGAGAAAGCTCGATGGTGGCTAGAAGCCTCCGGCTCCAACTGGTTGGCTGGCTGGTGCTGCCGCTGGCCGGCGTCGTTGGCTTCAATGTCTGGACCACTTACGAGAATGCGTTGGAGACGGCCGACCTCGTCACAGATCGCACGCTCCTCGCCTCCGCGCGGGTGATTGCGGAGAGCATCCGTCAGTATCAAGGCGTACTGGAAGCGCCGATTCCCCCCGCCGCTCTCGAGATGTTCAACTCCAATCCTCCCGATCGCGTAGTCTACCGCGTGACAACGCCGCGCGGCGATCTGATAGCCGGATATCCCGACATCATCGCCCCGCCAGCGCCCCCCGTCGGGCTTGACCCGATGTATTTCAACGCGACGTTTCGTGACCAGGCGGTCCGCGTGGTGGCGATTGCGCAACCGATCGTCGCCATTGAGAACGTGGGTAACGCGATCGTAGCTGTCGGTCAGACGCTCAACGGTCATGATCGACTAGTGAAGGATCTGTGGCTGAAGGCGCTCCGCGACCAGGCTCTGCTCGTCGCAATCGCTGGCCTCCTCGCGCTTTTCGGGCTGCAGCGCGGGCTTGCACCTATGATGCGTCTTCGCGAGCGCGTCGTTCAGCGCAACCGGGATGTCCTCGATCCACTCGACGTGGGCGACGTGCAGACCGAGCTAAAACCGCTTGTCGCCGCTCTGAATGACTCCTTCGCAAGGGTGCAGCAGCAGATCGCCACTCAACGTCGATTCGTTGCCAACGCCGCGCATCAATTGCGCAATCCGCTCGCGCTGGCCAAGACGCAAGTCAAAGTCGGGCTACGCGCCGGTAACGCCGACGTCAAGAACGAGGCGCTCGCAGGTATCGAAGCGTCGGTGGACAAGATGAACCACCTCTCCAACCAGTTGCTCATGCTCGCCCGCGCCGAGCAGGGCAGCGCCTTGCTGAGCAAGGAGCCGGTCGCCTTCGATGACATCGCAAGAGCCGCGCTGGAAAGCGTATCCGAACTCGCACTGGAGCGCGGGATCGATCTCGGGTTCGTCAGCGAGGCCCGTGATGTCATGATAGACGGGCATTCGACATTGTTGCGCGAACTCGTCCTCAATCTGGCGGAAAACGCGATCCTCTATACGCCGCCCGGAGGGATGGTGACCGCTACCCTCAGAATCGACAAGGGTTCTATTATTCTGCGCATCGAGGATAGCGGCCCAGGAATACCCGCGAATGAGCGCGAGCGTGTTTTCGAGCGATTTTATCGGCGGCTCGAAAGCGGTGGGGAAGGTAGTGGCCTTGGCCTGGCGATCGCCCGTGAAATCATACTGGCGCACGGCGGCGCAATCGCTCTCAGCGACAGGCTCCCGCCGACCGGGCTGGTAGTGGATGTAACACTTCCCGGCCTCTAGAACGACCGACGGGCAAGCGTTTCTATTGCGTCTCCGACAGCACTTGCGGACGCCATTTGGCGAGGCGGTTCTCCACGAGCGTCATCAGATACTCGGCGAGGAGCGCCACAATCATGATGAGGACGATCGCCGCATACATCCCCGCAGCGTCGAAGGAACCCTTGGCAATATTGATCAGAAGGCCAATTCCGTAGCGGGCGCCGACGAATTCGCCAACGATTGCGCCGATGATCGCGAAGCCGAAGCTGACATGCAGGCTAGCGAAGATCCAGCTCATTGCCGAAGGCAGGATGACAGAGCGGGTCAGTTGCCAATCCGATGCGCCAAGAATGCGGGCGTTTGCGATCATCGCCCTGTCCGCTTCGCGCACGCCTTGGAAGGCGTTGTGAAAGACGACAAAGAAGACCATCACGAACGCCAGTGCGACTTTCGACGCAAGACCGAGACCAAGGATCATGATGAAGATCGGCGCGAGAACTACGCGCGGGATCGAATTGATGACCTTGATATAGATCGAAAAGACGTCCGAGGCCATCCGGTTGCGGCCGAGCGCCACGCCGACGATGATGCCGGCGATCGATCCGGTGAAGAAGCCGATGAGGGCTTCCTCCATCGTCACCCAAAGATGATACCAGAGTGGTCCTTCCGAGGTTCCCTCAAACGTCCATTCCACCAGCCGGGCGGCGATGGTGCTCGGCATCGCGTAGAAGAAGGAGTCGATCCAGCCGAGCCGGCTCGCGAGCTCCCAACCGGCAAGGAACAAGACGAGGATAGCGGTGCGGAGGAAGAGCACAGTCTGCCGTCGACGCGTTGCAATTTTAGCCGCCGCCGCTTCGATCTCGGTGTCAGAGGTGCCGGGCCGAAAGCCAGCCAGGTCAGAGTTGATCGCCAGATCCGTCATGCCGAGTCCTCCGTCAGGCCAGAGCAGGCGTGCGCTTGCTTCCACCCTGGACTTCCTGACGAAGGTCCTCCCAGATGGTGCGGCAATAGTCGATGAAGCTCGAATCGTAGCGGATTTCTGAAACAACCCGCGGACGCGGCAGGTCGATTTCGTAGACCGATTTCACCGTCGCAGGGCCAGCGGTGAGCACGTAGACCTTGTCCGCGAGCGCCACCGCTTCCTCAAGGTCGTGCGTCACGAACACGACAGATGCTTTCGCTTCTGACCACAGGCGCAGCAATTCCTCGTGCATCAGCACGCGCGTCTGGGCGTCGAGGCTAGAGAACGGTTCGTCCATCAGCAGGATTTCCGGACCGTTGATGAAAGTCTGCGCCAGCGAGACGCGTTTCCGCATGCCGCCCGACAATTGATGCGGATAATGATCCTGAAAACGGGCGAGCCCGACCCGTTCGAGCCAGTCGCGGGCCTTCTGGAATGCGCTCTCGCGAGGGTGGCCGCGAAAAAGCGGGCCGGCGACGACATTGTCGATGACGCTGCGCCAAGGAAAGAGCGCGTCGGTCTGGAAGACAAACCCGACGCGCGGGTCGATCCCCGCGACCGGCGATCCCATTAGCAGGACCTCGCCCGCGCTGGCCTTGGCCAATCCGGCGACGAGGTTGAGCGTCGTCGACTTCCCGCAGCCCGTCGGACCGACGACCGCGACGAACTCGCCGCGCACTACGCTCATGCTAAAATCGCGGAGCGCGGTCAGCGACTTTCCCGTCGGCGTCAGGAACCGGCGGCTGACATTGATCAGTTCGATCGCGGGCGCGGATGTCTCTGCGGCAAGCGTCATCACGTTGATCCCCGAAAAGCTGCGCGTTGCATCGCTGCCCATCGCTATGAACCTAAGGAGGCCGGCGGCGCGCCGCCGGCCTGCCCCTTCTTTTCAGCTTGCGTGCTTCACGAACTCCGTCGTGTACGTCTTGGAGAGATCGATTTGCGTGCCCTGTAGCTCCTTCTTGAAGGCCGACAGGACGGCGAGCACCGTCTCCGGTCCGCCTTCGGGCATGACGCCATCCGGCGTGAACATGGCCTTGCCGTCGGTCAGCGCTTTCACGTAACCCTCCGGATCGCCGACGTAGAAGTCCTTCGGCATTTTCGCTGCGATCTCTTCCGCGCTGTGGGTATTGATGAACTTCAGCGTCTTTACGAAGGCATTGGCGAGCTTCTGAACGGTCGGCTTGTTCGCCTCCACCCACGAGGTCTGCATGTAGAGGGACGCGGCGGGATAGGTGCCGCCGAGAGCTGCCTTGGTGCTCTCCATCGTCCGCATGTCGATGAGTACGGCGGCCTCGCCGGTCTTGAGCAGGCGGGTGATCGTGGGCTCGGTCGTCATGCCGGCCTGGATCTTGTCCTGCTGCATGGCCGCAATGAACGTGTCGCCAGCGCCGACCGGAACGGAGGTGAATTCGCCGAGTTTCACACCGTTCTTCACAGCGAGATATTGGGTGAGGAAATTGGTCGAGGAGCCGAGACCGGTCACGCCGAGGCTCACCCCCTTGAAATCGGCCGGCGACTTGATCTCCGGATGCTTGGTGGACACGAGCTCAACTTCGCCAGGGGCCTGGCTAAACTGCACGACGGACTCAGCAAATTTACCCTTCGCCTGCAGGTCCACGCAATGGTCGTAGAAGCCCACAACGCCCTGCACCGCGCCCGCGAGCATCTCGTTCTCGGCGTCGACGCCGGCGGGTTCGTTCAGGAGCTCAACGTCGAGCCCCTCGTCCTTGAAGTAGCCGAGCGCCTCGGTGAGCTTGGCGGGCAGGTAAATCTGCTTCTCATAACCGCCGACCATGATGCTGATTTTGTCGTCGGCATGCGCCGCCGCGAACGGCCCCGCACAAAAAACGGCAGTAACTGCGAAAGTGCTCAAAAGGATACGCGCGCTGGGCATAGGCCCCTCCATCGATTGTTTCCGCCCCTCGTTTTGTTTTTGGGCCCTTGCTGCGACCCCGAGGCGCACCACACATCTTTAACGCGTGAAGCTTTCATTAACCTTTCAAAGCAATGCCCCCACTCATGGAACAAGGCCAATCGAAGCTTCGCCTTTTCGCGACCGGAGAAACGCGGCTGACATAACGAGATCGAATTCAATCGACGTTCAGAACTGGATACGCTTGGTTCGCTGCGCATCCAAACTGAAGAGATTGGCTGCGGAAGGGGCGTTGCATGGTCTATCCTTCGACCAACTCGCTGTGAATCGATCAGGTCCAATGTCGATTCCCTGCGACCGCCGGAACCAGATCGTCAGGAACGTGACCAGCAACACCGCAAACCCTAGCGTGCTTTGCCTAAAGGCGATGGAGCGCGCCGAGAACTCGCCGACGTGCCGGCTGCCCTGATGGCGACCACGACCAACTAGCACGAGACGGGAACAAGGAATGGCTGCATCGTCTTGAGACCGACCAGCGCCGCGACCACGACCGAGAGCGCCAGCGAAGCAACCGCTAGGCCCAACCCGGACTTGAAAGAGGAAAAGTCACCGATCGCTTTTCCCAGCGTCCCTGCAACCAGCATCGTCGCCCAAAAGAACAAGTCGACAGCAGGAAGCGTGCCCGAGGTCTGAGCCGAAGTGCCCTTGCACGGAGACCCGACGGGCAAAAAGTGTTGCCGGGAGCACGTGAACCCGGTCGAAGGTAGATCAAAGACCGCCCTGTTAGCCAAGCGTTAGCCCGAGATGTAGAACACCTCCCAGCTAAAGCGCATAAGTGTTTGTTTAGATTGGCGCGCCCGGAGAGATTCGAACTCCCGACCCCCAGATTCGTAGTCTGGTGCTCTATCCAGCTGAGCTACGGGCGCTTGGTGCCGGCGGCGGGGTGCGCCGCAAGGGCCGGACACCTAATCGCTCAATGCCTTTATTGCAAGCGCCGCCGCTTCACGCCCCGCGCGACTGGCGGCGGGCGTTGAGGCTGACGGGGCGGTCGGGGATGGTGATCTCGAACACCGCGCCGGCGCCTGCCCGGTCGACGAGCCCGATATCGCCGCCATGCGCGCGCACGATCTCCGCCGCGATGGCGAGGCCGAGCCCGGTCCCGCCCTGCCGCGTCGAGCCGTGGAAGGGCTGGAAGAGGTTGGCGCGCGCCCGCTCCGGAACGCCCGGTCCGGTATCGCAGACGCGGATCGCGGCGACGCTGCCGCTGCGCTCGCCCTCCACCCAGACGCGGCGGATCACCGCCGGATCGTCGCCTTCGCCGACCGCCTCGGAGGCGTTGCGGCAGAGGTTCATCAGCACGCGGAAGAGCTGCTCGGGGTCGGCGTCGACCTCGACGCCCGCCGGCACCCGGTTCTCCCAGCTCACCCGCTCGTGGCCGGGCAGCGCCAGTGCGTCGGCGACGTCCTCGACCAGCCGCGACAGCGACAGGAGCTGGCGGCGGGGCGGCTCCTCGCTCGCCTGCCCGTAGGCGAGCACGGAGCGCGTATATTCGATGGCGCGGTCGATGGCGCTGATCATCTTCGGCGCGAAGCGCTTTACCACCGGATCGTCGGCGGCGCCGATCCGGTCGGAGAAGAGCTGGGCGGAGGCGAGGATGTTGCGCAGGTCGTGATTGATCTTCGAGACGGCGAGCCCGAGGTCGGCGAGATGCCGTCGCTCGGCGAGCGTGTCGCGCACCGCCTTCTGCATGTCGGCGAGATGCGCCTCCGCCGCGCCGATCTCGTCGCGCCTTCCGCTCGGCACGATCGCCGAGGCGGCGTCCTCCGGCGCGGTGGAGAAGGCGACGATGTCGGCGGAGAGCCGCTGCATCGGACGCACGAACTGCACCCGGAGCGCCCAGTAGACGAGCGCGCCGGTGAGCACCGACAGCGCCAGCGAGAGCAGCGAGATGTTGCGCGAGTAGAGAAGCATCGCGTTGCGCAGGCCGCGCTCGTGCACGACGATCTCGAACCGGTCGCTGCCGGGCGGCGGCGGGCCGCTCACCATGATCAGCCGGTCGCCGGTCGAGAACAGCGTCTGGAAGGCGGCGCGGATGCTGTCGAGCGGCCTGAGCTCCGTCAAATCGTGGTGCGCCGCGATATCCTTCGGCATGTCGTCGGCGGCGATCAGCCAGCGCTGGCCGGCGCTCCTGACGGCGATCGTCTCCACCCCGATCGAGCGCAGCATCTTCATCTGCAGGTCGCCGGCCACGCCCGCATCGGGGCTCGTCGCCATCGTCACCAGCGCCGCGGTGTCGAGCTTCTCCTTCAGCCAGACATTGCGGAAATTGGCGATCGACGGGATGTAGATCAGCACCTCGCCGACCATCACGAAGACGAGCGTCAGCAGCAGCAGCTTGTTGGACAGGCTGAAGGACAGGAAGCCGCGGCTGCGGGCCTCTCCTTCAGGCGCCGGGCCGGGCGCGAGCGGCGCTGCCTCATCCCTCATGTCGGCTCCGTCCTCGACCGCCGGGCGAACCCCTCGCGATCCTACCCCCGGCGCGGCGGCCGTTCCAGCGGCGCGGTCGCTCATCCGAACCGCCGCAAAAGCCGGATCGCGCGCCGCAGCCATGGGGAATCGAGCTTCTGCGCGTAGAACGCAATGGCGGCGCGCTGCGCGGCCTCGGAGCGGGTAGGGTAGGGGAACACCGACGTCGCGAGGCTCTTGACGCCGAGCCGCTGCGAGACGGCGAGGACGAACGGCGCGATCAGCTCGCCCGCGTCGTGGCCGAGGATGTCGGCCCCGACGATCCTGCCCTTGCGCGTGGCGATGATCTTGACCAGCCCGCGGGTGCTGCGCTCCGTCCCGGCGCGGTCGTTCTCGGAAAATGGCCAGCGCAGCACGGAGATCCGTCCGTGGCGCCTGCGCGCCTCCGCCTCGCTCAGTCCGACATGCGCGAGTTCAGGCTCGGTGAAGGTCACCCATGGAAGAAGCTCCGGCCGGACCTTGCCGCCGAAGCGGAACAGCATCGTGCGCACGACGAGCCCCGCCTGGTAGGCGGCCCAATGGGTGAAGCGCGGACCGTCGGCCACGTCGCCGATCGCGTAGACGCGAGGGTTGCGCGTGCGGAGCTTGTCGTTCACGGCGATGCCGCGCGCGTCGAAGCGGATGCCGGCTTCCCGCAGGCCGAGGCTTTCGAGGTCGGGCCGCCGGCCGGCGGCGATGAGGAGATGCGTCGCGTCGAGGCTTTCGCCGCGCTCCCCCTCCAGCGTGACCCGCATGGCCGTCCGTCCGCGCCGCGAGACCCGCGCGATGCCGACACCCTCGCGGATATCGACGCCTTCCGCGCGCAGCGTTTCGAGGAGCAGGGCGGCCGGCTCCGGATCGTCCCGGGAGAGCGCCCGGCTGGTCTCGAGCACCGTCACCTCCGAGCCCAGACGCCGGAACGCCTGCGCCAGCTCCAGGCCGCTCGGGCCGGCGCCGATGACGATCAGCCGCGCCGGCAGCCGTTTCAGCTCGAAGATCGTCTCGTTGGTGAGAAAGGGCACCGTCGAGAGGCCGGGGATGGGCGGGACCACCGGACGCGAGCCGGTGGCGATGACGAAGCGGCGGGCGCGGATGCGGGTTTTCTCCACCGCGACGGTGCGACGGTCGACGAACCGCGCTTCGCCGTTCAGCACGGTGACCCCGAGGCCGGCGAACCGCTCGGCCGAGTCGTTCGGCGCGAGCGCGGCGATCGTATCGCGGACATGCGCCATCACGGCGGGGAAGTTGACGCGAACGGCGTCGGCCACGACGCCGAAGCGCGCGCCGTCGCGCGCCTCCTCGGCGCGACGCGCGGCGGCGAGCAGCGCCTTTGACGGCACGCAGCCGCTGTTCAGGCAATCGCCGCCCATCTTGCCCTTCTCGATCAGCACGACGGAGACGCCGAGCGCCGTTGCGGCGGCCGCGACCGTCAGCCCCGCCGAGCCGGCGCCGATCACGCAGATGTCGGGCGACAGGAAGGTGTTCATGGCTTGCGGCCGACCGCCGCGCCGGGCCGGCCGCGCCGCCATCGGCGCACGAGGATGAGCGCCAGCACCACCAGTGCCGGCAGCAGGAGCGCCAGGAGGAATTGCGGCGATGCCGGCGGCCCGGCCTCGAGCGTCGTCTCCAGCCCCGCGCCGAAATAGGCGAAGATGAAGGTCACGGGCAGGATGCCGATGGCGGTCGCCGCGACATAGGGAAGAAGCCGCATGCCGAACAGCGCCGCGGCGAGATTGACCAGCCAGAACGGAAACAGCGGCACGAGGCGGAGAAAGAGGAGGTAGCTGAACCCGTCGCGCTGGAATCCGTCGCGCAGCCGTTCGCCGCGCGGGCCGGCCCGGCGCGCGAGCGCATCGCCGAACGAGGTGCGCGCGATCAGGAAGAGGGCGGTCGCCCCAAGTGTCGCCCCAAGCGCCGCGAGCGCGGTTCCGAAGCCGGCGCCGAACAGGAAACCGCCGGCGATGGTGAGGAAGCTCGCGCCGGGAAACGACACCGCCACGATCGCCGCGTAGACAAGGAGATAGGCCGCCGGGGCGACGATCGCGTGCGCCGCGACGAAGGCGTCGAGTGCTCCGCGATAGCGGCGGAGCGCCTCCAGCGAGAGATAGTCCTGCAGGCCGAGGGCGTAGAGCAGCAGCACCGCCAGCGCCAGCGCGGCAAGCGGCGCCAGGCGCAGCGCCAGCCGGCCGGGCTTCGCGTCCGTGGCTGCCGGCGTCTCGTGCGGCTCGGCGTTTCGCGTGGTTTCCATCGTCTCGACAGGCATGGCGCGGCGGGCGGAGTTCCGCCCGCGCAACTCTCGTGCTCCATAGCACGTGCGGGCATCCGCGGGCCGGTCCCGCGAAGTTATGAATAAGAGGCGAGGGCGCCTCACCCGGCCGTGAGAGCCGTGCCGCGGCTTGGGCTCCGGGCAATCGTTGACTTCGCGGCGGGTTTCACCCTATATCGCGCCCGGTCGACCGGGACCTCGCAGACGCGCGTGTTCCGGCACTTATCCCGACATCGGCGGCGCGGTCAGAAGCAAGCGAACCGGCGTCCGTTTCTCAAGACGAGGGCCGTCGCGCAAAGGCGGCATGGACAATGAAGAGAACCTATCAACCGAGCCGACTGGTGCGCAAGCGCCGCCACGGATTCCGCTCCCGCATGGCGACCATGAACGGGCGCAAGGTGCTCGCCCGTCGCCGGGCCAAGGGGCGCAAGCGCCTGTCGGCGTGACCGGTCGGGATCTGATGCCGGTCTTCGCCTGATGGTCGAGCGCCTTAAGAAGAGGCGCGATTTCCTCGCCGCCGCGCAGGGCTCCAGAGCCGCGCGGCGCGCGTTCGTTTTGGAGATGCGCGAGCGCGGCGACGAAGCGCCCGCCCGTCTCGGCTTCACCGTGACCAAGCGCACGGCGAAGAAAGCCGTTGAGCGGAACCGCATCCGCCGGCGGCTGCGGGAAGCCGCCCGGATTGCGATGCAGGCAGCGCCCGCCGGGCGCGATCACGTCCTGATCGGCCGCCGCAACGCGCTGGGCGAGCGCTTCGCGGATATCGTCTCGTCGCTGGAGGGAGCCTTGCGGCAGGCCTCCGGTTCCCCCAATTCGGATGAGCGCACCGCGTCGCGGAGAACCGGCCGATGATGAAGAACAACCAGAACGTCATCATCGCGATCGCGCTTTCATTTCTCGTCATCGTCGGCTGGCAGTTCTTCATCGTGGGGCCGAAGCTTGAGGCGGAGCGGCAACGTCAGGCTGCCGTGCAGGCGCAGCAGGCGGCGACACCCGCGGCCGACGGCTCCACGACCAGCCCGCAGGTCTCAGGCGCGCCGGCGGTCCCCGGCGCTCCCGTCGCCGCTCCCCCCTCCGACGCCGCCCCGGTGCCCGGCGCCGCCGTGCCCGGCGCAGTGACCCGCGATGCGGCGCTGGCGCAGTCGGAGCGGGTCAGGATCGACACGCCGTCGCTCAAGGGCTCCATCAACCTGACCGGCGGGCGGATCGACGATCTCCTCCTCGCCGACTACCGCGACACGGTCGAGGCCACGAGCCCGCTGGTGGAGCTCTTCTCCCCGGCCGGCAGCCCGCACCCCTATTTCGCCGACCTCGGATGGGCTTCCGCCGCCGGTGGGCCGGCCGTGCCTGGCGCCGACACGAAATGGACTGCGGAGGGCGGGCCCCTGGCGCCCGGCAAGGACGTGACCCTCAGCTGGGACAACGGCGCGGGGCTTCTTTTCAAGCGCATCTACTCGGTCGACGAGAAGTACATGTTCACCGTCCGCCAGACGGTGGAGAACACGACCGGCGCGTCGGTGGACCTTTTCCCCTACGGCGTGGTCAGCCGCACCGGGCTGCCGATGACCTCGGGCTACTACATCCTGCATGAGGGCCTGATCGGCTTCCTGGTCGGAGACGGGCTGCAGGAGGTCAAGTACAAGACGCTCGACAAGGACACGACCGAGCTGCCGGCGAAGGTGACGAGCGGCTGGCTCGGCATCACCGACAAATACTGGGGCGCCGCCCTGATCCCGCTCGACGGCAAGCCGTTTCAACCCCGCTTCCAGAAGGGGTTGGCCGGCTCGGAGCCGACCTACCAGGCCGACTTCCTCGGCGATTCCGTGACGATTGCGGCCGGCGCGACCGGGGAGAGCAAGACCATGCTCTTCGCCGGGGCGAAGGAGGTGCGGTCGCTCGATCACTACAAGAACGACCTCGGCATCCCGCAATTCAACCTGATGATCGACTGGGGCTGGTTCTGGTTCATCACCCAGCCGATGTTCAAGCTGATCGACTGGTTCTATCACCTGCTCGGCAATTTCGGCCTCGCCATTCTCGCGGTGACGGTCACGGTGAAGGCGATCTTCTTCCCGCTCGCCAACCGCTCCTATTCGTCGATGTCGAAGATGAAGAAGCTGCAGCCGGAGATGAAGGCGCTGCAGGAGCGGTTCAAGGACGACCGCATGGGGCTGCAGCAGGCGATGATGCAGCTCTACAAGACGGAGAAGGTCAATCCGGTCGCCGGCTGCTGGCCGGTCGTCATCCAGATCCCGGTCTTCTTCTCGCTCTACAAGGTACTGTTCATCACCATCGAGATGCGGCACGCGCCGTTCTTCGGCTGGATCCGCGACCTTTCCGCGCCCGACCCGACGACGGTCTTCAACCTCTTCGGGCTGATCCCCTGGGTGCCGCCGCCCAGCCTGCATCTCGGCATCTGGCCGCTCATCATGGGCTTCACGATGTTCGTGCAGATGCGCATGAACCCGACGCCGCCCGACAAGACCCAGGCGATGATCTTCAACTGGATGCCGGTGATCTTCACCTTCATGCTCGGCTCGTTCCCGGCCGGCCTCGTCATCTACTGGGCCTGGAACAACACCCTCTCCGTCCTGCAGCAGGGCGTGATCATGCGGCGGAACGGGGTGCCGATCGAGCTCTTCGGCAACCTGAAGGGCCTCTTCAGCCGGAGCAAGCCGAAGGGCTCGCCGGCCGAGTAGCCGCCGGATCCCGGCAAATGTTTCCCTCCTTTGCGCCAGATCAAGGTTCGATCCGGCGAGCGGTTGCATTAAGGCCGTGCGACTATTCATGCGGGAAACGGGCCGGTCATGGCGGATTTCGAGAACGCGAAGTCCCGAGGACAATTGGGGCAGGCGGCGAGGGACCTGATTCCTGACGCCGGTCGGCGCAGGTCGACAAACGCGCTCGCCTATCAGGTTGTATTGGGCTATATTTCCACCTGATGCTTCTCGCAGCGGGGGGCGCGGCCAGATGGCAATAGAATCATCGAACGTCGAAATTCTGAAGCGCGCCTATGAAGAATGGGCTGACAAGAAGGCGCAGGACATCAGCTGTTGGACATCGATTGTCGCTGACGACGCGCGCCTGACATCTCTCGCAGACGGAGCCGCCGGCCTGTCTTTCACCCGGGCGCGCAGCGGAAGGTCGGACATCCTCGAATATCTGCAAGGCCTGACCGCCGAATGGGAGATGCTCTTCTACCGGATCGATGAATTCATCGCCGAGGGAGACCGCGTGGTCGCGCTCGGCGCGACTTCGTGGCGGAACAAGCAGACCGGAAAGGTGATGGTCACGCCCAAGGTCGACATCTGGCGGATGAAGAACGGCAAGATCGTGCATTTCTCCGAATTCTACGATACCGCCCGTCTCATGGCCGCGGCCGGAGCCTGACCGCTCCTCGAACCCTATCGCAACGCTCCTTGCGCCGGTCGCCCCAGTCAGGCGCTTCTCTGCTATGTCAAAGCCTGCGCGCGCGGGGATCTTGACGCTTGCTCCCGCGCGGCCCGAGACGGAGAGGAAGTTCTGGTGGCATCGAATCGTAGTCCGGAGACGCTCTTCCGCCTTCCCTGGCGCCTCGTAACCGAAGTGCCGAACATCGCGGCGCTTCCCTCCGAGGGTCCGCCGGAGGTGGCCTTCGCCGGACGCTCCAACGTCGGCAAGTCGAGCCTCATCAACGCGCTTGTCCGGCAGGCCAATCTCGCCCGCACCTCGAACAGCCCCGGCCGCACGCAATCGCTCTTCTTCTTCGTGCCCGACGCGCCGGACGCTGCCCCCGGCCGCATCCCGCCGATCGCGCTCGTCGACATGCCGGGCTATGGCTTCGCCAAGGCGCCGAAGAACGTGGTCACGGCGTGGACGAAACTGATGCGCGCCTATCTCTCCGGCCGTGCGCCGCTGAAGCGCGTCTTCCTGCTGATCGACGCGCGGCATGGGCTGATGGAGACCGACACGCCGCTGATGGACGAACTCGACAGCGCCGGCGTCAACTACCAGATCGTGCTGACCAAGGCCGACAAGATCGCGGCGGGCGCGCTGGCGGAGGTCGAGCAGGCGACGGCAACGGCGATCCGCAAGCGCGCCGCGGCGCATCCCGTCATCCTCGTTACCTCGGCCGAAAAGGGCGACGGACTCGACTCGGTGCGCTCCGAGATCGCCGCCTTCTCAACGTAGCGATAAGCCGCTAAGCCGGGGAATTCGCCACGGCGCCTTTTTGGGATCGGCCTCATGAACGACAGCAGCCCGGTGCGGCGCGAAGACGCCCTCGATCAGGCCCGGCTTCTCGCCGAGGCGCTGCCCTTCATGCAGCGCTATGAGAACAAGACCATCGTGGTGAAATACGGCGGCGCGGCGATGGGCGACCCTGCGCTCGGCCAGGCCTTCGCCCGCGACATCGCGCTTCTGAAGCAGTCGGGCGTCAACCCCGTCGTCGTGCACGGCGGCGGGCCGCAGATCGGCGAGATGCTGAAGAAGATGGGCATCAAGAGCGAGTTCAAGGGCGGCCTGCGCGTCACCGACAAGGCGACCGTCGAAATCGTCGAGATGGTTCTCGCCGGCTCCATCAACAAGGAGGGCGAGTGGGCGATCGGCCTCTCCGGCAAGGACGGCAACATGGTATTCGCCGAGAAGGCGACGCGCACGACCGTCAATCCCGATTCGAAGATCGAGGAGGTGATCGACCTCGGCTTCGTCGGCGAGCC
>JBBQVL010000049.1:0-33468 GCA_038211615.1 Hyphomicrobiales bacterium
CGCGTATGGGGCCTCGCTTGATGCATCACCGATCCGCCGTATCCGGAGCCCGCCGCCTGGCGGGGCTTCTCCTCGTGCCGGCCCTGGCGCTTCTCCTCGCCGGCTGCTGGGGCAAGGACAAGCCGGAGGCCGAGGTCAACGTCGATCCGCCGGACGTGCTCTACAACCAGGCCCTCGCGAACCTCGAGGCCGGCGACGCCAGCAAGGCGTCGAAGAAGTTCGAGATGATCGACGCCGAGCATCCGTACTCGGACGAGGCTCGCAAGGCGATGCTGATGTCGGCGTTCCTGAATTTCCGTCGCGCACAGTACCAGGACGCCATCAACGACGCGAAGCGCTATGTGACGCTCTTCCCGGCCACCGATGACGCCGCCTACGCCCAATACCTTATCGGCGAATCCTATTTCCGTCAGATTCCCGACGTGACCCGCGACCAGGACCTGTCGAAGAAGGCGATCGACGCGATGGGCGAAGTGGTCGCCAAATATCCGCAGTCCGAATACGCCAACGATGCGCGCAACAAGATGGACATCGCGCTCGACCAGATCGCCGGCAAGGAAATGCAGATCGGTCGCTATTACGAGGAGCGGCACGAATATCTGGCGGCGATCAACCGCTTCCGCAACGTGGTGGAGCAATATCAGACCACGCGTCACGTCGAGGAAGCGCTGCACCGCCTGACGGAGAGCTACCTGGCTCTTGGCATCGTTCCTGAGGCGCAGACCGCGGCCGCCGTGCTCGGGCACAATTTCCCCGACAGTCAGTGGTATCAGGACAGCTACAAGCTCCTGAACAAGGGCGGCCTGCAGCCTTCGGAGAACAAGGGCTCGTGGATTTCCCGGGCCTTCGGCAAGGCGTAATCTCGTCGGCATGCTGGCGAGTCTCACCGTCCAGGACGTCGTTCTCATAGACCGCCTCGGCATCGAGTTCGGGGCGGGGCTATCGGTGCTGACCGGCGAAACCGGCGCAGGCAAATCCATCCTGCTGGATGCGCTGGCCCTGGCGCTCGGCGCGCGTGGCGACGCGACGCTGGTGCGCTCGGGGGCTGAGCGTGGACAGGTCACCGCCGTCTTCGAACCCGCCGCCGACCACCCCGCCTTCGCCCTTCTGCGCGACAACGACATCGCGGCCGAGGGCGCGATCATCCTGCGGCGCGTGCAGTCGGCCGACGGCAAGACGCGCGCCTTCATAAACGACCAGCCGGTCGGCGTAGGGCTGCTGAAGGCGGTCGGCGCACTGCTGGTGGAGATCCACGGCCAGCACGACGATCGCGCGCTGATCGGCGGCGAGGAGCACCGGCGGCTGCTCGATGCCTTCGGGCGGCTCGAGACGGATGCCTCGGAAGTAGCGGCCCGCCACCGCGCGCTGCGCGAATGCGAGACGGAGGCGGCCGCTCTCGCCGCGGCGCTCGAGGCATCGCTCCGCGACGCCGACTATCTCCGCGCCTCGGTGGCGGAGCTCGAAGCGCTCGCGCCGGAGCCCGGGGAGGAGACTCCGCTCGCCGAGCGGCGGCAATTCCTCATGCGCGCCGAGAAGATCGCGGGCGACCTGAACGATGCGCACGAGATTCTCGGCGGCGACGCCTCGCCGACGCCCGAGCTCATCGGGCTGGCGCGGCGACTGGAGCGGAAGTCCGCCGACATGCCCGGGCTGCTCGACCAGACAGTCGCGGCCCTCGGCGTAGCGCTCGACAATCTCGATGAGGCCCGGCGCGGTCTGGAGGCGGCGATTCGCGCCTGCGAGTTCGACGCCGGCGAACTGGAGCGCACCGAGGAGCGGCTCTTCGCGCTCCGCGCCGCCGGGCGGAAGTACCATGTGCCGATCAACGATCTCGCCGCCCTTGCCGGGGACTTTGCCGCGAAGCTCCTGGACCTCGACCTTGGCGACGCGAAGCTTCGCGCGCTCGAAGCCGCTTCAAGGGAAGCTCTGGCCGCATATCGCACCGCCGCGGCAAGGCTTTCCGAGCGTCGCGCAGTCGCGGCAAAGGCGCTGGAAAAGGCCGTCAACACCGAGCTGCCGGCGCTGAAGCTTCAGGCGGCGCGCTTCAGCGTGGCGCGTGAAACCGACGAGGCTTCCGTGTCGCCGGATGGCCTCGACCGGGTCGCCTTCCATGTCCGCACCAATCCGGGCACCGAGGCCGGGCCGCTGATGAAGGTCGCGTCAGGCGGCGAGCTGTCGCGCTTCCTGCTGGCGCTGAAAGTGGCGCTTGCCGATCGCGGCTCCGCGCCGACGCTCGTCTTCGACGAGATCGATGCGGGCGCCGGCGGCGCGGTCGCCGAGGCCATCGGCCGTCGCCTCGCCAAGCTTGCCGAGCGCGTGCAGGTGCTCTCCGTCACGCACGCGCCGCAGGTTGCGGCGCAGGCGGGAGCGCATTTCCTCATCACCAAGGCTGATGTGCAGAAGGGCAAGCGCGTGAAGACCGAGGTGACGCCGATCGCCGATCGCGCCCGGCGCGAGGAGATCGCCCGCATGCTCGCAGGCGAGACGATTTCCGACGAAGCCCGCGCCGCCGCCGACCGTCTGATGGCCGGATAGCAGGTTTTTCGCCGGCTTTGGGAACCGCGGGCGGGGCCGCGCTGTTTCCGGGCGATGGGGAAGCTGGCGACGCTGGTTCACAATCCAAGTGCGGGCACCGGGAGCCCGACCACGGAAGAGCTTCTCGCACTCCTGGAGGAAGCGGGCTTTCCTGCGAAAGCGTGCTCTCCCAAGGACAAGAATTTTTCGAAGATTCTGGCGCGCGCCTCCGGGCTCGTGATCGCGGCGGGCGGCGACGGCACAATCGCCAAGGTGGTCACGCAGCTGAAAGACCGCGAAACGCGGATAGCCATCCTGCCGCTCGGGACCGCCAACAACATCGCGCACTCGTTCGGGATCACCGGCCCGTTGGAGCAGATCGTCGCGGGCTGGCAGAGCGGCAGCGAGAAGCGCCTCGACATAGGCGTCGCCGAGGGGCCGTTCGAGAAGCGCCGGTTTCTTGAAGCCGTGGGAGTGGGCGCCCTTGCCGACGTCACGTCGAAGAAAATCCGGGAGGTCGGGACGCTCGCCAAGCAGGTGGAGCGGGGGCGCGATGCCTTCCGCAAGGTTCTCCGCAAGGCGAAGCCGATCAAGGTGAAGCTCAACCTTGACGACCGAAAGATGCGGGAAGAGGTGCTGCTGCTGGAGATCATGAACATCGGTTTCGTGGGACCGAACCTGCGGCTGGCGGTCGAAGCCGACGCGGGCGATGGCAAGTTCGATGTGATCTTCGTCCCCGCCGACCGGCGCGAAGAAATGCTCGAATGGCTTGAGGAGCCGGAGCGCCGCGCGCCGCCCGTGTCGACGGAATCGGGACGCAGCATCACGCTTTTCAAGAACGGCGCGATCCTGCGCGTCGGCGACAAGCCGATTGTCGAGTCGAACGGCGAGGTGCGGATCGATATCGAGCATCCGTCGGTCACCCTGCTCGTCCCATCGCCGCCGCTGAAGCACAGGAAGACCGCAAGCGACCACCCGGCGGAGAAAGTCTGATGGACAACGTGGCACCTGCACCGCTGGAAGGCGTCTCGGGCGAAACGCTGCGCGACATCGAGGCGCTGGCGGTGGAGCTTGCGCGGCTCGCCGGCGCGGAGATCCTGAACAGTCTCGGGAAGCTTCTCGCGGTTCGCTACAAGGGCGCGCCCGAGCAGGAGACGCGCTGGCGCGATCCCGTGTCCGAGGTCGACAGCCGCGTGGAACAGCTTATCCGCAGCCGCCTCGCCGAGAAATTTCCAGGGCACGACGTCCTGGGCGAGGAAAGCGAGGAACGGCCGGGGCGGGGCCATGACTTCATCTGGGCCATCGACCCTGTCGACGGGACGGCGAATTTCATCAACGGCTTTCCGTTGTTCGCGGCGTCGATCGGCGTGCTGCACCGTGGCCAGCCGATCGTGGGCGCGCTCTGGTGCGCCTCAACCCATGCGCTCCGCGCCGGCGTCTACCACGCGCATCGCGGCGGCCTACTGCACTTCGATGACGAGCCGCTGAAACGCGAGGGCAATCCCGCTATCCGCCGTCGTCTGGGTGGCGAGCCGAACCTCTCGCCGGCCGAATCCCTCCCATGGGAGATGCGCAAGACCGGCTCGGCGGCGATCGAGTGCGCCTTCGTGGCGGCCGGCCTCCTGCGCGTGGCGCGCTTCGAGACGCCGAACGTCTGGGACGTCGCCGGCGGGCTCGCGCTGATCCAGGCGGCCGGGTTCGACATCCAAACCCTCGGGCCTTCCGGCTGGGCGCCTTTCGAAAGCTTCGAGCCGAGAGGCGAGGGCGACAAGGCCGATATCCGCAACTGGCGTCAGCAACTCGTCATCGGCGAGCGCGAGGCGGTCGCACTTCTTGCGAAGGTCCACGGACCGAACGCCGCCAAAGGTCCCGCCGCGGCTTGATATCGGGGCGCGGGCGGTTCATAGAGCGCCGCGCCGGACGGCGGGCCGAAAAATCCGCTTTCCGTCCATGTTCCCCGAGCCGGAGCCGCAGTGAAACTCCGCCAAGCCAGTCTCGCGGTGATCCTTGTCACGGTGTTCATCGACATCGTGGGAATGGGGATGGTCTATCCGATCCTGCCGCGGCTCGTGGCGGAGATGCTGCACGGCGAGGTGGCGAACGCCTCGGCCTTCTACGGCATCCTCGTCGCCATCTATTGCCTGATGAACTTCCTCGCCAGCCCGACGCTCGGCGCGCTCTCGGACGCCATCGGGCGGCGGCCGGTGATCTTCATCTCGCTCGCCGGGCTCGGGATCGACTATTTGATCCTGGCGCTTGCGCCAAATCTCTGGTGGCTGGTCGCGGCGCGCGCGCTCGCCGGCATGCTGAGCGCCACCTACACCGCTGCCGCGGGCTACATCGCCGACATCAGCCCACCGGAGAAACGGGCGCAGAATTTCGGGATGATCGGCGTCGCCTTCGGCATCGGCTTCATCGTCGGGCCGCTGGTCGGCGGACTGCTGGGCGAGATCGGTCCGCGCGTGCCGTTCGTCGTCGCTGCCGGCTTCTCGCTGGTCAACTGTCTGTTCGGTGTCTTCGTGGTGCCGGAATCGCTGCGACCCGAGAACCGCCGGCGCTTTACCTTCCGCGACGCCAATCCGCTCGGCGCGTTCATGAAGGTCGCCGCCTATCCGGCCCTTGTGCCGCTGCTCGCCGTCGCAATTCTCACCAATTTCGCCGAGCGCGGCATGGAGAGCGTCGGGGTGCTTTATACGGCCTACCGCTTCGGCTGGGGTCCGTTCCAGGTCGGAGTCTCGCTCGCGTTTGTCGGCTTTCTGGTAGCGATCGTGCAGGGCGGGCTGATCCGTATCGTCGTGCCGCGCTTCGGCGAGTGGCGTACGCTCGTGCTGAGCCTCGTCGCAGCAACGTTTGCCTTTGTGCTCTACGCCTTCGTCACCGAGGCGTGGATGGCCTACGCCGTCATGGTGCTGCACATCGTCGGCTGGGGATGCGCCGGGCCGGCGATCCAGGCGCTTGCCTCGAAGGCCGTGCCGGCGAACGAGCAGGGACTGGTGCAGGGCGTGTTCATGGCGATCGCCACCTCGGTCGGCGTCGTCAGCGCCCCGGTCTCCGCCGGTCTCTTCGCCTGGTTCATCCGCCCCGACGCGCCTTTCCTCTTCCCCGGCGCGTCCTTCATGCTCGGCGCCTCGCTTTTCTTCGTGGCGCTTCTCTTCGTGCGGCGCGCGCCCGAGTATGTACGCCTTGCCGCCCGCCCGGCCGTTGAAGCCGCCTGAGCGAGGGGCCGCAATGGCAAAGAGCGAACCCGGACCGAAGGCCGTCGCAGATCTCACCCCCGAGGAGGCGGAAGCGGAGCTGGCACGGCTCGCGGCCGAGATCGCCGAGCACGACAAGCGCTACTATCAGGAGGACGAGCCGACCATCTCGGACGCGGATTACGATGTGCTGCGCCTGCGGAATGCCGCGATCGAGACGCGCTTCCCTGATCTCGTCCGCCCGGACTCCCCGACGAAGCGCGTCGGCGCCAAGGCGTCGGGGCGCTTCCGAAAAGTCCGCCACACCGTTCCGATGCTGTCGCTCGGCAACGCCTTCGCGGACGAGGACGTCGTGGATTTCTTCGCGCGGGTGCGCCGCTTCCTCGGCCTCGCGGCCGACCACGAAATCGTCTTCACCGCCGAGCCGAAGATCGACGGCCTGTCCTGCTCGCTGCGCTACGAATTCGGGGAGCTGTCGCTTGCCGCCACACGCGGCGACGGGACGATCGGCGAGGATGTCACGGCCAACGTCCGCACCATCGGCGAGATCCCGCAGCGGCTGCCGAAGGGCGCGCCGGACGTCGTGGAGGTGCGCGGCGAGGTCTACATGACGCACGCCGATTTCGCGGCGCTGAACCAGCGCGAGGCGGAAAGGGGCGGGCGGGTCTTCGTCAACCCGCGCAACACCGCCTCCGGCGCGCTCCGCCAGCTCGACCCGAAGATCACCGCCGAGCGGCCGCTGCACTTCTTCGCCTGGGGCTGGGGCGAGATGAGCAAGCTCCCGGCCGACACGCAGTCCGGCGTGCTGAAGGCCATCGGGAAGTGGGGCTTTCCGGTCAACCGCATGGTGACGACCGGCATCACGGTCGAGGACGCGCTCGACTTCCACCGCGCCGTGGAGGCCGAGCGGTCTTCGCTCGGCTACGACATCGACGGCGTGGTCTACAAGGTCGATGACCTGGCGCTGCAGCGGCGGCTCGGATTCGTTTCGCGCGAGCCGCGCTGGGCGATCGCGCACAAATTCGCCGCCGAGCGCGCGACGACGGTGCTGGAGGGGATCGAGATCCAGGTCGGCCGAACCGGCGCAATGACTCCGGTCGCCAAGCTGCGCCCGGTGACGGTCGGCGGCGTGGTCGTCAAAAACGCCTCGCTCCACAACGAGGACTACATCGCCGGCATCGGCAACGACGGCGCGCCGATCCGCGACGGCAAGGATATCCGAATCGGCGACACGATCATCATCCAGCGCGCCGGCGACGTCATCCCGCAGATCGTCGACGTGGTGCTGGAGAGACGGCCGCGCGGCGCGAAGCCCTACAGGTTCCCGACCGAATGCCCGGTCTGCGGCTCGGACGCCGTTCGCGAGCACGCCGCGGACGGGACCGTCGACTCCGTCCGCCGCTGTACCGGGACACTGATCTGCCCGGCGCAGGCGGTGGAGCGCCTCCGCCACTTCGTCGGCCGCGACACGTTCGACATCGAGGGGCTCGGCTTCAAGCAGGTCGAGGCCTTCTATCAGGACGGGCTCGTCAGGCACCCCTCCGACATCTTCAAGCTGAAGCCCGAGATGCTCGAAGGCCGCGAGGGCTATAAGGAAACCAGCATCGGCAACCTGATGCGGGCGATCGAGGCGCGGCGTACTGTCGATCTCAACCGCTTCATCCACGCCGTCGGCATCCGTCATATCGGCGAGACGAATGCGCGGCTGCTCGCACGCCACTTCGGGGATTTCGATTCGCTGCGCAAGACCGCCACCGCGGCCGCGAAAGGCGATGCGGAGGCGCTGGCCGAAATCGACGGCATCGAGGGGATCGGCCCGGTGGTGGCCGAGGCGATCGTGCAGTTCTTTCACGAGGACCACAACCAGCAGGAACTCGACCGGCTTCTGAAGGAAGTGACGCCACAGCCGATGGAAGCGGTCGCGTCGGACTCGCCCGTCGCCGGCAAGACCGTGGTCTTCACCGGCTCGCTCGTCCGCATGACGCGCGACGAGGCGAAGGCCATGGCCGAGCGCCTCGGCGCCAAGGTGGCGGGTTCCGTCTCCGCCAAGACCGATCTCGTCGTGGCCGGCCCCGGCGCCGGCTCCAAGCTCAAGAAGGCCGCCGAGTTCGGCGTCGAGGTGATCGACGAGGATGCCTGGTTCACGCGGGTAGGGGCGTGAAAGCGGAGGCGACCCGCAGCAAATCCACGCGGCCGAGCGGCGATGCTATGTTCACGGCGTGATTCTGCGGGAGGTCGCCATGCGCGCGGCTGCGTTCGCCTTTGCCTTGATCGTGGCGTTCATAGGCCAGTCGGCGCGGGCCGACGGGCCTGCCGATGTCATCAACCGGATTTACGAGCATTATCTCACCACCGACTCGACCGCCCCGGCGCCCGAGCAGGACACGTCGCACCTCAGCAAGCGCCTGAAGGACGCCTTCGACGCCTACGACAAGAACTCGAGCCCCGAATATGTCGGTGCGCTCGATTTCGACCCCTACATCGCGGCGCAGGATTACGAGCTGAAGGATTTTGGCATCCTCTCGGAGCAGGTCGCCGGGGACGCCGCGACGATCGTCGTCGGCTTCACCAATTTCGACTACCACACGGAGCTGACCTACAGCCTCGTGCGCGAGGGTGGGGCGTGGAAGGTCGACGACATCGAATCGAAGGACGCCGACTACCCCTGGGTCCTGAGCCAGATCCTGAAGTCGAGCGGCGCGCCGCAATAGCGGGTGGTCCGCCAGAGTTTCTTGATCCTCGGGTCAGCCGAAAGAACGAGACGCGACAGCAAGGCTGACCTACTTTCCCAAGCATGCCCGCTGACGAAGCTTTCGACGCGCCGCCGAGCCGCGCCTCCTTCATGGAAGGCGTCCGCGACATCCTGCCGGTCATGGTGGCGACGACGCCATTCGGAATGGTGTTCGGCGCGCTCGCCATGAAGCAGGGATTTTCGGTGTTCGAGACGCTGCTGATGAGCGGCAGCGTCTATGGCGGGGCATCGCAGTTCGTCGCGCTGCAGATGTGGACCGATCCGCTGCCGTTCTGGACGATCCTGATGTCGGCGCTGGCGGTCAATCTCCGCCACGTCCTCTACAGCGCGTCGCTCGGGCGAAGAATGATGCACTGGCCGGCGACGACGCGCTACGCGGGCTTCGCCTTTCTGACGGATCCGATCTTCGCGCTCGCCGTCTCGCAAGGCGGCCCGCGCCTTGGCGCCGGCTACTATTTTGGCTTGGGCCTGCCGCTCTACGTGAACTGGCTGGTGGCGACGGCCATCGGCGCGATTCTCGGAAACTTCATCCGGCGACCCGAAGCCATCGGCCTCGATTTCGTCGTCACCGCCTATTTCCTCGTGCTGATCCTCGGCTTCCGAAAGCAGCCGAAAGCCCTGCCGGTCATCGCCGCCAGCGCCGCGGCTGCGCTCGCCGCCTGGCTGCTCATTGGCTCGCCCTGGCACTTCGCGGCCGGCGCGACCGCCGGCATGGCGACTGCCGCGATCCTTGCCGGCGGGAAGGCGAACACGGGATGACCGCCCATCCCATGACCGTGCTGCTGATCCTGTCGCTCGCCGCCGCGACCTATTGCACGCGCATCGCGGGCCACCTGATCATGTCGCGCTTCGAACGCCTCAATCCGCGCGTCGAAGCGGCGCTCGAGGCAGTGCCTGCGGCGGTGATCACGGCGCTGGTCGCGCCGGCGGTCTTCGCGGCCGGCATTCCCGACGCCATCGCCGCGGGCGTGACCATCCTCGCGGCGCTCCGCTTCCCGATGATCCCGACGCTTGTGATAGCCGCGGTGACGGCTGCGATCCTCAGAGCGGCGGCGGGGACGTAGCGTGAGGCTCTTGGGGGGAATGGAAGCAATCAAAGGGAGCCCTTGCCGATTGTTGTCAAATCTGACAAGATACCTTGCATGAGAAGTCTTGAGACGCGTCCGATCTCATGGGTGAGGGCCGCGCGAAAGACCTTCGAGTTGTTTCCTCTGGCGGTGCGGATCGAGGCCGCCGACGCGCTGAGCATTGCGGCTGAGGGCGGAAAGGCCGACTCGGCCAAACCCATGCAAGGCATGCGGGGCGGAATCTTCGAAATAGTGCTTCGATCGAGGGGAGACGCCTTCCGGGTCATCTACGCCGTACAGATCGACGCGGCGCTTTGGGTTATCCACGCGTTTCAAAAGAAGTCGAAGGCCGGGATCAAGACCCCTCAGTTCGAGATCGATCTGATCCAGGAACGATTGCGGCGGCTGAAGGAGGCGTTGAAATGAGTGACGATATCGAACTTGAGCACGGCAGTGGAAATATCTATCGCGACCTCGGTCTGCCAAATGCCGAAGTGCTGCAGCTGAAGGCAAAGCTTGCGGCACAAATCATCAAGGTGCTTGAGAGGCGCAAGCTCACGGTGCGGGCGGCGCATGAGAAAACAGGAATCGCGGCGGCGGACTTTTCACGGATCCGAAGCGCCAAGCTCAGCCGCTTCACGATCGACCGTCTGATGTCAATTCTCTGGAAGCTCGACCAAAGCGTTGAGGTCAACATAACGGTCCGGTCGCGTCGGAGCGCGACGCAATCGGCACGCCGCGCCGCCGCCTGACAATCAGTTGTAGATTTAGCCGACCACCGGCCGGCATGCCGCTTCAAGCCACGTCCGCTCCTCCGCGGTAAGGCTCTTCCATCCGGAAAGCGCTCCGAACACCCGCTGGTGGTAGCTGTCGAGCCAGGCGATTTCCGTGGGCGTCATCAGCAGGGGAGCGGTCAGCCGCCGGTCGATCGGGGCGAGCGTCACCGTCTCGAACGAGTGCATCGGCCGGTCGCCGCCCGGGACATCCTCCGCCTCGCGCACCACGATGAGGTTCTCGATGCGGATGCCGAAATCTCCGGCGCGGTAATAGCCCGGCTCGTTGGAGATGATCATGCCGGCTTCAAGCGGCGTGTGCCCGGTCTTGGCGATGCGCTGCGGGCCTTCATGCACGGAGAGATAGGCGCCAACGCCGTGGCCGGTGCCATGATCGAAGTCGAGCCCCGCCTGCCATAGCGCCACGCGGGCGAGCGTATCGAGCTGCGCGCCCGTCGTACCCTTCGGAAAGCGCGCCAGCGCGATGGCGATGTGCCCCTTCAGCACGCGCGTGAAGCGGTCGCGGAAGAGATCCATCCGCTCGCGCGGTGGTGTGCCGATCGGAAGCGTACGGGTGATGTCGGTGGTTCCGTCGCGATACTGTCCACCGGAATCGATCAGGTAGAGTTCGCCGTCTTCCAGCCGCCGGTTGGTCCTCTCCGTCACGCGGTAATGGTTGATCGCGCCGTTCGGGCCGGTGGAGGAGATCGACTCGAACGAGATGTCGGCAAGCGGCATGTCGCCCTCCGCCGCCGTCTCCGTCCGAAGCGCTTCGAGCTTCTTCGCCGCGTCGATCTCCGTGAGGCTGCCGGGCGCGCTCCCTTCGATGAAGCGGAGGAAGCGGAGCATCGCGACGCCGTCGCGAAGATGCGCGGCGCGGCTGCCCGCAAGCTCCGCCACACTCTTTCGCGCCTTGGGCAGCGCCACAGGATCGGCGCCTTCGACGATCGTGCCGCCCGAGGCTTCCACGATCCGGGCCACCGCTTCTGCTGCGCCGTTCGGGTCGTAGAGCACTTTCCGCTTCGCCTGACCGAGCTCCGCCAGCCGCGCGGAGAAATCGCGCGCCTCGCGCACGTCTGCGAAGGTCTCGATCCGGTCCCGCACGGCGTTGGAGAGTTTCCGGCCGTCGATGAAAAGCTCCGGCCGACCTTCGGCATGAACGGCGGCGAAGGCGAGCGGGAAGGGCGTGTGCGCCAGGTCTCCGCCGCGGACATTGAAGAGCCAGGCGATCGCCGCCGGGTCGGTCAACACCGCCACATCGGCGCGCTTGTCGGCGACGGCTTTGCTGATCTCGGCGATTTTCTCGGCGACGGCCCGGCCCGCGAGCTCCTCGGGCTGCTCGGAGACCGGCGCGATGGGCGGAGCCGGCCTGTCGCTCCAGACGGAATCGACGGGATTGGCATCGACCGGGACAAGCTCTGCGCCCACCGTCTCCAGGCCCTTCGCGATCTGGCGCGCCTGCGCGCGCGTCATCAGCCACGGGTCGTAGCCGATCCGCTGTCCTGACGAGGCATTCGCCTTCAGCCACTCGGCGACGGAAATCTCCATCACCGCGACCGGCTCGAACACCGCCGGATCGACCTGCTCGCGCACCTGCAGCGTATAGCGCCCGTCGACGAAGATCGCGGCCTTCGGGGCGAGCACCAAGGCCGTGCCGGCCGAGCCGGTGAAGCCGGTCAGCCAGGCGAGGCGCGCCGCGGATTTCGGAACATATTCACCCTGATGCTCGTCGGCGCGGGGGACGATGAAGCCGTCGAGCCGGAGCTCCTTCAGCCTGGCGCGGAGGAGGGCGGCGCGCTCGGCGCCTTTGGTGGGATCGGCAGTCTCGGTGAAGTTCTGGAACATGGCGGCGGTCAATAGCACGCGGGCGGGGCGGTTGACACCCGAGCCGGCGCGCCTGTTCCTCTGCGGGCGACGCAGCACCAGGACCGCCCAGCCGTCGAAATTGCGGACGGTCGCGATCTGCATCCCCTGCGCGCGATAGGCGGCAGCCACCCGCTCGCGCTGCCGCGACGGGATGCCGGAGAGGACGACGAACCCTCCCGGCGCGACCAGCGGAGCAATTTTCGGCGCAAGCGCACGAAGCGGTTCTGCCAGGATATTCGCGACGACCAGGTCGTAGGGCGCGGCTCGGCGAATTTCTGGATGCGCGGTGCCGGTCGCGACGATCGTCCGGACCAGCGCGCCGACGTTGTTCAGC
The DNA here is from genome assembly GCA_038211615.1 of Hyphomicrobiales bacterium. GTDB lineage: Bacteria > Pseudomonadota > Alphaproteobacteria > Rhizobiales > Afifellaceae > DASWJZ01. The sequence goes on from JBBQVL010000049.1 coordinate 12,501, forward strand.
GCGGTGTTTTCAGCCGCGACGCGCACCGCGACCGGATCGATGTCGCTCGCGAGCACGGGTCGCCTGAGGGCCTTCGCCAGTGCGATGGCGAGCACCCCGCTGCCGGTGCCGAGATCGAGCATCCGCCGGAAACGCCACACCCGGATCAGACCATCGAGCACTGTCAGCACGCCCGCAGTGCTCGCATGGTGGCCGGTGCCGAAGGCCTGCCCGGCGTCGATCTCGACGGCGATCTGACGCCTCCGCGCCAGGCTGCGGTCGTGGCTGCCGTGCACGACAAAGCGCCCGGCCACGACCGGCGTCAGCGTTTTCAGCCCCTCGGCGATCCAGTCCGTCTCGGGGAGGGCATCGACCGAGAGTGGCGCACAGAACGCATCCGTGCCGAGCCCGTCGCGGATCCTCGACGCAATCTCCTCGGCCTCGCCCGCCTCGAAGTAGGCATCGACCGACCAGAGTCCGTCGGCCCGCTCGTCGAGCGAGACGACCGCGCCATCCCCCGCATAGTCGCGCTCGAGGAAATTCGAGATGCGCCGCGCCTCGGGAAATGCGGCGGTGAGCGTGGCCTTGAGGGTCATTCGCAGAGACTTCGATCTCGAATTTGCGCTTGGCGCAGGTGAACGACACGCGGACCGCTCGATCAAGCCCAATCAGTGTCGGGGGATCACGCCGCCTCCACGAAGCTGTCGACGACCCGCTTCTGCCCGGCGTGGTCGAAATCCACCGTCAGCTTGTTGCCGTCGACGCCGGCCACCGTCCCCGGCCCGAATTTCTGGTGGAGCACGCGGTCGCCATTGGCGAAGCGCGCGGTGCCGCCGATGACGCTGCGCGCCACCAGCTCGCCCTCGATCGTCACCGGCTCGCGCTCGACGCGTTTCCGAGGGTCGGCAGCGCCGCGATTGGCCTGCGCCCGCTGCCAACCGGGGGTGCGGTAGGCGGAGTTGAAGGGCTCCATGCTGTCGAAGCGCGAGGCGCCGTAACCTCCCGTCCCGCCTCCGCCGTAGCCGCCATAGCTCGCCGGCTCCGATACTTCGACATGCTCGTCCGGCAGGTCATCGAGGAAGCGTGAGGGCACCGTCGATTGCCACAGCCCGTGCACCCGGCGGTTCGAGACGAACCAGATCTTTGCGAATTTCCGTGCCCGCGTCAGGCCGACATAGGCGAGCCGCCGCTCCTCCTCGAGCCCGACCTTGCCGCTCTCGTCGATGGTGCGCTGCGAGGGGAAGAGTCCTTCCTCCCAGCCGGGGAGGTAGACGATGTCGAACTCCAGCCCCTTGGCGGAGTGCAGCGTCATGATGGAGACCTTCTCGTCCGACCCGCTGTTTTCAGCCTCCATGACGAGCGACACATGCTCGAGGAAGCCGCCGAGCGACTCGTAGGCGCCCATGTTGTTGATGAGCTCCTTGAGGTTTTCGAGCCGTCCCGGCGCCTCTGCCGAGCGGTCCATCTGCCACATCTCGGTGTAGCCGGACTCCTCCAGGATCGTCTCGGCGAGATCGATGTGCGGCGTGTTCTCGACCAGCGCCGACCAGCGCGCGAAGCTCTTCAAGAGGTCGGTCAGCGTCTGCCGCTGCTTCGGCTTGATCTCCTCGCTCAGCACCAGCTCGCCGGCCGCCGCCATCAGCGGGATGTGCCGGGCGCGCGCATGGCTGTGGATGAGCTGGATGGTCGAGGAGCCGAGGCCACGCTTCGGCGTGTTGACGATCCGCTCGAAGGCGAGGTCGTCGGCCGGGTTCATGGTCGCGCGGAGATAGGCGAGGGCGTCGCGGATCTCCATGCGCTCGTAGAAGCGCGGGCCGCCGATGACGCGATAGTTCAGTCCAAGCGTGATGAAGCGCTCTTCGAACTCGCGCATCTGGAACGAGGCGCGGACGAGGATCGCCATCTCGTTCAGTGAATGCCCCTTGCGCTGCATCTGCTCGATGTCTTCGCCGACGGCGCGGGCTTCCTCCGACGAGTCCCAGCCGGAGACGACCTGCACCTTCTCGCCCATCTCGGCCGTGTCGGTGAAGAGCGTCTTGCCGAGCCGCCCCTCATTGTGCGCGATCAGCCCGGACGCAGCGGCAAGAATGCTGCCGGTGGAGCGATAGTTACGCTCCAGGCGGATGACGGTCGCTCCGGGAAAATCCCGCTCGAAGCGCAGGATGTTGTCGACCTCCGCGCCGCGCCAGCCATAGATCGACTGGTCGTCGTCGCCGACGCAGCAGATGTTCTTGTTCTCTTGTGCGAGCAGCCGCAGCCAAAGATACTGCGCGACGTTGGTGTCCTGGTATTCGTCGACCAGCATGTAGCGAAAGCGCGACTGGAAATCGGCCAGGACGTCCGGCCGCTCGCGGAACAGTCTCAGGCATTCGAGCAGCAGGTCGCCGAAGTCGGCGGCGTTCAGCGTCTTCAGCCGCTGCTGGTATTCCTCGTAGAGCTCGCGGCCCTTGCCGTTGGCGTAGGCATAAGCCTCGCCGTTCGGGACCTTGTCCGGGGTCAGGCCGCGGTTCTTCCACCCGTCGATCACCGCCGCGAGCTGGCGCGCCGGCCAGCGCTTCTCGTCGATGTTGGCGGCCGTGATGATCTGCTTCAGGAGCCGCACCTGGTCGTCGGTGTCGAGGATGGTGAAGTCGCCCCGCAATCCCACCATCTCGGCGTGGCGGCGCAGGATCTTCACCCCGATCGAATGGAACGTGCCGAGCCACGGCATCCCCTCGGCGCGGCCTTCGCCGATCAGCTTGCCGATGCGGAGCTTCATCTCGCGCGCCGCCTTGTTGGTGAACGTCACCGCGAGGATCTGCGAGGGCCAGGCGCGGCCGCTTGCGAGGATATGCGCGATGCGCGCCGTCAGCACCCGCGTCTTGCCTGTGCCGGCGCCGGCAAGGACCAGCAGCGGCCCGTCGATATGCTCGACCGCCTGCCTCTGCTCCGGATTGAGCTTTTCCAGCCAGGGTTCCGGTCGCCCGCTGCCGGTCGCGCGCGCGATCACCCCGCCCGGCCGCGGGGCGGGAGGATGGGCGGCAGGCTGGCGGGCGGCGGGTTCGGTCATGGGAACGCCGATTCGGGGGTCACGCGAACAATAGGGCAACGAAACCACGGACGCGAGGCGCACAACCTCCGTCCCCTCCCGATTCATATAGGTCGGTGATCGGCCTTTGCCGCGCTTTCAAGGGCAAAATCCGCAAAAAGCGCTCAGCCCGACAAGAGCGCGGCGAGGGGCCGCCTTAAATGCCCCGGCGCGGGGCCGTCGGACCTCTGGAGCATGTCGTGAAGACGCCGGAAAAACGTGTCGGCGGAGATCTTCAAGAAGAGGTCGTGCTCGCGCAGATAGTCGAGATGGCGGACCTTCGGCGCCACCGTCGTGCAGGGATTGACGATAATGACCCGGCCGCGCATCCGGCGCGCCTGCGCGACCAGCATGCGCCGGTCCGCGGCGACGCCGACCACGATGAGGTTGCGGTTGCTGAACGTCGCTGGATACCGCTCGTTGAACACGCCGCTGCCGCGCGTCCGCTCGAAAGGCAGGTGGACCTTGGCCAGCAGGTTATCGACATTGTCGGTGAAGATTTTCCCGATCGTCCCGGTATCGCGAAGGCCCCGGATGATCTCCATTGCGGGGGTCGGCGCTGCGGTCAGGGCGGCAATGTGGACCCGGCAGAAATCCCTGAGCGTCGCGATCGGGTCATGCGCCAGCCGGGGCAGGAGCGGGTCTTCCTTCCCGACCGTAAAGTCCGATCCGTCCTCCCGATCCACGCCAAAGAAGTCGTGCACGTCGCAGAGCGTCGGGAGCCCGGCCTCGTAGGATAGGCCCGAACCGACGTAGAGGTCGGCGGGAAGTATCTGCTCCGGCGTCCAGGCTTGCGCCGGCACGGTGTTCGCGGGCGGTCCGATCCGCCGGCGAGGCCGACGGCGCTGCAACCGGTTTGTCCTGTCAATGTCCGCCTCGCGCGGCGCGCCGAACGTGACGACCAGGTCCGCCAACCCGCTGATCCGGCTCCGGCTCACCGCGACGGCCACACCGAGCGGCTTCAGCTTGTCGCTGCGTTCAACAAGGTCGCGCAAATAGTCAGCGCCCGCGGCGGGAAGGCGATGGCGATAGAAGAAATGCCTGTAGCCGAGGCTGACGGCATCGCCGTCGATTTCGATCTCGCCAGCAAAGTACACGACGCGGAAGCACTCGCCGACGTCGCGCTTCCAACCCCACAGAACCTGCCTGTTGGCGGATCGGAGCGTGGTCGCATCAATTTTGACGGTCGCCAGTGCGATCTGTTCAACCATCCCTGCCACCGCCCCCTCGCCAGGTGTCGAAATACCAGTCCCAGCCAGTTCCATGATCGAGGCCGAGCGTCCGTTCCATTTGGCTTGGATTGAGTGATGTGTCGACAGCAATCGCGGTGCGTTCTTCACGCACGGCCGCAGGCATTTCGAGATTCGGCAGGCGGACCGAAAGCGCCCGCTCGAAAAATTCCCAGATGCTCATTCTTTCGCCGCAGACGTTCAGGATTCCGCGCGCGCCGACTTCGGCCGAACGCCAGATCGCTTCGGCGCAGAAATCCACTTCGGTGGGGCTGCGGAATATATTCGCCGGCCATGCCTGATCGCGGGTCGTTGCCGAGCCGTCGTCGAACGCGGCGAGACGCTTGTCAAAATGCGGAGAGCGGCCGCCGAAAAGAAAGCTCGTGCGCACGACAAGGCCATTCGGGCACACGTCGAGAAAAACGGTGTCGAGCATCGCCTGGGTGCGACCGTACTCGGTCACGGCATCCGGATCCGCCCGCTCGTCGTAGAGACCTTGCGTGCCCCGGAACACCGCGTCGGTGGAGAGCAGGATGGGCCTCGCGCCATGCAGGTTCTCGAACATCGCGCGCGCGTCCTCGGCCGCCCGCTTGCCGCTCTTCTCCATCAGCGTTTTCGCCAGGGGAAGGGCGAGCACCACGATGTCGTGCCCCTCAAATGGAAATTGCGTTGCGGCCCCTGCGTCGAAGGGACGCGAACCCTCGACCGGGTTCCTGTGGTGGGTCAGTGCAAGCCTGTGCCCGGGACGCCGCCGCCTGTAGAGCGCCTGTCCGAGAAGGCCGCTGCCCCCAACGACCAGAACGCGCGTCATGGATCCGCGCCAGTCGCAAACCCTCGCTGCGGGCTAGGTCTCCCGCGATTCGCCTTGTCTCGCGACGGCAAGTGTAAGATCGGTGATCGCAGACTGCGAGCGACGCAGCATGGAGCCTGGATGAAGCTGGCGGCAATTTCCATGATTCGCGATGAGGCCGACATCGTCGCGACCTTCATACGCCATCTGGCAGCGCTCTTCGACATCGTTTTCCTTCTCGACCAGCGCTCATCTGATGGATCAGGCGAATTGATGCGCGACGTTTGCGACGGGCGCGAGGGTTGGAGCTACTTCCGCCTGGACTTTGCCGGCAAACATCAGGAGGCGATGTATAATATCTTCATGGCCCGCGCATTCGAGCAGGGCGCCGATATTGTCTACTTCATTGACAGCGACGAGTTCGTAGCAGTCGCGTCGAGAGCCGAGCTTGAGGCGCATTCGAGCCGCCTGCAGGATGACGCTGCGATCGGGGTCTTCCGCTGGAGGGCTTGCGTTCCCGAGCGCTTCGACGTGTGGACCTTCAGTGCCTCGGATTCTCTGTGGATCGCTGAAACAGCCGAGCGGACAAAGAAGGTCGCTGTCTCCCAGGCCGCGTTTTCACGGCACCCCGCGCTTCGCGTGACGCAGGGAAGCCATCGGGCGATCGACCCCGCAGGCGGCGAGGTCGCCCGCAGGAGCATTGGGCACCTCTTTCACCTGCCCATCCGCTCGCACCAGCAGTTTCTTCAGAAGGTCTTCGTGTCCGCGGTCGCGAATTTCGCCAAGAACATCCGCATGGTCGAGGAGGGCGTGAACAAGCGGCGGCTTCTCGACCTCCTTGCCGCACGCGATCTGACCGACCTCGTTCTCGCGAGCATCGCCGCGCAGTTCAATCGCCCGCCGACGATATGGCTCGAAAGCATGGAAGACCTGGAAAAAATCGGGTTCTCCCGCCAGCGGATGGATATCCCCGTCGCGGACTTCGCGTTACCGGATTTGCCGCGGCCGGATCTGCATAAGATCATCGCCCGCTGCCTGAGGGAATTCGAGATCGAGGATGCGCGGGGAAGGGAGGGGGCCTTCGAAATCGACGTTCAGGCCATACGATTCAAGCCCGGCTGACAGGTCTCCCCGGGGCTAGCCGCTCGTCGCGGCGCTAGGCGCCGGGCGTTCGTTTTCGGCCACGAAGTTCAGCTCGATCGAAACGCCACTCGGATCGCGCACGAAAATCTGCCAGACCGTCCGTTCCGGTCCCTCGCGTGTCTCGAAGCTCGCCCCGCTGCTTTTCAAGTGCTCCCGCGTGGCGTGAAATCCCGTGCTTGCGAAGGCGATATGATCGATTACGCCGGAACCGGCGTTCTGCGGTTCGTCCGTCGATCGCAGATCGACGAGATGCAGCACCACGCGGCCGCCGCTGTAGAGCCACGCGCCCGGGAGCGTGAAGTTCGGGCGCGGGCCTCGCTCCAGGCCGAGCACGTGCTGGTAAAAATGCAGTGACTCCTCGAAGAGCCAGGTTCGGATATTGACGTGGTCAAGCGTGCCTGCCGTCATGGTGGCATTACCGTCCGCCGGTCATTTCGATTTTCGTGTGCCTGTCACGTAAGACGCCGCATCGCCAAGCAGCCACAGGATGGCCTCCGCCACTTCCTCCGCCGTGCCGGCCGCTGCATGGGGATGAGCGATACGGTGGCGGGAGTGACGATAGGCGCTCCATTCCGATTTTGGGAGCAGGACCTTTTCGCGCCACTTACCGCCCGCCGCTTACGTCGATGAAAGCGCCTGTCACGTAGGAAGCGGAATCGGAGAGTAGCCAGACAATCGCTTCCGCCACCTCCTCGGCCGTCCCCACCCGCTGCATCGGGATGGCCGGCCGCAACCGTTCGACGCGTCCTGGCTCGCCCGCGCTTATGTGGATGTCGGTCTGGATCAGGCCCGGCCGCACCGCGTTGACGCGGATGCCCTCGGCGGCGACCTCCTTAGAGAGGCCGATCGTGAAGGAATCGATTGCTCCCTTGGAGGCGGCGTAGTCGACGAGCTCGCCCGGCGCGCCGAGCCGGGCGGCCGCCGACGAGATGTTCACGATTGCCCCGCCGGCGCCGCCCGCAGCCGTCGACATGCGCCGGACAGCCTCGCGTGCACAGAGGATAGACCCGAGCACGTTCACGCCAAGCACCCGGTTTATCGCCTCGGCGGTCATGGCTTCGACGCGCGCCTGTGGATTGACCACGCCCGCGTTGTTGACGAGGGCTGCCACCGGTCCGAACTCGGAATCGGTGACGCTGAACACGCGCAGCACGTCTTCTTCCCGCGCCACGTCCCCCTGGATCGCGATCCCTTTTCCGCCGGAGCTCCTGATATCCTTGAGGACCGCAGCGGCGGCATCGGCGTCGCGCGCATAGTTCACGACAACCGAATACCCCTTTGCACCGAGCATCCTCGCGGTCGCGGCTCCGATGCCGCGGCTTGCGCCGGTGACGATTGCTACCTTGCTCATGACCCCTCGCTTCCGTTTCGGCCTGCCTGCCACCCGGAGGAAGGGGGCGCAAGGCGGCTTCGCCAGCATGGGAGCATGAAGGGCGGTCAGGCGTTATGTCGTTTCCGCGGAGGAAAGCGCATGCAAGCCGAGACTGAGACGACTGAGACCTTCACGTTCGCCCCGGATGTCGAAATCCCGAACAACGCGCTGCCGCTCGTCCTCTATCGGCAGGCACTGGCGCTGCCGCTCCGAAATACCGCGGGCTGCCAGGCGCTGTTCGCCGAGAACGACTGGGGCGGAAACTGGGTGGATGGCATCTTCGATTATTGGCATTTCCACGTGACGGGGCACGAGGTGCTGGGCTGCGTGGCGGGCGAGGCGGAGGTCGGCTTCGGCGGCGATGCGGGCATTGAAGTGACCGTTATGGCCGGAGACGTCGTCGCGATACCTGCGGGCGTCGGCCACAAGCGGCTTTCCGCAAAGCGCGGCGGTTTCACCATCGTCGGCGGCTATCCACCCGGGCAGAACGGCACGATCTCGCGCCCCGGGGATTTTCCGCTGGCGCAGGCCGAGCGCCTGATCGCGGCGCTCTCGCTGCCGAAGGCCGACCCGGTCTTCGGCAACGACGGCCCGCTTATCGCGGCATGGAAGATTCGCTGATGGCAGTGCTGCCCAGTCTGGTCTAGCTTGACCAGCAAGATCACCGGCTTAAACGAATACAGTTGCGGGTTCGGGCCAGCCTTATGATCTAACGCTTGGGGGGTCTCATATGCATGTCAAGAAGATCACAACTTTGGCAGCAACCTGTTGCGTCGCGTGGTCTACGACCGCGTTCGCGGAAGGAACCACGTTTTCGGCGGTGGTCAATGCGAGCGGCGGCTTGGTCAGGGGCGCTGAAGTCCAAGTAGCCAAGCGAAATAGTGTCGGCAATTACTCGGTCACCTTCAAAAGGGAGGTTGCGGCCTGTACGTTTGTCTCTGGCATTACTGGGATACAGGGTGGCCAAACATCGTTGCGGCTGGTCGGCACCAAGGGCTTGCAAATTTTTGCGCTCAACAAGAGCGGAGTGCTGGCCGATGCCGCCTTCAATCTGATCGCGAGTTGTGATGCAGGACTCCCACCTGTTCTGGGAGAACTGGTGATCAACGAAGTGATGGCAAACCCGGGGGGCCCGAACACTGACGCTTCGCAGGAATGGTTCGAGCTCTTCAATCCGACCCAGAAGTCGGTGAACCTGAGTGGGCTGACTGTCAGCACCGCATCGACCTCGCAGGCTATCACCTGCAATGGCGCTGTGCTTCCGGGAGCATTTGCGATCTTTGCGCGGAGTGCGGATCCAAGTGCGAACGACAACCTTCCGCCCGTGACCTGCGTCTTTTCGCTGCCATTGGTCAACTCCGGGGGCAGCCTGACCATCAAACGGGGAACTATCGTCATCGATACGGTCAATTTCACCGGGACAACCTGGGTCGATGGGCATGCATTCAGCCTGCAGCCGAGCGCACCAGATACGGTCACCAATGACAATCTGGCGAACTGGTGCTTCAGCAGCCAGTTTTATTCCGGATCGAACTACGGAACACCGAAGGCGACTAACCAGTCGTGTCCCTGAGGCTCCCCCCGGGTCGGCCGGGCACGGCCTTGGTTCAAACCGGGATGAAAGGTCGACCGACCAGAATGACACGCCAGGCCACGAACGCGACACCGGCCGCATGTGCAAAGAGAAGACCGCGGCCGGAAGCTGTTCGATCGGCGGCCGGCTCATTTATCGCTGCCCGGAAGGTCCGCTAGCCCGGCGGCCTTAGAGCGCCTTGCTCATCCGCAGCAGCGGCACCGGCGCGCCGCCGCGGTCGTCGGTGAAGTAATCCTCGCCGCCATATCCGCTGGCGCGGTAGAGGGGCTCGCCGGCCAAGGTCGCGACCAGTTCGGCGCGGGAGAATCCCTCGCGCCGCGCGGCCTCCTCGCAGAGCGCAAGGATGAGACGGCCGACGCCGCGCCGCGCGAATGCCGGGTGTGTATACATGGCGCGAATGCGCGCGGCGTCCTTCGCCGGATCGAGCAGGCCGGAATCGCGTCCGCTCGTGTGGTCGCTGCCATATAGCGTCTGACGCCGGCTCCAGCCGCCGCAGCCGGCGATCTGGCCGCCGGCCTCCACCACGAAATAGGTGCCGTCCTCCACAAGCTGCGTGTCGAGACCCATGATGGCGTGGCTCGCTAGGACCTGCGCGGGGTCGAGCAATGCGCCGAGCAGCGCCTCGATCGCCGCGTTCATCAGGTCGCGCAGCGCCGGGAGGTCAGCGGGGAGAGCCAGCCGATGCGTCAGCGCAGAATCGCTCATGTCATGAACCGCTCCAGAGCCCGATGATGCTACACGCGCACCGCCTGCCTTGCACCGCCGATCAGCGTGGCGCGGGGGTTGACGGCATGGCGGGCGCGCGTCAGGACGGGCGCGACAGATACGCCCGGATTTGCGCAACATTTCGCGGTTCGACTGGCCTGGACGCGGAGCGGCCGGCGCCCGCAAGATCGGAAGGTTTACCTCGTGACACACGCCCCGGTCGAGACGGAGCAATCGGCCGCCCCCGACACCAATTCCACGCCGGCCGAGAGGACGGTCAGCGTGCCAACGCTCTGCCTGCTTGCGGTGGCCATCGGTATCGTCGCGGCGGTCGGGGCGGTGATCTTCCGGGCCATGATCGCCGTCGTGCACAACCTCTTCTTTCTGCGGACTTTCGGTCTTACCAGCGACGCCAACCACTACGATCCTTCGAATCCCTGGGGGCCGTTCGTCATCCTTGCGCCGGTCGTCGGTGGGCTGGTTGTGGTGTGGCTGGTGAAGACGTTCGCGCCGGAAGCCAAGGGGCACGGCGTGCCGGAGGTCATGTACGCGATCTATCACAACAAGGGCGACGTGCGCGGCGTCGTGGCCGTCGTGAAGTCGATCGCCTCGGCGATCTCGATCGGCAGCGGCGCTTCGGTCGGACGCGAAGGGCCGATCATCCAGATCGGCGCATCATTCGGCTCGACGCTCGCCCGCATGCTGGGTCTCGCAAGTTGGCAGAAGGTCATATTGCTTTCGGCCGGTGCGGGCGCCGGGATCGCCGCGACCTTCAATACCCCACTCGGCGGCGTGCTCTTCGCCGTCGAGTTACTCCTGCCGGAAGTCAGCAATCGCACCTTTCTGCCGGTCGTGGTGGCGACTGCGACGGCCACCTCCATCGGTCGCCTGGTTTTCGGTCTCGATCCGGCGTTCTTCGTGCCGGATGCGGCTTTGCCGCCGGCATCGCCGTTCGACGGCATCGAGGTTCTGGGTTTCGTCATCCTCGGCGTCGCGGCTGGTTTCGTCTCCTGGGCTTTCATCCGGGTACTCGCTTACAGCGAGGACATCTTTCCCAAGCTGCCCGGCAACGCCTACACGCAGAATGTCATCGGCATGCTGCTGGTCGGGATTCTCGCCTACGGTTTCTATCTCACCACCGGCCACTTGCAGACGGCGGGCGTCGGCTACTCGACCATCCAGGCCGTTGTGGACGGAACGCCGACGACCGTGCTTGTGCTTGCCGCGCTGTGCATCGGCAAGCTGCTTGCGACGACGATAAGCCTCGGATCCGGCGCATCCGGCGGCGTTTTTTCTCCCTCGCTGTTCATTGGAGCAACGCTCGGCGCAGCGCTCGGCACGCTTGGGCAGATGATCTTTCCGACCGGGCATTTTTCGGTGACCGAATATGCCGTGGTCGGCATGGGCGCCATGGTGGGCGGCGCGACCGGCGCCTCGATGACGGCGATCGTGATGATCTTCGAGATGACCCGCGACTACAACGTCATCGTGCCGCTGGTGCTGACGGTGGCGCTTGCCGTCGGGATCAGGCGCGCGCTGATCACCGAGAACATCTACACGATCAAGCTTCGCAACCGTGGTCGCCCGATTCCGACCATCCGGCACACCAACATGTATCTTGTGCAGCAGGCGCGCGACATCATGAGCCGCAATTTCGTCGTCCTGCCCGTCGATACGCCCGTCGCCGAGGCACTCAGCGCCGTGTCAGGCAGCGCCGGGCGGCATATCGTCGTCGCGGACGAAGGGCGCATTGCAGGCTTCGTCCGCTTTGCGGCGGTGCCCTATGTGCCGGCGGCAGACAGCGGTCAGACGCTGCGCGACATCGTCTCCGACGATTTTGTCATCACGCCGGAGGAGAGCATCCTCAACACTGTCATCTCGCGCATGAGCCGTCGCGCGCGGAGCTTTGCGATCGTGCTGAGGGCCGCCGGCGCGGTGCCGCGGCCCGATGATGTTGTCGGGGTGATCGATTCACCCGAAATCGCAGCCTCGGTGATCCGTAACCACTATTCGTGACACACGCCGGATAGTGTGCGCGGCGGCGCAAACCCGCGGCAATTCCGCCGTAGAAGGTCGCCGCATGCCTGAGTTCGATTCACCTCTGGCCTTTTGGCTGCCGTTGGAGTGATGCTGAGGGTCGGCGTGCGTGCGAGGGAGCCTCTTATCCGATGGGAATGGCTGTGTTGGCGGAGCGCAACGAGAACGGGATCGCGGTGGCGATCGGCGTGCTGAAACAACGCTTCGGGGAACGCCTGAGCGAAGCGAGGTCCGTGCGCGAGCAGCATGGCCACACAATGACCTGGCTAACCAATCAGCCGCCGGACGCGGTGATCTTTGCCGAGAGCACCGAGGAGGTGCGTGACGTCGTCCGGGTCTGCGCCGACCACCGCGTGCCGATCATCCCCTTCGGCGCCGGCTCGTCGCTTGAAGGCCATCTGAATGCGCCCTCCGGTGGGATCTCGGTCGATCTCACGCACATGAACCGCATCCTCGCCGTTCACGCCGAGGATCTCGATTGCGTGCTCGAGCCCGGCGTCACCCGCAAGCAGCTCAACGCCCATCTCCGCGACCAGGGGCTTTTCTTTCCGATCGATCCCGGCGCCGACGCGACTCTCGGCGGCATGGCCTCCACCCGCGCTTCCGGTACCAATGCCGTGCGCTACGGGACCATGAAGGACAATGTGCTGAACCTGACCGCCGTGATGCCCGACGGATCCCTGGTGAAGACCGCCAACCGTGCCAGGAAAACCGCCGCCGGCTACGACCTGACCCGGCTGCTCATCGGCGCGGAAGGCACGCTCGGGATCATCACGGAGCTGACGCTCCGTCTGCAGGGCATACCGCAGGCGATTTCCGCAGCGACCTGCGCCTTCCCGGACGTCGAGTCGGCCTGCAGGACCGTCATCGCCACCATCCAGTACGGAATCCCCGTCGCGCGGATCGAGCTTGTCGACGAGATGCAGATCCGCGCCTCCAACCTCTATTCGAAGCTCGACCTGCCGGAGACGCCGGCGCTCTTTCTCGAATTCCACGGGACGCCGGCGGGCGTCGCGGAGCAGGCGGAGGAATTCGGGGCTATCGCGGCGGAGTTCGGCGGCGGCAGCTTTCGCTTCGAGACCCGCGAGGAGGACCGGCAGAAGCTCTGGCAGGCCCGCCACGACGCCTATTTCGCGGTGAAGAACCTGCGGCCCGGCGTCAATATCCTGGCGACCGACGTCTGCGTGCCGATCTCGCGCCTCGCCGATTGCGTGATGGAGACGAAGGCGGATCTCGCCCGGCTGAAGCTCGTGGCGCCGATCGTCGGCCACGCCGGCGACGGCAATTTTCACTTGAGCGTGCTGGTGGACACCAACGATCCGGCCGAGGTGCGGGCCTGCGACGAGCTTCTCGCCCGCCTCGCCGAGCGCGCCATCGCCATGGACGGCACCTGCACCGGCGAACACGGGATCGGGCAGGGGAAGATGCATTTTCTTGAGGAGGAGCTAGGCAACCCGGCGATTGAAATGATGCGCGCCATCAAGCAGGCGATCGACCCCCTCGGGATCATGAATCCGGGTAAGATCGTCCGGATGGGCAGCTAGTTCGAAACGCTCGAAGGAGTTCCGCGCTGAGCAAGTTCTTCATTGGCGCCGGCATTCTCATCATCCTGATCCTGTTCACGGCGCTGATCGGGCCGCATTTCGTCGACTGGACCGCCTACCGCCAATCCTTCGAGCGCGAGGCGACTGGCTATGTCGGCCGCCCGGTCACGATCGCTGGCAAGGTGGATGTGCGGCTGCTGCCGACGCCGGTTGTCAGCTTCACCGACATCCGCGTCGGCGACCCGGCCGCGCCCGATGTGGAGATGGAGCACTTTCGCGCCGAGATCGACCTGGCGCCGCTGCTGGAGGGTCAGGTCCGCATCATCCAGATGACGATCGACCGGCCACAATTTCACCTCGACATCGCGCGCCTCGCGGCAAACCCCGACGATATTGCCGGCGGGTGGCGGCTCGATCCGGACCGGATTTCGCTGGAGCGCCTGCAGGTGAACGGGGGCTCGGCGCTGCTGAGCGACAGCGCCACCGGCCGGAACTGGCAGGCGGACGGGATCGACGCCGTCGTGGAGGCGGATTCCCTGCTGGGGCCTGGCCGGTTGACCGCCGACATGCAGGTCAACGGCAAGCCGGTCTCGCTCAGCGTCGGACTTGGCCGCCTGACGGAGGGCGCGATCGCAGCGAAGATCTCGGCTCGCTCGCCGGATTTTCCTGTCGCCCTGTTGCTCGATGGAACCTACCATTTTCCAGGCGCGAAGGCGGCGAAATACGACGGCATCGCCACGCTCGAAGGCCTGCTGCCGAAGGACCCGGCGACGCCACGCTCGCCCTGGGCCGATCTTCGTTCCAGCGGGAAATTCGAGCTCACGCCCGCTGAGTTGAAGATCGACAAGATGCAGGTCTCCTACGGCGGCACAGGACGGCCGCTGGTCCTTGAGGCTTCGGGAAAGATGGAGCTTGGCGCCGATCCGCGCTTCGTGGCCTCGCTCGCTGCGCGCCAGATCGACCTCGACAAGACGCTGGGCGGCGGCGCGACAAATCCTCTCTCCATCGCGGCGGCGCTTTCCGCGCTGACGGAGGCGCTGCCGCTGGTCAAGCTGCCGCCGTTGCCCGGCAAGCTTCACCTCGGGGCGCAGGGTGTCGTGCTCGGCGGCAGCGTCATCGAGGGGGTCAGCATCGATCTCGCCACGGCGAACTTCGCCTGGGAGGTCGAGAATCTCTCGGCCACGCTGCCGGGCGAGACGCAGGTCGATTTCAGCGGGACGCTGGGCCTCGATCCTCCCGCCTTTCGCGGACACGGGAAGATTGCGTCGCGACGGCCGGCGCCCTTCGCGGCCTGGTGGCGCGGCGAGATCGGGTCAGCCGCAAAGATCGGTCGTTTCTCGCTCGAGGCCGATCTCGATTTCGGCGCCGAGGCAGAGCGCTTCTCCAATCTTGTCGCGACGACAGCCACGGGGAGCATGCGGGGTGCTCTCGATGTTCATCGCTTCTCACAGACAGGGAAGCTCATTGTGAACGTCGATCTCTCCGCCGAGCGCGCCGACCTCGTGGAGACGCGGGCGCTCGCCCAGCTTTTGGCGGGCAAGGCCGTCGCCGAGGGGAATGTCGAGCAGATGACCCTGTCGCTCAGCGCCGACGTCTTGAGCGCCGGGGGCGTCGAGGCGAAGTCGGTCGTCGTGGACGGCGGGCTGGAGGGCGGAGAGTTCAACCTCAGAAAGCTCTCGGTGGCTGACCTGGCCGGGGCGAGCATCGATGCCCTCGGCAGCATCCGCGACCCGCTCGGAAAACCCTCCGGCCGTATCGAGGCGACGGTCAAGGCGTCTAATTTCCAGGGCGCGGCGGACTTTCTCGCGAGCCTCGCACCCGAGAGCCGCATCGCGCGCCATCTGAAGGCGGTCGCGCCTATCCTCTCGCCGGTCAATGCCGAAGTGTCGGCTGAGAGCGGCGCGGCGGACGAAAGGCTGGCGCTCTCCGTTACCGGAAGCTTCGCCGGCACGCATGTGACGCTGGAGGCTGACGGTCAGGGCGCGCCCGACAATCCCGCCAGCCTCACCGGGAAGGTTGCCCTCCACGCCGATGGCGAGGACAGCGTTCAGGTGCTGCGGCAGATCGGCCTGCATCCTCTGCCCATGCATTCCGCCCCGCTGACGGTCGACGCGACCTTCGAAGGAAGGCTTGCGGCGGCAGGCAAGCTGGGCGCGAAGGGAACCATCGCCGGCGTCGATTTCGACTATGCCGCCGAGACGACGCTGAACGACGGCGCCCTGTCGCTTTCCGGGCCGCTGAAGGCGGAGAGCGCAGACATCGACCCACTGCTCCTGCTCGCTGGGGCGGCAGTACCAGGTGTGGGGGAGGGGCACGCCGCCTCGATGGCGGGGCGGCTGGACTATTCCGGCGCGAGCGTGAGCCTGGCGATCGATCAAGGCTCCTTCGCCGGCCAGTCAGTCGGGGGCGTTCTCCAGGCGACCCTCGCTCCGGACATTGCGCTCTCCGGCGCTCTGGACCTGAAAGCTGCCTCGCTCCCGTTTCTGGCGTCGCTCGCTGTTGGGAGCGAGCCGGGCGTCGGCTTGGAGGGCTGGTCCGACACGCCGTTCGCCAGCCCGCTCCCGCCGAACGTCGGAATCGACCTCAGCATAAATGCGGCGACGCTGGATCTCGGAATGCCCTTGCCTGCAACGGATGCGCGGATCGATTTCGCGCTCTCCGCCGGCACGCTGCATCTCGATCTGGTCGACTCGCATTTCGCCGGCGGCATGTTGAAGGGCGCGATCGCCGCGACCGTCCACGATGGCGATGCGGAGATGACACTCCGCGGCGCCCTCGCCGGAGCTGATCTGCAGGGGCTGGTCTGGGAGGAGGGGGGCCTGCCGGCGGTCTCCGGCAAGCTCGATCTGTCGATCGAGGCGGCCGGCCGTGGGCGCAGCCTTTCCGGTATCGTGGCGACGCTCGGCGGGAGCGGATCCTTTTCGGTCGACGACGGCAGGCTCAACGCCTTGAATGCCGGGGCGCTGACCGCCGTCATGGCCTCTGCCGAGGGAGACAAGGAGCCGGACGAGACGGAGGCGCGCGAGACCTTCGCGCAACTGTTCGGATCGGGCGCTCTCGCCTTCGGCCGCGCGGCCGGGGCATTCTCGATATCCGACGGCGTGGTCGCGGTGCCGACCGTGTCGCTCGCGGACGCCACGACGACGATCCTCGCCGGCGGCAAGCTCGATCTGAATGCGCTCAGTCTGGCGAGCGACTGGGCGGTGCGCGCGGTCGGCGAGGGCGACGAAGCCTCGCAGCCCTCCGTGCAGGTGCATTTCTCCGGGTCGATCGCCGCCCCGCAGCGCAAGGTCGACCTCGATCCGCTGATCAATCGCCTGCGCAGTCGCTATCTGCAGCGCCAGATCGAACAACTGGAAGCCGCGGAGGCCGCCCGCCGGCAGGCTGACGAGGAGCGGCGCTCGGCGATTGCGGACCGTCGTGATCTGGAACTGGGCGCCTTGCCGGCAATTCCCACTGCACCTGTTCCTGACGTGCCCGCTCTGCCCATACCGGCACCCACCACTCCCGCACCCGCTCCGACAGTGCTCTCCCCGACGTTGCTCGATCCTGTTCCAGCGCCGGACAGTCCCAATGCCGTGGAAACCGGTCCCGACCTGCCGCCGATCGAGCCACCCGTCCAACCGTCGTCCCCGCCGCCCGCACCCCGGGCCCAAAGCACTCCGCGCGCGGCAGCGCCGGTGATCCCGCCGATCCCGCCTCCGGCTGCGCCGACGCCCGCCGAGACTTTCGGCAGCCAGTTCCGCACCCTGCCGAACGGGACGATCGTCAAGATTCGCTGATCGGGGTGCGCCCCGGACGGTTGGCGCTGAGGTCGGCGAGGACCGCGAGCCGCAGCGCCGACGAGAGGTTCTCCCCCGGCCGCTCGGCATCGATTCGCTCGATCAGCGCCGTGAGGGACAGACCGGCGGTGTCGGCCATCCGCTTCAGTTCGTCCCAGAATTCGTCCTCGAGAGAGACGCTGGTAGCGTGCCGCCTGAGCTTGACCGAGCGCTTCCGGATCATCGCCGCGTCGCGGTTCCGGATCAGTCTTCGCCGTCGGCCGGATTGGCCGGCGCACGGCGATGGCCTTCGAGGCGCTTTGCTTCGAGGCCGCGGGCGACCGATGTCAGCGCTTTTTCCGACGACGGCCGGCCGTGCTCGATGCGGTTAGCCTCGGCGGTGCGCTCCTTGTCGGCACGCCGCTTGCGCTTGCGCGACTGGCGGAGGTTGACGATCTCGGCCATCCGTTCCGCGGCCCTCAGCGCGGCCCGATCATCTTTTCGGCGCGCACGATGTCGTCGAACTCCTCGCCCGTGACGAAGCCCAGCCTGACCGCCTCCTCGCGGAGCGTCGTGCCGTTCTTGTGCGCGGTCTTCGCGACCTTGGTCGCGTTGTCGTAGCCGATCTTCGGAGTGAGCGCCGTCACCAGCATCAGCGATCGCTGCATGAGCGCGCGGATATGCTCCTCGTTCGCCTTGATGCCGACGACGCAATTGTCGGCGAAGGAGGCGCAGGCGTCGCCGATCAGCCGCACCGACTGCAGCATGTTGTAGGCCATGACCGGCTTGTAGACGTTCAGCTCGAAATGCCCCTGGCTGCCGGCGACGGTGATCGTGGTCTGGTTGCCGAACACCTGCGCGCACACCATGGTCATCGCCTCCGACTGCGTCGGGTTGACCTTGCCCGGCATGATCGAGGAGCCCGCCTCGTTCTCCGGAAGGCTGAGTTCGCCGAGCCCCGAGCGCGGGCCCGAGCCGAGGAAGCGGATGTCGTTGGCGATCTTGAAGAGCGAGACGGCGAGCGTGTTCAGCGCACCGTGCACGAAGACATAGGCGTCGTGCGCCGCCAGCGCCTCGAACTTGTTCGGCGCGGTGCGGAAGGGGAGCCCGGTCATCTCCGCCACGATCTCCGAGAAGCGCTCGGCGAAGCCCGGCGGGCAGTTGAGCCCGGTGCCGACCGCGGTGCCGCCCTGCGCCAGCTCGAAGAGATACTCCGTCGCCTCCTTGACCCTCCGGATGCCGTATTCGACCTGCGCCACGTAGCCGGAGAATTCCTGCCCGAGCGTCAGCGGCGTCGCATCCTGCGTGTGGGTGCGCCCGATCTTGATGATGTGCGCGAACTGGTCGGACTTGCGGCTCAGGGCGGCGCGGAGCTTCTCCACGCCCGGGAGCATGTCCTGCACGATCGCCTCGGCCGCGGCGATGTGCATGGCGGTCGGGAAGCTGTCGTTCGACGACTGGCTGAGGTTGACGTGGTCGTTCGGATGCACCGGCTGCTTCGAACCGAGCGCGCCGCCGAGTATCTCGATCGCCCGGTTCGAGATCACCTCGTTGGCGTTCATGTTGGTCTGCGTGCCGGAGCCGGTCTGCCAGACGACGAGGGGGAAATTGTCGTCGAGCCTGCCGTCGATCACATCCTGCGCCGCCGCCGCGATCGCATCGGCGAGGCGCGGATCGAGCTTGCCGAGATCCCGGTTGGCGAGCGCGCCGGCGCGCTTGATGATGCCGAAGGCGCGGATCAGCGGCACCGGCATGGTCTCGGTGCCGATGCGGAAGTTCATCAGCGAACGCGCGGTCTGCGCGCCCCAGTACCTGTCGCCGGGCACGTCGAGGGGACCGAAGGAATCGGTCTCCGTGCGCATCTTCGTCATGGCTATCCCGTCAGACGTTCTTTTTCCGGAACGCGTCGAGCGATACAACCGCCGCCTTGCCGGGCTCGCCGGCCTTTTCCTTGGGGTCCTTGGCGGCGGATTTCCTGCCCCCCACCTTCTTGCCGGCTTCGGCGGCGGCGATCGGCGTCGGTGCAGCCTCGGCGGCCGGCGTCTCCGCGACCCCGGCTTCCGCTCCGTCCGCCGCTCCCTCCGCCACCGCGTCTGCGGCTACGTCGAATTTCAGCGCGAAGCTCGCATGCGGATCGACGAAGCTGGTGATCGCGCGCAGCGGCACGTGCAGCTTCTCCGGCACGCCCTTGAATGACAGGCCGACCTCGAACGCCGAATCGGTGACGGTGAGGTCCCAGAACTGGTGCTGCAGCACCACGGTCATCTCGCCCGGATATTCGGCCATGAGGCGCGAGGAGATACGCACGCCCGCATATTGCGTGTTGAAGGTCACGAAGAAGTGGTGCTCGCCCGGAAGGCCGGCCTGCGCCACCTCCATCAGCACTTTCTTCACGAGGCCGCGGAGCGCCTCCTGCGCGAGCACGTCGTAGCGGATCAGGTCTTCAGCCATGGCGCAGGAACCTAGTCGCCGAGCGGCAAGCTTGCAACAACGACCCGTGCGGCGTCCGGACAATCCGTGCGGCACCGATTTCCCGTCTTGCGCAAGGGCGCTAGATCGTAGGGGAGCCCCCCGGCCTGTGAGCGATGAGGCGTCAGAAAATGGATAATCCCGCCATGCGGCCAGCGGCCGACCAAACTTTGACCCGCGACAGCGTTTGCTATGCGCTCGACCGCGATGCCGCGCCGCGTCTGGTGGTGGACCCCGGCGCGGTCGTGACGGTTGAGACCCACGACGCGCGCGGCGGCCGGCTGAAGCGCGCCGATCAGGCGGAGGAGACGGCGCCGGATTTCCGCGACCGGTTCCCGAAGACCAACCCCGCCACCGGCCCGATCTACATCCGGGGCGCCCGCCCCGGGGACGCGATCGTTGTCGATATTCTCGGCATCGACCTCGACCCGGCGGGCTTTGTGCTCGTCAAGCCCGACATGGGGGTCGTGCGCGACCTCGTGCCGGGTGCGATCGCGAAGATCTGCGAGGTGCGCGACGGCCTGGTGCATTTCGGCAACCTCAGCTTTCCCGTCCGCCCGATGGTCGGCGTCATCGGCGTCGCGCCGGCAGGCGAGGCGGTCGGCACGGCCTATGTCGGCGACCACGGCGGCAATATCGACACCATCCTCGCCGCGGTCGGCAGCCGCATGATCCTCCGCGCGCAGGTGGAAGGCGCGCTCCTCTACATCGGCGACGTGCACGCGGCGATGGGCGACGGCGAAGTTTCCGGGACCGGCGTGGAGATCGGCGCCCGCGTCACCGTCCGGATCGGCCTCGGCGACGCGCCCGCGCAACGCTGGCCGCGCCTGGAGACACCCGACCGGTTCGTGGCGATCGCGACCGCGCCGACCTTCGAGGGCGCATCGGAGATCGTGGTGAGGGAGATGATGGCGGATCTCGGCGATCGGCACGGCCTGTCGCCGGCCGACGCCTTCATGCTGATCAGCGCGATCGGCGACCTGCGCGTCAACCAGGCATGCCGCTCGAAAGTCGACGTCAGCCTGCGGCTGGAGATGCCGCGGCTCTAGGGGCGTGCGGTGTCGAAAATCAGGGGAGGGAAGTGGAGGCTTCTGTTGCCAGGTGCCTCCGGACCCCGCCTGCGAAGTGCTAACCCCGCAGGGCTTGATTTCCGTTACCCAAACCGCTTACGCGGCGAGAGCGACCGGAGCATAGTTGTCGTTTGCAACTATTGATCGGCCCGATAACGGCGGTACCATGCCGAGCAAAGGAACAACCTTTACGCCCTCGTCGATCCTG